>JBMTIM010000001.1:0-168743 GCA_049437325.1 Acidimicrobiales bacterium
CACGTCTTGCACCCTCGCACCCGCTGCTTCGAGGGCTTCGGCCGCGGCGGTCGTGCAGGCCTGCACGTCCGGTGCAATACCGTCGACGCTGCCGGGGCCACCGCTGAGCTCGCGCAGAATGCCGATCCGCATTCCGTCGACGCCGCGATCGAGCACGGATCGAAGATCGAACGCCGGAGCATCGATCGAGGTCGAGTCGAGGGGGTCGTGACCGCCGATCACCTCCAAGACAGCAGCGGAGTCGGCCACCGAGGTGGAGAACGGTCCGATCTGATCGAGCGACGAGCCGAACGCGATCAGGCCGTAACGAGACACCGCTCCATAAGTCGGTTTCATCCCGACGACACCGCAGAACGCAGCAGGCTGACGGATCGAACCACCCGTGTCGGATCCGAGCGAGATCGGCGCGAGGTCGGCTGCAACCGCAGCCGCCGAGCCACCGCTGGAGCCGCCGGGCACCCGCTCGACGTCGAGTGGGTTGCGGGTCGGGCCGAACGCCGAGTTCTCTGTCGAGGATCCCATGGCGAATTCGTCGAGGTTGGTCTTTCCCACTGCGACGGCACCCGCAGCTGCCAGGCGCTCGACAACGGTTGCGTCGTAAGGCGGTTCCCAGCCCTCGAGGATTTTCGAGCTGCACGTTGTCGCAATGCCCCTCGTACACATGTTGTCCTTCAAGGCGACCGGCACGCCGGCCAGGGGCCCGGGATCATCACCGGCAGCAATGCGCTCGTCGACGGCTGCCGCCACCCTCCGCGCCTCGTCGGCCATCACGAGATTGAACGCATTCAGTTCCGCGTCGAGCGTCTCGATGCGGTCGAGGTACTCCTCGACGACCTCGACGGCAGACCGCTCCCCGCTCCGGACGGCCGCAGCGATACCGAGCGCGCTCATGGCTCCTCGCCCAGGATCGGGGGTACTCGGAACTGTCCGGACTCGGCTGCCGGGGCCTGCGCCAAGAACTCGTCACGTGCGAGGGAGGGGCGCCGCACGTCGGGGCGCAAAACATTGCTCATCGGCAGTGGGTGTGAGGTGGGCTCGATGTCCCCCACGTCGAGCGCTTCGACGTCGGCAGCGTGCTCGAGGATGTCACCGAGTTGGCCGGTGAATTCATCGATCTCGGCTTCGGTCAGCTCGAGACGAGCAAGTCGCGCCACATGGATCACCTCGTCGCGAGTGATGCGTTCGGACATGCGCTGAAGGATACGGGGCCGTTCGGATGCTGCACGGTGCGTTACCTCAGCCGGTGTTCCCGTACTCTGGAGGAGATGCGCTACCCCTTTCTGAGTCCCGAGTGGATCGCCGCCATGCGGGAACTCCGCGCCGACTACGCCGACCACGAGGCCGAGGCTGCGAACGCCACCGCGGATGCTGCGCTGCAACTCGCCGCCAATGTCACGGTCACCGATCCTCCATTCGCCGACGAGTCGATTCTTGGACACATCGACACCACCGGCCCTGCGCTCTTGATCGAGGAAGGTCATCTCGACAACCCAGACTTCGGGATCGAGGTGCCCTGGGCCTTGGCGAAGCAGCTGTTCATCGATCGCGACCCGACCCAGGTCATGCCGGCGTTGTTCGGTGGCGCCATCAAACTCACGGGTGATTCGTCGAAGATTCTCGCCCTTGCGTCGATCTTGGCGCCGCCCGCGGGTGGCGACTCGGGCGACAACACTGCACCTGACGTGGTCCGTGAGTTGATCGAACGAGTGGACGCGATCACCGAGCCGTAGAACACGAGATCACCGAGCCGGGGGTCCGGTGCCCGCCTGGGTCAGTCGCCGGTGAGGCTGGTCGCGATCACGATCTCCGTCCCCTTGGGGCGGACCTCGCCTGGGGCCGGGTCGGTCGCCAGCACCGCAAGCGAGGGCGAGCCGAGCACCCCAACGACCACGAAGCCTTCGGCTTCGAGGATCTCCGTGGCGTCGGCAACATCGAGGCCGATCACGTCGGGAACGGGCCGAGGGCGAGGACCGTCGGACACCACGATCACGACATCTGTCCCGACCGGGACGATGGTGCCGGGAGGGGGCTCGTACCGGATGATCTCACCGGCTGCGATCGTCTCGTCGAACTCGCGCACCTCGGTGGCCGTCAGCCGAAGCGCAGCCAGTTGAACGATCGCGTCAGCTGCATCGCCGCTGGCCACCACGTCGGGGACGGTCCGGTCCTGCGGGCCGGTGGAGACGATCAGGTCGACGACGGTGCCGGGCTCGAGTTCGACGGCGCCTCCCGGCGTGACCACTGCGAGCACCAGCCCCGAGGCCACGGTCTCATCTGCGGCCTCGCTGATCTCGCCGACCGTGAAACCTGCAGCGGTGAGCCGATCTGCGGCATCGGTGATCGACAGGCCGATCGTCTCCGGCACGACCACCAGTGGCTCACCGAGGGACACGAAGAGCCGCACGGTCTCGCCGGCCGCAAGCGCTCGGCCCGGCGGAGGATCGACTCGCACGACCTCGTCGAACCCGGTGTCCGCTTCCCTCACGTCGACAATGTCGAGCTCCCAGCCGTACGTCGCCAGTTCGGCGACCGCAGTCATGCGGTCCTGGCCTTCGACGTCGGGCACGACGGCAAGGGTTTCCGTCTCGCTTCGCCACGCACTCGTCGCAGTGGCCGCCACGAGTGCGATGATGGCGGCGAGGAGCAGGGCCCACGGCCATCGTCGAGCGGGCGCCGTCTCCTCGACTGCACTGCGCACCACCGGCGACGGCGACGGCGACGGCGACGGCGAAACATGCGACGTGCCGTGTTCGGTGGGATCGAGCACTGCGTCGACGTCTGCCCCCAGACCGACGAGCGGCAACGGGGCGGGAGGCGGCAGGTTCGATGCAGCCAACAGAAGGGCTTCGGCGAGCTCGCCCGCTGCGGGTCGATCCGCTGGATCGAGCGCACCTGCTCTGCGCAGGAGAGAGACGAGTGGCCCCAGATCCGGGTCGGGTTCGAATGGCTGTTCGGTTCGCGCCATCAAGGTGGCAACGACGCTGTCGTTGGTGAACGGGACCGAGCCACTCACCGATTCATTGATCGACAACGCCAGCGCAAAGATGTCGCTGGCGGGCCCGACCCGTTCACCACGCGCCTGCTCGGGTGCGGCGTAGCGCGCCGTGCCGACCAGTGAGCCGGCTTCGTCGGTCCACCCCGCTTCTGCGATGGCACGTGCCAACCCGAAGTCTGCGATACGGAGTCGTCCGTCATCACCGAACAGCAGATTCCCGGGCTTGATGTCGCGATGGACCAGCCCGCGGTCGTGCGCGTAGTCGAGGCCGCGAGCACCCTCGAGACCGAGCAGCAGCGCCTGGCTCGGCGAAAGCCGATGGCCTGCGTCGAGCAGCGACCGCAGACTCCCGCCACCGAGGTACTCGGTCACCAGATAGGCAACGTCATCGTGGCCCCAGTCGTAGACGCCGAGCACGTAGGGACTGTTCAGCGATGCGGCCGACTGGGCTTCGGCTTGGAAGCGACGGAGAAATGCCGGATCGTCCGCAAGTCCGGGGTGCAGCACCTTGACGGCCACCCGGCGGCGCAACGTGATGTCGTCTGCGAGATAGACACGAGCTGATGCACCGGCGCCGATCGGCGTCACGAGTCGATAGCGGCCGCCGAGCACACGGCCGATCTCGCCGACAGGGGGAAAGGCGGACATCGACGTCAAACGTAACCGGCCCTCAGCAACCGCTGGTGGCTCCCCACCCGGCAACGACTAGTGCGCGCCGTTCTGCCAGAATCATGACGTGCAGCGACGTCAGTACATCATCTTCTCGACCCTTCTCGGCCTCGGAATCGCAATGTTCGTCGTTGCCTCCTTGGTGGGCGGGAACGATCGCGGCGACATTTCCGTCCTGAATGCACCTGGAATCGACGGCATCGTCCCGCAGCGCGGTGACGAAGTCCTCCAACAACAACAGGTCGGGATCGATCTCGCACCCGGGTACCGCCTGGTTCGGTTGACGATCTCACCCAACAGCAATTGCCAGTTCGGCGTCGACGTGACCAGTCAAACCCGTTACGTCGAAGGCCTGCAGCAATACCTGTTCACGCCCGGCACAGGCCAGTTGATCGAAGCACTCGCAGCCGACGACAACTGCGCGATGGCGGTGTACGAAGAGATCGCTCGTCCGGGCGAAACGGAGACCATCGACTGGAACTTCACCGTCAGCTGAGGCCGACGATCTCTCGAACCCGTTCGAGGGCCGGACCTGGATCGCTGCCGACGAGCACGCCGTGCATTCCGAGGGAAGCAGCGGCGGCCACGTTGACCGCCGTGTCGTCGACGAAGACGGCTTCGTGCGGGTCGACGTCGAGTTCGCGCAGCGTGTGTCGGTAGATCGCCGGATCCGGTTTGCGAATGCCGAGTGCCGACGAGTCGGCGACGACCCGCATCGCGTCCAGTGGCGCCCATCGATGCCAGCCGCGACCATCGCCGATATCGGCAAACTCACGCACGTTGTTGGTGATGATCGCATTGTGAATCCCTTTGGCGTGGGCTTCGCGTGCGAGCTGCACCACCTCGGATCGATCGTCACCACTGTCGCTGATGCGCCGGAACACCGTGTGCAACGTGAGGTCGACACCGAGGTTGGCCAGTTCGGTTTCGATCAACGGCCAACCCTCCCGCAGCTCGAGTTCCCCCCGCTCGAGGCGATGCCACGGATGATCGGTATCGACATCGAACGGACCGAAGATCGCATCGGAGAGCGCCGACACATCGATCTGATGCTCACCGGCCAGTGAAGCAATCGCCGCATGCGGCGTGTTGGTGAAAACGCCGCCGACATCCCAGCAGATCGCCCGAACGTCGGTTGCCCTCACCCGGGAAGTTCGCCCGTCTCGAGCAGTTGCACGAATCCCGCTTCGTCGATGATCGGAACACCCGACTCCTCGGCTTTGCTCACCTTGGATGCGCCGGGGTCGGCCCCGACAACCAGCGCCAAGGTCTTCTTGGACACACTTCCCGGCGACTTGCCACCGCGCTCGAGGATCGCTTCCTTGGCCCCGTCGCGGGTGAAGTGTTCGAGCGTGCCGCTGACGACGACGGCATGACCTTCGAGCGTCTGCTCCTTCGACCGGTCGACTTGGGCCGCTTCCATGGTGAGGCCGGCGGCCGAGAGTCGGCCGATGAGATCCTTCGCATTGTCGGTGGCGAACCAGGCGTGGACCGCTTCTGCGATGACCTGTCCGAACCCGTCGACCGCGGCGATCTCTTCGACCGTCGCGCGTTGGATGGCCGACATCGAACCGAAGGCACCGGCAAGGGTCTGTCCGTTGACCTGCCCGATTTCGGGAATGCGAAGGCCGAACAACAGATTGCCGAGAGGCCGTGCCTTGGAACCTTCGATCGCGCCTCGCAGGTTGTCGACGGACTTCTGCTTGAACCCTTCGAGGGCGAGAATGCGTTCGAAGTCGAGTGTGTACAGGTCGGCAACATCGTCGAGGAGGCCCAGCGACACGAAGAGATCGACACTCTTCTCACCGAGAAACTCGATGTCCATTGCAGCACGACCGGCGAAGTGTTCGATGCGACCACGCACCTGGCGCGGACAGCGAAAGTTGACACAATGCGTTGCCGCCGCGGTGTCGTCGCGCACGAGGGCCTCACCACACACCGGGCAGTCCTTCGGAAACTCCCAGGGCTTGCTCCTCGGGTCGCGATCGGCGAGCACCGGACCGAGCACTTCAGGAATGACGTCACCGGCCCTGCGCACGATCACGGTGTCGCCGGGCCGAACATCCTTCGTCGCCACCTGGTCCTCGTTGTGGAGCGTTGCGGTCCCGACCGTGACACCACCGACAAAGACCGGTTCGAGCACGGCGAAGGGGGTGGCGCGACCGGAGGGTCCGATCGACACTTCGATGTCGAGCAGCGTGGTGGTGCGCTCCTCGGGTGGCAGTTTGTAGGCGATGGCCCAGCGCGGGGCTTTCGCATCGGCACCGAGTTCTGCCTGAAGCCGGAGGTCGTCGACCTTCACGACCACCCCGTCGAACTCATAGTCGAGATCGTGACGCATGGCGTGGAACTCTGCGACGCGGCGCTCGACCTCCTCGATCGACTCAAAGGGCTTCGTGTGCTCGTTCACGGGAAGACCGAGCGACGCGAGCCACGCAAGCGTTTCGGTGTGCGACCCGAGTTCGGGACCGCCCTCGACCAGGCCGAGTTGATAACAAAAGAACGAGAGTTCGCGATCAGCAGTGACTGCAGCGTCGATCTGACGCAGCGAGCCTGCAGCCGTGTTGCGCGGATTGACGTAGAGCTTCGGCTCCTTCCCGGTTGCCGCGGCCTCATCGCGTTGGCGCTGATTGAGTCGATCGAATGCCGACAGTCGCATATAGATTTCGCCGCGAATCTCCAGGATCGGCGGATAGTCACCGATGAGCCGTTGCGGGATGTCGGTGACGGTTCGCACGTTGTGGGTGACGTCTTCACCGATCTTGCCGTCGCCTCGGGTGGCCCCCTGCACGAGGACACCGTTCTCGTAGCGCAACGAGATGGCAAGACCGTCGAATTTGAGCTCCACTGCGAACTTGGGCACCGCCTGATCCTCGAGCCGACGGACGACCCGCTCGTTCCACCCGCGAAGTTCGTCGACATCGAACGCGTTGTGCAACGACATCATCGGCACGATGTGGGCGACGGGCGCAAAGGCCGTACTGGTTGAACCACCGATCCGCTGGGTGATCGAGTCGGCACTGACCAGGGACGGGTTGGCCGTTTCGAGTTCGACGAGTTCGCGATAGAGGCGATCCCACTCGGCATCGGGGATCTCGGGCTCGTCGAGTTCGTAGTACTGGCGCGCATGATGATCGAGCGCGGCACGCAACTCACCGATTCGAGCTGCCGGGTCGTCTGAGGGGGCCATCGAGGGCGAGGATAGTTTGAGGTCGTGACGCTGCCGCTACCGACCGGCCCGAACCGGTTGATCCTTCCTGCGATCGTCCTGTGGGTTCTTGCGCCGTTCACCACGGGAGAACTCATCGGTCACGCCCTGCACGGAGCCGACGAACCATTCCGGACGGCGGTCAGCATCGGGGCATGGGTCTCGTGGACGGTGGTGCTCATCGCCATCTCGGTGGCCCGGCCGGTCACGCTCACCGTCGCTCGACTCGGAACAGCCGCGGCGCTGGCGGCCGGCGTATGGGCGTCCATCGACGTCGGAGGTCGCAACGACACCGATGCAGTGTTGATTCTGGCAGGGGTCGGTGGAGCTGTGCTCGCCACCGTGGCCCTCCACCTGCCCGGGGTCGGTGACCGGTTCGTCGACGGGGTCAGCTATGGCGACGAACAACGCTTTCTTCTCCGAGCACCGGGACCAGTGCTGTTCGTTGCCGTCATCCCGGCAACTGTGGTCGTCATCGTCGGGCTTGCCGCCGGTCCGCTCCTGCTGGCCGATGCACGATGGGTGCTCGGCGCAGTCGTGACGCTCGGAGGCTGGGCCGGTGCCTGGTTCCCACTGAACGCACTCCACCAGCTGACCAACCGCTTCCTTGTGTTCGTGCCGAACGGACTCGTCGTTCACGATCCGACAGTCCTCCGCGAGCCGGTGCTGTTCGTGACTCGAGAAATTGCCGGTCTTGCGCCGGCCGCATCCGACACCACCGCCACCGATTTCACCAACAATGCCTTGGGGTTGGCCTTGGAGCTGCGGCTCACATCTGCGGTCACGGTTCCCGTGGTCACCGGGCGCAGCGAGACCGAAGAACAGACCGTCCGATCCTTGTTGCTGGCTCCGAGCCGTCCTGGAGCGGTCGTGACCACTGCGCTTGGGCGGGGCCTGCCGATCGCCTGATCAGAGCGGGAGGCGGCCTGCGATACCGCCGCCGACCACGCACCCCTGTGCGTCGTAGGCCACGATGCTCTGCCCCAGGGCGATCTTGCGGTGGGGAACCGCCCACTCGACTCGACCAGCGATGACGCGGCCAGGCACTGGCGAACCATGGGCCGAGCACTGGAAGCTGAGCTCGCAGTCGTCGAGCACCCGACCGACCCAGCGCCACGACTCGAGCGGCGTGTGACCGACGGCGAGATCAGTTCGCTCCCCCACCGTCACCACCGGCTGACGACCACGGCCGGCATCGACATCGATCACATACCGAGGATCGGTACCCCCTGCGAGCCCGAGCCCCTTGCGTTGCCCGATCGTCACCAACTCGACCGCCTCGACCCGGCCGACATCGTCGCCGTTGCTGGTCTGCACAACCGCCGACCGCAGCGGTATCCGATCGCCGAGAAACGCCTTGCGACCGTGTTGATTGGTGATGAAGCAGACGTCCTGGCTCTCCGGTTTCGTCGCCGTGCGAAGGCCGAGGTCCGCCGCGATCGCCCGGACCTCGTTCTTGGTCATCGTTCCCACCGGGAGCAACAGCCGTCGCAGCACCGACTCCTCGATCACATGAAGCACATAGGACTGGTCCTTCGCATCGTCGACTCCACGAGCGAGCCGCGGGCCGTGGGCCGTCTCGACGACGCGGGCGTGATGCCCGGTGGCGATCCGCTCGAAGCCGAGCGCATCAGCCCGACGCACAAGCCGGTCGAACTTGAGGTGCCGGTTGCATTCGATACACGGATTGGGCGTTCGCCCGGCAGCGTGGTCGTCGACGTACGGGGCAACCACGTTGCGTTCGAAGTCGTCACCGAAGTTGAACACGTGGTGCTCGATGCCGAGGCGGTCAGCCACCCGTCGAGCATCGTCGACGTCACTCACTGCGCAACAACCGGTATCGGACGGTCCTCCCCAGAGCTTCATCGTGACACCGACAACGTCGTGGCCGGCATCGAGCAGCAACGCAGCAGCGACCGACGAATCGACGCCTCCCGACATCATCACGAGCACCGGTTCGCGTGAGCGAGCAGTCATCTCAACCCCCTCCGCACGCCGTGAGCCGCTCGACCGCTGGTGGAATGATCGCAAGCGCAGCATCGACGTCGGCTTCGGTCGAGGTGTGACCGAGCGACAACCGAAGCGATCCCTGCGCGACGATGCGGTCGATGCCCATCGCAGCCAGGACATGAGAGGGATCCTGCGCTCCGCTCGAACACGACGAGGCCGCCGACGCCTGCAGGCCGGCCGCGTCGAGCAAGAACAACAGCGCCTCGGCCTCCACGTCACGCACGATCACATGGGCGATGCCAGCAGCAACCGGCGCACCACCATCGAGGACGGTCGCCATCAGCCGATCGCCGAGTTGGGATCGAAGTCCGGCGACGAGACGGTCACGAAGAGCACCGAGTCGTCGTCCCGCCTCGGGGCGCTCGGCATCGGTGGCGGTGATCGCCGATGCGAATGCCGCTGCGCCGGCGACGTCCGGGGTCCCGGCTCGACGACCGCGCTCCTGTCCGCCTCCCGAGATCAACGGGTCGAGTACGACACCGTCGCGCATGAGCAGTGCACCGACGCCCACCGGTCCGCCAAGTTTGTGGCCGGTGATCGACACCAGGTCTGCGCTCGCCACGTGTGTGCGGAGATCGAGCCAGTTCATCGCCTGCACGGCGTCGGTGTGGAACACGGCGTCCGGGGCACAGTCCCGGGTGACCTCGACCAATGCCGGGATGTCGTTGATCACGCCGGTTTCGTTGTTGACCGTCATGATCGAGACGACGCTCACCGACGCCTCGGCTCGCAGCACGTCGGCAAGGCGGTCGGGCGACACTGTGCCGTCGGCCTCGAGCCCGACGGTGACCCCACCGGCGCGTTCGACCGGGTCGAGCACGGCATGGTGTTCGCCGGCCGAACACACCGCCGTCCCGCCCCGTTCACCGAGCACACCGCGGATAGCCATGTTGTCGGCCTCACTCCCGCCGCTCGTGAAGACGACCTCGCTCGACGGTCGGTCGAGCACGGCGGCGACATCGTCGCGCGCGTCATCGAGTGCCCGCCGCGCCGCTCGTGCCGCACGGTGCGATCCGGTGGGGTTGGCATGAAAACGCGCTGACGCCTCGAGCCACACCGCCTGCGCTTCAGGGCGAAGGGGCGTACTCGCCGCATGGTCGAGATAGATGGCTGGCGCCTCGTCACGCACGATCGTCACCATGGGTTCAGCCTACGACCAGGCACACTGGTCTCGTGAACGAACACGACGGCTACCGGCCGAGCAGCTATGGAGACAGCTTCGCCGACGTCTACGACGACTGGTACGCCAACGTCAGCGACATCGATGCCACCGTCGCAACGCTCGGCTCGCTGGCCAACGGACGGCCGCTGCTCGAACTCGGCGTCGGCACAGGTCGAATTGCGGTCCCTCTCGCCGCAACCGGGGTCTCGGTGGTTGGAGTCGATGCATCACGCGCCATGCTCGACATCCTTCGGAACAAGTCCGATGCAGCGGCGATCATTGCGATCGAAGCCGACATGGCAGCACTCGAGCAGGCTCGCGGGCTCAGCGATCGTGGGCCGTTCGGGGTCGTCTTTGCTGCGTTCAACACCTTCTTCAATCTGCCGACCGACAGTGCGCAGGCAGACTGCCTCGAGGGTTGCCACGGCGTGCTGTTCGACGATGGCAGGCTGGTGATCGAGGGGTTCGTACCTCCCGAAGGTGGCTTGGCCGACGGCGGAGTCTCTGTTCGAGACGTCACCGCACGCACTGCCGTGCTCACCGTCTCCACCCACGATGCCGACGACCAACTCATTCGTGGTCACCACATCGAGATGCGGTCCGACGGCAACACGATGCGGCCATGGATCATCCACTACCGAACGCCCGAACAGCTCGACGCATCCGCCGAAGCTGCCGGGTTCGTACTCGACCATCGATGGGCAGACTGGGACGGGACGCCATTCGATCCCGCCGTTCATGACGTTCACATCACCGTCTACCGCAAGGTTTCCTCTCCATGAGCCATATACGTGTCGAGACCGAACTGCCGGCGTCACCCGATGTCGTGTGGGCAGACGTTCGTCACATCCCGAGCCATGTCGAGTGGATGCACGACGCCGTCGACATCACCTTCACCGGAGACCAGACCGAGGGCACCGGCACGACGTTCGACTGTCTCACCAAGGTCGGACCCCTCAAGCTGGTTGATCGGATGCTGATCACCTCGTGGGTCGAGGGAGCCGAGATGGGGGTTCGCCACGATGGATTGGTGACGGGTGAGGGTGTGTTCACGCTGTCAGCCGTCGGCCCCGACCGCACCGCCTTCGTCTGGGAAGAGAAGCTCCGCTTCCCCTGGTGGATGGGTGGACCGATCGGCGGGTTCGTCGGGGCGATCATTCTGAAGCAGATCTGGAAACGGAACCTCGGCCTTCTTCGGCGCCGTTTCGAACGCTGAGAACGGGCGGCCCGTCACCAGCCCACTCCTCTGGATCGCCGAGGCTCGACGGTGTGCACTGTGCCGTGAGCCACGGTGCTGCGGCGCTGGGAAGTAACGTCGGTCTCCATATCCGAGTCGAGACAACCACCAACCGACACAGAACCGGCAATCAACGAGCTGTCCATGCTGTCGGACCAACGCACCGCAGCGCTCGTCACTCCCGACGCCCGAATCACCTGGATGTGTGTTCCCCGAATCGACTCGGGGGCACTCTTCGCCGAACTCGTCGGTGGGCCGAGTGCCGGATACTTCTCGATCGAGCCGCATCGCCGAGGCGACACGCCCGTTCAGCACTACGTCGACGACTCGCTCGTGCTGCGCACCCGCTGGTCGTCGATGGGGGTCACCGACTACCTGGACTGCTCCGACGGGCGACCAACCCGCAACGCGGGACGTACCGATCTGGTGCGGGTGCTCGAAGGAAGCGGGAGTGCGGCCCTGGAGTTCGCGCCTCGGCTCGACTTCGGTCGCGTCCCCACCCGCCTCGACGTCCGCGACGGTGGGCTCGCCGTCCTCGGAGCCGACGATCCGATCGTGCTGCGATCGCCCGGGGTCGAGTGGACGATCCAGTCACGAGGTATCCATGAGACTGCGTACGCAGACATCGACCTCGCCAACGGGCCGATCATCCTCGAGATGCGCTCCGGCACCGCTGTGCTCGGGCCGGATCGCACCGCAGAGCCCGACCGACGGGGATCGACCACGTCGTTCTGGGCCGACTGGGCCCGAAAACTCCACCTTCCTGACGTGCAGAGCGACCTCGTCCGTCGGTCGGCACTCACCCTCAAGGCGCTCTGCCATGGGCCGACCGGCGCCATCCTCGCCGCCGCGACCACCAGCCTCCCCGAATCCATCGGTGGCGTGCGCAACTGGGATTATCGCTATTGCTGGATCCGCGATGCCTCGCTGTCGGCCTCCGCGCTGGTCGAACTCGGCTCCACCGACGAGGCGATGGCGCTGCTCGACTGGCTCCTGCGGGTGCTCGAGTCGACGGGGGCTGGGCCGGAGCAACTTTCACCGCTCTACACCGTGGATGGCAGTTCACTTCCGCCCGAGGAGACCATCGACGAACTTGCCGGCTACGCCGGCTCGCGTCCGGTCCGCATCGGGAACGCAGCTGACCGTCAGGTCCAGCTCGACGTCTTCGGGCCGGTTGTGGATCTCATCCATCGGCTGGCCGACGTCGATGCCCCTCTTTCCCAACGCCACCTGCGGTTGATCGAACAACTCGTCGATGCCGTCGCCGCCCGCTGGACCGAGCCAGACCAGGGAATGTGGGAGGTTCGCTCTGCGCCGCGGCACCACGTGAACTCGAAGGTCATGTGCTGGGTCACCGTCGACCGGGCGATCCGGATCGCCTGGGATGTGTTCGGCCGCAAACACCCCGATTGGGAACATCTTCGCGACTCGATCGAAGACGACATCGTCACCAATGGCTGGAGTCACGAGCTCGGTGCGTTCACCACGGCCTACGACGGGGAAGACGTCGATGCATCGGTTCTCGCCATCGGCCTGTTCGGCCTGATCGACGCCGACGATCCCCGCTATCGCGCAACCGTCCACACCGTCGAGACATTGCTCCGCGAGGGCGACACCGTCTACCGCTACAAGCACGTCGATGGTCTTCCGGGCGCGGAAGGAGGCTTCAACCTCATGACGTCATGGCTCATCGACGCCAAGATCCAGATCGGCGAGGTGGATGGTGCCCGTCACCTTTTCGATGCCTACACGGATCTTGCCGGGCCCACCGGCCTCCTGGCCGAAGAGGTCGATGCGGTCACCGGTCGAGCGCTGGGGAATCATCCCCAGGCGTACAGTCACCTTGGTCTCATCTCCAACGCGGTGCGTCTGGCGAAGGTTCACCACTGAACCCACCGGTAGGTGGCTACAGCTGAACGGGGCTCTCGCTCATGCCGAGCGCATTGATCTCGACGACCTCGGTGACACCCTCGACTCGGTCTTTCATGATCCGCTCGATCCCGGCCTTGAGTGTCTGGGTCGAGGCCGGGCAGGTGACGCACGCACCCTTCAGTTCGACAGTGACCACACCGGTGGGCTCATCGACGCCCACCAGTTCGATGTCGCCCTCGTCGGCCTGGATGGCGGGGCGGATCGCTGCGATGACTTTCTCGACTTGTTCGAGCACGATGTCTCCGGAGGGTGGGGCTTCCAGTGTGTCAGTCCGGCGCACCAACTCCGACTCGGCAGCCCGGATTCTCACGCCGAATCGGGGCCACAGGCTCCCGGAATCGAGGCCGTGGCGAAGTACTCTTCATGAGCACCGGCGCCAGGTGGTGCCTACTTCCCCCGAAGGGTTGCAATGACGGCTACCGCCACCTCGGCAACGCGGAGAAAGCGTGCTGATCTGAAACGCCTGGTCCTCGAGGCGGGCATCGAGGTACTCGAGCGCGATGGCCTCGGACTCGGAGCCGAAGGTGTCACCTACGCCATGGTCTTCGAACATCTGGAACAGACGGCGGGCATTCGCGTCACCCGCGGTTCGGTGCACGAGCGGATCTGGGACAGCCAGCGCGACTTCCAGTCAGAGATTCTGACCAGTGTCGTCGGGTCAGACCTCAGCGCGTTGCTCGCCGACTCCCACGCCCTGGTCGATGCCACCCTCCAACAGGCCGATCATTCGACCCACGCAGCGCGGGGCGACGCGCTACGCCATCTGATTCGCGTCATGTCCCGTCAACACCTCGACCAAACGAACACACCCAACCGATTGGCGCTGTGGCAGGCAACCGTCCGATCGATCCTCTGCCGCCCGTCGGGTGACGACGTCGCGAGCCTGCGGCAGGTGGCGACGGCGTCGTACCGCTCCTACGTCGCCGCTCAGACCCAGCTCTACGTCGATGCCGCACAGACGCTCGGGTACCGGATCCGTCGAGTTCCTGGCCTCACCGAAACACAGGTGGTGGAGAAGTGGACGTCGACGATGCTCGCTCTGGCAGCTGGCTTCTCGATTCGTGACGGTGCGGGTCTCATCGAGACCTTCGACGTGCCGTCCGGTCGCGACGGATCACTGGAGCAGTGGGACGATTTCAGCTTCGCCGTCTGGCAGGTGATGTCAGCGTTCCTGGAGAATCCACCCGATTAGTCGAGCGCGCCGACGCGCCGCGTGTGGTCAACCCGAGGCCAGAATGCGGGTGCGCAGGAAATCGAGCGACTGAATGCAGGTGAACTGCCGGACTCGTTCACGGTCGAACGGCATTTTGAGGAACCGGGAATCCGTTCGGCCAGCATGCTGGATTGCGATCCAGACATCGCCTGGCTCATTGCCCTCGAGCGGCGTTGGGCCGGCCACCCCGGTCACTGCGAGTCCCGAGTCGGCACCGAGCACCCGGCACACACCTTGGGCCATCGCAATCGCCATCTCCTCACTCACCGCCGGGACATCGGGACAACCGAGGAGTTCACGTTTGAGTTCCCGGTCGTAGGGGGTGACGCCCCCTCGGAAGACATCACTCGACCCGGGGACGCCGGTGAGTCGCGAGCCGATCAGTCCGCCGGTCAACGACTCCGCGACGGCCAGGGTCTGACCCCGCGTGCGGAGGAGTTCGAGAACGACAGACTCCATCGAGTCGTCGTCGACTCCAAAAACGATGTCACCGATGATTCGACGGATGACCGCTTCCTCGTGGTCGAGCGCTGCGTCTGCCTCTGGCTCCGATGCTGCCTTGCAGGTGATCCGGACCTTGAGTCCCTCCCATCCCGACGCCAGGAAGGCAATGGTGGCATCGCCGGTTGCGTCGAGACGACGGATCTCATCGTCGAGCTGCTCGGCCAGACCCGACTCGGACTGTCCCCAGGTCCGCAGGATCCGACTACGGATGACGCCGCTGAATCCCGACCGCCGCTGAAGATCCGGTAGGACGCCCTCCGCCAGCATCTGTCGCATCTCCCACGGCACGCCGGGCACCGCATAGATGACCTTGCCGGCGTGTTCGCCGGTGAGCGGACAGATCAGCCCGGGCGCGGTGCCGGGCATCGCAGGGTTGATCTGTGCACCCTCGGGCACATCGGCTTGCAGCAGGTTGTTCTCCGGCATCGAGCGGCCGCGGCCGCGGAACATGGCACGGATACGTTCGGCAATCGCCTCGTCGCGGACGAGTTCGACGCCCATCACCTCGGCGATGGCTGCACGCGTGATGTCGTCCTGGGTCGGCCCGAGTCCCCCGCAACAGATCACTGCATCGCTGCGGGCCAGTGCGTGGCGGAGGACTGCCACCATCCGCTCATGGTTGTCGCCGACCTTGGTCTGGTGATGTGAATCGATTCCGGCCATCGCAAGCTGCTCGCCGATGAACGACGAATTGGTGTCAACGATCTGACCGAGGAGAAGTTCCGTCCCGATCGCCACAACTTCGCACTTCATCGATTGCCTCCAGCCCGATGCTCAGTCACCGGTGGTGCTCAGCGCGTTGCGGCCGTCGACCAGGTATTGGACACCGGTGAGGACCGTCCACACCACTGCGACCCACAGGGAAACGTCGATGATCGTTTCCTGGTCGCGCAGCGTCGGCATGACCGCCAGCAGCAGAGCACCGCCTTGGACGAACGTCTTGTACTTCGCCGACGTTCGCGCCGGCAGGGCCAGGCCTTCGCGAGCCCATCGGCTTCGCCATGCGGTGATGCCAAGTTCGCGGAGGGCGATGATGGTGACCGGCAGCCACCAGTAGCGCTCGACGTACACCAAGCAGTAGGCACCGCCGATCACGACGATCTTGTCGGCCAGCGGATCGAGAAAAGCTCCACTGCGACTGACCACGTTGGAGCGCCGAGCCACCCGTCCGTCGAAGAAATCAGTGCTGGCGAGCGCGAACCCGAGTCCGAATGCTGCCCAAGACGCTCCGCCGGTCGCCTCGGCATCGAGCACGAACCAGAACAGCAGGGGTGCAAAGAGCAGACGGGCCAGCGTCAGCAGATTCGCCGGGTGGGTGATGCCGACCTGGCGAGGTTCGGTGGCAGGCGCGTCAGTCATCAGGAAGCCTCGAGATCGGGGCCCATTGCGGCGGTGACGGTCAGCACATGGGTGGTCCCGGTGTCCAGACCGGTCGGTACCTCGATGATGCCATCGATCTCGGGGGCCTCACGGTGACTCCGACCTACGCCTGGTTCGTCCACGAGGACTTCGACCTGCGAACCGACCAGAAGGTCACGTTTCGTTGCCGTGATCTGGTCTTGCAGTTCGCGAAGTTCGGCAAGGCGATCGTCCCGAAGCCCAGGGTCGACCTTGCCATCGAGTTCCACCGCATACGTTCCCGGTTCGGGCGAGTAGGCGAAGAAGCCGCACCAGTCGAGTTGGGCCGCCTCGACGAAGCCGAGCAGGGCGTCGTGGTCGGCCTCGGTCTCGCCGGGATATCCGACGATGAAGTTCGATCGAAAGGCAGCATCGGGTTCTCGGTGTCGTATCGCTTCGATGCGTTCGAGAAATCGGGCGCCATCACCCCAGCGACGCATCCTCCGCATCAACGGCGGCGACACATGCTGAAGGCTCAGATCGAAGTACGGCACCCCGGTGTCACAGATGGTGTCGATCAGGGCATCGTTGAGGTCGGAGGGGTACAGGTAGAGCAGGCGGACCCGGTCGACTCGGTGGGCGACCTGCTCGACGAGGGGGACGATCGAACGCTCCCCCACTCCCTGATCGCGACCGTACGCAGCAAGATCCTGGGCCACAAGCACGACCTCGCGGACACGGAGTTGCTCGACCTCAGTGAGGATCTGCTCGATCGATCGGCTGCGTTGGGGACCCCGAAAGGAAGGGATGGCGCAGAAGCCACAGGCACGATCGCACCCCTCGGCGATCTTGACGTACGCCCACGGCCTCCCCGATGCCGGCCGAGGCAGGTTGAGCAGATCGAAGTCGGGGGTCCGGCGGGTCGGGCCGAGTGACACCGGCACCGATCGGATACGAGGGGTCGACACAAGTGAAGCACCGAAGGGTGCGATGCGATCGATCTCGGGCAGTTCTGCAGCGAGTTCGTCACCGTGTCGCTCGGCCAGACAACCGGTCACCACCAGTTCGGCTCCCGGGCGCCGCTGTGCAGCGAGCGAAAGGATCGTGTCGATCGACTCAGCCCGAGCCTCGTCGATGAACGCACAGGTGTTGACGACCACGACATCGGCTTCCTCCGCCGATGTCACGCGCTGGAGGCCGTCAGCCGTCAGGGTGCCTTCGAGCTTGTCGGAGTCGACCTGGTTCTTCGGACAGCCGAGAGTCTCGAGGAAGTAGGTGCTCGGCAGTTCGCTCACCGTCCCAGCCTAGAGGCGTGCTCTGGTGACCTCGGAGAGCGGCACCGGTTCAGAAGCCGAGTGCAGTGCTCTGCACGGACTCGCCGCCCGAGAGTACGACCACGGAGACGACCCACAGGAAGAACAACACGAAGGCCTTGGGTCGGTCCACCTTGCCGCCCACGACCATGAAGACCGCACTGACGAGCACGATGCCGACCATCAGCACCGAACCGGTCTGCGCCATGGTGGTGTCGACGATCGGCCCGGGCCCGATCAGTCCGATGATGCCACCGACCGCAAGGCTGTTGAACACATTCGATCCGAGCAGGTTGCCGACCAGGAGGTCGGTCTCACCCTGCCGGGCGGCCTGCACACTGGTGACGAGTTCCGGCGCCGACGTTCCGAGTGCAACAAGGGTGAAGCCGACGAATCCACCTGAGAGTTCGAGTGCCTCGGCGACGCGTTCAGCACCGTCGACGATGAACCACGAGGCGACGACCACGCCGACCAGTCCGTTGATGGTGCGAAGCAGTTCGTAGCGAAAGTGAAGCGGTTCGTCACCGACGATATTGGAGACGTCGTCGTCGAAGCTCACATCACCGCTGGCACCGGCCCGAAGGATCACGGCGAGGAAGATCGCAATGAGGAGGGCGAGCAGTGCTCCCTCGAGACGCGTGATCTCACCCTGGATGAGAAGGGCGAAAACGATCACCGACGCAAGCGAGATCGGTACTTCCCGTTTGACCGTGCTGGAGCTGACCGGAACGACTGCGACCGTCGCAGCAGCCGCCAGCACGAGGCTGATGTTCGCCACGTTCGACCCGACGATGTTGCCGACCCCGATGTCGAGATCTCCGCGACCTGCGGCAAGACCGGACACAACCATCTCGGGGGCACTGGTTCCGAACCCGATCAGTACCGCGCCGATGACGACCGGGGACACCTTTCTTGCGACGGCGATTCGGGCGGCTCCGCGTACGAAGTGGTCGGCCGCCACTGCGAGCACGGCAAGACCGGCAAGGGCGAAAACCAGTCCGAGGAGCATCGATGCGAAGGGTACTCAGCTCTGGCCGCGCCGAGCAGCAAGTTCGTCGGGGGTCACGAGCACGTCCCGTGCTTTCGAACCTGTCGACGGGCCGACCACTCCGGCCTCTTCCAGCAGATCCATGATCCGGCCGGCGCGGGCAAACCCCACGCGAAGCTTGCGTTGCAGCATCGACGTCGACCCGAGTTGGGTCTCGACGACGAGTTCCATGGCTTGGCCGAGCAGTTCGTCGCCGTCTTCCTCGGCCTGCGGGGGCGCAGCGGTGATGGCGTCGAGGCTCGGAGGCGTGTTGGTGACCCCACCCGCTCCCGGGATCGGGGCATCGGCCGAGACGTTGGGACCGGTCGGGTCGGAGGTCGCCGTGCCGGCAGTCACGGTCTGCTCGTCCGGGGCGGCCGGAGCTTGGTCGATCCAGTGCTTGACGATCGTTCGGATCTCACCCTCCTCGACCCAGCAACCCTGCACCCGGTGCGGGGTCGACGACGACGGCCCGAGCATCAGGAGATCACCCTTGCCGACCAGCCGCTCGGCGCCAGGCTGATCGAGGATCACCCGAGAGTCGGTGAGGCTCGAGACTGCGAAGGCCAGACGAGCAGGCACATTGGCCTTGATGACGCCGGTGATGACGTTGACCGATGGGCGCTGTGTGGCGATCACGAGGTGGATACCGACCGCACGAGCCATCTGCGCAATGCGGGCGATCGACTCCTCGACGTCGCGCGCCGCAACCATCATCAGGTCGGCGAGCTCGTCGACGACGACGAGCATGAACGGGAGCCGCTTGTACTCGAGCGGATCGCCGCTCTCGTCGACCTCCCCGAGGCCGGGTTCGATCGTCCCCGCATCGACGGCATTGTTGTAGCCGGTGATGTCGCGGAAGCCGACCTTGTGCAAGAGGTCGTACCGACGTTCCATCTCGCGCACCGCCCAGGCCAGCGCATTGGCGGCCTGGCGTGGATCGGTCACCGGGGCGGTGAGCAAGTGGGGCGCCCTGTCGTACTGACCCATCTCGACCCGCTTCGGGTCGATGAGGATCATCCGAACCTGCTCCGGCGTGGTCCGCATGAGAATCGATGTGAGCAACGAGTTGAGACACGATGACTTGCCCGCACCCGTTGCGCCGGCGATGAGCAGGTGCGGCATCGTGGCCAGGTTGACCAACACGTTCTTGCCATTGATGTCGCGACCGATGGCCACCTCGAGCGGATGCTTCGCGTGACGGGCTTCCTTCGATCTGAGGATGTCGCCGAGTGCAATGACCTGACGGTCGGTGTTCGGAACCTCGACGCCGATCGCTCGGCGACCTGGGATCGGTGCGAGGATGCGAACGTCGGGAGACGCCATGGCGTAGGCGATGTCCTTGCGCAGGCTCTCGAGCTTCGACACTTTGACGCCTTCACCCAACTCCAGCACGTAGCGGGTGACGGTCGGGCCGACCACCGGATCGAGCAGTGTCGTCGGCACACCGAACTGGTCGAGCGTGAACTGGAGCAACCGACCGCGGTCGGCCACCTCGTTCCGATCGACCGTCTTCGCCTCGCTGCGGGCCAGGATCGACATCGGCGGGAGCTTCCACTTGCCGTTGCTGGACGGCAGCGACAGCGACTCCTGGGTCGCCTCGGCGACCGGTTCGGCCTTCTTGCGGCCCTTCGTTGCGGTCGGCTCGACGGGTTGTGGCTCGGGAGCGGGTTCGGGCTCGGGTTCGGGCGGCGAGTGCACCACGGGCTCGGAGGGGCGGGACTCGAGTGCTGCGTCGCTGACCTGAGTCGGATCGTGGAAGAGCGATGCCATCGCACGCCGAACCAGCGTGCCGAGCGGAGCGACCGCCCGCCCGAGCCCACCACCGAAGGCCCGAGCCGAGGAGCCAGTGACGACGAGCGCTCCGGTGATGCCGATTGCTGCCAGCACCAGCAGGCTGCCTGCAGTATCAGCTGCAGCGTGCAGCGGGCCGCCCACCGCCCAACCGAGCCCACCACCGGCTGCGCCGATCTCTTCGATGGGGTCGTCGATTCCGGGGCGACCGCGCACGACGTGCAACACGCCCGTCACCGCCACCGCAACGAAGAACCCGCCGACCATGAACCGAGCGATCCGCTCGACATCGTCATCGGCCTCTGGGTCGCCACCGCGCACGAGCGCCACACCCCCGGCGACGAGCGCGATCGGCACGACCGATCGACTCACGCCGAGCACCAGCGCCATGCCGTCGTCGAGCACCTGACCGATGATTCCGGCAGACCCGAGCCAGGTCGCGGCACCGGCCAGGAGACCGACAAGGATCAGTCCGATCCCCCACAGGTCGGCTCGGTGGCTCGCCATGACCGAACCGAACGCGTCGCGTGACACGGGCGCACCACCCCGCTTCGCAGTGGGTTTGCTCGCGGCCTTCTTGCCCGCCGGTTTCTTGCGTTGTTGCGTGGCCACAGTGCCCCCGACGCTACCCGAGCGACCTCCCTCGACCGGGGCACCCCTGTGGACAACGTACAACGATTCGTGCGATGGGCCGTCCGTCTCACCCGGTGCGATTGGCGGCGTCGAGCGTCGCATTGATCGCTTCGACTGCTCGCCGGATCCGGTGACCGGATGCACCGTCGACCAGCCGTATCCGGACGCGAGTGCCGTCGGCGGCAACGAGCGCAAGTGTCTTGACCCGACGGGGGTCGGCAAGCTCTTCGGTCCACTCGTATGGACCGAGCGGCTTGATCTCGAGCCGGGCTCCTTCGGCCTTGATCACCTGTCGCTTCACCCAGTTGACCACCACGAGATCGTCGTCGTTGGCGCACCACACACCACGCCGCCACCATCCGAAAAGCAGCAGAAGAACCCCGACACCGATGAACAGGGCGCGTCCGAGGCCGTCCTCCTGCCCCGCTGCGCTGATGACGGCAGGAACGGTGAGGGCAGCGAAGACGATCGCGTAGCCCCAACCCGGGCCGACCACCCGAAGCGATGTCATGCTCGCCGGACTCAGTCCTCGCGCACGACCGGCACGATCATCGGTCGACGGCGTGTGCGGTCGTTGACGGTTCGACCCGCAGCACGACGAGCGATCTGGGTCATGCGTTCGATGTCGGCATCGGGATCGTGGAGCGCATCGAGCAGATCAGCCTCGACGGCATCGGCGACTGCGGCCTCGTGCCCGGCGAGTGCGGGCACTTCGACCCAACCGCGGGAGATGACATCGGGACCGGCGAGGATCTCTCCCCGATCCAAGTCGAGGTGGACCACGACTGCAACGAAGCCGGCGGCGCCGAGGGGGGGTCGCGCGGCGAGCACGGTACTTCCGAGATCGCCGACCATGCCATCGACGTAGAGGTGCTCACCACCGATCGATCCGAGATGCTCGACCCCCTCATCGGACAGGACGATGCGGTCTCCGTCCTCACACAGGACCACCCGTTCGTCGGGCATGCCCATCCGTAGGGCGAGTTCTCGGTGGGCCACCAGGTGCGCGTACTCGCCATGGACGGGCACGAACCATTCGGGAACAGCGACCGAGTGAAGCGTCTGGAGTTCCTGTTGCTTGCCGTGCCCACTCGTGTGCACATCGACGATTCCGGAGTGAAAGACCCTCACCCCGTGCCGGGCAAGACCGTTACGCACCGACGCCACGGCGGTCTCGTTTCCGGGGATCGGGTGTGAGCTGAAGATGACCGTGTCGTGCTCGTCGAGCTGCAGCCATTTGCTCTGACCGATCGCCATCTGGGTCAGCGCAGCACGCGGCTCGCCCTGCGATCCGGTGCACACGATCAGCGCCCTGGAACGATCGAACTCGTCGAGATCGTCGATATCGCGGATGTTGGCATCCGGAATCCGCAGGATGCCCAGATCGCGAGCGAGCTTGACGTTGCGGCGCATCGACAACCCGAGCGTGACGAGAACGCGACCGCTGTCGACCGCTGCATCGGCCAATTGCTGGATGCGATGGACGTGACTTGCGAACGACGCGACGATGACCCGCCGCCCTTCCTGACTGCGGATGAGATTCGTCAGATTTCGACCGATCTCCGTCTCCGACTTCGATGCACCTGGACTGTCGGCGTTCGTCGAATCGGCCAGGAGGAGACGAATGCCGGGATCGGATCCAAGCGCGCCGATCCGACTCAGGTCGGTGCGACGACCGTCGACCGGGGTGAGGTCGAGCTTGAAATCACTCGAGTGAAGGATCACGCCTTGATCGGTGTGGAACGCGGTGATGTTGCCGGATGGGATCGAGTGAGTGACCGGAAGGAACTCACAGTCGAACGGACCGACGTCGAGTCGATCGCCGTCGCTGATCGGTCGAAGGTCGGCCTGGTCCTGCAACCCCCGCTCACGAAGTTTGTGCTCGATGAGTCCGAGCGTGAACGGTGAGCCGAAGATCGGGATGGCCATGTGCGACAGCAGATAGGGCAGGGCCCCGATGTGGTCTTCATGGGCATGGGTCGCAATACACGCCTCGACTCGATCTGCGTTCTCGATCAAGTAGGTCAAGTCGGGGAACACGGCGTCGACACCCGGAAGGTCGTCACCGCCGAACATCTGGCCGCAATCGAGCACCACGATCCGACCGTTTGTCTCGATGGCGGCACAGTTTCGCCCGATCTCTCCGAGCCCGCCGAGGAAGGTGATGGTGACCGGTGCAGCCATCGGCAGGCTCAGCCTTTGCCGAGCCCGGCCAAGACGGCCTTCGCTTCGATCTCGACGAATTCGGGTTCGGGCCCCATCGGCGGTCGAGTCGGTCCTCCCGGCAGGCCCAGAAGGCGCAGCATCGCCTTGGTCGGGATCGGGTTCGGTGCATCGTCACCGGTCTCGAAGGCATAGCTCGGGAGCAGGGAGCGGTTGATCTCGATCGCCCGGTCGACGTCGCCGTCGAAGAACGCAGTCATGAGATCCTGGACCTCGTTCCCGATCCAATGTGTCGCCACGCCGATCGTGCCGACGGCACCGATCGACAGCAGCGGAAGCGTGAGTACGTCATCGCCGCTGTAGACCTCGGTGTCGGGTGGTGCCATCGACAGAAGCCTCGCCGTCTGCGCCGGGTCACCGTTGGCGTCCTTCACCCCGATGATGTTGTCGACCGTCTCGAAGAGTTCGACCATCGTTTCCAGGGCGATGGGGCGACCGGTGCGGCCCTTGATGTCGTACAGCAGTACTGGCATGTCGGTTGCGGCGGCACACGCTCGGAAATGGTCGGAAAGCCCGACCTGCGACGGGCGGTTGTAGTACGGCGTGACGTGCAGGAGCCCGGCTGCACCGGCTTCGGTCGCTCGCTCGGTGAGTTCGACCGCCGCACGGGTGTCATTGCTCCCTGCCCCGGCGATGACCGGGCCGTCGATGGCATCGACGACTGCACCGATCAACTCGATTTGTTCATCGTGGGTGAGGGTCGGGCTCTCACCGGTGGTCCCAGCGATGATCAGCCCATCGTTTCCGCCCTCCGTGGTGAGCCACGTCGCCAGCTTCTGTGCACCGTCGAGGTCGAGGTTCCCGTCGGGAGTGAACGGCGTGACCATGGCGGTCAGCACTCGTCCGAACGTGGGGATTGCGGTGGTCATACCTCAAGCCTGCCACGCTGCGGCGCTCCTGCCGCGCTGCGTCCCTCTCAGGGCTGATGCCCGGCCAGCGAACCACCGTCGGCGGCCAGACGCTCGAGCAGCGGAGAAGGCGTCCAGTGTGCGCCACCGAGGCGATCGCCATAGCTCTTGATCTTGTCGACGATCTCACCGAGACCGACCGCGTCGGCCCAGTGCATCGGGCCCCCGCGATACATCGGCCACCCGTACCCGTTGACCCACACGACGTCGATGTCGCTGCCCCGAATCGCAATGCCCTCCTCGAGGATCTTCGCACCCTCGTTGACCATCGGGTACAGGAGGCGTTCGAGAATCTCTTGGTCGGTGACCTCACGCTGCTGATGGCCGCGTGCTTCGGCGAAGTCGCGGATGAGCTGCTCGACCTCGGGGTCGGGCGTCGCAGCACGAGTTTCGGCGTCGTAGGTGTAGTAGCCGCGACCGTTCTTTTGCCCTCGGCGACCGCTCTCGCACAGCACCTCACGGATCGTCGACGACGAACTTCTCTCGGCCTTCCAGCCGATGTCGAGGCCGGCAAGGTCACTCATGGAGAACGGACCCATCGGGAACCCGAAGTCGTACAGCACACTGTCGATCTGTGCCGGTGTGGCTCCCTCCATCAGCATCCGCTCCGCTTCGGCGCCCCGCATCGCGAGCATGCGATTCCCGACGAACCCGCGGCACACGCCGACCATGGCACAGACTTTGCCGATCTGCTTTCCGATCGCCATCGTCGACGCAACGACAGTGTCGTTGGACTTGTCGCCGCGCACGTTCTCGAGGAGCTTCATCACGTTGGCCGGCGAGAAGAAGTGCATGCCGATGACCCACTCGGGCCGCGTCGTCGCCGATGCGATCTCGTTCACGTCGAGGGCGGACGTGTTCGACGCCATGATCGCGCCGGGCTTACAAATCTGATCGAGTTCGGCGAAGATCGTCTTTTTCAACTCCATGTCCTCGAACACGGCCTCGATGACGATGTCGCAGTCGGCGAAGTCTTGCTTGTCGGTCGAACCGGTGATCAGTGCCATTCGCTCCTCGACAGCCTCTGCCGGGATCGAGCCCCGACTCGCTGAACGTTCGTAGTTTTTGCGAACGACCCCGAGTCCACGCTCGAGCGCCTCCTCACTGACTTCGACGATGGTGACCGGGATGCCCACGTTTGCGAAGTTCATGGCGATCCCTCCCCCCATCGTGCCGGCGCCGAGCACGCCGGCCCGATGGACATCGATGGTCGGCGTGTCCTGCGCTATGTCGGGGATCTTGTTGGCCGCCCGCTCGGCGAAGAAGTAGTAGCGCTGCGCGGCCGACTGGGGGCCGCTCATGAGTTCACGGAACAACGTTGCTTCGACCTGCAGCCCTTCGTCGAACGGCATGCTCACCGCAGCCTCGATGCACCGGATGTTGTATTCGGGCGCGAGGAAACCACGGGTCTTCCGTGCGATCTTGTCGCGGAAATCGCTGAACACCTGCGGATCGACACCTTCGACCTTGTCGTTTCGGTCACGAACTTTGACCAGCGGCAGCTTGTCGGCAACGGCCCGCTCGGCGAACGCCACGGCTGCGATTCGCAGGGCAGCCACGTCGCCGTCGACCACCTCGTCGATCAAGCCGTCGGCGTTGGCCTCGGCTGCCGGCATATGGCGGCCTGACGTCATCGCTTCGAGCGCCTTTGGCACCCCGATCAGGCGCGGCAATCGCTGGGTGCCACCGGCGCCCGGGAGCAGGCCGATGTTGACCTCGGGAAGGCCGTACCTCGACGACATGAGTCCGACCCGGTAGTGGGCCGCCAGGGCAACTTCGAGTCCACCTCCGAGTGCGGTGCCGTGGATGGCGGCGATCACCGGGATCGTCGCATGTTCCATCACGCCTTGGACATCGGCGAGACTGGCCGAGGCGGGGACGTTGCCGCCGAACTCGCTGATGTCGGCACCAGCGATGAAGGTCCGTCCCGCACAGATCAACACGACCGCCTGCGCGCCGTCTGCACTCGCCTGGACGAGGCCGTCGAAGATGCCTTGACGTACATGCCAACTGAGGGCATTGACCGGTGGGTTGTCGACGGTGATGACGGCGATGTCCCCCTCGGTGTCGATCGAGACAGATTGCGTGATGTCGGTCATCCGGGGAGTCTCGCGTCCCGATGTCGATCGGGCCACTTCACGACGTGGCGCCTACGCTGCGGTCATGTCTCCTCGTGCCGCATCTGTCCTCGCCGTCATCGTTTCGCTCCTGCTCGGGACTGCCATCGCAGCAGCGGGCAGCGACGGTGGAGAGGAGACCGGAGGCCTCCCCACATTCACCTGGCTCGTCATCATCGCCTTCGGTGTCAATCTGGTCGTGTACATCCCGTCGTTTCTGAAGCAGACCGAGCAGTACTTCGATCTCACGGGCAGCGTCACGTATCTGACCGTGACCGTCATCGCGATCACCACGACGGCCGACCTCGACACTCGAACGCTGCTTCTCGGCGCAGCGATCGTGCTGTGGGCCGGACGCCTCGGCACCTTCCTGTTCCGCCGGGTCACTCGCGATGGCGGTGACGGCCGCTTCGACACGCTGAAGCTCGATTCGCTCGTCTTTCTCCGCGTCTGGATGTTGCAGGGCCTGTGGGTCACGATCACCGCAGGCGCCGCCCTCGCCGCAATGACGTCGGGGGCGAAGCAGGATCTCGGGATCGTCGGCGTGATCGGCCTTGCGCTCTGGGTCGTCGGCTTCGTGATCGAGGTCATCGCCGACCGGCAGAAGTCGGCCTTCAGAGCAGACGAGGCCAACGACGGCCGCTTCATCACCACCGGCCTGTGGGCGTGGTCTCGCCATCCGAATTATTTTGGGGAGATCATCCTCTGGCTCGGTATTGCGATCCTGGCGACCCCGGCGCTCGCCGACTGGCAGATCGCCACCCTGATCTCACCGCTGTTCGTGTTCGTGCTGCTCACCCGGATCAGCGGTGTGCCCCTGCTCGAACGTCGAGGGCTGAAGCGCTGGGGCGACGATCCCGAGTATCAGACCTACCTGGCCACAACGCCGGTTCTGATGTTGCGGCCGCCGAGCCGTTGAGCGGATCGGGAGGCCACCTCATGCACCGATTGCGGGCACGGGCTGGCTCGAGGTGGCAACGAAACGATCCAGTCTCGGCTCGCCACCGAGTCAGAGCAGGCTAACTTCTTCGGCGATGGGTGCGAGCAGCGAGATACCAGCCCGCGACGCCAAGGATCTTGTCGACGAGCGGGTCGGAGGTCTGCAGAACCTCGGTTCGAGGGCGCTCCTGGTCACCATGGTCGTGGCCGAGTGCGTAGCGATACTCGCCTTGCTCCTCCCCGCCGACACGACGTCGTCGTCGGTCAGAGTGCTCCTCGTCTACAACGCCCTGCTGCTGTGTGCGCTTGCAGCCTGGCGACGTTCCAGCGATGCGATCCGTCGCGCGTTCCTCTACATCATCTTGACCATCTCGCTCTTGCGATGGTCGTTTGCGTGGTGGGGGGACGACGTCGCCGACACCCATATTGCGGTCGTGGCCACCCTCGTCCAGATCCCAACCCTCCTGATCGCCGTCTTTTTGATGCATCAGAAGCGGATCGGACTGGGGATCGGGATGTCGTGGCTGATGACCCTCGGGGTGGTTGCGTTCGCCGGAGCGCAGCGGGCCACCTTTGCCGACGGTCCGTTGAGCGACTGGCGTCTCGGGCCGTTCATGGTCGCGATGAACCTCGGCCTGTTGATCATTCTCGGATGGTGGGTCCGCGAACACGAAGACTTCCTCACCGCCAGCCGTGAGCAGATCGAACTGATCGATGCTGCGAATCTCGATCCGCTCACCGGCCTGGCGAACCGCCGCTCGATCCACCAACATCTCGACGGGCTGCATCGCATCGGGCACGTGTCAGTGGTGGCGCTGTTGGACATCGATCACTTCAAGTCGATCAACGACAGCTTCGGACATCACGGCGGCGATGCTGTGCTTTGTCGCGTTGCCGACGAGCTCACCGGGGCAATCCGACCGATCGATGTCGTCGGCCGCTGGGGAGGCGAGGAGTTCGTCGTCGTGGCGAAGGGCCTCGACCCCGCACTGGCCGAACAGCTCGTCGAACGACTGCGGTCCGTTGTCACCGCCGCCAACATCACTGCCAGCGTCGGATGGACACTCTGGGATCCGGCCAAGGAGTCGTGGAACGAAGCGATGCATCGCGCCGACATCGCCCTGTACGAAGCAAAGGAATCCGGACGTGATCGGGCGGTGTCGGCCTGACGGCCGCCTCACGAGCCGTCGGCGACCTCGCGAAGTCGCCGACGCAGGATGTAGAGGTAGGTCAGCGCCCCGCTGACCGAAAAGAAGAACCACTGAAATGCGTACGACAGGTGCGGTCCGTCGTCGAGGACCGGTGGTGGGACCGGCACCGGTACCTCGTTTCGGGGTGGATCCTGCGACTCGAGTTGCACCCACCGTCCAACGACATCGACGCCCAGGAGCCTCGACACGACGTCGAGTTCGACGCGATTGATCTCCGGCAGCGATGTCCGACTCTCACCGATTCGACCCCCATCGACACTGTCGAAGAGGCGTCCGGCGATCACGACATCTCCGGTGGGCGTCTCGATCGTCGCCACCGCCTCGGTCGCCACCATGGTGCGGGGAACCCACCCTCGGACAACGACTGCGAGACGCCCGTCAGCGAGCTCGACCGGCGTTGCGAGCCAGCTACCCGGTCGGGTGTCGAAGGTTCGGTTGGCAACCAGGAAGCTCAAGTCGGCGCGATAGTTCCCGGTGACGGTCACCGCCGTGTGGTCGAGAACGCCGGGATCGTCGAGCACGTCCTCGATCGGCCGGGCCGGCGCATCGGACGCCGCTCGGATCTGGTCGTTGTCGGCCTTGCGAGCCTCGAGTCGGTCGAGTTGCCAAAACCCCAACCCGATCATCGCCACGACCATGCAGACGGCGAACACGTGAGACAGCACCCAACCGGGCGTGAGCAGGGAGCGCACGACAGATCGATCAGAGACCGAGGTACGCGTCGAGTCCGACCGTGACACCGGGAAACTCTGCGATGCGCTTCACGGCGACGAGAACACCGGGCATGAAGGATGTGCGATCAGTGGTGTCGTGACGAATTGTGAGTGTCTGCCCCATCGCACCGAGAAGGACCTCCTGATTCGCCACCGCACCGACCATCCGGACGCTGTGGACCCGGATACCGCCCGGACCAACTCCCCCCCGAGCGCCGGGATACACCTCGTGGGTCGTCGGGTCTGCGGCCCAGTCGGCCGATGCTGCCGCCATGCGCTCTGCGGTGTGCGTGGCAGTTCCCGAGGGTGCATCGAGCTTGTTGTGATGATGGAACTCGATGATCTCCGCCGTCTCGAAATGAGGGGCCGCAAGCTCGGCCATTCGAATCATGAGCACTGCACCGATGGCGAAGTTGGGCGCGATGAGGGCGTTGCTCGTCGTGAATCGAGCTCGAATCTCATCGAGATCGTCGTCGCTGAACCCCGTCGTCCCGACGACAGCATGGATGTCGTTCGCCGCTGCGAACACCAAGGTCTCACGAGCGACGTCGCGCACGGTGAAGTCGACGACCACCTCTGCACCATTCGCAGTCAACAGATCGAGTGAATCCCCTTGGTCGATCTCGGCAACCAGTTCGGTTCCCGCATCAGCCTCGATCGCGCGGCACACCTCTCGGCCCATTCGGCCGGCAGCACCGACCACTCCAACTCGGATCATGCCCGCAGGTTAGGCGCCAAGACCTCCCCACCGGCGGCCCCATCCACTACCGTCGGTCTCATGCTTGCAGCCATCGGTGACACGCCGTACAACATCATGCTCTTCCTCCATATCTTGACCGGTGTGGTCGCGTTCGCTCCGGCGTTCACCCATCCCGTGATCCAAGGCAAGATGGAGCGCGCCGGGTTCGACGGCCGCTCGACCGTCATCGGTTACATGGCGTCATACGGCATGAAGATCTACGGCTCGGCGCTCGTCCTCTGCGGCTTGCTGGGGTTCGGAGTTGCGGGGATGAGCGACGACGTGTTCAAACTCAGCCAGGGATGGCTCGTCACCGCAGTCATCGTGTGGATCGTCATGAATGGCCTGCTCCACGGCGCGATCCTGCCGTCGGAAAAAGCGATCGGTCTCGCCGGTCCTGACGGCGCCCCAGCGGCGGAGAAAAAACTTGCGACGGCCGGGGGGCTCATCACCGTGCTCTTCCTCGTCCAGCTCTACCTGATGGTGTTCCGGCCGGGCCTCTGACGCACACGTGGGTTCGCCCGGCTGCGGTGCTCGTTCAGCCCGGAGCCACCACGCTCACTGCGGACGGTCCGGCGAGAACGTCGGCGATCACCCGCTGCACGTCGGTTGCACTCACGGCACGGACTGCGTCGAGGTATTCGTCGACGCCCACGACCCGGTCGCGGATCAAGACGTTGGTGGCGAGTCGAGACATCCGGCTTCCGGTGTCTTCGAGGCCCAGCACCGTCGCCCCCTCGAACCCCCCGCGCGCCACTTCGAGTTCACGCTCGCCCGGTCCGTCCTCGGCGAGCAGTGCGAGTTGTTCGTCGATCACCGACCGAAGTTCGGAGAGCCGTTCAGGTGCAGTCGCTGCGTAGACCGAAATGGTGCCGGCATCGACGAACGAACTGCCTGAGGCGAACACCGAGTAGCTCAAGCCCCGCTTTTCGCGGACCTCGCGGAAGAGACGACTCGACCAGCCGCCGCCGAGCAACTGCGTGGCGACGGCAAGCGCATACCGGTCGGGGCTGTGCAGCCCGGGTGACCGCCAGCCCCTGGCGAAGTGGGCTTGCTCGATCGAGCGATACGTACTGGTGTCGGACGCCTCTGCGTCGACCGGCTCGATGCGGGTGGGCGCTTCTCCCCCACTACGTCCGCCCAGTGCCGCATCGACTCGGGCCACGATCTCGTCGTGCTCGACCGGACCGACCACGGCAACCACGATGTTGGGCCGGCGGTACCACCGGTCATGAAAGGAGCGGACATCGTCGACAGTCATCGATCGAATCGATCTTGGGGTACCGAGCACCTCCCACCCGAGTGCGTGATTCGGGAAAAGGCGTTCGGCGAGAACCGAATGCACAACGTCGTCGGGGGTGTCGGCGCTCCACGCCAACTCCTCGAGAATGACCTGCCGTTCGGCATCGAGATCCTCAGCGGTGAAGCCCGGATCGACGAGCACGTCGAGCAGTGTGTCGAGGCCGAAATCGAGATCCCAGGCAGGGACCCGAGCGTGAAAGGCGGTGTACTCCTTCGAGGTGAACGCGTTGAGATCGCCACCGACAGCATCGATGCCTTCGGCGATCTCGTGAGCCGTCCTCGACGAGGTTCCCTTGAAGAGCAGGTGTTCCAGAAAATGCGAAACACCCGCCAGTTCGGCCGGTTCGTCACGGTTGCCGACACCGACCCAGACGCCGATCGCCGCCGACCGCGAGTGCGGGAGCGTCTCGGTGACGACCCGGAGTCCGCCGTCGAGTCGGCTGACGCACACCGGGTCGTCCTCCTCGAAGGACGACCCGGGCGCGTGCAACGTACGTTCAGTCAACGGTTGGTCCGTCGATCACCGACGACCGCGGCCTCCACGACCACGCCCACGGCCACCGCCGCCTCCGCCGGAGCGACGAGGCGCCTCTGGGCCCAGGTCGCCGAACTCGGATGCAAGATCTTCGTCGAACGACGCATCGAACGAGACGGCGACCCGATCACCCGACTCCTCGCCTGCGTCCTCGGACGAGTCGCTCGGCGAGGAGTCCGAAGCACCACCGCCGGTGGCCTCAGGACCGTCGCCGACCGGCTTGAGCGAGATCTTCCCGTTCGGATCGACGTCTTCGACGACCACCTGAACTTCCTGACCGAGCTCGAGCACATCCTCGACCCGATCGATGCGCTTGCTGCCCCCGATCTTGGAGATGTGAAGCAGACCATCGCGGCCGGGAAGGATGTTCACGAACGCTCCGAACTTGGTGATGTTCACGACCCGACCGGCGTACTCGGCGCCGACTTCAGCCGTCGGCGGATCGAGGATCAGCTCGATCTGTCGCTTGGCCTCGGCCACAGCACCGTTGTCGGTACTGGCGATGGCGACGATACCGACCATGCCGTCATCGTCGACGGAGATGTCAGCGCCCGTCTCTGCCTGGATGGTGTTGATCACCTTGCCCTTGGGGCCGATGACTTCGCCGATCTTGTCGATCGGGATCTCGAAGCTGACGATCTTCGGGGCGGTGTCGCGCACCTCTTCTCGCGGCTCGGGGATTGCCTCGAGCATGATGTCGAGAATGTCGAGCCGTGCCTCGCGAGCTTGAGCAAGCGCACCGGCCAGCACGTTGGCCGGGATGCCGGCGATCTTCGTGTCGAGCTGGAGTGCGGTGACGAAGTCGGTCGTGCCGGCGACCTTGAAGTCCATGTCGCCAAAGGCGTCTTCGGCGCCGAGGATGTCGGTGAGCGTCACATACTCGCCCTCGGCGTGCACGAGACCCATCGCAATACCGGCGACCGGCGCCTTGATCGGGACACCGGCATCCATGAGCGACAGCGTCGAGCCGCAGACCGACCCCATCGACGACGAACCATTCGATGCCATGACCTCGGACACGGTGCGCACGGTGTAGGGCCATTCCTCGAAGCTCGGCACGACCGGGAAGACCGCGCGCTCGGCAAGCGCACCATGACCGATCTCACGACGCTTCGGACCACGCATGAAGCCGGTCTCGCCGGTGGAGAAGGGCGGGAAGTTGTAGTGGTGGAAATACCGCTTCTTCTCGGTCGGCGAGAGGTCGTCGATCATCATGTCGCTGCGGCCCATCCCGAGCGTCGTGATGTTGAGCACCTGCGTCTCACCGCGCTGGAAGAGGCCGGAACCGTGCGACGTCGGGATGACACCCACCTCGGACGAGACGGCGCGCAGCTCGGCCGGCTTGCGACCGTCGATGCGGATACCTTCCTCCACGATTCGCTTGCGAACGACCTTCTTCATCACCGAACGAGCGGCGGCCTTGATCTGCTTGCCGGCATCGGCGTTGTCAGCGAACTGGCCTTCGAGTTCTGCAACGAGGGCGGCGGAGACCTCGGACTCTGCATTCTGGCGATCGGTCTTGTCGGCGATCATCTGGGTGGCGGCGATGCGCTCGGTACCAGCAGCCTCGACCGCAGCGTAGATCTCGTCGGTGTAGTCGATGGAAAGTGGCGCCTCCATCTTCTCGATCTCACCGAGTTGCTCGAGGCACGCCTGCTGGAGTTCGATCATCTCACGGATCCAGACCTTGCACGCCTCGAGGCCACCAGCGAGAACGTCCTCGTCGACCTTCGGTGTCCCCGACTCGTAGAGCGGCCAGCTGTTGGCCGTTCCGCCGGCTTCGACCATCATCACGGCGACGTCGTCACCGTCGAGCCGCCCGGCCACAACCATTTCGAAGGCCGACTGCTCGGACTCTTCGTAGGTCGGGAACGGGATCCACTCACCCTCCGGCGACCAGCTCATGCGAACACCGCCGATCGGACCGTCGAAGGGGATCGGTGATGCACAGAGCGCGAGCGAGGCCGCATTCAGGGCGAGGATGTCGTACGGGTTCTCTTGATCGGCGCCGAGAACGGTGCCGACAACATGCACTTCGTTGCGGAAACCATCGGGGAAGGCGGGACGAAGCGGACGGTCGATCAGGCGACAGGTCAGGATCGCCTGCTCACCGGCCCGCGCTTCACGACGGAAGAACGAGCCGGGGATCTTGCCGGCGGCATACATGCGCTCTTCGATGTCGACGGTCAGCGGGAAGAAATCGGCGCCGTCGCGGGGCGACTTGGCGCCCGTGGCGGTGACGAGGACGACGGTGTCGCCCATGCGAGCCGTGATCGAGCCTCCGGCGAGGGGCGCGAACTTGCCGACTTCGAACGTGGCGTCCTTGCCCTCACCGCGGCTGAACGCGCCGGTGACGGAAGTGGTTTTGGTCATGTGTTGTATTCCTTGGGACAAACACACAACCGCCAGTTCCCAGTCGTGAATCGCTGAGCATGCTCAGAGACTCACGACTACGCACCAACCGTCGTGTGCTCGATTGTTCGCAGGACGTTCCTGCTACTGGGATTCGTCGGGTTTCCACGGAAACGATCCGGCGGAAACCGAAAGGGCGACCCGGAGGGCCGCCCTCACATCTTGTCAGCGACGCAGACCGAGGTGTGCGATCACCGCACGGTAGCGTTCGACGTCGTTGTCCCGGATGTAGTCCAGGAGACGACGACGGCGGCCGACCAGCATGAGGAGGCCACGCTGGGTGTGGAAGTCCTTCTTGTGGACCTTCATGTGCTCGGTGAGGTGGTTGATTCGCTCCGAGAGGAGCGCAACCTGAATCTCGGGCGAGCCGGTGTCGTTCTCGGCAAGACCGAAGGCCTTCGCCATGTCGGCGATGGTTTCGCTCTTGTCACGCAGATTCACTGCCATGGTCGTGTGCGTCTTTCCTTGGGTGCGTTACCCGGCCGTCCGTACCGCTGTGCGAGCAGGACCGCGGGTCCCCGCGATGAGGACCCCTCGAGGATAGCGGGCCGCTGTGGAAATCGTTTCGTGCAGCTGCACCGAACTCGCAATCGTGACCAGCAGCCCGGCGCTCTCCGGCTCGCCCGACCCGACCCTGGAGCTGCAGGTTCACGGGGTCAGATCGAGTTCCCAGGTCCCCTCGACGTCGAGAATCCTGACCAGCGCTTCCCGATCGACCGGGCCGGCGGTGCCGCCTTCGGCTGTCACCCGGCAGGCGATCTCGCGCCCCACCACGATCACGACCCGTGATTCCGCGCAACGAACCAACGCCGTATCCCCGAGGTCCGCATCGAGGCGGGCTGCTGCGTCGAGCTCGACCGCCGACACGTCGAGAACCGGCGTCTCGAGCGCAACCGTCACTTCGACCGATTCAGCATCGGCACGGATCAGTGCAACATCGAGCACGACCTGGTCACCACCCAGGACCCCAGCGCAGGTGATCAGCTCGAACCCGCCCTCGGGAATCGGTGCCAGCTCCTCGACCCTCGGACACCCGATGTCGGCGATTCCGAGATCGCCAGCCGCCCCGGCGACCGCTGCCTCGACATCGGAGCGCTGCAGGTCGGGAAGCTCCTCCGCACACGCAACCGTGCCTGCAAGCAGCAGAAGCAACAGGGTCAGGTGGCGAGCCACAACACCACTCCCACCTGGCCGAGATGGCCGGTGGCGTGCACCAGTGCGTTGCCTCCCGGCGCCGGAGCGACGAAACGGTTCCATGTGACCAACGCCGCCGATGCGAAGAAGCACCCACCGCCGATCGCTGCGATCAAGACACCGGTACCAGCCGCAAGAATCCCGAGCAACGCGGCAGTGAAGAGCGCGCCGGCGATCAGAATGCCGGCCGCCGGGTGTTGTCTGCGGGCGCCGTCGATGATCTGCGGAGCCGCCCCGATCCCGATCCCGACGTAGAGCAGTGCGGCGACGACAGCGGTTGCCGGTTCGACCGCCTCGACGAGGGCAGCAGCGAAGAGCACGTGGGCAACGACGGTGGCAAGAATCCCAGCCTCGAAACGGGCGTCAGGAGTCGAGAGCACCACGTCCCCCACGAGGGCCGCTCCCAACGCCGCAACGATGAGTCCACGGGTGATGTCCGCCGGCGTTTCGATCGCAAGCGCGGCCCCGATCAATGCGATGTCGACCAACGGCTTGGCGATGAACTCGACACTCACCCGCCGACGAGCAACACCCCACCAGTCGACCAGCGCCGCGATGAGCGCCAGCGCAAGCAGGAGGTCCGCTGCGACGGTCACCCGGAATCAGACCTCGGCTGCGATGGCGTCGGCGAAGCTGGTCCCATTCTCGATCATGGTCTTGTACTGCATGACATGGCGCGGACGATTGAATCCGAGGACACCGACAAGCTTCCCTTCCCGACCGTAGAGCGCCGCAAACCGATGATCTTCGAGGGTGCCGGTGACGACCTCGACCTCGTCATCGGGTCGAACCCGACCGGCGAGCTGGATCTTGCGGTCGTACTGATCGGACCAGAACCACGGGACCGGCGCAAAGGGCTGCGCCTCGGCATCGGGGGTCAGGAGCCGCTCTGCTGCATGCACGCCCTGCTCGATCGCATTGTCCCAGTGCTCGACCCGCATCACCTCGTCGAAGCGATGATTTGGCCAACGGGCAACGTCACCCGCTGCGGTGACGCCCGGCCCAGCAAGCATGGTCGCATCACAGACGACACCGTTGTCGATGGTGAGCCCAGACCCCTCGAGCCATTCGGTGTTCGGAACGACGCCGATACCGACGACGACGAGGTCGGTGTCGATTTCGGTGCCATCGGTCAACACAACCGACGTGACGCGGCCCCGCTCGGCCTCGACGCGATCGACACCGACATTGGTCCGCAAATCCACACCGTGGCGGCGGTGAACCTCGGCACAGACCTCTCCCATCCGTTCGCCCAGGACTCGGCCAAGTGGCGTCGGCAGGGCTTCGACCATCGTCACGTCGAGCGCACGCTGGCGGCACGTGGCGGCGACCTCTGCACCGATGAACCCGGCACCGACGACGACAACCCGCCGGGGGCCCGCCTCGAGCTCGGCCCGCAACGCCAGGGCCTGATCGAGGTCGCGCAACACGTGGACCCCTCCGATGGTTTCGGCACCGGGCAGGGTGCGGCAGCGCGCTCCGGTGGCGACCAGCAGCCCGTCGACCACGTCGTCACCATCGCTGGTGGACAAGGTACGGCTCTCGAGATCGAAACCCGTTGCGCGCACACCGAGACGAAGGTCGAGCCCCAACTCGTCGAGGGTCTGCGGTTTCGTCAGTTGAATGCGATCGGTGTCCCAACTGCCGGCAAGGACCTGCTTCGACAGCGGTGGACGGTCGTAGGGCAGGTGGGACTCGGCACCGATCAGGACAATGCGACCGTCGAATCCGCGACGACGGAGCGCCTCGACAGCACGGATCCCGGCAAGCGATGCACCGACGACATGGATCGATTGTCGAGGCATCGAGCTTGCGACTCAGTCCTCGAGCGAAATTGCCTGCTTCGGGCAGCGCTGGACGCACTCCTCCATCCGCGCACGATCACCCTCGTCGGGGTGCTCGTTGAGGACGTAAAGGAAGTCGTCATCTCGGACCTCGAACACATCGGGTGCAATCTGCATGCAAATGGCGTTGCTCTCGCACAGATCGAAATCGACCACGATCTTCATTGGACGTCCTCCCCGGACCGGTTGCTGGCCGCAGACTATACGCCACCGGGATACCCGAAGACGTCGGCGGTGAGCTCGATCGAGTGCAGGCGCTGTTGCGTGGTCGGCGACGGGTGCACAGTGATCAGCTCGTCGACGTCGGCTTCCTGTGCAAGGTTCTCGAGGTAGCGCTTCACGAGTTCGGGCGAGCCGGCGGCGGTGTAGTGGGTCATCTGGGCAATTCCCTGGCCCTGCGGGGAGGCCAGCAGCTCGTCGGCCTCGTCGTCGGTGAGTTCGCGCGGGACGCGGAGGAACCGAGCGACCCTCTTACGGGTGACGGCGAGTCGCTGCGACTCGGCGTCGGCGTCGGTATCGGCAGCAATCACATTGACCCCTGCGATCGCATACGGCTCGGACAGGCAGGCGCTCGGCTCGAACCGTTCTCGGTACAGCTCCACGGCCTGCAGGAGCGCTCCGGGAGCGAAATGAGACGCAAAGGCGTACGGCAGACCGAGCGTTGCCGCGAGCTGAGCGCCGAACAACGACGAGCCCAGGATGTAGAGCGGTACATGCGTTCCACCGGCCGGCACCGCCTCCACGCCGGGCACGAGCGATTCGCCCGCCAGGTAGGCCTGCAGTTCCAGTACGTCTTGCGGGAACCGGTCGGAGGCCGCCGGATCGACACGCATGGCACGCATCGTCATCTGGTCGGTGCCCGGCGCGCGTCCCAGGCCGAGGTCGATGCGACCCGGATGCAACGTGGCCAGCGTGCCGAATTGCTCGGCGATGACGAGCGGGGAGTGATTGGGCAACATGACGCCACCAGAACCGAGCCGGATCGTCTCGGTGTGGGCAGCCACATGTGCGATCAGCACACTGGTCGCCGACGACGCGATCGACGCCATGTTGTGATGCTCGGCGTACCAGACCCGCCGGTACCCGCGGGCCTCTGCCGTCTGCGCCATTGCGACGCTGTTGGCAAAAGCCTGGGCCGGTGTCTCGTCAGAGCCGACGATCGCGAGATCGAGGATGGAAAGGACCGGACGATCTGCGAATGCCACCCGCTCAGCCTAGAGACCTGGACCCGACTGTTCGAACCGGGGCAACCGATCGAACGTCACGTTCCCGGGCGCTGTTTGACGTCGATTCCGAACGTCGCACGAACGCGAGCGTCGATGTCGGCGGGGATGTGGTCGGGCCAGTGGTTCTCGAGCAGGTCGTTGGCTCGCTCGTGTGCTCGAACCAGTTGATCCTTGCCGCCGGCGTCCATCCAGTTGTCGGGGGTGTCGCGATCCCCGACCTCGGGGTAGAGATACTCGCGTTGCATCAGGTCGAGTGTCTGTTGTGAGCCCAGGAAGTGACCGGCCCCGGTGACCACGTCATGGATGACCTGGGTCGAGAGCGTCTCCTCGTTGACTTCGATCCCGCGGACGGTGCGGTTGATCGCACCGAGCATGTCGTTGTCGATCACGAGGCCCTCGAACGAGCAGCTGAGCAGCGATGCGAGCATGCCGGCCGATTCGTACACGAGATTCGCACCGGCATGGCCGGCAAGCGCGATGTTGAGCCCTTTTTCGTAGCCGGCTTGATTGTCGGGGACCTTGGAGTCGGCCATACCGGCCGCAACCCCTGACGGCAGTCCGAGCCAGTTGGCTGTCTGGGCTGCGGCGGCGTTGAGCACCCCCTCCTCACCCGAACCCCCGCTCATGGCACCGGTGCGAAGATCGGACACGAAGGGCCACAGTCCCATCACGCACGGGTGCCCCGGAGACATCAGATTGACGGTGGTGAGGCCGGCGAGACACTCGGCCAAGGCCTGCGCCAGCGAACCGGCGAGCGCAGCCGGCGAGGTCGCACCGGCCTGTCCGGCCGACAACAGGTTGATCGGCATGCCGCACTCCACCTGGGCGACCATGCACCTGATCGACTCCTCGGCGAACCGCATCGGTGGGACCACGAAGGTGTTGTTGGCCGCCACGATCGGGCGCCGACGAAACTCCCCCTCTCCTCCCATCAACATGTCGAGCATTGCCACTGTCTCATACACGTGGGGTTTCTCGAACCACGACGTGCCGATCGGCTTGCGACAGCCGGCGACGGCACCGTACGCAGTGTTGAGATCGAGCAGTCGACTGTCGGCGTGATTCCGGGCCACCACGGTGCGGACGTAGAAGTGAATGTTGTCGAGTGCATCGACGAGACGGCCACAGTCGTACACATCGTCACCGGTGGAGTGACGAAAGGAGTTCGTCGGATAGTCGTACATGAGCACGGCCGCCCCACCCGTGCCGAAATGGACTTTGTCGCCGCCGACCTCGATCGAGTGCGACTCGTCCCATGCGTGCCATGTCCACGTCTTCGCAGCCGTCTCGATCGCCCGCTCGACGATCGCCTTCGGGTAGTAGAGGCGATCACCATCGACCCGGCCTCCGGCGGCGGTGACGACGTCGATGAACTCGGGGATCGGTGAGCCCATCCCCACGTTCTCGAGCAGCCAGATCGCCGCGTCGTAGACCTGCTGCAGATCGGCTTCGGTCAGCGGCTTGTACAGACCGCCGGCAAGGCCGGGGCGGACCGGCCGCATGTCCTTGCCGAGCGGCGCCTGGCGAGCGGCAACTCTCCCGGCACGACCGCCGGAGCGACGCCGCGACGGGGGCCCATCGATCGTCGTGACGTCGAGGTCGCCGGTCTCACTCAATTCGGTGTCCTGTTCGTTCATGCGCGGAGCGCAGCATTGGCCGGGTCGTACGCTGCATCGGCGAGCACGGTGGCGGTGCGACGAACGCCGAGCATGTCGAGTTCGAAGATCGACCCGGGCGCCTCGTAGTCGGGCGCCACATAGACGAAGCCGAGGGATTTGCCGACCGAGTGGCCAAACGCACCGGATGTCGCAATTCCCATGACCTTGCCGTCGTTGCCGTAGGCGGGTTCGTTGCCTCGAAGGTCGGATGCACCGTCGGAGATTTCGCAGTAGACGAGCACCATCGACAGCGGGTCGGCCTGATCGCGACGGTCGATGGTGGCGTCCTTGCCGATGAAGTCACCATCGAAGTCGACGAAGCGTTCGAGACGGGCCTCGATCGGCGTGATCTCGGTGGTGAGCTCGGAGCCCCAGGCCTTGTAGCCCTTTTCGATCCGCATGACGTTCATGGCGTACGAGCCGAAGTGGACCATTCCGAGTGGCTCGCCGACACCGACGAGGGCGTCGTACACCTCCCCCATGGTGTCGATCGGCATGTGGAGTTCCCAGCCGAGTTCGCCGACGTAGCTCACCCGCAGGGCCTTCATCTCGACCCCGGCAACGGTGATCTCTTGGGCGGTGAGCCAACGGAAGGCCGGCGCATGCAGGTCGGCCTCGGTCAATTGGGAGAGCACGTCTCGGGCCCGGGGCCCGGTGACCGCAATAATGCCGTTGGCATCGGTGACATCGGTGACGGTCACGTCCTCACCGTCCAGGATGTGGCTGTTGAGCCAATCCTCGTCGTGGGTGGTTCCTGTGATTGCCGAGTTGAGGTAGTAGCGCCCCTCTCCGAAACGGGTGATGGTCATCTCGCACTCGATGCCACCGAGCTCGGTCAACATGTGCACGAGACGCATGGCCCCGTCCGTGCTCGGAATCCTGTTCGCGCTGACCCGGTCGAGAAGGTCGGCCGCCTGGGGCCCCGTGACCTCGAACTTGGCGAACGCGGTGAGGTCGGCGATGCCGACCCGTTCGCGCGTTCCTCGGACTTCTTCGCCGACAAGCTCGTGGGCATTGGACCGGAGAAAGGTGTGTCGTTCGGGCGCACCGAAGTATTGGGGACGCTCCCAGCCGTAGACCTCTTCCCATTGAGCACCTCGGGCATCGAGGCGGTCGTACAGCGGATTGATCTTCTGCTTTCGGGCCGCCGGGTGATGTTCCCCCGGTGGACGGGTGGCGTACATGAGGTGGTATTCCTCGATCGCCTTGTCCACCGCAAACTGACCGGACGCGCCTGCGTGGCTGCCGAAGCGGCGCGGGTCCATCCCCCGCACATTGATCTCGGTCTGGCCGTGGACGATCCACTGGGCCAGGTACTTTCCGGCGCCCGGACCCTGCGTGATGCCGATCGATGCGCCACTGCAATGCCAATAATTGTGCAGACCGGCTTCGGGGCCCATGAGATAACCCGAGTCGGGCGTATGGGTGATCGGACCCGACACGACCTTCTTGATGCCGCTTTCGGCCCACGCCGGCACGCGTTCGAGCGCCACGGTGAGACAGTCGGCGATCGCATCAAGATCGGGCGGCGTGAGGTAGAAGTCGAGGTTCCAGTCGATCCCGTCGACGCCGTAGGTCTGAGCGCCGCTCGTCTCGTACGGACCGATCAAGATTCCATCGATTTCTCGGCGGTAGTACGACGACGAGACTGGATCACGGGTGACGGGGATCTCGACATCGAGCGCCTTCATCGCGTCGAGTGGCTCGGTGATGATGTACTGGTGGATCACCGACACGATCGGTACGTCGATCCCGACCATGGCGCCGAGTTGTGGTGCATAGTGACCGGCAGCGTTGACAACGTGCTCGGCGACGATCCGTCCCTGCTCACTGATGATCTCCCAGCGACCGTCAGGCAGCTGGTTCATGTCGGTGACCCGGTTGTGTCGGATGATTTCGGCTCCGAGTTGTCGGGCCCCTTTGGCCATCGCGTTGGTGACACCGGTCGGGTCGGCCCAGCCGTCGTTGGGCGTCCAGAGCGCCGACTGGACATCGTCGATGTTTTCCATGAGCGGGTTGAGCTCTTGGATTCGAGCCGGGCCGACGATCTCGTTCTCGATACCCAGTTGGTCGAGTTGGGCACTCACCTGGCGGTGCCAGAGGACGTCGTTTTCCGAGATGGCGAACCGCAGCGCGCCGCAACCGTGCCAACCCGACGAGAGGCCGGTCTCTGCTTCGATCTTCGGATAGAGCGAGACGGCTTCCTGATGGACCTTCGCCATGTTCAGATCGCCGATGAAATTCGGGACGAGTCCGGCGGCATGCCATGTCGACCCGGAGGTGAGTTCACCCTTTTCGATCAGTACGGTGTCCGGACCCCAGCCCTCGTGGGCCAAGAAGTACAGCAATCCGACGCCCATGGCTCCGCCGCCGATGATGACGCAGCGCGCTTCATCCCTCACGGTTGATGCCCCCTCGAAGTAGACGTTCCGCGCAACCCAATGACGCCAGCGTTTCACTGAATGGAACGTTTCGGTCTGTGGCCACTAGTGTAGCTCTTGGCATGCAATCAATCGACCGGGCGTTCACCGTTCTTCGTGCCGTTGCGTCTCGCGCCGGAACCTCGTCGCTTGCAGACGTCACGAAGGCATCGGGCCTCCCCAAGTCGACCGTCCTCCGACTGTTGACGGCGCTCGAGGAGCAGGGTGCGATCCAGGTCCTCGGTGGCCGGTTCGGGATCGGCCCGGGACTCGCGGTGCTCTCCCATGGTGGAGCACCGGTGAGTGCCCTCAAGGAGATTGCACGCCCTCATCTTGTCGAACTCGCCGAACAGATCCAGGAAAACGTGTCGCTGATGATTCCCGACGGTGAGGTCACGCTCTACATCGACACCGCCATCTCGGAGAGTTCGGTCATGGTCCAGGACTGGAACGGGGAACGACTGCCCTATCACGGTTCGGCCGGTGGCCTTGCGCTGTTGTCGTCGTGGACCGATGTCGAGATCGCCAAGCTCGCCGCCAGCGGCCTCGAGGCGTACACCGCGACCACGGTGACGACGCTGGCCGGCCTCATGGCAAAGGTCGAGCACGCTCGCCGAACGGGTGTTGCGCTCACCCATCAGGAGTTCAGTGACGACGTCAACGGCTTCGGCTCGCTGGTGACCGGACCCGACGGGGAGCCGCTCGCTGCAGTCAACGCCTACGGACCCGACTACCGCTTCCCTGGCGATCGAGACGCTGCCGAGATCAGTGCTGCGGTCCTCGAAACCGCCCGGGCGATCACCGATCGACTGGGCTGATCGGCGGTTGCGTTCACCGGGCACCCCTGCTGTGATCTGCCCATGGTCGAACTCACCAGCTCACTGACCGCCATCGTCGACGCACTCGAATCGAGAGCGATTGGCGCCACCGAGCTGCTCGACGCCCATCTGGACCGAATCGAGCGGCTCGACGCGGAGATCAACGCCGTCGTCACACTCGCTCCCGATCGAGCCCGCACCGAGGCGCATGCTGTCGACACCGCTCGCACAGCGGGCGAGCCTCTCGGCCCACTGGCAGGCGTCCCCATCACTGTCAAGGACGCACTCGCCACCGCCGGCATCCGTTCCACCGGTGGCGCCGACGAACTCGTCGATCATGTGCCCACCGACGATGCCACGGTCGTCTCGACCGTTCGCAACGCAGGAGCGTTGGTCTTCGGCAAGACCAACGTGCCTCGCTGGTCGGGCGATTACCAAAGCTTCAACAAGCTCTTCGGCACGACGAACAACCCGTGGGATCTCGAACGTACGCCGGGTGGCTCGTCGGGCGGACCGGCAGCGGCAGTTGCGATGGGATTCACCGGTTTCGAGATCGGCACCGACATCGGTGGATCGATCCGGGTGCCAGCGTCATTTTGCGGGATCTATGGCCACAAGCCGAGTTTCGGCGTGATCCCCACCTACGGCTACCTCGACAGCGTTCGGTTTCACCGCAACGTCAGTGACGTCAACGTCTTCGGCCCGATGGCTCGATCGATCGATGACCTCGAGCTGCTCTTCGGTCTGTTGGCAGGCCCGAACCCCGACGACGCACCCGGTTGGAAGCTCGACCTTCCTCCATCTCGAGCCGAGGCGATCGGTGACTTCCGGGTGGCGGCGTGGCTCGACAGCGACTTCGCCCCAATCGATCCCTCCGTCGCAACCGTGCTCGCCAACGCCACCGACGCGCTCGAGCGTGCCGGCGCCCGCATCGACCATGGCCGGCGGCCGGCAATCGATGCCACTGCAGCCGCCCTCAACGGCTCGGCGCTGATCGGTCTTGCCACCCGCATCTCCGACAGCGACAGCCCGGACGGCCCGGAGCCTCCGGGCGCACCGGTCCCTCATCGTCAGTGGGATGTCCGCCACCGCGAGCGAGGTGTCGTCCGACGGAGGTGGGCCGAGTTCTTCGACGAGATCGACATCCTGCTGTGTCCTGTCACACCGATCCCGGCGTTCCGTCATGTGCACACCGACGACGGATCGAACTGGACGCACGCCCAGATCGAGGAGTTCGGCGACCTGCCGTACGGACAGCTGGTGCTGTGGAACTCGCTCATCGGCAGTGCCTACCTCCCCGTCACCACCCCACCGGTCGGGTACACGGCCGACGGGCTTCCGGTGGGGATTCAAGTCGTTGCTCCCTACCTGCACGACCGCACCGCGCTCACGTTCGCCCGACGGATCACCGAGGTCCTCGGGGGCTACACGCCACCACCGCTGGCGGTCGATCGGCCGTGACACGGGCGGTTCGATGTGTGAACGGAACGCTGTCGACCAGGTCGACCTCCACAACGGTGCTCGGCGTCAGGGCGACCAGAAGGCAACGTCACCCTCGCTCACCCGTATCGCACTGTCACTGTCGAGTCTGCGGACCCAGATGCTGTCGCCGAGTTCGTCCTGAGCGGCGTAGACGATCGCATTGCTACCCGGCGACCAGATGCGCGGCGACTCGGTGTACTGCCACGAGAAGAAGACGTAGTTCCGAAAGAACGTGAGCGTGGGCCGAAACGGTTCGAGTCGGGTCGTCGACTCACCGTCCCAGATCACCCAAACCGCACTGTCACGTGCAGCGCTGGGCTGCATCAGCGCGAGCTTCGTGCCGTCGGGTGACCATTCGGTCCAGATCGACAGTTCGTCGGAGATCGGGGTGCGCTCTGCGGTCTCGAGATCGATGATTTCGGTCGATGCAGTCACCGCTGCGGGTGCGAAACCGACCGTGACATTCCCATCTCCCCCCGGACCGACCGCGTGGGCGAGCACGGCCCGCCGTCCATCCGGCGACACTGCGATGCCGATCGAACCATCGACCGGCCCGAGGTCGACAGACTCCAACGTGTCGACGTCGAGGCGAGTCAGTCGGCCGCCCGTCACTGCTTCTTCGACGAGCAAGACGTGCCGCGTCCCCGGGATCCAGGCAGGGGCGAGAAACGACTGACCAGGCTCACCGAGGGGTTCGACAGTCGTGAGGTCGGTCGGATCGCGCACCAACTCGAGCACTCGATCGCGGTGAATGACGAGGTCGTCTCCTCCACCTGGCTCCCAGGCCAGGTAGAAGCTCGCAGTGTCGAGGCTGTCGTCGCTCACCGGAACTCCATCCGGACCAAGGATGTCCAGGGAGGTTCCCAGCGGACCGGGCCCGAGGGCTGCGATGTACGCGCCGTCGGTACTCCAGGAGTAGAAGAAATAGGGCCGACGGGACGGTCGAATCGTGACCGCCTCACCCTCCACCGCCACGGTGGTGACCGGCTCTGCGACGGCGGTGGCGATGATGTTCGCCCCGTCGCGCGACCACGTGGGCTGGGTCACGGCAACACCCGCCGTCGGGAAGCTCTCCACCGTGCGTCCCGACGGATCGGTGACGACCAGGTTGCGAAACCCACCAATCGCGAGAAGGCCACCCAGACCATCGCCGAGCGAAGGTGTCGCCTCGCTCGCCGGAACCGTCGTGGTGGACGCTGGTCCGTCGGCCGAGGGCGGCGCAGAGGTTGTCGGTGACGATGTCGCCTCGACCTCGGTGACCGTCGAGTCCGGACTCGAGAATCGGGCGTCGAGCTCCTCGGGACTCACCGACGTGCAGCCGCCCGCGAGGAGCGCACCGATGACGAGGGCCGCGCAGCGAGGGATGACGGGCACCTACGGACCGTACTCCGGCCGGACGGCTTGTCGCGACCGTCCAACCCGCCTGCTGGGGTCCATCCTCGACTAGTCCGCGAGATGCGGCCGCCGATTCTGGGGGTCGTACCACGAACGGATCGAGGCCGAGACGGGCACCCGCCGGCCCCCGATGTTGGTTTCCCACTCGCCATCTTCGAGCCAGGCCGCCGTCACTGCTTCACCGCCGGGATGCTCGACGTATCCCATTGCACAGCAGCGGTCCTGCGTGACCGACCACATCGACGACGACGTCCGCCCGACGACGACACCACTGCGGTACAGCGGCTCGTCGTGGTAGGTCAGAAGGTCGGGATCCTCGATCCGGAACTGGATCAGCCGTTTGCTTCGAGGCTGCTCGCGCTGGGCCAGGAGCGCCTCGCGGCCGACGAAGTCGCCCTTGTCCCAGTCGATGACGAAACCGAGCCCTGCCTCGAGCGGGGTGTCCTCGTCGGAGATGTCGTGACCCCAATGGCGCATGCCGGCTTCGAGACGCAGCGAATTCATGGCGTGGTACCCGGCCAAGACCAGCCCGTAGTCTCCACCTGCTGCTACCAGAGCGTCGAAGACGGCGCCGGCACCGTCGTTGCCGACGTACAGTTCCCAGCCGAGCTCGCCGACGTAGCTCATTCGCAGTGCCAGACAGGTCTGCCCCGCGACCTCCATGCGCTTGCTCCAGCCAAATGGAAAGCTCTCGTTCGACAGATCGACATCGGTCAGCTCCGACAACAATGCGCGGCTGTTGGGACCCATCACCCCAAGCATCACGAAATCGTGTGTGACGTTGGTGATCGTGACGTCCTTGCCAGCTGCGGCCCGCCGTAGCCAGGTCCAGTCGCGGGTCTCGGCGGCTGCGGCCGTGACGACGAAGAAGCTGTCGTCACTCATTCGCGTGACTGTGAGATCGGCCTCGATCCCACCCCGCGCGTTGCACCACTGGGTGTAGATCGCCTTGTGCATCGGGGCGTCGATGTTGGCAACGGAGATCGTGTCGAGCACCTCGAGAGCATCAGGACCCTCGACCCGAAATTTCGCGAACGAGGTCTGATCGAACAGGCCGACCGCCTCCCGCACGCCGACGCACTCGCGGACCATGTTGTCGTGCCAGTTCTGCTTCCCGTACGAGTAGTCGTATGCGCGAGCCTGGCCCTCCTCGGCGAACCAATTCGGACGCTCCCAACCGGCGGTCTCGCCGAACACGGCGTTGGCGGCATCGAGCCGATCGTGCAGGGGCGACAGTCGCATCCCGCGAGCTGATTCGTACTGCCGGAACGGCCAGTGCATCGCATAGAGCAGACCGAGACTTTCCGAGATTCGGTCGGTGAGGTAGCCGACATCACCCTGGAACGGCTGGGCTCGGCGAATGTCGACCGAGTTGAGATCCATCGGTGGGTGTCTGTCTGCGATCCAATCTGCGAGCGCCCATCCGACACCCCCGGCCGACTGAATACCGACGGAGTTGAAGCCGGCGGCGACGTAGCAGTTGTCGACCTCAGGGGCCTCCCCCATGTAGAACACGCCGTCGGGGGTGAAGGCTTCCGGGCCGTTGAAGAACAGCTGCAAACCGACCTCACCGAGCACCGGCACGCGATGCATGGCGGCCTCGAAGATCGGTCCAACGTGCTCCCAGTCCTCGGGAAGACTGGCAAAGCTGAAGTCACGCGGGATCCTGTCGGTGCGCCAGATCTTGCCGCGCGGCTCGAAAAAGCCGGCCATGATCTTGCCGGTCTCTTCTTTGAAATAGGTGTAGTTGCCGGGATCGCGCAGCGTCGGGGTCCCGGGATCGAGTCCCTCGATCGGCTCGGTCACGATGTAGAAGTGCTCGCACGCCTGCAGGGGAACGTTCACGCCGATCTGCGCGGCAAGATGACGGGTCCACATGCCGGTGGCGAGCACCACAATCTCGGCCTCGATCTCGCCCTGCTCGGTGACGACGCCCGTCACCTTGCCGTTGCTGGCAGAGAGCTGGGTGACGGCGACGTTCTCGATCACTGTCGCCCCGCGTGCCTTCGCACCCTTGGCGAGCGCCATGGTGGTGTCGACCGGCGAGGTCTGGCCATCCCTCGGGATGTACAACGCGCCCACAAGATCGTCGGTGCGCATGTGTGGCCACTTTTCCGACGCTGCCTGGAGATCGAGAATCTGCGTCTCGACTCCAACCCCTTCGGCCATCGTTGCACCACGGAGGATCTCTTCCCACCGCTCGTCGTTGTCGGCCACACTCAACGAGCCCGGAGTTCGGTAGCCCGTCGCCTGTCCGGTTTCGTCTTCGAGCTCCTCGAACAGCCGGGCGGAGTAGGTCGCCAGCTTCGTGAGCGAGTGGGTGGCTTTGAGCTGACTGACCAGGCCGGCTGCGTGCCAGGTGGTGCCGGCCGTGAGCGTGTTCTGCTCGAGTACGACGACGTCGGTGATGTCGCGACGGGTGAGGTGATAGGCGATGCTGCAACCGACGATCCCACCACCGACGACGACGACGTGCGCACGATCCGGAACGCGTGACATGCCCGGAGGGTAGTACCCCGGGGCGAAAGCCCCTCAGCCGTTCACCGCCGAGATGATCGTGGCGTAACGATCGAGGATCGGCAGGATCGTGGCGGCGGGTGCCGGCGGCAGGCCGAAGATGAACCGCTTCACACCGCCGTCCTCGTGGACCTTTGCGGCATCGACATCCGGCGGCGCCATGTAGAGCGACAGTTCGATCTCGGAGACCTCCCGATCATGCTTCTTGCACTCCTCGGCGAGGACCGCAAGGTCGTCGAGCATCGTGCCCCCGCGTCCGTGGATCGGCATCCAGCCGTTGCCGTAGCGAGCAGCTCGGCGCGGACCATGCGGAGACGAACCGCCGACGTGAATCGGTGGGTGCGGTTGCTGCACCGGCTTCGGCTTCGAGAAGATCGGCCCGAAATCAACGAAGTCACCGTGGTACTCGGCTGGATCATCGGCCCAGATCGCCTGCATCGCTTCGACCCGTTCCCGCATGAGCGTGAAGCGGGAGCGGAAGGCCGTTCCGTGGTTCTCCATCTCCTCGGCATTCCATCCACCACCGATGCCGAAGAGAAAACGACCCCCCGAGACATGATCGATCGATGCAACCTCCTTGGCAGTGACGATCGGGTCCCGCTCGACCACGAGGCAGATACCAGTCCCAACCTTGAGGTTCGTCGTCGCGGTGGCTGCCGCAGTCAATGCCACGAACGGATCCATCGTCTCGTAGTACATCTGCGGAAGCTCGGCACCGCCGGGCCATGGGCTGCGGCGATCGGCCGGGATGTGCGTGTGCTCGGCGACCCAGTACGACTCGAAACCACGCTCCTCGAGGGCCACCGCCAACTCGGCCGGATGCATCGCATCCTCGGTCGGAAAGAGACAAACCCCGAAGTCCACCTGGATCTCCTCTACATGAGGCCGCCCGCACTCAGGCTGCGGGGGCGTTGGCTTCGTTCACCTTCTCACTCACGACTCGGCTGCTGCCACCCGACTTCATCGACACGCCATAGAGACAGTCAGCCGCCTCCATCGTGCGTTTCTGATGGCTGACGAGAAGCAGTTGCGCATCGGCACGGAACTCTTCGACCAACGAGAGAAAGCGGTGCAGGTTGACATCGTCGAGCGCAGCTTCGACCTCGTCCATCACATAGAACGGCGATGGTCGGCTCCGGAAGACGGCAAAGAGGAAGGCCAGCGCCGTGAGAGTGCGCTCACCGCCCGACAGCAACGAGAGCTTCTTGATGTTCTTGCCCGACGGCTTGGCCGAGATCTCGATGCCGGTATTGAGCAGGTCGTCGGGCGACGTGAGTGAAAGAGCGCCTTCGCCGCCCGGGAACAGCGTCTCGAACAACTGGGTGAAGTTGACCGATACATCGGCGAATGCCGAGGCGAACACGGTGACGATCTCTTCGTCGATGCTGGAAATCACCTTCGACAGTTCGCGCCGGGTGGAGCGGATGTCGTCGAGCTGCCCCTGCAGGAATGTATGGCGGTCCTGCAGCGCTTGGTATTCCTCGAGTGCCAACGGGTTGACCGGGCCGATGATGTCGAGCTCGGCCTCGAGCATCTCGACACGACGACCGGCGCCGATCCCGTCGGGAAGGTCCGGGCATGGCGCGGACACTGCGATATCGGGAGCGAGGTCGTGATCGGTGCGAAGACGGTCCAAGGTCGCCTGCAGACGGGTCCGCACCTCGGCCTCCTCCACCTCGGCCTTCGCCAGCGAGGCGCGCAACCCTTCGAGGTGATCCTGTGCCTCGCCACGGCGCCGACGCAGATCATCGAGTCGTTGGGCGATCTCCTGTGCCGCCCGGGATTGCGCCTGGCGACGGTCACGAACGTCGGCAAGTCGAAGCTCGAGAACAGACGTGCGAACTTCGACGGCCATCACGAGCGCAGCAAGCACCGCTGCACAACGGTCGAGACCCACCCGCTGCGCTTCCAACGCAGACCGCTGCGCAACATCTCGTTCCAACCGCTCGTCGAGTTCGGCAAGACGGGTGACCAACGTTGCCCGTCGCTCGTCAAGGCCTGCGGAGCGAACGTCGACGTCTGAGCGAAGGGCGCCGACCATCGCTGCGCGCTCCTCGATCTCGGCTCGCGCCTCGGCCAGGCGACGACCCGCTTCGAGCGATGCTTCCTCTGCCGCCTCGAGAGTCGGGAGCTGCATCTCGAGTTCACCGACGCGGTTGGTTTCGCGCTCGAGTCGCGATGCCAGTTCGTCGAATCGCGCCTGGAGTGCGTCGGCCTCTGTGGCAACTTCGCGTCGATCCGCATCCGTGCGCTGGAGGGCGTCTGCAGCTGCGGTAAGGCCAGCTTCGATCCCGTCGAGCTGGTCGGCCAGCTCAGCAGCTCGCATCGTGCGATCGGCCAGTTCCCGTCGCGCCGTCGCAGTGGCGTCGGCCGCCCCGACACATCGCCGCTGCGTCACCGCTGTCTGCTCCTCGGCCTCCACCAGTGCCGCACCGGTTGCACCGGCGCTTCCCCTTCCGATTCGCCACCCGGAAGGACCGAACCGGTCGCCACGGCGGGTGACGATGACGTCGGCGGGATTGCCCACACTCATGTCGAGTGCAGCCTCCCACCCCCCGTCGACGGCGATGGCGTCACCGATGAGCCGGTCGAGAAGGTGATCGAGTCCCTCGACGGAGCCGCTGACGTGGGACCGAACGAAGTGCTCACCCGAAGGCGGCGCAGTTCGCTCTACAGCCCCCAGGGCGAGCACCGCACCGGCGACATCACCGTCGGCGAGGGCCGTCAGCGCGACCTGTGCCGTATCGGTACTGTCGACGATCACGGCCCGCAGTGCCTCACCGGCCGCTGCTTCGAAGGCGGCTTCCCAACCTTCGTCGACGACGACGAGGTCGAGCAGCGTGCCGAGAACCCCTTCCACCCCGGCGAGGTGGGCAGCACCACTGCGGGCTCGGGCCTCGTCGAGCGCAAGCGAGAGGGCCTCGGCTCGAGCCACCCATCGGTGATGCTCGGATTCGGCGTCGGCCTGCACAGCCACTGCACGGGCGACCTCGTCGTCGGCCGTGCTCTGCGCCGATGTTGCCGCTTCGAGCGCAGCCACGAGCGGTTCTTCCTCGTCGTGAAGAGCAGCAAGGTCGGCGCGCCGTTGTGCAGCTGACGCCTCGAGGTCCTGGCGCCGCTGATCGAGCTCGGTGAGCCGCACCTGGAGCCGCTCGGACTCGCTGGAGCCTCGTTCGATGGCGGAGCGCAGCACACCGAGTTCGCCGCGCATTTCGGCTGCTTGCCCGCTCGGAACCGGCACGCCATCGCCCCATTCGTCGCGAAACGCCGCCCGATCGGCAGCAAGTGTCGCCTCCTCATGCACGAGACGAACTCGATCGGGCTCGAGCTCCGCGAGTTCGGCAGTGACCCGTTCGAGATCGTTTCGACAGCGTGCTGCCTCGGCCTCGAGGTTGGCGATCAGGGCCCGATCGGCGAATGCAGATCGTTCTCGTTCGACACCACGCTGCCGTTCGACAAGAACGGCGTTGAGCCCGCGCGCCCGTTCGCGCATCGACTCGAGCCGGGCGAGCGTGTCACCGAGATCATCACCGCCGTGATCAGCGAGCGACCGTTCATCGGTCGATACCCCACGCTCGAGCGCTTCGAGCTCGGTGCGGGTCGCTCGTTCCTGCTCGACACGGGTACTCCGGAATTCGGCGTTGGCGTGGAGCTTGGCGCGCAGTTCGGCAATGTCACGGCCTGCGAGGTGGACGCGCAGCTCGGTGAGTTCTTGGATGAGATCACTGTGACGTCGGGCTGCTTCGGCCTGCTTTTCGAGCGGACGCAGTTGGCGACGAACCTCACGCATCAGATCCTTCACCCGTGTCAGGTCACCGTCGGTTGCCGCGAGCCGGCGCTCGGCCCGCTCTTTCCGTTTCCGAAATTTCAGGACACCGGCAGCCTCCTCGATGACGGCGCGGCGGTCTTCGGGTCGGGCGTTGAGCACTCCATCGATCTGCCCCTGACTGACGATCACGTGCTGCTGGCGACCGACCCCACCATCACTGAGAAGGTCGGTGATGTCGAGCAGCCGACACGGCACCCCATTGATCGCGTACTCGGAATCACCGGTGCGAAAGAGGGTCCGAGTGATCTTCACCTCGTTGAACTCGAGGGGCAGCATGCGGCTGTGGTTGTCGATCGTGAGCGAGACCTCGGCCCGACCGAGCGCCGCCTTGCCTGTGCTGCCGGCGAAGATGACATCGTCCATCTTGCCAGATCGCACGGCACTCGGTGCCTGCGCTCCGAGCACCCACGCAATGGCGTCGACGACGTTGGACTTGCCACTACAGTTCGGCACCACCACGACAGTGACACCTGGTTCGAGGTCGATCGACGCCTGATCGGCGAACGACTTGAAGCCCTTCAGCGTGAGGTTCTTCAGATGCATCGCCTCGAACCTAACAACCCGAATTACATCCGTGTAGTCCCCGGCCTGTGGATTTCATGTGGAAACCGGCAACGCCCCTGCCGAGTCCCGCTCCACTCACACCTGCGTTTCGCAGAAGTACGTCCAGGCACCACCGAACTTGACCCGCTGGATCGGAAGTCGGCTCCGGCTGCTGAGTTGGCCGTGCTTGCCCCAGACATTGAGATGGTCGGCGAAGTCGCCGGAAACGCCGAACGGATCGACGAACGGCCGATCGGGTGTGGATGTCCCCCGGTATTTGATTGCATCGTGGAGCGTCTGCACGAGTGCTCGATGCAGGCGACGGATCTCCTGACTCGACAGTGCATTCGACGGACGGTCGTACCGCAACCCCGCCTCGAACAGGATCTCGTCGGCATAGATGTTGCCGATACCGACCACGAACGAGTCGTCGGTGAGGAGTGTCTTGAGCTTCGTATCGCGCTGGAGCAACGCCCGGCCGAACTCGGTCCACGAGATCGGCTCGTCGACCGGGTCGAGGCCCAGACCGCCGAGCGACGGGACCTCGTCGATCAGCGCCTCGCTGTCGACCACGAACATCTGGGCGCTGCCGGCGGCATCGATCAACCGCAGCTGGCCGTGTTGGGTGAAGGTGATCACCACCTCCGTGTTGTCCTCGATGGCGTCCCGATTGGCGTTCCGACGCAACGACCCGGAGGAGCCGAGATCGACCACGAGGGTCGAGCCGCCATCGAACCCAATCGTCAGATACAACCCACGACGCGCCACACCAATGATCTTCATGTCGTCGAGCTGGCCCGTGAACGACTTGCGGTTCTTGTAGCGACCGAGCGTCTTCATGCTCATCGCCTCCGCAGACCTCACCTTCTTGCCGACCAAATCGCGATCGAGTTCACGACGGACCGTTTCGATTTCCGGCAGCTCAAACATCGGTCACTCCATCTCCGCCGAACGAGTTCGATAGGCAGCCTCTGCCGCCCGCTGCTCGGCTTCCTTCTTCGACGTGCCGTCACCGGCGCCTTGTGCCACCCCACCGACCAGAACGGTGGCGTGGAATCGTTTGTGGTGGTCAGGACCGCTCTCACTCAATCGGTAGACGGGCGGCCCGTGCCCGTCTTGGGCGGTCACTTCCTGCAGCTGTGTCTTGAAGTCGGCAGACCCGGGCCGACGAGCGGCGGTGTCGATTCGGTCGGTGAGCATGTCGAGAACGAGGCGACGCACCGGTTCGATGCCTCCATCGAGATACGCAGCTCCGATCACCGCTTCGACCGCGTCTGCCAGGATCGATGCCTTCTCACGGCCACCCGATGCGTCTTCACCCTTTCCGAGCCGAAGGTCGGGACCGATCCCGAGGTCGATGCCGACCGCTGCGAGCGCATCGGCCGAGACGACCGCAGCCCGAGCCTTTGCCAGCTGCCCCTCGGGCAGGTCAGGAAATCGGCTGAACAGGTCGTCGGTGACGACCAACCCGAGGACGGCATCACCGAGGAACTCGAGGCGTTCGTTCGAGGGATCGCCGGGGTGCTCGGCACACCAGGAACGGTGTGTCAGCGCGTGAGCCAACAGGGTCGCGTCAGCGAATCGGTAACCGATCCGCTCCTCGAGCGAGGTCGAAGGTGCCGCAGCAGGCAGAGCTCAGCCCAACTTCGCGACGACGTAGTCGACGGCATCGCGGACGGTCCGCAGGTCTTCCAGATCCTCGTCCTCGATGCGGAAACCGACCGAGCGCTCTGCGAGTTCCTCCTCGATCGCCTCGACAAGTTCGATGAGCGCCAACGAGTCTGCGTCGAGATCGTCGGAGAACGCATCACCTTCGCCGATGGCCGACGGCTCGATCTCGAGGATCTCGGCCAAACGGTCCTTGACGAGCGTGAGTACTTCATCGCGTCCCATGGGTTCTCCCTCCACATGCGTTTCGGCAGGCATCAGCTCTCCAGTTGCCCCAAAATGCGCCCAAGAGGGCGCAAACACCGCCCGCACCCTACAGGCATTCCGAGCTTGCGCGCTTGTGAATACGGGCTGATCAGTCCGACACAGCAGCGGACGTGAGGTGGTCGACCATCCCCACTTCGACCATTTCATGGGCAACGCGGATGGCGTTGACGATCGCAGCGGGCGAGCTCGAGCCGTGGGAGATCACACAAATCCCCTTGATACCGAGCAGGAGCGCCCCACCCACCGAGTCCGGGTGGAGCTCGGAAACCATCTGGTCGAGCGCTGGACCGAGTGCAGCGCCGGCGGCACGGGTCTCGTCGTCGGTGTCGATAGCGACGAGAAGTCGACCGATGAGCGCTCTCATTGCACCTTCGAGTGTCTTGAGGGTGACGTTGCCGGTGAAGCCGTCGGTCACGACGACGTCGACTTCGTCGGTCATGACATCGCGCCCCTCGACGTTCCCGATCCACTCGCAACCGGCGTTGGCGGCCCAGACAGGGTCGCTGAGATGGTCGAAACACTCTTTGACGAACGGGCTGCCCTTGCCCGCTTCCTCACCGATCGACAACAAGCCGACCTTCGGGCGGACGATCGAAAAACGATCTCGGGCGTAGACAGCACCCATCTGGGCGAACTCGACCAGCCACTCGGGGCGGCACTCCGCGTTTGCCCCGGCATCGAGGAGGGTTGTCGGGGTGCCTCCGGGGACCGGGATCGGTGTGGCGATCGCCGGTCGGTTGATGCCTTTGATTCGGCCCATACGCAGCAGTGCAGACGCCATCGTTGCGCCGGTGTTGCCGGCCGAGACCATGGCCGACGCAGCCCCGTCGCGCACCGCCTCGGCGGCCCGCACCAGCGAGGAGTCCTTCATCTTTCGAACGCTCGACCCGGGCTCGGCATCCATGGCGATGACCTCGGACGCTTCGATGACCGAGAGTCCCCCGGTGTCGCCGATGTCGTCCGGGCGCCCAACGAGGACGACCGGAATGCCGAACTCCTGATTCGCCCGTTTGGCTCCGTCGACGATGGCTGCGGGCGCGAAGTCGCCGCCCATGGCGTCGACTGCGATCGGCAGCATGGAGATCAGTCGACCTCGACGGCCTGGCGACCGGAGTACCAACCGCAGTTGCCGCACGCACGATGAGGGCGCTTGGCCGCCTCACACCGAGGGCAGGTGGAGCGGGCCGTGCGGCCGACACGCCACGCCGAGGCCTTCCGGCTGCGACTCTTCGACTTGGACATCTTCCGCTTCGGGACAGCCATGATGCGATTCCTGTGTGCGATCGAGTGTCGGCGAACGGCCGACGAGAACACTGAATGTTAGCGACGAACCCGTTGCGCTCCTACTGCTTCACGACCGTTCCTCGCCGACCTCGTCGGCGACGTCGTCGAAGGTGAGGGCATCGAGCGCCGCCCATCGAGGGTCGCGCGGTGGCTCCGGTGATTCGGCCTCGTCGGCTCCCTCGACCGGACCGGTCGGGAACCGTTCGGTGTCTGGCCCGGCACAGTCGTCTCGACACAGTGGCGCCAGCGGAAGAGCGAGGAGGGCCAACTCGCGAACGACGGGCGTCAGATCGATGCGCTCGTCTTCGATCGGCCACGTCTCACCTTCGCTCGGATGCCGCTCGAAGATCTCGCGCAGCTCGATCTCGAACGGCTCGTCGACGTCGTCGAGGCAACGTCGACATGGCGCCCGCGAGACACCGCGCACGGTGCCGCTGACCACGATGCCCTCGGTCGCCGCTTCGACCACGACATCGACTGCGAGCGAGCCGCCCACGATCGACCGATCTCCGACCGCAGTGTCGGCAAGCACGAGATCTGCACCGACGCTGCGCCGGGTACCGGTGCGCCGCTGGAGTTCGACGATGTCGACGACGAGGGTCGCCTGGGTCATCAATCGTCCTGGTCGAAGAACCCCTCGGAACGCTGAGGCTCCTCAGGTTCGACCTGCGCAATCTCGGCTTGCGGTTCGGCACCCTGCAGCCGTGCTCGACCAGACGCAACCGTCTTCATGGTGCGTTCGAGTACGACCTCCATTGCGCCGAGCTTCTGATCGCACCAGTCCTCGGTCTCGAGCTTCAGTTCTCGGGCGTGATCCTCGGCTGCTGCCACGATTCGCCGAGCTTGTTCCTCGGCTGCCTTGACGAGTTCGGTTCGCAGCACCCGCCGCTCAGCCTCGGCGCGAGCGGTTGCAATGAGCTGGTCCCCTTCGGCCTGCACCCGTGCAAGGAAGTTGTCTCGCTCCTTGAGCAACCAGCGGGCTGCTCGCAGCTCACCGGGCAGACCTTGCGCGGCAGCCTGCAACACGGCCAAGACTTCTTCCTTGTTGATCATCGACGATGCCGAAAGCGGCATCGGCCGCGCCTGTTCGACGAGCTCGATGGCCTGTCGGATCAGCGCCTCCGCCTGGGGACTCCGGTACTCGGGAGGACCACCGGTCGACCCCGGCTCCACCGCAGGCGGCTGATCACTCACGCGTATCGTTCCTTGATCCGGCGATTGACGCCGTCGGGCACCATCTTCGACACGTCACCGCCGAACTTTGCGATCTCTCGAATGAACTTCGAGGCGACGAACGACGACTTCGACATCGACGGAATGAAGATGGTGTGCACGCCGGAAACGGCGTTGTTCATCTGAGCCATCTGGAGTTCGTTCTCGAAGTCGGAGACGGCTCGCAGACCCTTGATGATGAACGATGCTCCCAGTTCGATCGCAAGATCGACGACCAGTGAGGAGAACATGGTGACCTCGACGTTGCCGAGGTGCTCGACGGCCTCCTCGATCATCGCTTGGCGCTCTCCGAGATCGAAGGCTCCGCCGCCTTTCTGGGGGTTGCGCATGGCGGCCACCACGACCTCGTCGAACAGTTCCGAGGCGGTGGAGATGATCTCGATATGGCCGTTGTGCACCGGATCGAAGGATCCGGGGTACAGAACACGGGTGGTCACGCTGCTTCTTCCCCTTGTGGGCTTGCCGTGGCGAGCGTCACCACGGTACCCCCGTATCTCTTCACCCTGTGAACAACCCACCCGAAAGGGGGGTCTACTGCACGGTCGGACTCGATGACGACGGTGCCGGATTCGATACTCGACAGCAACGCACTCCAGCCGTCGAAACCGTACGGCGGGTCGAGCAAGATCAGGTCGTAGTCGCCCATCGTCTCTAGATGCCGCAGACCGTCACCGGCGATCACCGTGGTCTGCGATGCGATTCTCAACGTCTCGACGTTCTCCCGCAGTGCTGCCAGGGCCGCCCGACCCTGCTCGACGAACGTTGCGTGGGCTGCGCCCCTGCTCAACGCTTCGATCCCGAGTGCACCAGAGCCGGCGAACAGGTCGAGCACCCGCGAACCGTCGATTGCGTCGAGAGAGAACAGTGCGTTGAACATCGCCTCGCGCACCCGCTCCGAGGTCGGTCGGGTGTCCTCCCCCGCTGGGGAAACCAGCTTTCGACCGCCGAGCGATCCGGCAACAACACGCATGGTCGCCAGTGTGCCGCATGATCGGGCCGGTACGGTCGGACGATGCCCATACCCCGAACGATCACCTGCGTCGATTGCGGCGGCGAGTGCTCACTGATCAGCTACGAGCCCGACGAGGGGTGGGAGCCCGGCGACATCGTCGCCTTCCGATGCCGCGACTGTCTCGACCGCTGGGACGTCGAACTCACCGCTGACGACATCGAGCCTTGACTCGGGTGCGCACTGCCGTCACCGATCGAGTGCGGCGATCGCCTCGGTGATCGGATCGAGGTGCTGATGCATCAGTGCTTCGATCGCCGCCAGGTCGGCGTAGCGATCGGTGTGCTCGGCGATGGGCTCGAAGCTCTCCGCACGCTGGACGAGCAGGTCGACTGCCTCGTCGGGTGACGACCACACGCCGGCGAAGGTACCGGCGTGCACGGCGCAACCGATCGCAGCCGATGAACGAAGTCGGTTCCGGCTCACCGGGACCCCATGGACGTCGGCGAGGATCTGCAGCATGACGTCGGAGTTGGCACCGCCCCCACTCACGACCAATTCGTCGAACGGCCGAGCGAGTTCGTCGGCCATCTGCTGCATATGGCGCCGCAGTCGCAGGGCGATTCCCTCGAGTATCGACCGGTACACATGGGCTCGGCCGTGACGGCCGTCGAAGCCGATCAACGCTCCTTTCCGAAATGGCGCATGAGGTGGAGCAGCCCAGTCGTGCACGGTCAGCAAGCCGTCACAACCGGGCGGCACCGTCTGCGCCTCGACATCGAGCTCGCGTTCGGACGTCCCCGCTGCGAACTGGTCTCGGAACCAACTGACGCTCCACATGCCGCGACGAACGCCCCAACACTCGTAGAGGTACTGCCCTGCGATCGCGGCCTGGAATGTCCAGAAGGATTCGGCATCGGCGAGCGGCGCTGCACCATGTGTCATCGCCGCGATGTAGGTACCGAGCGAAATCAGGCCGACCCCCGGGTCGAGCGCCCCTGAACCGAGAGCTTCGACAGCCTTGTCGTGGGCCGTTGCGATGACCGGGAGGCCCTCGGGCACGCCGAGCTCGGCAGCGACCGAAGCGGAGAGTCCGCCGATCTTCTCCCCTGGTTTCACGAGGTCGAAGACCTGGTCACGACGAAGTCGGCAGACATCCCATTGTGTCGCGTCGGTCGACCAGTCGAGCGCACGATCGTCGACGGGCCACCATCCGATCAGGTTCGCACACGTGTCCACCCGCTCTCCGGTGAGCCGGAATCCGATGTACCCCGAGCTCGTGGTGATGTGGCTGACGTCACCGTAGTGAGACTCGTGGGCGTGGGGATGATCCAGACGCTCGTCCATCCAATTGATCACGGGGTGGGCGAGTGATCCGTCGGCCCGAAGCAGGACCCGACAACAGCGAATGACACAAATGCCCATCGCGCCGATGTCGGCGGTGTCGTGCCCGGCAGCAGTGAACCCAGCGATGGCCTCACGGAACGCTGCAACGGTCCCGTCCCACAGGTCGTCGGCGGGATGGATCGCTCGGTTGGGAGACGGGATCACCAGTTGGCGGAGCTGCTTTCGGCCTTGGGCAACAACCTCGCCCGACTCGGCGAAGACGACAACCTTTGCGCTCTGGGTCCCGATGTCGACCCCGATCACGAACCGTTGTTCGGCCATGGCGGAGCAACCTAGCGGTCACGCCGCCCCTCCACCCCGGCCAGCCCCTCATCCTCACCCCTTCGGCTCGACACTCCAGCGGAGTCGCGCGGCGGAGGTGCCGTGCTGCAAGAACTACGCCGCCCCGGTTCGGGCGTGAGAGGCTCACGCCCGATGAGTGGAACGACCACGGCCGACGAGGCAATCCTGACGTGGAGGACGCTGCCATTCCTCGTCGGTGGGTTTCTCGGGCCATTCGGCACCATGGTCGTGATCTCGATCTACCCGGAATTGCGCACCACCTTCGACGCTTCCACTGCCGCCGTCACATGGTCGTTCTCGGGCTATCTCTTCGCGATGGCGGTGTGTCTGCTGGTCTCGGGAACGATCGGCGAACGGTACGGCCGCAGGCGGGTCACCCGCATCACGTTCTGCGTCTACGCCCTGGCATCGATCGTCGCCGCGTTCACGCCCACGCTCGGCCTGTTCATCGCAGCCCGCATCGTGATGGGTGCCGCCAACGCCTTCATCACGCCGCTGTTGATTGCCGGACTTTCCGAGATCGTCGAGGAGCGCCGTCTCGGCCGGGCCGTTGGTGTCTACGCCGGCTTCCAGGCTGCCGGGTCGGCAGTCGCTCCCTTCGCCTCCGGACTCATGGCCGAGATCGACTGGCGATGGACGTTCATCCTCGTCGCCGCCGTGTCGATCCTGCTCAGCCTCCGGCCCGCCCCCGGCGAACCGCGGCAGTCGCTGAACGCACCACCGATCCGCCCGCTCTTTCGGCTTGCGATGACACGGCTGTGGCTTGGCGCGTTCACCGCTGCAGCCGGCCCACTGGGCCTTGCCGTGCTGGTCGGGGTTCGACTGCGCGATGAACTCGACGTCTCGTCGTCGGGTGCCGGGGCGATCCTGCTCACCTCCGGCCTTCTCACCATGGCGACGAGCCCGCGATGGGGCTCGGCCATCGACCGTCTCGGCGGTCGCCGGGCGTCACTGCTGAGCCTCGGGGCGACCGCAGTCATCGGCGCCACCCTCGGCATCTTCGGCGAGGTGACGACGTTCGTCGTCGTGTGGCTTCTGCTGTCGGTCGTCGTCGGTCTGATCCCACTGAACCTGCAGCGTCTCGCTGCGATCGCCGTGCCAGAGAACCGCGGTGGTGCCCTGAGCTCGGTGCTTGCGTTCCGCTTCTTCGGTCACGCTGCCGGTCCGCTCGTGTTCATCCCGATGCTCGAGTGGTCGAGTTCGGTTGCGCTGGCCGTCGCCTCGGGACTTGGACTGGTCACCCTCGCCGTCTACATGGCCGCTGAGCGGCCGGAGCATCACTCCTCGACCGGGTAGATACAACCGAGGTTCATGATCCCATTGGGGTCGAACTCGCGTTTCAGGCCCTGCATCAGGCGGTAGGCCGAACCATGCTCCTCGGCCGTCCACGCCGCGCGGTACTTGCCGATCCCGTGGTGATGGCACATCGAACCCCCTGCCTTCAGCGCCTCCTCGACGAAGATCGCGTTCAGCGGGATGTGGTACTTCTCACGCTCCTCTTCGATCGTGCAGTCGACGACGTCGTAGTCGTAGACGAAGTACATGTTCGTACCGGTCTGGTAGCTGTGCGAAGAGTGTCCACCGAGCATCGTGACATCGGCGATGTGGGGAAACTCTTCGCGTACTCGTCGGATGCCGTTCTCGTAGATCTCGTTGATGATCGACCAGTTGCCGGAGACCTCGGTGGTGTAGCCCATCCGCAGGTTCTCGCGGATGAACGCTCGCTCCTCGGCGAGTTTCTCGGGACCCCAGTTGAGATGCTCGAACCAGGTCTTGATGATGGAGGTGTCGACCGGGGTGACCTCGGGGCGCGCGTCGACGATCTCGGCGATCCCCTCGGCGGTGGCGGCGGAAACCCCGGCCGGACCCTCGGTGGTGAAGATCAGCACGCACTGTCCGGGGGCGAAGGCGTCGAAGCCGTGCTGTGCTCCGTCCTCGGCGTCGTAGAGCCGAGCGACCGACGGTTTGAAGCCGGCGGCCATGACGTCGCGCAGGATCTCGAAACCCGGCTTCATCTCGTCGAGTCGCCACCCCAGGTACCGGTTGTGCTCGGGGTAGTGGGTGAACAGCTTGACGGTGACTTCCGTGATGTAGCAGAGGGCGCCTTCGTTCCCGATGATGACGTGACGGATGTCGGGGCCACCCGCTCGACGGGGAACGTCCTTGATCCTCACGATCTCGCCCGACGCCAGCACGGCCTCGAGACCCATGACCATGTCCTCGATACCGCCGTAGAGCGTGGAGAACTGACCGATCGAACGAGTTGCGACCAGGCCACCGAACATTGCGAGGGGCTTCGACTGGGGCGAGTGTCCGGTCGTGAGACCGATCCCTCGCACACGATCTTCGAGATCCTGCAACTTCACCCCGCACTGGACAGTTGCCTGCATGTTGAACTCGTCGATGTGCAGGATCTGATCCATCCGCTTGCCGTCGATCACGACCGAGTTTTCTGCGATCGTCTCGAGACCACCTTCGGTGGCAGTGCCACCGGTCTTCGGTACGACATTGATCCTGTGCTCGTTGCAGAAGGCGAGCGTCGAGGCGACATCGTCGGTGCTCTCGACTCGCACGACGGCAGCCGGGATCGGCAGGCGGTAGATCCCGAAGATGTCCTCGAGTTTGCGGTAGCGGTCGAGACTGTTCTCGTTGAGCGTCTGCGCATCGGTGTCGACTTTTTCGGGGCCGAGCAGCGCGCGCAGCCCTTCAACGATGGCTTCTCGAGTGAGGGGCATGGTGGGCCGTTTCCTGGGGTTGTCGGTGGGAACGAGCTAGCGAACGAGATAACCGCCGTCGACCGCCAACACGTGGCCGTTGACATAGTCGGCAGCACGACTGGCGAGGAACACACAGGCTCCCATCAGATCCTGGATCTGACCCCATTCGCCGGCAGGCACATGATCGATCACCGCCCTGTCGGTCTCGGGATCGGCCCGGGTCTCGCTGGTCAGTTCGGTGGCGAAGTAACCGGGCGCGATGCCGTTCACCTGCACCCCGAACGGTCCGAGTTCGTCGGCGTAGGCCTTGGTGAGCCCGGCAATACCATGCTTGGTCGCCGCGTAGGCCGGTGAACGACGACCGCCGAGGAACGAGAACATCGAACACACATTGATGATCTTGCCGCTGCCCTGCTCGATGAAGATCGGGGCGACGGCGTGGCTCATCTCGAATGCCGCAGTGAGGTTGACGGCGACCATCGGGTCCCATTTGCTTCGATCGAAGTCACGGACGTCGTCGACGTTGAGACCGATTCCGGCATTGTTGACGACGATGTCGACACCGCCGAGGGTGTCGACGCAGGCCCGGACGACGTCGGCAGGAACTCCAACGGCCGTCAGGTCGGCGTATTCGACGATGCACCGGCGCCCCTCGGCCTCGACGAGTTCACCCGTCGTCCCGTCGTCGTCGGCAATCGTCGGGATGTAGATGTCGGCCCCGGCCTTCGCCATCGCCACCGCGTACCCCTGCCCGAGGCCGCGGTTTCCACCGGTGACGATGGCACGCTTGCCCTCGAGGGAGAAGAAGTCCAGCGAGAAGTCGCGAAGAGGGCGTTCGGTCACAGTCGTCCAAATCTAGGCGGTTCGATTTCGGGCTGGCACAGATCTCCAAAAATGGCAGCGTCAGAGCAGGTCGTCGTAGTGACGCCGGGAGCTGTCGCTGAAGCAAACGAAGAGGACCCGTCCGACGGTCGTGTCGGTGCTGCGGACGGCTGCGAGCGCCACCTTCGCCGCAGCGTCGACCGGGTAGCCATACACCCCGGTGGAGATCGCAGGAAACGCAACGGTGTCGGCACCGACGCCGTCGGCAAGCTCGAGGCAACGCCGATAGCACGACGCCAGCAGATCCGGCTCGCCGTGGGTCCCGCCTCGCCAGATCGGACCGACGGTGTGCACGATCCACGGTGCAAGCAGACCAAAGCCCGGGCTGATCGTGGCGTCGCCGGTTTCACAACCCCCCAGCGTGCGACAGAACTCGAGGAGTTCGGGGCCCGCAGCGCTGTGGATCGCCCCGTCGACACCACCACCACCCAGCAACGACTGTTTCGCAGCATTCACGACCACGTCGACGTCGAGCGTCGTGATGTCAGCGGACACCGCTTCGAGGGTGGGCATGTGTCGCACCTTCGCACAAGACAGCCGACGTCCGCCACGATCGGCACATGCCCGAAACGCCGTTGCTGCTAATCCTTCAGCAGGTAGTCGGCATCGTCATCACCGAGGAGCAGATCGAGCTCGTCGGCGAGACCGGGGTGGTCGTCGAGTTCCTCGTCGGCATCGATGATCTCGATCGCAACCTCTCTCGCTGTGGTGACCCACTCCCTGTCGCGACGAAGCGATGCCAGCTTGAGGTCGTTGCGGCCCTTTTGCCGGTCCCCCATGATCGTGCCCTCGCCGCGGAGTTCGAGATCGATCTCTGCCAGCTCGAACCCGTCGGTCGACGCCACCAGTGCCTCGAGGCGAGCCTCACCGTCCGTGGTGGTCGGGTCACCGACGAGGAAGCAACGGCTCGCATGTTCTCCACGGCCGACCCGGCCGCGAAGTTGATGGAGCTGGGCGATGCCGAATCGGTCAGCATCGAGAATCACCATCACCGTTGCATTCGCAACATCGACACCGACCTCGATCACCGTGGTGGCGACGAGGACGTCGGTTTCGGCTCGCCGGAAGGAGGCCATGACCTCGTTCTTTTCGGCCGGGGTGACCCGCCCGTGGAGGAGACCGACCCGCAGATCGGCGAGCTCGGTGGCTTGCAACGCACGATAGGTGTCCTCGGCGGACCTGACCTCGAGCGTCTCCGACTCGTCGATGAGCGGACAGACGACGTAGGCCTGGCGACCGTCGGCGACCGCAGCCCGAACTGCACTCCACACCGCCTGCTCGCCCGCTTCGTCTCGTGCCCACTCGGTCACGATCGGTGTTCGGCCCGGGGGCAACTCGTCGAGAACGCTCACATCGAGATCGCCGTAGACGGTCATCGCCGCTGTGCGCGGAATCGGTGTTGCGGTCATGACCAGCACATCGGGAGCGGCGATCGCGTCACCCTTGTCCCGCAGCGCCGCTCGTTGTTCGACACCGAAGCGGTGCTGCTCGTCGATCACGACTGCACCGAGCGCCGCGTATTCGACCTTGTCCTGGATCAGTGCATGGGTGCCGATGACGATGTCGACCTTGCCCTGAACAAGGTCGGCCAGGATCGTTCGACGCTCCGCCACACCGACGCGGTTGGTCAGCAACTCGATCCTCAGTGGCCGATCGCCCATGAGCGTCGTCGGGTCGGGAACCGACAGATCGCCGAGCATCGCCGTGACACCGGCATGGTGTTGTTCGGCGAGCACCTCGGTCGGCGCCATGAATGCACCCTGGTATCCGCCTTGGACGGCGACGAGCAAGGTGTGCACGGCGACCAAGGTCTTTCCCGAGCCCACATCTCCCTGCAGGAGTCGATGCATGGGTCGACCGAGCACAAGGTCGCTGTTGATCTCGTCGATTGCTCGTCGTTGGGCATTCGTCAGGGGGAACGGCAACCGCTCGACGAAACGTTCGGTGAGCTCACCTGCGGTTCCGTGCACGATTCCTGCAGTTGCTCGTTCGATGCGACGCTTCCGGCGAACGAGTTCGAGCTGAACCCGCAGCAGCTCGTCGAAGACGAGCCGACGCCGGGCCTCGTCCCTGTCGGTCAACGTCTCGGGTTGGTGGATCCCGCAGACGGCCTCGGCACGAGCGACGAAATCGAACCGTTTGCGCACGTCCGCCGGCAGCGGATCAGCGAAGCCACGGGGCAAGCAGCGGGCCAGCGCTTCCTCCACGAAGGCTGCGATGTCTCGGGTGAGCAGGCCCGACTTCTCCGACTGCGGATAGACGGGCACGATCCGGCCGGTCTGGTCACCCGCCAGGTCGACGATCGGACCTGTCATCTGCCGCTGGCCTCGATAGATCTCACAGGTGCCGTGCACGATCACCGTCATGCCCGGTGTGAGCTGCTTCTCCCGCCAACGCTGGTTGAAAAACGTCAGCGTGAGCTGATTGCCGCCGTCGCCGATGATGACAGTGGTGAGTGTGCGTCGCCCTTTGAGCTGCCGGGTCGACGAACGGCGGACTTCTCCGAAGACCGTCGCCTCGTCGCCGGCGCCGAGCTCGCCGATGGAGGCTTCTCGGGTTCGGTCCAGGTACCGGCGGGGGTAATGGGTGAGGAGATCGAGCACCGATGCGATCTCCGCCGAGGCGAGTGCTGCGCCCTTCTTCTCACCGACGCCGCGCAATCGGCTGACAGGAATCGCCTCGAGATCCCGCAGCGTCAGGGGCGGGTCACCGGCCGGCACCCTTGCTCCTACTCCAGCCCGAAGTAGTAGGGATACAGGGGCTGCCCGCCCTCGTGGATCTCGACCTCGACATCGCTGTGATGCTCGTCGAGCCAGGCCTCGATCTGGGCGGTGCTGTCGTCATCGGCGTCCTCGCCGGCGATGATGGTGAGCAGCTCGTGCTCGCGATCGAGCATTGCGTCGAGCAACTCGATCGCAGCCTCGGCCATCGTCGGCTGCACGGCACAGATCCCTTCCCGACGGATTCCGAGCCAGTCACCTTCCGCAATCGGCCCCGCCTCGGAGGTGGACTCCCGCACAGCCTGCGTCACCTCCCCGGCAACCACGCCCGAGGCCGTTTCGGTCATGTTGGCTGCATTCGTCTCCGCCGTCGTCTGCGGGTCATAGGCCATCAGGCTGGCGATGCCTTCTGCGATCGTGCGAGTGGGCACGACGCGAACGATTCGGCCGGTTTGTGCATCGACCTGCTCGGCGACCGGGATGATGTTCTTGTTGTTGGGCAGCACCACGACCTCGGAGGCCGGGACGGATTCGACGGCAGCGACGAGATCGGCGGTAGACGGATTCATCGACTGTCCACCGGCGACCACGGCATGCACTCCCATCGACTTCAGGATCGACACGATGCCGTCGCCGACGGCAACCGCAACCACTGCGGTGGGAACCGGATCACCGCTCGGTCCGTTCGGTCCGTCCGCTCCGATCTCGGCTGCGACCCAGTCCTCTTCGCGCTGCGCCTCGAGTTCCTCGAGCAGGTCGGTGACGCGGATGTTGTGAGGTCGGCCGACGTCGATGCCGCACTCGATCGCTGCGCCGATGTCGTCGCAGTGAATATGGCAGTTGAAGATGCCATCACCGCCGACGACCACGATCGAATCTCCGACCTCGGACCATGCAGCCTTGAACCCGGCGATCGTGTCGTCGGGAGCATCGAGCAAGAACATGACCTCGTAGCGCAGATCGGCGATCGACGGCTCGTGATCGCCGCCGTCATCGCGCTCGAGGTCGAACGTCGGCGGTGCTTGCACATCCGGTTCGGGGATGGGTCGACCGTCGGTGACGGAGAGTGCAGCGTCGAGGAACAGCAGAAAACCACTTCCACCGGCATCGACCACACCGGCATCGGCCAAGACCTTCAGCAGCGTCGGCGTGCGAGCGAGCGACGCTGTTCCCTCCGTTCGTGCAGCATCGAGCACCGCCACCAGGTCAGCACCGTTATCGGCGGCCGCCTGCGCTGCCTCGCTGGACTCGCGCACGACCGTGAGGATCGTTCCCTCGACCGGGTTGCCAACCGCGCCGTATGCCCCCTCCGACGCCGCCACAAGCGCGTCGGCGAAGACCCGCCCGTCGATCTCGACAGCATCGGATACGACACCGGAGAACCCTCGGAGGATCTGCGACATGATCACGCCACTGTTGCCGCGTGCCCCCATGAGCGATCCGTGAGCGACCGCACGACACACCGACGCCATGTCGGCGTCAGCGTCGGCGAGTTCGTCGCACACCGAGCGCAGCGTCAGCGACATGTTGGTTCCGGTGTCCCCGTCGGGCACCGGATAGACGTTCAGATTGTTGATCGCCTCGCGATGATCTGCGAGGGCGTTGCTGAAGGCCTCGATAGTCGAGCAGAGGCCGAGGGCGTCGAGGGTAGAGCCGGACACGGCGACCGATCGTACCCGGCTCTGCGTCGTCGGCGTGACCTTCATGGGGCTACGCTGCGGCCCATGCAGGGAGTGATCAAGAGCTACGACCCCGGCACCGGCGACGGGGTGCTGATCGACGAGTCGAACTTCGCCGAGATCGACCTCGCCGCCGACGCCCTCGACGGGTCGCTGTTTCGCATGCTCCGTCAGGGGCAGCGGGTCAACTTCGAGCTCGATTCCGAGGGTCGTGCCACCGCCCTCAAGCTTGGCTCCGAAGCCGATATGAGCACCCCCGATCTCTAGGGTTTGTCTGCGGGTGGCCGATCGGCTTGGATCGCTCGCGCCCCCGGCGAAGCTCAGCTCCAGATGGCGTCAGACGCGCGCACGACGAGTTCAAGTTTGGCGCGCTGCTCGGACTCGGTGAGCAGGTTGCCTTCTTCGGTCGATGCGAACCCGCATTGGGGTGCAATGCCGAGTTGGTCGAGGTCGACGTACCGGCTCGCTGCGTCCACTCGCCGCGCCAGTTCGTCGACTGACTCGAGTTCGGCCGTCTTGGTGGTGATCAGACCGAGCATGATTCGCTTGTCGCCTGCAGGAAGCAGCCGGAGCGGTTCGAGACCACCGGCTCGCTCGGTGTCGTATTCCAGGTAGTACACGTCCACGCTGGTCGCATTGAAAATGGCGTCGACCGCCGGGTCGTAGCCGCCGGTTGCGGCGTGGGTGGAGCGGAAGTTGCCGCGACACAGATGCATCGCGATCGTCAGGTCGTCGGGTCGCCCGGCGATGGCGATGTCGAGCATCGAGGCATAGCGGGCGATGAGATCATCGGGATCGAAACCTTCCGCCCGTTTGGCTGCCCGCTGATCGGGATCGCACAGGTAGGCGAAAAAGATGTCGTCGATCTGCAGGTAGCGACATCCGGCGTCGTAGAAGGCGGCGACCGCCTTGGCGTACGCCCCGGCAATGTCGCTCAACAAGACATCGAGATCCTGATAGCGCTCGGGAGCGATCGCAGAGGCTGCCGTTCGGAAGTGGACGGTCGACGGACCCGGAATCGAGATCTTTGGTGTTGTCGGGCAGATGGCAGCCAAGGCCCGGAAGTGATCGAGCATCGGGTGATCGGCGGGGAAGTCGATCGGACCCGTGATGGTCGGGTAGAAGGGCCGCAAGGTCGTCCCTTCGAACCGGAGGCCACCCTTCGAGGGGCGATGTTCGACGGTGACGCCGTCGAGCAGATCGAGGAAGTCGTAGTGCCAGAACGACCGGCGGAACTCGCCATCGGTGGCGAGTGGCAGCCCGATCTCGGCCTGCATGGCGACCACTTCTGCGATCAAGCGGTCTTCCAAGGAGCGAAGCGCTCCACCACTGTGAAGCTGATCCGCACCGATGTGGTCGGCCCGCGCTTCGATCAGCGGCATCGGCCGCAGCAGGCTGCCGACATGATCGGCACGAACGCGAGGACCGGTCAGAGGTTCACGATCGGGCAGAGCAGGGTCCGCTCGACGCCCGAGAGGTTGCCGACGGCGTTCACGACGATGCCACCGAGTCGGTCCATGTCCGATGCCGCCGCACGCGCAATCACGTCGTAGGGCCCCATGGCGACCTCGGCACTCTCGATTTCGTCGATCTGACGCACCGCTGTCGCCACGTCGGCGGCGCTGCCAACTTCGGCTTGGATGAGAATGTATGCATTCACGGTCATCGCCTGAAACGATAGGGGTTATCGTAAAGGACTGCGTTGGTTGCTCCCGTCGGTTACTTCCGCACCACCTACCGTGGTGCACCCAGGGCTTAGGTGAGCCATTGGGCGAGCAAGAGCAAAGAAGGGCTCTTCCATGACTATCCCGACCGCCGATGTGGCAACACAGCTGGAGTCCCGCTTTGGGATCACCGGACTCGAACTGCGTGCCAACCTCTCGCAATCCGAACTGTTCGACGAGGCGATCGCAAACGATCGGGGTCGGGTCACGGTCGGCGGACCGGACAACGCGCAAAAAGCATTCCCGACTTCGCTCGGCAAAGACGGCCCCCTGATCTTCTTCTCCGATCCGGAGTGCACCGGCCGGCCCGTTGCCGACACGTTCTGCGTCGACCGCCCCGACACCACCGACCGGGTGTGGTGGAAGAACGGGTTCAGCAAGTTCGATGCTGCAGCCTTCGATGCCCTTCTCCCCCGCGTGGTCGAGCATCTCAATCAACGCGGTGAACACCTCTACGTCACCGACGTCTTCTGTGGCTGGGATCCCACCTTCGCCGAGCCCTACCGCTTCGTCGGGGAATTCGCGACGCACGCGTATTTCTGCAACATCATGTTCCCGAGCGGGGTCCGCGACGACGCCGACCGGGCCGATTCGGGCTGGACGCTCATCAACGCACCGTCGTTCGTGACCGATCCGCAACGCGACGGCACCCGAAGCAACCGGGCCGTGATCATCGACATCGAGAACCGGGTCGGTCTCGTCCTCGGGCCGGCCGACTACTGCGGCGTGAACAAGAAGACCATGTTCACGATCATGAACTTCGTGCTCCCCGACAGGGGTCAACTGTCGATGCACTGCTCGGCCAACGTGGGCGGCCGTGGCGACACCGCGATCCTGTTCGGCCTTTCCGGAACCGGGAAGACCACCCTTTCCGCAGATCCCGCACGAGAACTGATCGGCGATGACGAGCACGTCTGGACCGACGCCGGCATCTCCAATTTCGAGAACGGCTGCTACGCAAAGCTGATCGATCTCGACAAGAACGCCGAACCGATCATTGCGGCTGCCATGTCGATGCCGGGGACGCTGATCGAGAACGTTCCACCCCTTCCCGGAAAAGCGATCGAGGAGACCGATCCACAGGAGTTCGATCTCACAGACGGTTCCATCACCGAGAACACCCGGTTCGCCTATCCGTTGCTCGCGAATCCGAACGTCCGCGAGGGTGCGGCGGGTCCACACCCCGAAACGATCGTCCTGCTCACGGCCGATGCCTTCGGCGTGCTGCCCCCCGTCTCGATCCTCGACAAGAGCGAAACGATGTACCACTTCGTCATGGGCTTCACGTCGAAGCTCGCCGGTACCGAGGTGGGCGTTACCGAACCAGAGCCGAACTTCTCGTCATGCTTCGGCGCACCGTTCATGTCCCAGAAGCCGAGGGTGTACGCCGAACTGCTCGCGAACCGCATGGCCGAGAACAACACGCGTTGCATCATGCTCAACACCGGCTGGACCGGCGGCCCGTACGGCAAAGGCGAGCGCATGTCGCTCAGGGACACCCGAGCGCTGCTCGATGCAGCACTCGACGGCGCGTTCGACGGCGCCGAGTTGGTGACCCAACCCATCCTCGGCGTGAAGATGCCCACGACATGCGACACGGTCGACGACACGATCCTCAACCCGCGCGACACATGGGATGACCCCGAGGCATACGACGAGGCCGCTACCCGGCTGCGCGACATGTTCCGAGCCAATTACGACGAACAGAACTACGCCGAACTCGGAATCGAACCTGCAATGTGAGCGGGCCCGACGTCGATCTCGGCGTCGAACATCCCCGACCTCCGGTCAGGGCTCCATCAACAACATGTCGACCGTGATCTCGAGGTGCCCCAGATGCTGGGTGAGTTCCTCGTAGGCATGAAGGACGGCTGCGCCAACGGTCCAGGCCTGCCCGAGCGGTTGCTCGGTCGCAGGTTGATGCACCGTGGCCGTCGCCACCGCAAGATCGGGAGCAAGATCGTCGAGCAGGTCGAGGACTGCTTGTGCCGCTGCGTGGAGGTCCGCCACAGTGCCGGACGCGACGAACTCATCGTCGCGAACCCGGCTGCTCGGCCGCCCGAGGACCACGTGCGAGCACCACCACTCCGCAGCCGAGAAGGCGTGGGTGGCGAGTTGGAAGGGCGTGTTCGCACCAACGTGGCCGAGTCGACGGTTCACGAGTTCGTCGTCGAGTCGGTCGATGGCAGCAAGTGTGCCGGCGATCGTGCGACCGCAGAACAACCGGAAGTCCTCGAGGGTGATCATCGGGCGCTCCCCCCACAGCCACCACTCACGAGAGGAACATCGCTCGGATCCCGAGCCCGGTCACCCAGAGGGTTCCCAAGCCGAAGAGTAGGTAGGGGCGGTCGCGCATCTCGGTGCGTCCGGCATAGATGATCGACAGCGAGCCGAACGCAACGAACCCGTACGCCTGATGGGTACCGGCATCGACTTCGCGTTGGATCTGCAGTGCAACGCCGAGTGCCGTCTGTACGACGACGATGGCCCAGCCCACGCCGATCGCAATCCACACATGGCGGCCACGGACGGACTCGACGGAATGGGCGATGAGGGCCAGCACCGCAGCTGCACCGTTGGCAATGACAAACACCCAGCTCACGATGTCGTGAAGATCGGCGATCATTGGGTCCACCCGACCGTCGCTGCCCAGTGCTCGGCGCCCCGAAAAATGATGTCCATCACGGGGTCCTTGACGTCGTAGTACTTCTCGGGCTCATCGGGGTACGCACGGGCGATCACACCCTTGAGTTCGGCGTACCCGTCGCGCACCGCCTCGTCGGCGCGAAGGTGGTCGCGGAAGAGCAGCGCATATCGCTGGTTCAGACACCCAGCGACCCGAACATGGATGTTGGCCCGCCGGTCGCCGGGTCGCTCGTTGAAGTACAGCTTTCGCAGCTCGGCGGGCTGATCACATCCCGTCAACAGATCGGTGTCGATGTCGTCACGGTGAACGAACCCTGCATCGACCATCGCGTCGACGATGGCCGGATCCAACGACGCCACCGTGACTTGCACGTCGATGATGTCCTTCGCCGCAAGCCCCGGGACCGATGTCGAACCGATGTGGTCGATGCGCAGCGCGGTCGATCCGAACACGGCGTCGAGTTCCCGTTCGATCTCGACGAACTGGGCGGGCCATGCGGGGTCGGGGGCGACGAGCTCGATCAGTGGCACCCTCGAATTCTCACAGACATTCGGCCTCACGCTGGTGCGCAGATCAACCAAGTCGCGAGAAAATGTCGCGCTGGTACGGCTCACCGGATCGCGGTGCGCCTCGCTCCACGAACCACTCGACGCCGAACGCTCGGACGAAAGCATCGGCCGGAAGGCGGAGAAACACGGAGTCGTCGGTGATCTGCGACCGATGAGCAGCCATTGCCGATCGCTTGGCCTCGATCACGGCCGAAACATCGATTGCATGGGTGATGTCGGCAGCCGGCGTCCCCAGCTCTGCTTCGAGCAGGTCACGTTGCCCGGCGCCGTCGTCGTCGCTCGACCCGTCGTCGATCGTCTCGGCCCATGCCGGGTCGTCGGCGAAACCCTTCATCTGCTCACGGTTCATGGTCGATTCGAAGCAATGGGGCACACCTGCGAGTTCGGCGGCCCGCTTCCCGACTCGGTGCACCTGGATGTGGTCGGGATGGTTGTAGCCACCGATCGGGTCGTAGAAGGTGATGAGCTGTGCATTCTCGATGCGCAGAATCGCTGCGAGTCGTTCTGCGGCCTCGTCGACGTCGGCTTGCCAGAAGCAGCCCGGATCATCGTTGGTCGCCTCGCCCTCCATCCCTGAATCTCGGTAGCCGAGGAACTCGAGCCGGCTGACACCGAGCACGTCACCGGCTGCACGGAGCTCGCGAGCTCGTACGTCGGCGAGTGTCTCCCCGACCGGAATCATCTCGGGTGCTGCTTCGCCCCTCCCACCGTCGGTGGCACAGACCAGCACGATGCGATGGCCACGCTGGGCCCCGATCAGCATCGTGCCACCTGTCGCGATCGCCTCGTCGTCGGGATGGGCGTGGAAGAAGACAGCGGTCGCCATCAGGCGATTGCGCCGCTGTCTCGAAGCGACGCAATCTCGTCCACGCCGAATCCATAGTCGCTGAGGACCTCATCGGTGTGCTGACCGGCGTGGGCCGGGGGACGCTGGATCTCGGAGTCGGTGCGGCTGAACCGGGGGGCCGGACGAGGCTGCGTGATGCCCTCGTACTCGATGAAGGTGCCGCGATGGACGTTGTGAGGATGCTGGGGAGCCTCGGCCAGCGACAGCACCGGGGCGAAGCAGATGTCGGTGTGTTCCATCACATCACACCACTCGTCGCGCGTGCGGGTCTTGAAGATCGCTGCCAGCTCTTCCTTGAGTTCGGGCCAGGCGCTCCGACTCATCTGCTGATCCCACTTCGGGTCGGTGAGGTCGAGCTTCTCGCGCAGTTCGGCATAGAACTGGGGCTCGATCGAACCGATCGACACATATCGGCCGTCGCTCGTCTCGTAGACATCGTAGAAGTGTGATCCAGTGTCGAGCATGTTGGTGCCGCGCTCGTCGTTCCAGACCCCCATCGCTCGGAAGCCATGGATGAACGACATGAGCGACGCTGCACCATCGACCATCGCCGCATCGACAACCTGACCCTGCCCACTCCCGCGGGCCTCGAGAATCGCACAGACCATCCCGAACGCCAGGTACATGCCCCCGCCGCCGAAGTCGCCAACCATGTTGATCGGCGGAACGGGGGCCTGCCCCCGGCGGCCGTAGCTGTCGAGCGCCCCAGCGAGCGAGATGTAGTTGATGTCGTGACCAGCTGCATGGGCATACGGGCCGTCCTGCCCCCAGCCGGTCATGCGCCCGTAGACGAGCGCAGGGTTGCGGGCCAGGCAGTCGTCAGGGCCGAGACCGAGACGCTCGGTGACACCCGGCCGAAATCCCTCCATCAATGCGTCGGCCGACTCGACCAGACGCATCACGGTCTCGACGCCGCCCGGCGACTTCAGGTCGACCCCGATCGAACGACGACCGCGGTTCATCACGTCGGCCGGCGGCGTGCTCGGATCGCCACCACGGACGGCGCCGGCTCGATCGACGCGGATCACGTCGGCCCCCATGTCCGCCAACATCATTGCGCAGAACGGGCCGGGTCCGATCCCGGCGAGTTCGATGATGCGGACTCCGGCGAGTGGACCCATGGCGTGCTCCTGAAAATGTCTGAGGTGAGGCTCGTCGATGCTAGTTCGCCAGGAAGAAACGGACGCAGCTCAGGCGAACGTGCGAGCGGTGAGAGCAGTGGTTGCTTCGATCAGTGGCGGCCACATCTGGTACACGAAGTCGTGGGCAAAGCCATCGATCTCGAGATAGTCCGCACCCGGTATGAGTTCGGCGGTGCGGCGACCGTGCTCGGGCAGGACCAGGGTGTCGTTCTCGCCATGCACGACGAGCGTCGGAACGTCGAGATCCCGCAGCGCGTTCATCCAGGCGGGCGAACGCATGACAGCGGCGTACTGGCGAAGTCCGCCACCACTGTCGAACTGCCGCTCGTAGACAGCAGCGAAGAATGCTCGAAGGGCATCCGCATCGAACCAATCGGGATTGGACCACAGCCGGCGAGACTCGATGTCGGATTCGATCTGCGCTTCGATCGTCGCTTCGCCCGGCTTCACCAGGGCCGCAACGATCTCCGGCGCGGCAGCCGGCAGGGCGGGGTCACCGCACGACGAGGCGACCGAGACCAGCGCTCGGAGCCGATCGGGATGGTCGATCGCCGTCTGCTGGGCAACCATCCCCCCGAGCGACATGCCGAGTACGACGACCTTGTGCACGCCGGCTGCGTCGAGCACCGCCGTGACGTCGGCCGCCATGTCCGAGAGGGTGTATTCGAGCGACGCATCCGTCTTGGTCGACAGTCCGACGTCGCGGTTGTCCATGCGGAGCACGAAGAAGCCTCGGTCGACGAGTGCGTGGCAGAACGCATCGGCAAAGATGATGCACTGGCTTCCCATCCCGGGGATGCAGATGATCGCCGGGTCGTCGGACCCGTCGACGGGAAACCCGAAGGTGTCGTAGTAGAGCTCGATGTCACCGTTGTGCGCCGTGGCCATGGATCGACCATAGTTTCGATCGCACTCGACGCCTGACGGTCTCAGTCGAACCGGAGGACGCGAGCGGGATCGATCCGGAAGCGAACGTCGTCACCCACGGCCGGCGGATCGTCGAGCAGGAACCGCAGCATCCGACCGTCGGGGGTGCGCAGCCGAACGGAGTAGGACGTTCCCCGGAACTGCACACGATCCACGGTCGCTTCGTGCGATCCTGACGGGTCGACGATCATCGCATCTGCACGCCACACGACTGTGGCCGAGTCGTCGACGATTTCGTTGGTGTGGCCGAGTACTCGAGCCACGGTGATCGACGCCGGTGCCGCCCAGACGTCACCGGGCGGTCCGACCTGAAGCAGTTTCCCGGCATGCATCACCGCCAGTCGATCGCCGATCGCAAACGCCTCGTCGTGATCGTGGGTCACATGAATCGCGCCGGTGCCGGTTTCCTGCAACACGTCGGGGAGTTCGTCGATGAGCCGCTCGCGGCGGTGCCGGTCGAGTGAACCCAGCGGCTCGTCGAGGAGCAAGATCTTCGGCGCAGGTGCCAATGCGCGGGCGAGCGCAACCCGCTGTGCCTCGCCACCCGACAGCGTTGCGATCTCGCGACCGCCGAAGCCCTCCAGCCCGACGAGCGCCAACATCTCCCGCACACGCCGGGTGCGGGCCCGGTCTGCTTCACCAGCCATGCGAAGACCGAACGCCACGTTCTGTTCCACGGTGCGGTGCGGGAACAGCGCATGGTCCTGGAACATCAAGCCGATGGGTCGTTGGTCCGGCGCAGCATGGCTCAGGTCGGTGCCATCGACCGACACTGTCCCGTCACCGGCTTCGAGGCCTGCGATCGCCCGCAGCAAGGTCGACTTGCCACATCCGCTCGACCCGAGCACGGCGAGCCGCTCCCCTTCCGCCAACTCGAACGAGACGTTGTCGACCGCACGGACACCTCCGAACCGGACGGTCAATGCATCGACTCGCAGCATCAGAGTGACCCTTCCGTCGTCCCGTGCGATGACTCGATCACGAACACCGACACCGAGACGAGCACCATGAGCACCACGGCAAGCGCCATCGCCTGACCTCGGAGGAGATCGCCCGGTGTCGACAGGAGTCGGAAGAGTGCGACCGGCGCAGTCACGTCGTCGGGGCGCCGGGGGAGGAACGACGTTGCCCCGAACTCACCGAGCGAAACGGCAAAGGCGAACCCGCCCCCCACCAGAGCCCCGCGAGCACCGATCACGAGGTCGATTTCGCGACGAACACGCCGTCGAGATGCACCGAGCACAGCAGCGGCTTCGCGAATGGACGGGTCGATCGATCGCAGAAGAGGGACCATCGTGCGAACCACGAAGGGAACTCCGACCAGCGCGTGGGCGACGGGAATGATCCACCAGCGGGTTCGAAAGTCGACCGGCGGCTCGTCCAGCGCAACGAGCATGCCGAACCCGATGGTGACGGCGGACGTCCCGAGCGGCAGGGTCAGACCGAGGTCGAAGAGCCGCCGCCAGCCCGAGCGCCCGTGGACAACCACCACCGAGGCCACCACGCCGATCAGCACGGCGAGTGCAGTGGCCAACACCGCATAGTGGACCGAGTTCCACAACGCCGTGGTCGCCGGTGCCGGAAGTTGACGGACTCGGGTGCCGAGCGCCTCGTAGTGTCCGAGACCGTAGCCGGTGCCGGTCGAGAACGAGCGCTCGACGAGAACGGCGAGCGGAACGCCGAGGAGCGCACCGGCGACGACGGTGTTGATCCACCGGCCCGATCGCGATCTGAGTGTCGGCGTCGAGCGTGCCATTCGGATGGGTGCAGGACGGCGGCGCTCGAGCCAGGTCGACACGGTGACCAGCGCAAGGACCGCTGCCAGTTGGACCACCGCCAACGCAGCAGCGCTGGTCAGATCGGTGCGACTGACGGCATAGCGGTAGATCTCCGTCTCGAGCGTTGCCCGCCTGGGTCCACCAAGAATCAACACTGCACCGAAGGAGGTGAACGAGAACAGAAAGACGATTGCCGATGCCGAACTGATCGCCGGGCGGAGCAACGGCAACGTCACCTCCCGCCATGCCCGCCAGCGGGAGGCGCCGAGCACTCTCGCAGCCTCCGCCTGCCGGCCGTCGAGTCCAGCCCATGCGGTTCCCACCACCCGAACGACAACCGCATAGTTGAAAAAGATGTGCGCGATCAGGATCGCCCACACCGTGTGCCGGAGCCGGAATGCACCGGTGTCGAGCCCCGTGGCGAAAAAGAGCTCGTCGAACGCACCGGCGACGACGACTGTGGGCAGGACGAACGGCACGGTCACGAGCGCTCGCACGACACGGCGAGCCCGGTCGCTCAATCCGCCGACCGTGGCAGCCGCCGGCAGGGCGACTGCGATGGTGAGCACAGTGGAGACCACTGCTTGCCAGAACGTGAACCAGAGAACGCTGCGTTGTCTCGACGACCTCATCAGCTCGTCGACGGCATCGAGTCCCTCACCGCCCAGTCCCCGCCCCACGACCATGCCGACCGGGAACAGAAAGAACAGACCGATGAACAGGATCGGCAGGAGCATCAGGGCGCCGCCGGCACCGATGCCGAGCCGAGTTCGCATCACCCGAGAACGATCTCGACCCAGCGGTCGACCCAGGCATCTCGGTTCGCCTCGATCTCGGCAGGATCCATGATGTGTGGCGCGATCGGAACCGTCGTGTGCTCGACGAATTCCGGCGGCAACGCAGCCGACTGCGATGCCGGGAAGACGAACATGTTGAGCGGCACGTCCTCCTGGAAGGTGTCGGTGAGCATGAAATCGATCAGGGCAGCCGCACCGGCGGGATTGGCAGCACCGGCGAGCACGCCGGCGAACTCGATCTGACGGAAGCAGGAGTCGAGGAGGACCCCGGTGGGTGCAACGTCGATCGGGGGGTCGGCGAAAATCACCTCGGCCGGGGGACTCGACGCATACGAGACGACGATCGATCGCTCACCGCCGCCGGCGATGAACTCCCCGTAATACGCGTCCTCCCAGCCGGCTGCGATGCCGACGTCGTTGGCGACCAGATCGGCCCAGAACTGCTCCCAATCATCGGTACCGACGATTGTGGCCAACAAGAACGCAAGCCCCGGCGAAGACGTCTCGGGTGACTGCACCACCAGCTGACCTGCATAGCGCTCGTCCGTGAGGTCCTCCAGCGTCGTTGGCACCGCAGCACCGGGGAGTGCATCGATCCAGTAGTTGATGCACACATCCCCGAAGCTGATCGGAGTGACACGGTTGTCGCCGTCGAGCTTCAGCTCGTCGAACACACGATCGAGGTTCGGGGACTCGTAGGGTTGGAAGAGCGAAGCGTCGAGTCCGCGCTGGAGAAAGGTGTTGTCGACTCCGAAGAGCACATCGGCGATCGGCGCGTCCTTGGTGAGGATCGCCTCGCTCACCATCGCCCCCGCATCACCCACTTGGAGCAGTTCGACAGTCACGCCTGTCTCGGCCGTGAAGGCTTCCCAGACCGAGTCAGAAATCGCGAACGAGTCGTGCGTCATCAGTGTGACGGTCGTTCCACCCGGGTCACTCCCGAACTCCCCTGCTCGATCTTCACTACCACATGCTGCCGTGAGCGCCACGACAGCCAGCAACGAAAGCGACCGCCTTTTCATGACTTCCTCCGCTGGCATTACCCAGATCAGGTTCTGTCGGGTCGTCGACAGCTGTCGACCTCTCAGCCCGGCGTTGCGAGCTCCCCGGTTGGTTGTCTCCGGTCAGTGTAGGCAACGCAATGCGACTGCGCAGCCCACCTGGCACAGTCGAGGCCACGCGAACTGTTGTGATCACTCAGCGGATAGTCAGATACCGACCGGAGAGCGGATGGATCACCGGGCAGCTGCTGCCGCAGCATCGACGAGCTGATCGACCTGCGCTTCGGTGCTGACGAGCGGCGGACAGAACCCAATCGAGCCAGCCATCGGCCGCACGATCACCCCGTGGTCGAGCGCCCGCCATCGCACACCGATGGGGTCTTGGTCGTCGTGGGTGACCAACGCATAGACGAAACCATCACCTCGCAGTTCGGCGTAGAGACCGTCATCGGCCAAGGTCTGGAGGCCCTCTCGGAGTCGGGCGCCGAGCACCCTGGCGCGTTCCAAAAGCCCCTCTTCCTCGGTGACCTCGATGCAGGCCAGAGCTGCAGCACAGGCGGTCTGGTGACCCGAGTAGGTGAAGCCGTGATTGAGCTTCCATTCCGGATTGTTCTCGAGCATGCCGAGCGCTTGCTCACCGACGATCACACCGCTGAGCGGCACATACCCGGAGGTCACCGCCTTGGCGAATGTGACCATGTCGGGCTCGATGCCGTAGTGCTGCGCGCCGAACCATTGACCCAGACGGCCGAAGCCACAGATGACCTCGTCACTGATGTACAGCGCACCGTGTTCGGAGCAGAGCCGACGAATCGCTTCGAGATATCCCGGTGCGGGCGGAATGACTCCACCGGCACCCTGCAATGGTTCGGCAATCACAGCAGCGATACGAGCGCCGTGCTCGGCAAACACCGTGGCGAGCGCCTCGATGTCATTGCCGGGCACATGGACATGATCCGGTACCAGACCGCCCCAGCCCTCGCGATACACCTCGAATCCCTGGGCCGACGTGCCGCCGTAGTTCGTGCCGTGATAGCCGTTCGAGCGAGAGATCACGATCGTCTTGTCCGGGTGGCCCGCCTGCACCTGGGCGGCCCGTGCCAGTTTGAGGGCTGTGTCGACCGCCTCGGAGCCGGACTGACCGAAGAACACCTTCCCGCCAGGCATCGGTGCCCGCTCGACGACGGCAGCAGCCGCTGCCTCGGCGACATCGTTGGTGAACGGATCGAAGATGTGATGGGCGTGGATGGAACCGAGTTGGCTCATGATCGCCTCATTGACCTTCGGGTGCCCGTAGCCAACGTTGCAGTACCAGAGCGAGGCCATACCGTCGAGAACCTGACGACCGTCGGACAGGGTCAGGACAGCGCCCTTTCCGGAGACGATTCTGACGAAGTCGGACGTGTCCTTCGCCGGGATGGTGAACGGGTGGAGGAGGTGACTCATCCTGGAAAGCATCTCACATTCAGCGGCCGATGAAACGAGGGGGACGCTTCTCGACAAAGGCGGTCATGGCCTCGGCCGTGTCGACCGTGGTGAACTGGTAGGCCTGCCCGATCCCTTCGGCCTCCAGCGCCTCCTCGAGTGTCGACGAAAACGACTGGTTGAGCAGTTTCTTGCTGGTGGCCAAGGCGATCGGTGGGCCGGCAAGCAACTTCTCGACGAATTCCCCGACGAGCGCGTCGAGGTCTTCTCGGGGTACCACCCGATTGATGAGGCCCATCTCGTAGGCACGGGGGGCATCGATCACGTCGGCGAGCATCACCAGTTCCTTTGCCCGTTGCATACCCACGATGCGGGGCAGGATGAACGACCCACCGAAGTCGATGTTGAGCCCTCGCCGAGCAAAGATTTCACTGAACCGGCTCCGGTCGCTGGCCACAACGAAGTCACACGCCAATGCCATGTTGAGCCCAGCCCCGGCGGCGACACCGTCGACTCGGGCGATGGTCGGTTTCGGAAGCGTGTGCAAGGTCTGACAGGCCCGGCCGACCGACCGCATGCTGTCGAGTGGATGGGGTTGACGCTCGGCACGATCACCACCGACGTCTGCACCCGAACAGAAGTCCTCGCCCGCACCGGTGAGCACGAGCACTCGGACCTCGTCATCGCGGGCGACCGCGTCGAACAGATCGTGGAGCGCGTCCCAGCCGCCACCGGGTACCGCATTGCGGACCTCGGGTCGGTCGATGGTGATCGTCGCCACGCCCTCGCCCTTGTCGAGGTGGAGGTACTCGGCCATCAGGCGTCCCTGCGTTCGACGCCGGGGAGGATGCACAGCATCTCGTAGACGAGATCAGAGGCGACTCGGCTGGTCATACCGGAGACGTCGTAGATCGGTGCGACTTCGACGAGGTCGCACCCGACGACGTCCAGCCCCCAACAACCCCGAATGATCTCGATGCCTTGCGCACTGGTCAGCCCTCCTGTCTCCAACGTGCCGGTCCCCGGTGCATAGGCCGGATCCAGACCGTCGATGTCGAAACTGATGTAGACGGGACCGCCCGAGACCTTCTCCCGCACCTCGCCCATCAGTGGGGTCAGGCTCCTGTGCCAGCACTCTTCGACCTGCACGACACGGAATCCTTGCTCACGGCTCCAGTCGAAGTCGTCGGCGGCGTATCCCGTGCCACGGACGCCGATCTGCACCACTCGATCGCCGTCGAGCAGGCCTTCCTCGACCGCACGCCGGAACGGGGTGCCGTGTGCGATTTTCTCGCCGAACATGTCGTCGTTGATGTCGGTGTGCGCATCGACGTGGACGAGCCCGAGAGGACCATGCCTCTTCGCCAGCGCCCGCAGGATGGGGAGAACGATCGTATGATCACCCCCCAGCGCCACCGTTGTCAGCTCGTGCGCCATCAAGGTGTCGACGTAGGCCTCGATCCGGGCGACCGAGTCGTTTTTGTCGAAGGCATTGGTGGCGATGTCACCGAGGTCATCGATGCGCAGACTGTCGAAGGGGGCAGCTCGCGTCGCCATGTTGTAGGGCCGAATCATCACCGACTCCTCGCGAATGCCGCGCGGACCGAATCGGGCACCGGGTCGGTTGGAGGTGCCCAGATCGAACGGCACACCGAACACGGCGACGTCGAGGTCGGCCGGACCGCTTCGGCCCGGGAGGCGCATGAAAGTCGTGATGCCGGCGAACCGCGGCATTTCGTTGCCTCCGAGCGGTTGCGGGTTGCCAGAGGCGCTGCCCGGAGGTCCCCCGGGCATCACATCACTCCACCGAGCGAGGCTGCGAGCTCCCACGTTGCGTCCAGCGATTCACCCGTGCCGAGCACGTTCATCGCGATCTCGTCGACGCCGGCCGCCTTGTAGGCCTCGAGCTGGGAACGAACCGATCCGGGATCACCCGCCAGCACCATGTCGGCGGGTCCTTCCATCCCTTCGCGATCGAGCATGGCTCGATACGACGGCAGTTGGCCGTAGATGGCGAGCGCCTTTCCGGCGAACTCGCGAGCAGCCGGCACGTCGTCGGTGATGAAGATCGGTACGCCCGCCGCGATGTGACCGTTCCCGATACCGGGCCGAATATGCGACTCGATCGTCTTCGGGCCAGTCATCCACGTGATGGTGCCCGCTGTGCGCTCGGACGCGAGCTTCAGCATCTTCGGACCGAGTGCGGCGAGCATGACATCGGGGGTGGGTCCAGGAACGTTCAACGACGTGTGATGGGTGACGAATTCGCCGGTCGTGGACACCTGCTGGTCTTCGAGCAGGGGGAGCAGTGCGTCGAGATATTCGACCATGTGGGTGTAGGGCTTGGTCCACGGGATGCCAAATGCCAACTCCATGGCGGGCTGGTGGCTGGCACCGAGCCCGAGGGTGAAGCGGCCACCGCTCGCCTGGGCGATCGTGCGGGCTTGGGCAGCGAGGTTCTGGGCGAAGGTGGTCTGCATGGCAACCACCGATGTGCCGAGTCCGATGTCGGCAACCTCACGACCCACGATCCCGAGCACGACCATCGGATCGGCATTGCTGATCTGGGGAGACCAGTAGCGATGGCATCCCGCGGCACGCGCTCGTTCCGCGTTCGCAACCGCATCGTCGACAGTTGTGGCGGAATCGAACCAGCTGATTTTCATGACCGCACCCTAACGGAGTGGCTCCGGACGGGAGCTGCTACATCCGGTCGAGGAGCTCACGCTTCTTCTGCTCGAATTCCTCGTCGGTGACGACACCCTGGCGGCGGAGTCGATCGAGTTGCTCGATCTGCTCGGGGATCGAGCGTTCGTGCGTAGATGCATCGGACGCGGCGCGACCGAGTCGATGCAACCGACGATCTTGGAGACCTTCGACCTGACGATAGATCTCGTTCTGCACGAGATTCGGCCTCCGTATGTCGGAGAACTGCTGACGACCGCCCTCGCCGGCCGACTCGATGCCGAGATCGCCGGCACCGATCATGCGCTCGAAGATCGACTGGTTGAAGAACACGGTATTGATCCGGTCGAGCGGTATCTCGATACCCGTCTTCGAAATGACCCCTCGGCGGGAGACGACTCGTTCGCTCGTGACGACGAAATTGGTGGTGTTCCACACCAGGTATTGGATCCCGACGTATCCAACGGTTCCGACCCACACAATGAAAACGACCCAGCCGACCAGGGCAGGCCATGCGTTCACCAGGACAAGACCACCGAGAAGTGTGACGAGTGCGAGCAGCGCACCGGCGGGCGCCAGGAACCACCAGTGCGGACGGAGATCGAGGACGAGATCCTCGTCCTCGGTCAGCAGGTGCTTCGGGAATGCCATGGGCAAAGCGTACTGCGCGCTCACCCGGTGGTCCCTGCGTCGACCGGTACCGGTGGCGGGAGGCGCAGCGTGAGCAGCCAGGTGATCCCCACGAACACGGCGGACCCCCACATCGCAACCTCGAACCCACCCCAGAGGTAGAGCGCGCCGCTGAGGAACGTCCCGACGAGACGACCCACGGCGTTGGCCGAGTAGTAGTAGCCGACATCCATGCTGACTCCCTCGTCGGCCGCATACGCCAAGATCAGATACGAGTGGAGACTCGAGTTCACGGCGAAGACGATCCCGAAGACGATCAAGCCACCGGCCACGGCCGGGATTCGCACATCCTCGAAGGTCACGGCCACGGCGATCGCCGCCGAGACGACGCCGAGTCCAAACGCCCATCGCTGCGCTGCGGCGATGTCGTCGCCCGGGCCGAGCAGGCGCGGCGCCATCGATTGCACCAGGCCGTAGCCGACCAACCACGCTGCGAGGAAGGCGCCCGTTGCCTCGAACGACCAGCCGAACGCGTCGTCGAGAAAGACGGGCAGCGCCACCACGAACCAGATGTCGCGCGACCCGAACAGGAACATTCGAGCGGCAGAGAGTCGGTTGACGGCGACTGAGGTGGACAGCACGGAGGCGAGCGGCGGCTTCTCCTTGGCTCTCCCGATGTCCTCGTCGAGAAGGACTGCCACCGCCACCAGCGCCACAGCGATGCACGCCGCCATGGAACGCAGGGCTCCCTGATACCCGAGCGCCGAGAGCAGGGAAGCACCGAGAAAGAACCCGAGGCCTTTCAGCGCGTTTTTCGAGCCGGTCAGCACTGCTACGAACCGGAAGAGCGAGCCCTGCGGGGCAACGAGCTTCACCGCGCTCTTCGAACTCGTCTTCGTGAGATCCTTCGCGATCCCCGACAGCGCCTGGGCCGCCATCACGTACAGCACCGAGATCCACTCGACCCACGTCGTGCCGTGCAGCGACAGCGCGAGGAGCGCAACGACCTGGAGGACAAGCCCTGCCAACAGCGTCTGGGCGAGGCCGCGACGGGCACCGAGCCAGCCACCGAGCAGGTTGGTGGCCACCCCCATGGCCTCGTAGAGCAGGAACAGGAAGGCCAGCGCAATCGGCGAGTAGCCGAGATCGTGGAAATGCAGCAGGACGAGCATCCGCAGCGCCCCGTCGGTCAGGGTGAACGCCCAATAGCCGACGGTGACGACGACGTAGTTGCGGGTCTTCATTCCCGGGACGACGAAAGCTCGCCCGCAACCCGCGCCGCAAGATCGGCGAGTCGGAACGCATAGCCGTACTCGTTGTCGTACCAGACGAGCACCTTCGCCAAACGACCATCGACCACTGTCGTGGACGGACCGTCCACGATCCCCGAACGGCTGTCGTTGACGAAGTCAGCCGAGACGAGGGGTCGATCTTCGAAGCCGAGGATCCCCTCCAACTCACCGTTCGCCGCAACCCGGAGTCGGTCGTTGATCTCGTCGGCCGTCACGTCGCGCCCGAACGTGAACACTGCATCGGTGAGCGAGGCGTTGAGGAGCGGGACCCGCACGGCGAGCCCGTCGAGCTTGCCCTGCAGTTCGGGGTAGATCATCGCAATGGCCGTCGCAGACCCCGTCGAGGTGGGAATCAGTGAGTTCAACGCAGAGCGAGCTCGCCGCAGATCCGGATGCGGAGCATCGACGATCACCTGGGTGTTTGTCACATCGTGGATCGTTGTGAGGACGCCCCGCTCGATCCCGATCTGTTCGTGCAGAACCTTCACGACCGGCGCCAACGAGTTGGTGGTGCAGGATGCTGCGGTGAGGATGTCGTGCTCGGCGGGTTCGTAGACCTCGTCGTTGCAACCGACAACGACGTTGGGAACCCCCGGACTCGCCACCGGTGCTGCAACGATCACCTTGCGGGCACCGGCGGTGAGATGCGGCTCGAGGGTCTCCATCGTCTTGAAGGCCCCAGTCGCTTCGAGGACGATGTCCACCCCGAACTCGCGCCACGGAATGCGTTCCGGTTCCTCGAACGACGAGTAGCCGACCCGTGCTCCGTCAACGAGCAACGCGTCACCGTCGACGGCGACCTCACCGTCGTAGCGGCCATGGACCGAATCGAACTCGAGCAGATGCGCTGCCGTCGCGACATTCCCGGCGAGTTCGTTCACATGGACGACCTCGAGATCGACATGGCGCTGCAGACCCCTCACAGCGAGCCGTCCGATCCGTCCGAACCCGTTGATGCCCACAGACGTCGTCATGCCTCGAAGTCTCGCTCATCGTCGGTAGCACGGCGGCGTCGCCAGGGTGAACACTCGGAGAACCGAACCACCGGTGGCCCGATGCCGGACATCGAGCACCAGCATTTCGCCGCGAACCTGTTCATCCCCATCCCCACTCGTGCAGTCTGTCGTCGTCGATCCCGAAATGATGCGCAATCTCGTGCACCACGGTGATGGTCACCTCCTCGACCAGTTCCTCCTCGTTTCGAACGAAGTCGCACAACGGCAGGCGATAGAGCGTGATCAGGTCCGGCATCACGAGTCCGCCGTAGTCATCGCGCTCGGTGAGAGGTACGCCTTCGTACAGGCCGAGCAGGTCGTCGGTGGGGTGCCGATCCTCCACCACCACAGCAACGTTCTCCATCAGACGGCCCAGCTCCTCGGGGAGGGCGTCGAGTGCCTCTGCGACCAGGCGCTCGAACGCTCGACGAGGCATCGGTTCCATACCCGCAAACTACCCAGCCCGCCTAGGGTCAAGGAGTGGTCGAACGTCTCGGCGATGCCGACGTCCTCTTGGAGGACCTCACCGACGAGCAGCGCGACGCGGTCACGACCAGAGCGAGCCCGCTCGCGATCATTGCTGGTGCCGGTTCCGGGAAGACCAGAGTGCTCACCCGCCGCATCGCTTGGCAGGCCACGACCGGCGCCATCGACCCCCGCAAAGTGCTTGCGGTCACCTTCACCCGACGCGCGGCGGGTGAACTCCGCCGCCGGACCCGAGCGCTCGGTCTGCGCGACGACATCGCAGCCGGCACCTTTCACTCGATCGCCCTTGCGGTTCTCCGCAACCGGTGGGCCGATGCGGGCCGGAAGCCGCCTGAACTGCTCGACCGCCGCATGTCGTTCCTCGCACAACACAATCCGAAGCTCGACCGCGCCACCATTGCCGACATCGACGCCGAGATCGGCTGGTCGCGGGCCCGACTGATCACACCGGCTGCCTACCCTGACGCTGCCGCGGCCGCCGGCCGACGGCCCGGCCGCGGGCTCGCGTTCGTGGCGAAGGTGTACGCCGACTACGACGAGGCCAAACGAACACGGCGGCTTGTCGATTTCGACGACCTCCTCGCCCTGTGTCATGCGACGATGACCCAAGACGAACAGTTCGCCGCTGCGCAACGCTGGCGACACCGCCACCTGCTCGTCGACGAGTTTCAGGATGTGAACCCCCTCCAGTTCGCGCTCCTTCAATCGTGGCTCGGCCCGGACTCGACGCTCGTCGTGGTTGGGGATCCCAACCAAGCCATCTACGGCTGGAACGGCGCAGAACCGGATCTGCTCGACAACATCGGTGATCACCTCCCCGGTACCGCAGTGCTTCGACTCCGCACCAACTTTCGGTCGACCCCAGAGATCCTCGGAGCTGCAGCGCGAGTGCTCGGCATCGAACCCCAACCAGCAGCTCGTCCGGCCGGTGATGAACCAACCATTCGCGAACTCGACGGCGAGAGCGAGGCGATCGCGATCGCCCGTTCGGTCCGCGGCGCCCACAAGCCGGGCGCTCCATGGCGGCACCAGGCGATCCTCGCCCGGACCAATGCCCAACTGCCGGCCCTGCGGTCTGCGCTGGAGCGAGCCGGCATTCCGACGCGCTCGCGTGGCGATGGGGCACTGCTCCGCCGACCCGAGATCATGGAACTGCTCGACGGGTGGAACGACGACATGCCCCTGAGCGACGTGTTGACGGAGGCATCGATCGACCCACCCGATCACGCCGAGGGTCTCAGCGAAGAGCGTCGCATGATGGTGCGCGCCTTCCTCGACGTCGCCCGGGGCCACCTCGAACTCGAGCGGCGCGCAACGGTCGCCGACTTCACCGCATCACTTCGCAACGACGACCGCGTCGACGGTGTCAACGACGGCGTCGACTTGGTGACATTCCACGCCGCCAAGGGTCTTGAATGGCCGATCGTCCATCTTGTCGGAATCGAAGACGGCTACGTGCCGATCGCCCACGCACGTGGTGTCGCAGCGCGCAGTGAGGAACGTCGGCTTCTCTACGTTGCGGCCACGCGCGCCGAGCGCCAGCTCCACGTTTCGTGGGCCCGAACTCGAGAGATCGGAAGTTCGCTGGTCGAGCGACACCCATCGCCGTGGATCGACGCATTCCGCGGCGATCCTGCGCCGCTTCCCGACGAACGCCCCTCGATTGCAAATCTCCGGGCAAAAATCGCAGCCGTTCCCGAGACCGACCTGACCGTGACGGATCGCACCGAACGGGACCATGTCCGAGACCAGTTGTTGTTGTGGCGCGAGGACGCTGCAGAACGGGCCCGCGTCGCACCGACCGCCGTGCTGTCGGACTGGACCGTCGAGCAACTCTCGATCGAGCGTCCCTGTCGCATGGACGAGCTCGCTGCCATCGACGGGATGGGCCAGAGCCGCGCTCGACGCTTCGGCCTCAAGCTGCTGGAAATCACCTGCCTCGACGACTAGCTAGTCGCGGCCGTCTTCGGCACGCTGGCGGGGCTGCGCCACGACGACCACGGTGGCGTCGCAACGCTCGAGCACGGTCTCGACGGTTCGGCCGAGGAAGGGCCGGCCGTCGACGTTGCGGAGCTGAGCACCGAGGACGACGAGGTCGGCCTCCTCGGATCGAGCCACCTGGACGAGCGCTTCCCCGGCCGAGCGTCCGTCCCGGATGAGTTCGCGCGGATCGATCCCTGCTTGGTTCGCCCGCTCGACAGCACGGGCCATCATCGATACCGCCGCCGTGTGGACAGGATCGTCGACCGGATTCCGGCGGGCGAAGATGCGGGGCAACTCGTTGACGCGATCGACGACGTGCGAGAGCACCACTTCGGTACCGAGCTGGGTCGAGATCGCAAAGGCAACCTCTTGTGCCGACCGAGACGACCGCGTGCCGGTCACCGGCACGATCACCCGCGAGAACGCGGCTGGGAGTGGCCGCTCCAGGCCTCGTGCTCGGCGCACGATCACGACAGGAGTGACGGCATCGAGGAGCATCTCGTCGACCATCGGCGAATACAGCACACCTTCGTGGCGGGCAGCGACACCGACAACGACCACGCCGTAGCCGAGCTTCGACTCGGTGACGATCGCAGCGGCGACGCCGGGACCCTGCGCCCGTGCGTGGTCGACCTCGCGCTCGTCGAGAACGGCTCTCAGTACATCGACGTCGACCTGTTCTCCTCCCCCGACAGTGAGAATCGTCGCCGGCGCCTCCTTCGGCCACGCGAACTGGACGATCTGCGCTGCGGCGATCGATGCGGGATGCCCCTGCGACGGCAGCAGGATCCGAGACGACTTGACCACGAGGTTTCTCGACAGCGCCTCTTCGCGGTCGAGTCGCTCCTGCTCTTCGTCGCTGCCTCGCCAATCACGAACGACAATCCGCAAGCTGACGGCGGCAAAGATCGATGTCACGAGCGGCACGATCACGATGACCGTGTATGCCGTCTCGGTGAACACGCCCAGCGACAGACCGACCGATGCGATGACGATCTCCAAAGCGCCTCTGGCATTGAGGCCGGCACCGAGCGCCGACGCAGCGCGACGAGACTGACCGGCCAGTCGGGCGCCGATGAATGCACCGGCGAACTTGGCGACGATCGCAACCAGCACCACGACGAACGCCCATTGCAGCGCATCGCCTTCACCGAGCAGCGTCAGATCTACCCGGAGGCCGGCGGTTGCGAAGAAGACGGGGGCGAGAAAGCTGTCGGTGATCGACTCGACATGGTGCAGCACCTCCTGTTGCTGGAACCGTGAGCGATGAAGCACGACACCGGCAACGAAGGCGCCGAGCACCGCCTCGATCCCGAGGGCCTGGGTGGCGACGCCATAGATCAGCATCGTGGCGATGACGACGGTCATCGCACCCGGGATGTTCGGACCGTTTCGGCGGACGTACCGCAGGGCGCGGTCGACGACGCGCTGGCCCACGGTCATCGCCAGAATCACGAAGACGACCAGACCACCGACCGTCTTCGTGATGCCACCGAGCGAGACCGCACCCGAGGTCGCAAAGCCGGCAAAGATCGCCAGCATCACCCAACCGACCACGTCGTTCGCCATGCCCGCTGCGACAGTGATCTGACCGAAGTCACGACGCATCAGGCCGAGTTCACTGAGGATCTTGGCGATCACGGCGAGCGCCGACACGGAGAGTGCAGCGGCGACGAAGAGTGCGAACACCAGGCGCTCGGACTCGGCACCGACGAACTCCTCGGGCAGAAGTTCGCCGACGATCAGGCCACCGACGAGTGGAACGAAGAGCGAGAAACCGGCGACGAGTGCGGCGGCCCTTCCGAGGCGACGGATGAGCCCGAGGTCGGTCTCGAATCCGGCGGTGATCAACAACAGCGCAACACCGAGCCAGGACACGGCGTAGAGCGCACCGGACTGGATTTCGTCGTCGGGCAAGAACCAGTGGAAGCCGTCGGGCCAGACCCTGCCGAAGATCGACGGGCCGAGGACGACGCCGGCGGCCAGTTGACCGATGACGGACGGCAGGTTGACCCGACGCATGATCTCGCCGAACAGCCGGGCAAAGGCGACGAGGAGCAGCAACTGCGTCCAAAAGACGAGGAGTTGATGCTCGTCGAGCGGGATCAGCACGCCTCAGCGCTCCACGTCGATGAAGACCGGAGCATGATCGGAGGGTGGGTCGTCTTTGGGACCCTTGCGTTCGTTGCGATCGATCAGCGCCACGCGCGTTGCATCAGCGACGGATCGCGTGGTCATGAGCAGATCGATTCGCAAGCCCATCTTCTTGTGGAAGTTGCCACCGCGGTAGTCCCACCACGAATAGAGACGATCAGCGTCATGGTGTTCACGAAAGACGTCCACCAGGCCCCACGCTTCGAGCGCAGCGAGCTTGTCGCGCTCGGCCTGGCTGGTGTGTGTCTGCGTTGCGAACGCTTTCGGGTCCCAGCAATCCATGTCGGCCGGGCAGATGTTGTAGTCACCCACGACCACAACATCGTCCGCCGGGTCGCACTGCCCGTCGAGATCGCCTGCAAGTCGATCGAGCCATCGCAGCTTGTACTGGTAGTGCTCGTGGTCGAGCGACCGGCCGTTGGGGACGTAGCAGCTGGCGACGCGGACACCTCCGCATGTCGCCCAGGCGATCCGAGCATCGACGTCAGGGTCGGCACCGTCACCGAACCCACCGATCGGGTCGTCGAGGCCGACCTTGCTGAGGATCGCCACGCCGTTCCATTGGCCCTGCCCATGGTGGAAGGACTCGTAACCGAGCGCCTCGAAGGTGAGTGCCGGAAATGCATCGTCGGCAAGTTTGGTCTCCTGCAAGCACAACACATCGGGTTCGAAGGTCTCCAACCAGCGCTCGACCCGGCCGACTCGGGCGTTCAAGGAGTTGACATTCCACGTCGCGATCCGCACCCGTCGGACCATACCGCGGTCGGCTCGTATGCTGTGGCGCGTGTCCATCAACGACCCTTCTGATCTCGGCCCGAATGCCTGGATGGCTGACGAGATGCGAGCGCAGTGGGCGCTCGACCCAAGCTCGGTTGCTCCTGAATGGCGGGCCCTGTTCGAGGGCGAGGTGGCCAATGGGGTCGCCACGTCGGCACCTGCGGCGGCTTCGACCATCGAGGTCAACTCGATCGAGGTGGCACAACCGGTGATGCCGGTCCCCGAACCCGCCCTGCAGACGAAGGAAGGACCGGTGGTGAAGGACGCCACCGCCCCGCCGACGATCGACGGGAACTCCTCAGAACCCGAGGGTGAACCGATTCGCGGCGCAGCGGCACGCATCGCAGCAAACATGGAGGCGAGTCTCGAGGTGCCGACCGCCACATCGTTTCGCCAGGTGCCGGCGAAGTTGTTGGAGGTCAACCGCAAGGTCATCAACGGCTTCTTGGCCCGCAAGCTGCGCGGCAAGATCTCGTTCACGCACCTGATCGGGTACGCCGTTGTTCGCGCCATTGCCGACTCGATGCCGGCGATGAACAACACCTACACAACGACCCATGACGGCAAGCCGATGTTGCTGCGCAACGAACACGTCGGGCTCGGGATCGCTGTCGACCTCGAAAAGCCCGACGGGACCCGCACCCTCATGGTTCCGTGCATCAAGATGGCCGACACGCTCAACTTCGAACAGTTCGTCGAGGCGTACGAGGAGCTGATCCGAAAAACCCGGGACGGCAAACTCGGCGTCGACGACTTCACCGGCACGACGGTGAGCCTCACCAACCCCGGAACGATCGGCACGCTGCAGTCGGTGCCGCGCCTGATGCAGGGTCAGAGTCTGATCGTCGGGGTGGGCTCGATCGACTTCCCCACCGAGTTCCAAGCTGCCGATCCGGCGACGCTGGCCGATCTGGGCGTGTCGAAGGTCATCACGCTGACGTCGACGTACGACCACCGAGTCATTCAGGGTGCCGAGTCGGGCATGTTCTTGCGGAAGGTCCACGAGCTCCTGCTCGGCGAGGACAACTTCTACGTCGAGGTGTTCCGCTCGATGGGTGTGCCGTACGAGGCGGTGAAGTGGCGGCGCGACATCAACCCCATCGACCGTGAGTCGTCCCTGCTCGAGAAGCAGGCCAAAGTCAACCAGCTGATCAACATGTATCGGGTCCGAGGTCACCTGATCGCCGATCTCGATCCGTTGGCGGTCAAGGAACCGATGATGCACCCGGAGCTCGATCCGGCGACCTACGACCTCACCATCTGGGACCTCGACCGCCAGTTCCTCACCGGAAGCGCAACCGGGATCTACGCCCGGGTCGGAGGCGAGGAACGCATGTCGCTCGGCAACCTGCTCGGTGTCCTGCGCGATGCGTACTGTCGCACCGTCGGCGTCGAGTACATGCACATCCAGGATCCGGCAGAAAAGCGCTGGATACAGGAACGACTCGAGGGAGCCGATCGTGCGGTTCAACCTGACGAGCAACGACACATCCTCGAGCGGCTGAACGCCGCTGAGGCGCTGGAAGTCTTCCTCGGCACGAAGTACGTCGGCCAGAAGCGCTTCGGGATCGAGGGTGCCGAGTCAACCATCCCGCTGCTCGACGCGCTGCTCGGTGCGGCCGCCGACGACGGGATGGCCGAGGCGATCATCGGTATGGCCCACCGAGGTCGGCTCAACGTGCTCGTCAACATCGTTGGCAAAACCTACGGACAACTCTTTTCGGAGTTCGAGGGCCAAGGTGTCGGCAACATGACGATGGGTTCCGGTGATGTGAAATATCACCTGGGCCAGAGCGGAACGTTCACCAGCCGCAACGGAGCCGACCTCCCGATACGACTGGCCGCCAACCCCTCGCATCTCGAAGCAGTCAATCCCGTCGTCCTCGGTATGGCACGCGCCCAAATGGACCTCATCCAGCCCGGGGACGGCTTCGGCGAGTACCCCGTATTGCCCCTGCTGCTGCACGGAGATGCGGCCTTTGCCGGCCAGGGTGTGGTCGCCGAAACACTCAACCTGTCGCAGATTCGTGGCTACCGGGTCGGTGGGTGCGTTCATGTGATCATCAACAACCAGGTCGGTTTCACGACAGCTCCGCACGCAGCGCGGTCGTCGCAGTACTCGACCGACGTGGCGAAGATGATCCAGGCACCGATCTTCCACGTGAACGGCGACGACCCTGAGGCGTGCGTGCGCGTCGCGCGCCTGGCATTCGAGTATCGCCAGGCGTTCAACAAGGACGTCGTGATCGACATGATTTGCTATCGGCGCCACGGCCACAACGAGGGTGACGATCCGAGCTACACGCTCCCCGAGATGTACCGGCGTATCGATGCGAGACCGAGCGTCCGCGAGCTCTACACCAACTCGTTGGTGAAGCGCGGTGACCTGAGCCCTGACGAGGCCGAGGAGGCCCTTGCCGACTTCCGGGCCCGGCTGCAATCTGCACTCGATCAGACCCGAGAAACGGCTCACAGCGGCGACAGAGCCCACTTGCCCACTGCGGGAGCAGGAGTACTGCCTCACCTCGACACGGCAGTCGACCGAGCCACCATCGACACGATCTACGCAGCTCTTTCGTCGAAACCCGACGGGTTCACGATGCACCCGAAGCTGGCCCAGCAGTTCGCCACCCGCGACACCTTGTTCGAGAGCGGCGAGATCGACTGGGCACTGGGTGAGGCGATGGCCTACGGAAGCCTGTTGCTCGAGGGAACCTCGGTTCGCCTGGCAGGTCAGGACACCCGGCGCGGCACCTTCAGTCACCGTCACTCGACGCTCGTCGATTACGAAACCGGCAGTGAGTACGTCCCGCTGGCGACACTCACCGGCGGCGACACCACCCAGTTCTGGGTCTACGACTCCTTGCTGAGCGAGTACGCCGCACTGGGGTTCGAGTACGGCTATGCGATCGCCAACCCGAGCGCACTGGTCCTGTGGGAAGCCCAGTTCGGCGATTTCGCCAACGGCGCCCAGATCATCATCGATCAGTTCATCGTGGCTGCGAAGGACAAATGGAACCAGGACTGCGGTCTGGTGATGCTGCTCCCCCATGGCTACGAGGGCCAGGGGCCCGAGCACTCGTCGGCCCGAATCGAACGGTTTCTCCTGCTGGCGGCCGAGGACAACATGTCGGTCTGCAACGCCACGACTGCGAGCCAGTTCTTCCACCTGCTCCGCCGCCAGTCGATGCAGTCGGTGTCGACCCCGCTGGTGGTGTTCACCCCGAAGTCGTTGCTGCGGTCGAAGCACTCGCGTTCTCCAGTGAGCGAACTCACGTCGGGCACCTTCGAAGAGTTGCTGGGTGACGTCAATCCACCACCGGCAGACACGGTCGAACGGGTCATCTTCTGCTCGGGGAAGGTTGCGTTCGATCTCATGGCCGAACGCGACAGGCGCAAGGCCAACGTTGCGATCGCCCGGGTCGAGCAGCTCTATCCGTGGCCGTTCGAGGCAGTGAAGCAGCAACTCGACGCCTATCCGAACGCCCGCGACATCCGGTGGGTGCAGGAGGAGCCGGAAAACATGGGACCGTGGAATGCGATCAAGGGGCGTCTCTACGAGGCGCACGGCGCAACCCACGACATCCATCGGGTGAGCCGCTTCGAGTCCGGCTCACCAGCCTGCGGCTCAGCAGCCGTTCACGGTCAAGAACTCGAGGTTCTGCTCGACGAAGCGCTCGGTTGACATCGGGGCGGTTGCCTCAACGAAGGTCGAGACCGGTGATCGTCTCCAATTCGACAAGGGCAACGTCCGGGTCGACCACCTTGATGGTCCGCATGCCCATTGCCCTCGCCGGTTTCAGATTGATTCCGAGATCATCGAGAAACACACACTCGAACGGTTCGACCTCGAGCCGCTCACAGGCGATCTCGTAGAAGCGCGGCTCGGGCTTTCGCACGCCCACGACGCTCGACTCGATGATCTCGTCGAACAGCGCGTGAATCTCGTCGAGTGATTGGCCATCGCCGTCGATCGCCGGTTGCGTGACCATTGCTTCGGTCCCCGAGCCGGACGGGGGCTTGAAGTTGTTGGTGAGCATCGCCGTTTTGAAGTTCGCAGCACAACGGCGGAGCGCTTCGACCATGGCGGGTCGAATCACACCCCGCAACGCGTCGACGACCCGTTGCGCATCGACGTCGAAGCCGAGCGCCCTCGCCTCGGCCTCGAAACGTTCCTTGAAGCCGGCAACCGAGACTTCACCGCGTTCGAAGTGCGCCCATGCGTTGGTATCGGGATTCATGGCGTTGATCTGCCGGATCGTGTCACGCGGCAATCCCGCTTCCGCCTCGTACCGATTGAAAGCCTCGAACGGGCTCGACAGGATCACGCCACCGAAGTCGAAGAGCACCGCTCGGATCACATCGAGCACCCTAATCACCGGCACCACGGCTTCACCTGCTTGACTGACCCCCATGCCCAAGCACGCCGTCGTGGACGGTTCCAACATCGCCACCGAGAGCCGAGCGGAGCCGAGTCTCCAACAATTGCGCGAGGCGGTGGCCACGTTCACGTCCGAGCATGCGTTCGACATCGTGACCGTCATTGTCGATGCATCGTTCGAGCACCGGGTGGCGAAGGCAGAGCAGAACGCGGTACGAGCCGCAATCGATGCGAACGAGATCATCACGCCGCCAGCAGGTGTGATCGGACGGGGCGACACCTTCATCTTGCAGGTGGCCGACCGGGCCCAGGCGGTGGTCCTTTCCAATGATTCGTTCCAGGAGTTCCACGGTACGTTCGGGTGGCTGTTCGACGAGGGTCGCCTGATCGGCGGAAAGCCGATCCCTGGTGTGGGGTGGATCTTCGTGCCGCGCGCGCCGGTTCGCGGACCGGTGAGCCGCCGAGCTCGAGCAACAGCAGAGAACACCGAACCGAAGCAGACCAAACCGAAGCAGACGGAACCGAAGACGAACGCCGACAAGAAGCCCACCAAACGGGTCGCCAAAAAGGTCGCAAAAAAGGTCGCAAAAAAGGTCGCAAAAACGTCGAACGCGCGTGTACCGACAACGTCCGAACCGGTCGGTCCGGGTTCGAATCCGCGTGCCGCCTGGAATGCGTTCCGGAGACGCCATCCGGAAGGATCGATGGTGAACGCCACCGTCGACGAGTTCTCGTCCCACGGGGCATATGCGACGAGCGGTGCGATGACGCTCTATCTCCCGCTTCGGCTCTTGGGGGATCCGGCGCCGCAGCGAGCCCGAGACGCGGTGACGCTCGGCCAGAGCTTCCGTGTTGTCATTCACCGCTACGACCACGAGCGTCTCGGCATCGACGCCGGGCTGATTGCCCTCGACGGCTCCGGCAGGAGAACGGCAACCAAGAAGGCAGCACCCGGCAAGAAGGCCGCCGCCAAGAAGGCCGCAGCCAAGAAAGCAGCACCTGGCAAGAAAGCCGCCGCCAAGAAGGCAGCAACGAAACCGGCACCCGGCAAGAAGGCCGCCGCCAAGAAGGCAGCAGCCAAGAAAGCAGCCAAGAAGGCAGCACCTGGCAAGAAAGCCGCCGCCAAGAAGGCAGCACCCACCAAAAAAGCCGCCGCAACAAGAGGTCGCGCAACACGACGCCGGTGACTCGTCGTTCCACCCGCCGACCGCGGGCCCTGCCTTCACCCTCGGGTCTTGGCCGTTTTGTGCCCGATAGCCTCGGTGACCATGGCAGCGCAGTTCATCTACACCATGCACAGGGTCGGCAAGTTCATTCCGCCGAGCCGAGATGTGCTGAAAGACATCACGCTCTCGTTCTTTCCGGGAGCGAAAATCGGCGTGCTCGGTCCGAACGGTGCCGGCAAGTCGACGCTGCTCAAGATCATGGCGGGCATCGATACCGACTTCACGGGAGACGCCAAGCTCGGTGAGGGCTACACCGTCGGCATGCTCGAGCAAGAGCCCGAGCTCGATCCCACCAAGACGGTGCTCGAGAACGTCATGGACGGCGCCGGTGAAGCATCGGCCCTGCTCGCCGAGTACGACCGGGTACTCGCTGCATGGAGCGACCCCGACGCCGACTTCGAGAAGCTCGGGGCCAAACAGGCCGACCTCGAGTCCAAGATCGAAGCGATCGGTGCATGGGATCTCCAGCGAACGGTAGAGATCGCAATGGACGCACTCCGCACACCACCAGGCGACTGGAGCGTGGAGAACCTTTCGGGCGGTGAGATCCGCCGGGTGGCGATGGCTCGCCTACTTCTCGCCAAGCCCGATCTGTTGTTGCTCGACGAGCCGACCAACCATCTCGACGCCGAATCGGTTGCGTGGCTCGAACGGACCCTGCAGGACTACGCCGGCACCGTGGTGGCGGTCACCCACGACCGCTACTTCCTCGACAACGTTGCCGGTTGGATCCTCGAACTCGATCATGGCCGGGGCTATCCGTTCGAGGGCAACTATTCGGGCTTTCTGGAACAAAAGGAAGCCCGAATCGCACAGGAGAAGCGCGACGACGACAAACGGACCCGAACACTCAAGCGCGAACTCGAGTGGGTCCGGATGGCGCCAAAGGCACGCCAGTCGAAGGGAAAGGCTCGCTTGGCGGCGTACGACAAGTTGCTGGAGGAGGCGAAAGCGGCCGAGGGCCGGGCTGAGGACCTCTCGATCGTCATCCCCGCCAACAAGCGACTGGGAGATGTCGTGATCGAGGCCGAGCACATCGCCAAAGCCTTCGGAGACAAACTCCTCATCGATGATTTCTCCTTCAGCCTGCCCCCCGCTGGCATCGTCGGAGTCATCGGTGCCAACGGCGCCGGGAAGTCCACCCTCTTCAAGATGCTGATCGACGAGTTCGAAGGCACGAACGATCCGGTCGCAGCTCCCGACTCCGGTTCCATCACGCTCGGCAGCACCGTGCAACTCGGCTACGTCGATCAGAACCGCACGCTCGATCCGCACAAGACCGTCTACGACGAGATCACCGGAGGCGTCGATCACCTCGAGATCGGGGGACGCGAGATGCACGGGCGCTCCTACGTTGCATCCTTCAACTTCAAGGGTCCCGATCAGCAGAAGATGGTGGGAAACCTCTCCGGCGGCGAGCGCAACCGCGTGCATCTGGCCAAGGTCCTCAAGGAGGGCGCCAACGTCCTGCTGCTCGACGAACCGACCAACGACCTCGACATCGACACGCTGCGGGCGCTCGAGGATGCCATCGAGGCCTACGCCGGTTGTGCGGTCATCGTTTCGCACGACCGGTGGTTCCTCGACCGAGTCGCAACCCACATCGTGGCCTTCGAGGGCGACTCACAGGTCCGGTGGTTCGAAGGAAACTTCAGTGATTACGCCGAGTACCGCAAGCGCGAACACGGTGTTGACGCAATGCGCCCCCACCGCATCAAGTACAAGCCCGTCACCCGGGGATGAACCACTGATCATCATCGATGCCATGAACGTCCGCGGCTGTGTCCCCGATGGTTGGTGGACCGACAAGGCCGCTGCACTGAGGCGCCTCGTCACTGCGGTCGCCGAGCACGACTTCGACGGGGAGTGGGTCCTCGTCATCGCAGATGGACACCCGATCGAAGGTGTGCCGGCTGGAACCCGAGGCGACGTCGAACTGCGCTACGCCAATCGTTCGACCCCCGATGCCGCCGACGACCTCATCGTCGAAACCGTCCTCGCCGAAGAGTCGGCAACGGAGACCATCACGGTGGTCACATCCGACCGGGGCTTGCTCGACCGTCTGCCGCCCCATGTGCGGATCGAAGGGTCCAGGTCGTTTCGAAACCGCGTCGGTTGGTGACGCACCGCACCCGCTCTCCCCGACCGACGCAACCACAGCGCACCGCAACGCCACCCTTCGTCGAGAAGGGACCTCGCTCCATCTGTCGCTCTGGCATGCGGCAGCGAGCGATACCGTTCCACTCGTGACCGACGACCACCGCCTCGCCGCCCGCCTTGCGAGCGAAGCTGGCGACCTCCTTGTAGAGCTCCGAGCGCGACTCCACGCACAGGGCGCGCCACCGTCACTCCTCAAAGACGAGGGCGACCGCCAAGCCCACGAGTTCCTGGTCGAACGCCTCCAGGCAGCACGCCCCGATGATGCAATCCTGAGTGAGGAGGGAAAGGACGATGTGGCGCGCCTCGATGCCGAGCGCGTGTGGATCGTCGATCCGCTCGACGGAACTCGCGAGTTCGGAGAAGTCCCACGAAGCGACTGGGCTGTCCACGTTGCCCTTGTCGTCGACCAGGTTCCGATCGTTGGGGCGGTCGCCCTTCCTGGCCTCGGGGTGACCCTCAGCACCGCCGACCCGGTTCGCCTCCCGCCCGAACCACATCCAACCCCTCGGATGATCGTGAGTCGCAGTCGCCCACCAGCGGCAGCACTGCATGTTGCGGAATCGCTCGATGCCGAGCTTGTCGAGATGGGTTCGGCCGGGGCGAAGACCATGGCTGTCGTGCGCGGCGAGTGCGAGATCTACGCGCACAGTGGCGGCCAGTACGAGTGGGACTCGTGTGCTCCGGTCGCTGTCGCCGAGGCTGCCGGGTGTCATGTCAGTCGAATCGATGGATCGCCGCTGCGCTACAACCAACCCGACGTGTACCTCCCCGACCTGCTGGTGTGTCGACCCGAGTTGGCCGAGTCGGTGCTTGCGGCGTTGTCATCGTTCGACGGCTGAGCAGCTCGGGCGATCTCGTCGGCCTGCAAACCGTCCTCGCCGAAGGTTGGTAGCGGCTCTTGGGCTCGCAACACTGGGAGTGTGACCGGTCCCCTCGCCGATTCGCCCGCCGATCTCGTCCACGGCACGTTCAGCGACGAGCCACCATGGCTCGTCGATCCTGACGCGCTGGCGTGGCTCGCCGATGTCGACACGATTCGGACGGCGACGAGTCGGCGCCTTCCGTCGCTCATCACCCCGCCGCGACTGCCACCGCTTCGGCGGGCGATCACCGTCGTTCGCCACCTCGGCTGGGCGCTGATCGCATGGTTCGTGCGCGGGCGCCGCAAGGGTGGGTCGCAGAGCACGGCCGATCTGTCTCGTCGGATGCGCAAGGCGGCCGAGATACTCGGACCGACCTACATCAAACTCGGTCAGATCATTTCCTCCGGCGAGGGCATCTTCCCCCCTGAACTCGTCACCGAGTTCGCCAAGTGTCGCGATCAGGTGCCGGCCGAGTCGTTCGCCGCCGTGCGTCGCGTCGTGGAGGCCGATCTCGGAGCAACACTCGAATCGATCTTCGCCGAATTCGCCCGCGAGCCGATCGCTGCAGCATCGATCGCGCAGGTCCACGCTGCCACGCTGCACGACGGCACCGACGTCGTGGTCAAGGTGCAGCGACCCACCGTTGACGATCTCGTCCACAAGGACCTTCGCGTGATGGCCTGGCTGTCTCCGTACCTGGTCGGCCGTATCCCTGTCGCCTCGCTGGCCAACCCACCCGCCCTCGTCGAGGTCTTTGCGCACACGATCAGCGAGGAACTCGACTTTCGGGTCGAGGCGGCGAACATGCTCGACGTCGCTCGGGTCTTTGCCGATCTGGAGCAAACCCACTTCGTCGTGCCGCGGCCGCATCCCGAGCTCGTCACCCGTCGAGTGCTGGTGATGGAGCGCCTCGATGGCTTCCGGTTCGACGACGTCGAGCGCTACGACGAACTCGGGGTCGACACACATGCGGCAGTCCGCGCCGGGATGATCGGTTTCATGGAGGGGGCGTTGATCCACGGGATCTTCCACGGGGATCTCCACGGGGGAAACCTGTACGTGCTCGACGACGGCCGCACTGCCCTGCTCGACTTCGGTATCACCGGCCGAATGACCGAGGCCAAGCGCCTTGCCTTCGTTCGATTGTTGATCGGCGGCATGATGAACAACCCGGTCGACCAACTCGCCGCCATGCGTGACCTCGGTGCGCTCCCAGATGACACCGACCTCGAGGCTGTTGCGAACGACCTCGGCCTGCTCGACGAGGTGGTCGACCCATTGACGATGACCCCCGACCAGCTCACCGAGGAGCTGCAACGAGTGGTGAAGGCGCTGCTCGGGTACGGGGCCCGCATGCCGAAGGAACTGATGCTGTTCGTCAAGAACATGGTCTTCCTCGACGGTGCCATCGCCACCCTTGCTCCCGATCTCGACCTGTTTGCCGAAATCACCCATGTGGCGACCTACTTCGTCTCCGCCCACGGCGCCCGTCTTGCAGCCGAAGTCGGAATGGATCCCGACGAGTACGAGTTCGACCCCGACGGCATCCGCGCCGCCTTCGGGGTCGATGCCCAGACGGAGCGAATGACCTACCGAGAACTCCAGGAGCGGCGCGAGACCATCAGCCGTCGCCTGCGCAATCGGGTCTGACCGGTGCGCGCACAGGAGCGACACCAGGGTTAGGTTCGCTCGATGCGTTTGGTTGTGGCTCGGTGCACCGTCGACTACGACGGCCGTCTCCAAGCTCATCTTCCCTCGGCGATCCGGCTGGTGATGGTGAAGGCCGATGGTTGTGTCGCCGTCCATGCCGACGGCGGCGCATACAAGCCGCTCAACTGGATGAACGCGCCCAATCGCCTGGTCGAGGATCCAGAGGCCGGCGTCTGGACCGTCACCAGCCCCAAGGGCGAAGTGCTCACCATCACCTTCCAAGACGTGCTCAGTGACACCTCCCACGAGATGGGGTCCGATCCCGGACTGCAGAAGGACGGCGTGGAGGCTCACCTGCAAAAGCTGCTCGCCGATGATCCCACCTCGATCCAACAGGGACTCACGCTGGTGCGACGCGAGTACCCGACCGACATCGGGCCCGTCGATCTCATGTGCCGCGATGCCGACGGCGTAGCTGTTGCCGTGGAGGTCAAACGTCGAGGGGAGATCGATGGTGTCGAGCAACTGTCTCGGTACCTCGACTTTCTCAACCGAGATCCGCTCCTGCGACCGGTTCGCGGGGTCTTCGTCGCCCAAGCGATCAAGCCGCAGGCGAAGGTGCTCGCAACCGACCGCGGGATCGCCTGGGTCGAGGTCGACTACGACGAGTTGCGTGGCATCGAGTCCCCCAACCTGAAACTGTTCTAGACCCGCCGACCACTAGGGTCGGAGGCCGATGCGAACCGCGCTCGCGCTCATGGCGGCAGCCGTCGTGGTGTTCTTCGCCGGCTGGATCGTCGATGACAAGGTTCCCGGTCGTGACATCCCACGCAACCAATCGGTCGCTGGCGTCCCGATCGGTGGACTGAGCCTGGACGAGGCCGAAGTCCGCCTCGCCGATGCCGACTTGGCCGGACGCAGCATCGTGCTCGCCTTTCGAGGGCAGGAGCTGATCACGACCCTCGACGAGCTCGGGGTGGTGATCGGGCTCGAATCCGCTCTCGAAGCGGCGGCACAGCGTCCCGAACTGCTGTCACAGCCGTTCAGCTGGTTCGGTTCGCTCTTCGGCGGCACCGACCATGATCCCGTCTACTCGCTCGATTCGGGCGCGCTCGGCACCTTTCTGGCAACAGATGGTGACGCGTTCTTCGCGCTGGACTTCGGCCGACCCAGGATCGAGTTGATCGACGGCGAGTTCGTCGAAGCAGACGCCGTCTCGATCCCGGTGGTCGACCTCGCCGAACTCGAAGCACGGATCCTCGAAGCCGCTGTCAGCACAACGGGTCGGGCCTACGCGGAGATTCCCATCGGGGGCGAATCTGTCGTCGACCGTGGTGCTGCTGCACTCATTACGCGCGCGACCGAACTGACCGAGGGCGGTCTCCTCGTCGTGATCACCGGCAACCTTCGGCGGCGACTCATACCCGAGGGTGCGCTGCGCTCGTGGGTCGTGTTCGGCGGAACGATCGATCAGCCCACCATCACACTCGACGACGAGTTGGTCAGATCGACGCTCGAGACCCTCTTCATCGATTTCGGCGAGGCGGGGACCGAGGCCACCTTCTGGGTCGACCAAGACGATGTGGTTCGTATCCGTGGCAACACACCAGGCACGATCTGCTGCGCACTCGATTCATCGGAGCGGATCCTCGACGCGCTGCGGTCCGGAGCAGACGAGGTCGAACTCACACCGCGCGATGATCCCGACGTCCGAGGAGTCGCCTGGGCAGAATCACTCGGGATCCGCGAGATCATCGGAGAGTTCACGACGAACTACGTCCCGAACGAGAGCCGCGTGACCAACATCCAGCGCATCGCCCAAATCACCCAGGGTGTCGTGATCGAACCGGGTCAGATGTTCTCCGTGAACGAATACGTCGGGCTTCGGACCGAAGCCAACGGGTTCGTCGAGGCCGGCGTGATCCAAGACGGTGTGTTCCAGACGTCGGTCGGCGGCGGCATCAGTCAGTACGCCACCACACTGTTCAACGCCGCGTTTTTCGCTGGTCTGGACTTCGGGGAGTATCAGTCGCACAGCATCTACATCAGCCGCTACCCGTATGGCCGAGAGGCCACGGTGTCGTTCCCGCAGCCCGACCTCCAGATCATCAACAACACGCCCTATGGCGTGCTGCTCTGGCCCACCGCCGATCACGACTCGATCACCGTCAAGCTCTTCTCCACCCGCTGGGTCACGGGGGAACAGACAGCGCAGGAGGAGCGACTCGAGGGCACCTCGTGCACCCGGGTCACCACCGAACGCACGCGCACCTTCGTCGACGGCTCGGTCGAGGTCGATACGGTCACCGCCCGCTACCGGCCCGAGGGCATGCGCTGTGACGGCTCACCGAGTCTCCCCGACGACGCAACCACGACGACAACCACGACCCTGACGGTGCCGCCGAGTACCACCGTCCCGTAGCCTGAGCCGATGGCGGAGTCGATGTTCGACAGCGAGATCGCGATCATCGGCGCCGGCCCGGCCGGCTCGGCGGCAGCAACCCTGCTGGCCCGCGAAGGCCGCGACGTTCACGTGTTCGATCGCGCCGAGTTTCCCCGCGACAAGTGCTGTGGTGACGGCCTGACCACCCTCGCGCTTCGCGAGCTCGAGGCCCTGGGCTTGGAGCCGTCGAACGTGGCGTCGTGGCAACGGGTCGACGGGGCGGTCATTCGGTCACCTCGCGGGACCGAACGCTGGTACCCACTCCCCGATGACGCCGGCTATCACGCAGCGGTGGCAACAAGGGAAGATCTCGACGCAGCGCTCGTCGACCTGGCGCGAGTATCGGGCGCCCAGGTGCACGAGGGCTGGCAGCTCACCGGGATTGACCACGACGCCGACGGTATCGACCTCGTCTTCGGCGAAGAAGTCCACCGAGCCCGTCGGGTGATCGCCGCTGACGGCATGTGGTCGCCCACCCGAAAGATGCTCGGTCTCGGCGTCGAGAGCTATCGCGGCGAATGGCATGCCTTTCGTCAGTATTTCCGCAATGTCTCGCCTCGTGCTGCCCAAGAGCTCGTCGTCTGGTTCGAACGCGATCTTCTTCCGGGCTATGCGTGGTCCTTCCCCCTTGCCGGCGAGCGCGCCAACATCGGATTTGGCATTCAGCGGGGTGGCTCGCAACCCATCGCTGCGATGAAGCAGCTCTGGCCCGACCTCCTCGCCCGGCCCCATGTGCGAGAACTCCTCGGTCCCGATGCCGAACCCGAAGCTCCGCACAAGGCGTGGCCGATCCCCGCCCGCGTCGGCCGTGTTCCTCTCACCGGTCCGCACACCATCTTCGTCGGCGACGCCGCCGCAGTCACCGACCCCATGACCGGTGAGGGCATCGGGCAAGCGCTGCTGACCGGTCGACTCGCCGCCGATGCGATCATGGACGAGGACCACGGTCTCGAGCGGTACGAACACGAAGTTCGACGCGAGTTGGTGGCCGACGACCGCATGGCTCGCCTTCTCATCCCACTCCTGGCCCGGCCTGCCATCTGCGGCGCGGCACTCAAGGCCACCGGTGCCAACGCCTGGACCCGACGAAACTTCGCTCGCTGGATGTTCGAGGACTACCCGAGAGCGATGATCGCTACGCCCCGCCGCTGGCATCGCGGCATGTTCACCGGCCCCGGGGCGTACCAGCGCGCCTAGCCCGAGCACGCTCGATCAGCGTGCTCGACTCGGCGAGCCCGGTCGACGCGCACCACCGGTGCCGGTATCGCCATAACCTCTCAAAGATGCACCCGTCCATCGACCGACTCGACGAGCGACTCGACGAGGCGTGGGAGACGTTGCGGGGCATTCCGGCGCTCGACCGGATCTTCTACACCGCCTCCGAAGCTGCCGATTTCTCGGTGCTGTGGCACACCCTCGGTGTGGTCCAAGCGATCGTGGAGGACGATCCGAAGATTGCACTCGCACTGAGCGCCGCCCTCGGTGTCGAATCCGCCCTCATCAATGGACCGGTCAAGTCGCTGTTCAAACGGTCGCGTCCCGTCCACGTCGGCGAGCGGCCGCTCAACTTGCGCCAGCCCAAGACGACCAGCTTCCCATCCGGACACGCATCCGCTGCGATGGTCGCTGCGGCGATGCTTTCTCGACGCGGCGGCGGACCCCTTTGGTACGTGCTGGCCGGGATCGTGGCGCTCAGTCGGATCCACGTGAGGATCCACCACGGCAGCGATGTCGCGGGCGGGTTGATTGCGGGCGTCGCCCTGGGTGCCGCGGCGCGCCGTCTTGCCGACGCCTGGCACTGACCTCAGCGCAGCGGGGCGACCTCGACCGCAGCGGCATCGGTAGGCGCCAACATCAGCAGCATCCGGAGATCGAGGAGCAGATCGGCCACCTCGCTGGCCGACACGAGTTCGCGACCCTGCAGTTCGCGGAGGTTCTGGTCGATCATCGAGAGTGCGTCGTCGAGAGAGACCACGTCGGTCGTTTCCGTCATGCGGCGCACCCTAGACCACTCGGCCATCGGCTGACGGGTCCGGAGACCGAACGGGTCGTCCGGCCTACGATTCGATCGTGACCCTCGACCCGCAGACCGCAGCACTCTACGAGCAGCATGCAGCGGCCTGGACAGCCGCTCGGGCGGGCAAGAACGTCGATGCAGCCCTTCGTCTCGTCGATCGAGCCGGCACCAACCCGGCGGGACCGTTCCTCGACATCGGTGCTGGACCCGGGTATCTCACCGAGCGCCTGCCCGAACCGGTCATCGGCCTCGAACCGGTCGAGGCGTTCCTGGAGATCCTCGGCAGACGGGTACCCGCCGTGACCCGGATCCGCGGCGAGGCCGGCTCGCTTCCGTTTCGCAGCGGAACGGTCGGCGCAGCCCTGGTCACCTCGGTCTACGTTCATGTCGCCCGACGTCGCTTGCCGCTGGCGTTGGCCGAGCTGCACCGTGCACTCGCCGATGACGCACCGGCTGAGCTCGTGATGTTCGGCGGTGATCTCGATCTCGAGCCGACCGAGGGCGATCATTTCGGCGGCCGAAAGTACTCCCATTGGCCGGAATCGGATCTGCGTCGCGTGCTCATCGGTGCAGGCTTCGCCGTCGAGAACTGGGTCACCGACGACACCACCGGCTGGCCGCACTACGAAATCTCGGTCCGTCGAGCACCCACGTTGCCCGACATCGTCGGTCCCGACATGAATGTGCTCGTCTGCGGCCTCAATCCCAGCCCGTACTCCACCAGCACCGGGATCGGCTTCGCTCGACCAGGTAACCGCTTCTGGCCAGCAGCACTGGCAGCAGGTCTGGTGACGGTCGACCGAGATCCGCGCGCTGCGCTCGCAGCCCACGGTGTCGGGATGACCGATCTGGTGAAGCGGACCACACCGCGGGCAGACGAACTCACCATCGACGAGTACCGCCAAGGACTCACCCGGGTGGAGTGGCTGTGTGCGTGGCTTCGACCCCGTGTCGTGTGCTTCGTGGGACTCGGTGGCTGGCGCGCCGCAGTCGATCGGAGAGCGAAACCGGGATGGCAGCCGAGCGATCTCGGAGGCTCCGCCGTCTATGTGATGCCATCGACAAGCGGTCTCAATGCCCATGCCCAACTCGATGACCTCACCCGACATCTCCGAGCGGTCCGGGAGCGAGGCCCTCGATAGCGTCGTCGATGTCGACCCCCGGGAACGGCAGGATCGAGAGCGCTGGGCAGGTCACACCGTTGTCGATATAGCGCTGGATGTGGGCCCGACACTCGTCGGCAGTGCCGTGGATGATCAGTTCGTCGATCACCTGGTCGGGAATCTTTTCGAGCGCCCCCTTGCGATCACCTGCTGCCCACTGCTCCCAGTGTTCACCGAGCGTCTCGGCCCGTCCCATCCATTCGTGGAACGCTCGATACACCGGCACGTTCAGGTAGGCGGCGGCCGCGAACTTTCCCATGGTTCGTGCCGTTTCGGTGTCACTGGTGGGGGCGACGAACAAGCGAGCGACGATCTCTGCGTTTGGATTCTCCTCCTTGACGATCGCCGCAACCGTCGACACATTGTCGGCCGACAGCCAGTTGATGATCGCTCCGTCGCTCTCACGGCCGGCCATGCGCAACATCCCTTCTCGGAGCGCAGCGACGAGGATCGGAACCGGCTGCTCAGGGACGAGTCCGAGCCGAAATCCGTTGACCGTGAAGCTCTCGTAGGCTTCGGTGACTTTGTCCCCGCCAAGAGCTGCCTTGAGGAAACGAACCATGTCTCGGGTCTGCTGGTACGGCTTCTCGAACGGGATGCCGTTCCAGCGCTCGACGATGACGTTGCTGCTCGAGCCGAGCCCGATGACGAATCGGCCCGGAGCCGCCGATGCCAGTGCGGCGACACTCTGGGCCATCAGGGCCGGCCCGCGGGTGTAGGCGGGCAGGATCGCCGTGCCGAGCCGCATCGACGGGGTCCATACAGATCCGAGCGCCAACGGCGTCAGTCCGTCGGCGCCCATGGCTTCGGCGCTCCACAGATCGGTGTAGCCGAGCTGTTCGAGCCGCCTGTAGCGATCGATCTGGGCGTGAAGTTGCTGTCCGTCGAAGGGAACGGTCATCCCGTAGCGCTGCATACAGGGGATCGTGTCACACCCCCTCGGCATGATGTGACACATGACGAATCAGCTTCTCCTCATCGACTCGGCCCCGGCGTGGCGACTCGATCGGGCCACGCGTGCCCAAGGGCTCGACGGGGTCCGGAAGGCCCGTGCGGTTCTGCGGGCCGTCGACGCCAAGCGGTCCACCGAGTCCCCCGACTCCGGGGCCATCGATGTCACGGCCGAAGCGGCCTGACACACTCCAACGGTGCCCGGAGTCCTGTTGCCAGTCGTGATCGGTCTCTTGGCGCTGAGCACCTCCTGTGTCGGCTCCCCTGCCACCTCGCCGACGACGGTTCCTGCCGAAACCGACCTCGCCCCGAACGCCACGGTGGAACGGGTGGTCGACGGCGACACGATCATCGTCGAGATCAACGGCAGTCGCGAACGGGTCCGCCTCCTCGGCGTCGACACCCCCGAATCCGTTGCCGAGCATCGACCGGTGCAGTGCTTCGGCGCCGAGTCGTCGGCCTTCCTTGGTGAGTTGCTCCCGGAGGGAACCGAGGTGACGCTCCTTCGCGACACCGAAGCGCGCGATCGATACGACCGGTTGCTCGCCTATGTCGTGCGTTCGAGCGATCAACGCTTCATCAATCTCGAACTCATCGAACGAGGTTTTGCGAGCGTGCTCATCTACGAGCCGAATTCCCGCTATCGCGAACTCTTCGAAGAAGCCGAGGATGTTGCATCCGACAACGGAATCGGACTCTGGGGAGTGTGCGGCGGACCCGGTGTACCACTGGACTAGCGTCGCAGAGGTGCCCACCCTCGCCGAGGCGCTCGGTCACGGTGCCGACGCCCGCCTGATGATCCTGAGCGCCGATCTTGTGGGATCGACCCATGCCGCAACTGCAGCGGGCATTCACGCACTCCGGACCGGCCTCGCCACCACGGCAACGCTGATGATGCCTGGGCCGTGGGCTCGCCACGCCGCCAATCACGTCACGGCGGAGTCCGAACTCGACATCGGGGTTCATCTCACGCTCAACGCCGAACTCGAGGACTTGCCGAGGAGGAGGGCATCTGGATGTCCGACCATTTTCGACTCGTTCGCGGGGGCACGCGGGCGCACCTCGAGGCTGTTTTGGCCAATGTGTCGGCCGGGGTCACCGAGGTTGCGTTCGCACCGGCGTTGGCGGCCGAAGAGCTCCGAGCCATTGATCCCGCAGCGGCGGGCCGATTCGACGACCTTGCGGTTCTGACCGACGGCGCCCTTGCCGAGCGCCTCGACCGACTCGACATTGTGCGGATCGGCTATCGCTCGATCCGCGACGCCATGCGCTCGACCATGACTTAGACCGACAGCGCCTCGAGGGCCGCCTCACGCACCGGTCGCAGATCGATGAGCCAGCGCTTGTGGTCCCCCTCGACCTTCCATGAGGCATCCATGAACGCAACATCGGCGGTCTTGCGGCCCTCCAGCACATCGAGAAACTGCTCGTAGGTACACGACACGACGATGTCAGGAGCGTCGACCTTGCCCGGCGCGAGTTCGGTCACCACGCCGCCGGCAACGACGACATGAAATGTCACCTTCCCCTCCGGCGTCGACGCAACGACGTACTGCATGATTGCATCGACACTTCCGGCCGAGCTCAGCCCCCCGAGCAACGGCGCCGTGGTCGCAAACCACTCGGTGGACAGCGGAAGCGTCATGAGTTGATCTCGACCGCAGCGCGCAGCCCGGCGAAGAGGTCGTCCTCCGGCAGTTCGGAGTACTCATGACCCCGCGCCAGGCGGTAGTCGTCGACGGTGTGGATCGACTCGTCGACGTCGGGAGGCAAGCCGAACCAGAACTTCGAGTCAGGGTCGATCTGGGTGGCGTGGGCAAGCAGCCCCTCCCGACGCACATGGGCGTAGCCCTCGATCGATACACGGGTTGTGATCTGGTGATCGGTATCGGGGCGATCGAGCCATCGCGCGTCGTACGGTGACTCGAGACCGTGGTCGAGGAAGGCTTGGTGGCGCGCAGCGATGCGAGCTCGAGACCACGTCGAGTAGTAGGTCTTCTTGACCGACCACGCCTCGCCGAGCTCGGGACGGTAGGAGGGATCGGCAGCACGTTCGGTTGCCGGATGGGTGATCTCGTAGACGCGGAGATGATCGGGGTGGTTGTACGTGCCCTGCTCGTCCGGATAGGTCACGACCACCTGCGGTCGCTCGAGCCGGAGGAGCACCACGAGTCGGTCAACCGCCTCGTCGAGCGCCGCAACCGCGAAGCAGTCCGGGTGGAAGTTGGCATCGCTGTCAGGCATTCCCGAGTCGCGATAGCCCAGCATGTGAACGGTCTCGTACCCAATGATGTCGGCTGCCTTCGCAAGTTCGTCACGCCGAACCGCACCGAGGTTGTCCTTGACCTCGGCCCGATCCATGGCAGGGTTCAAAATGTCGCCCTCCTCGCCACCGGTGCAACAAACGAGCACGGTGCGGATGCCCTCCGCTCGGTACCGGGCGATGGTGGCGGCCCCTTTGGAGGCCTCATCGTCAGGATGTGCATGCACGGTGAGGATGCAGAGCGGCTCGGACATGGGATGGAAGGGTACTCAGGTCGTGGCCTGGACCGGTTCGAGCTCCATCTGTGCGTCACCACCCGCATCGAGGAGCCGCCACCCACAGCGAAGGGCGAGCATTTCGCGTCCCTCGTCAGGGCCGCTGGCGATCAGTTCGTCTTCGGGCTGCAGACGCGTGTGACCCTGCGGTCGGTACAGGTATCTGCCACCTCGGCGGATCGCAAGGACGGTGAACCCGGGCTCGATGTTGAGTTGGAGGTCCGACAGCGATTGGCCGTCCGCATCGCAGCCGGGGGCCACCGGCAATCGGACGACCACATCATTGGAATCACCCAAGGCAATACCAAGAATCGGATGCACATCTTCTTGTTGCTCGATGAGCCACACCATCGCCTGGGCCTGGTCGCCGATGTCCTCGGCCGCTTGTGACAGGTGCAGCAGACCACGAAGCGGCGACGGGTCGGGGTTCCCACTCGCAGCACGCAGCACCCAGAGCTCGAGTCGATCCTTCATTTCGTCGAGACGATCCTCGAGTTGGCGAACCTCTGCGGCGAGACCTCGATCGCCGAGCACCAGGGCCGAGTACGCAAGTCCTACGGCAACCTCGGAAAGGTTCTTCATCTCGACCAAGACATCTACGGCCCGGTCGAGGTCGCTTGCGAAGGGACCGTCGCTGAGATGCGGCGGCATCCAACGCTCCGCCCCCGCCAACTCTCGCAGTGGGCCGATGCCGTCCGGCGAACCCCGCAGGAACAGGGCATCACCGGGCACAATGACGAGATCGCCGTCGACATCGGTGAGCCAGCGACGCTCTCGGCGAACCGCCATGACCCGCATCCCCGTCTGAACCGGCAGCTCATGATCCGCCAGCGGACGATGGGCTAGGAGGCTGCCCTCGTTGACCAACACCCGGTGGCTGATCTCCTCGGCTGCGGAGAGTTGGGCGACGAGTTCAACCGGAATACCGACGTTGTGGGTGACGATCCGAGCGATGTCGACTGCGTCGTTTGCAATCCGTTCGATCGCAGAGATCACCTGGAGCACCGACGACATGCCGTCGGACTCGCGAGGGTTCCGCACCGCCATGATGCAGACGCCACGCATGTCGTGAACGAGATCACTGAGCGTTTCCTCGATGGCAACGACCTCACCAGCCATCTCCGGATCACCGAAATAGAGCGCGGCGTAGGCGAGGTCGACCATCAGCTCCGAGCTGTCCTTCGCCTCGGCGAGCATCTCGCGGAGATTTCGGGGTCTGTCATCCATCTGAGTCTCCTTACCAATCATGCAACGCCCACGACGACGAGGGCGAGAATCAGGGTGAACGCACCGACGAAGTCGAGCGATGACGTCACCATCGGAATGCCGTAGGTATCCGGATCGAGCTCGAACCTGATGGCGACCACGGTCGTGTAATAGGCCACGATCATCACCGCGAACGTCGCGAGCAGGCCCCCCAGCATCGAGACGGCGACGATCTGCCACAGTCCGGGGCTGCCCTGACCGGTGAGCAGACCACCTAGTTCGGCAACGATCCCGGCGAGTGCGAAGGCAGGGAGACACAACGACACCACCATCACAAGATCGCTGCCGGCCTGTCCCCTCGGTCGTGCGCCGGGGCTGATCAAGCCGAGGTGGACCTTCGTGGCCAAGCGACTCGACAGCACCCCACCCAGCGCACCTGCGGTTCCGAGAAAGCCCGGGAGCAGGATCAACAGCACCGGGTACGCCACGAAGTCGTCGAGCCGCTTCTCGATCGTGATGCCGGCGATCAGATCCAACACGCATGCCACCGTGAGGATGGGGAGCGACTCGCGCATGATCGACCGCAGCACCGGCCGGGGTGAAAAGATCCCCCACACCGCAACCGGCACCGACACCGCAGTGCTGACCAGAGCGACCGCGGTCGTGACTCCGCCGATGTCGGCCAGGGCAGCCGCCCACACCAGGGCAGGGAGGGTGATCACGTCACCGGTCGCAGTGACAAGGGGCGCAACGACGTTGTCGAGGTCCCACCCGAAGCGGACCGACCCACCCGCAAGGAGCAGGGTGATGATGAGCACGACCAGCGACGCGATCACACCACCAAGCGCACTGACGGTGACGAAGGCAGCCGTGCTCATCGTCGGGGTGATATCGAACACGACTGCGACTCCCTTGGCGAGCAATGCGAGTTCGACGGAAACGACGAGGCTGAGAGCCAACGCAGCCGCTGTGTTCTGGCCCACCACGGTGTCGAGGCGAGGACTCAACTGGAAGACGCCGGCATGGATCGACGTACCCAACCGACTCCCGAGTGCCCCGAAGATGTTGCCCTTGACCGCCAGGGCGGCCGGGACGAGGAGGAGGAGTCCGGGAAGTTCTTCGAGTGTCTCGGTTGTGGTGGCGAGCGTGATGCCGGCGACCAGGCTCGCCGTGACAGCAACGGCAAGAGCGGCCAGGGAGTTGCGGTACGCGATCCGATCACCACCGACAACCGTGGTGATCCAAGAGCGGTGAACAGCACGAGACCGGCCCACCCGCTAAGTCTGCAGTCTGGGCGGCCGATTACGAGACATGGCCATTGCGATCCTGGGAGTTCTCGTCGTTGTCATCGCTTGGGCAACCGTGTCCTTCAACCGCTTCGTCGCGCAGCGCCAGACACTCGACAACTCCTGGTCGAACGTCGAGACGGAGCTCTCTCGACGTCACGAGCTGATCCCCAATCTGGTCGAGACCGTACGGGGATACGCAGCCCACGAATCAGACACCTTCCGCCACGTGACCGAAGCCCGCGCCGGCGCAGCAGGCGTTTCTGGCGGACCCGAGGCCCATGAGGGCATCGAGAATGTCCTGACGGTCGAGCTGCGTCACCTTTTGGCGATCAGCGAGGCGTATCCCGAACTGCAGGCGAGTGCTGCGTTTCTCGACCTTCAGAACGAACTCGTCACGACCGAGGACCGACTCCAGGCCGCCCGGCGCCTCTTCAACGGCAATGTGCGCGAGTACAACCGGCGCGTCGAATCGATTCCTTCGCTCCTGATTGCGAAACTCGCCCGATTCCCGAAGCGCAGCTACTTCGAGATCGAACCATCGGCCACCGAGGTGCCGAGCGCCCGCAGAATCGACTGACAGTCGGACCAGGCCCTCCGCAGAATCTCGGCGACCGGCTCCACCGAATGGATCCGACCTTGGACCTGTCCGCTCATCGCAAAGCCGCTCTCCATGTCGCCACCGAAGTAGGTGCCCATCATGGCGTCGGGCGCCAGCTGCGCCGGCTCGTTGGCCGCATCGAGCGCTCTGGCCTTCTCGCTCGCCCACACGCGCATCGCCGGACGGTTGTGACGATTGACGATGACCGTGTCGACCTCGGAGCCATCGACGATCGATTGCTTCCAGTTGTCGTGGATCGGCGACTCGACGGACGACACCATCCGAGTGCCCATCTGCACACCATCAGCCCCCAACGCGAACGCCGCAGCCATCGAGCGCCCGTCGACGAACCCGCCGGCTGCGATGATCGGTACGTCGAACCGCTCAGCGATCTCGGGCACGAGCACCAGGCACGATGCCCCGTCGGCATTCTTGAACCCGCCTCCCTCCGCTCCTTCGACCACGAGTCCATCGACCCCCGCATCGATCGCCTTCTGCGCGCCACGGATCGTCGGAACGACGTGGAAGACGGTGATCCCGAGGTCCTTGAGCCGTGGAACGAGGACCGACGGATCGCCCGCCGATGTGGTCACGAACGAGATCTCGTTCTCTGCCACGAAATCGACCATCGACAGCGGGTCACGGATGAAGAGCTGGGCGAGGTTCATGCCGAACGGTCGATCGGTCAACGATCGCATCTTCGCCACCTCCCCCTTGATGGCGTCGAGTTCTCCCGATGACGTCTCGATGATCCCGAGCCCACCGGCATTCGAGACCGCGGACGCAAGCTGTGATCGTGCAATCCATCCCATCGGTGCCTGCACGATGGGGATCTCGATCCCGAGCATCTCGGTTATTCGGGTCTGCATCTCACCTCCGGGGAGTTGACTGCCTCGACGCTACGCACCAGCGGACCGACCGTCGACGATGCCGTCGAAGATCGTGGCTGTTGTGGGGAACGGTCCAGTCTTCCATCTGCCGAGCTTTGGGCTCTCCGAGCCAGCGGCGGGCGGTCAGCGGAAGTCGCGCGATGCCGGGGCGGCACCGACCGGAAGTGGTTCGAGGCGGTCAGCGACGACGTTGATCACGCCCTCTTCTTTCTCGAGGCGACCCTTGACGAGCAGTGCCGGCGCCCCTCGGGCCTCTCGCTTGTAGCGCTCCCAGCAACCCTTGGAGATGACAACGTTGATGAGGCCGGTTTCGTCTTCGAGGTTGAGAAAGGTGGTGCCTCCAGCAGTTGCTGGACGTTGGCGATGGGTGACCACTCCCCCGACGGTGACCCTCTCGCCTGCCGGATGATCGACCAACCCGGCCGAGGTGACCACACCCATCTGGGAGAGCTCATGGCGGATGAAACTGGTGGGATGTCCATCAGGGGCGACACCGGTGGCCCACAGGTCGGCATGGGCCAACTCTCGGGGCGACATCCCAGGCAGTGGGGGCGCCTCGACCCCGGTGATGATGCCAGGAAGACGATCCGAGGCGGTCTGCGCCATGGCACCGGCCGACCACAACGCTGACCGACGGTCGATGCCGAAACAACCAAATGCACCCGATGTCGCCAGTGCTTCGAGATGCGCGAGCGACAGCTTCGGCACCCGACGACGAAGATCCTCGACCGACGAATACGGCCGAAGGCCATCGATCTCCTCGGCCAACTCGAGCCCGATACCACGCACATAGTCGATACCGAGACGGACGGCGACGTCACCGGTGCTGCGTGAGCATGGCTCGAGTGTGGCCATTGCCGCCGATGCGTTGAGGTCGGGGGTGTGCACGATCACGCCGTGCCGTCGGGCATCGCCGACCAGCGTGTGAGGCGACCAGAAGCCCATCGGCTGCGCCTTGAGCAGAGCGGCACAAAAGGCGGCCGGGTAGTGGTACTTGATCCATGCCGAGGCGTAGACGAGATAGGAGAACGACACCGAGTGGCTCTCGGGAAACCCGTAGTTGGCGAAGGCAGCGAGCTTGAGCCAGATCTGTTCACCGATGTCGTCGGGGATGCCGTTCTCACGCATACCGTCGAAGAAGCGAGCCTTGAGCTGCTCCATACGCTCCTTGCTTCGTTTGGAACCAACGGCTTGGCGGAGCTGGTCGGCATCGGCCGGCGTGAAGTTGCCGACATCGATCGCAATCTGCATGAGCTGCTCCTGAAACAGCGGCACACCGAGGGTCTTGGCAAGTGCGTTCTCGAGCAGTGGGTGGAGGTAGGTGACCGGTTCCAGTCCATTGCGGCGTCGAATGTACGGGTGCACCGATCCGCCCTGAATCGGACCTGGGCGGATGAGGGCGACCTCGACGACGAGGTCGTAGAAACAGCGCGGTTTGAGCCGAGGCAGGGTGGCCATCTGGGCTCGAGACTCGATCTGGAAGACACCGATCGAGTCGGCCCGCTGAAGCATGTCGTACACCTCGGACTCCTGGGGGAGGGTCGCAAGATCGACTTCGACACCATGGTGATCGGCAATGAGGTCGATGGCGTAGTGCAACACCGACAGCATCCCGAGCCCGAGCAGATCGAACTTCACGAGACCGGCAGCCGCACAATCGTCCTTGTCCCACTGCAAGACGCTTCGATCGTCCATACGTCCCCACTCGACTGGACACACCTCGATCACCGGCCGATCGCACATGACCATGCCTCCGGAGTGGATCCCGAGATGACGGGGGAAGTGCTCCACCTCCGCCGCCAACTCCAGTACCGGCAACGGAATCGTGGTGTCAGGGTCTTGTGCGCCGGCGGCGACGCTCCCCCACCGGTCGACCTGTTTGGAGAAGGCGTCCTGCTGGCCTTGGGCGTACCCGAGCGCCTTGGCCATGTCGCGGATCGCCGACTTGGAGCGGTAGGTGATGACATTGGCGACCTGAGCGCAGTGATGGCGACCGTGCTTGCTATAGACATACTGGATGACCTCTTCGCGTCGGTCTGACTCGATGTCGATGTCGATGTCGGGTGGGCCGTCTCGCTCCGGTGACAGGAAGCGCTCGAACAGCAGACCGAGCGATACGGCATCGGCATTGGTGATACCGAGGGCGAAGCACACTGCGGAGTTCGCCGCCGAACCCCGGCCTTGACAGAAGATGTTGGCACGCCGACAAAAGTCGACGACATCCCACACCACCAAGAAGTAGCCGGGGAAGTTGAGATCATGGATGAGGTCGAGTTCACGATCGAGTTGGGCCCATGCCCCCTCGATCCGCTCCTCGGTCCGGGGTCCGTATCGACGAGTACCGCCCTCCTCGACCAGGCGGCGGAGAAATCCCATCTCGTCGAGTCCGTCGGGACAGGGATACGGCGGCAGATCCGGGGCGACCAACGAGAGGTCGAACGCACACTCGAGTCCCAGTTCGGCTGCCCGCTGCACCGCTCCGGGGTAGCGGGCGAACCGGGCCGCCTGCTCGGCGCCCGACCGCAGATGCATACCTGCCGGGGGAAGCCAACCATCGATCTCGTCGAGGCTCCGTCGGGCACGCACTGCGGCCAGCGCAGAAGCGAGGCGCTTCCGGGCGACCGAATGATGATGGGCATTGGCAGTGGCGACGACATCGACTCCACACGACATCGCAAGTTCGGCGAGGGCATCGTTGCGAACCGAATCGAGTGGCAGACCGTGATCCCACAGTTCGACGAACACGTTCTGGTGGCCGAAGTCGCTGACCAGTCGCTCGAGTTCGCGCCGCCCCGCAGCCGGCCCTTCGGCGGCGAGCGCAGCAGGTACCGGACCTTTGCGACACGCAGTGAGTACCGCCCAGTGATCACCGGTGCCGACGCCGGCGAGTTCGACCAATCGTTCGTACGGGATCCGAGGTGCCCCTTTCTCGCCGGCCAACTGCCCCTCACTGATCGCTCGACCGAGCCGGGCATACCCTTCGGGTCCTCGGGCGAGGATGAGGATGTGCTTCCCTTCCGGATCGGCAGGCCCGGGACGACGGAGATCGATCGGTGCTCGTCGAGCCGGGCCGGACCGGACCGGCCTCGGCGACGGCGACGGCGACGGCGACAACGTGAGTTCGGCACCGAAAATGGTCGGCAGCCCGACTGCTTTGGCTGCCTCGGAAAACCGGACGACCCCATAGAAGCCGTTGTGATCGGTGAGGGCCAGCGCTTCGAGTCCGAGCCGTGCTGCCTCCTCGGCCAACTCCTCAGGATGAGAAGCACCGTCGAGAAACGAAAAGTTCGAGTGACAATGCAACTCGGCGTATGGGACGTCACCTCGACGACGGGCCCCGGACGGCGGCGTGTAGGGCTCTCGGGTGCGCGACCAAGCCGGGCTGTCACTTCCGTCGCCGACCCGCAGATCACCGACGCGACCGGTGGCCGGCCGATCCGAGAGACGGCGCTCGAGCTCTCCCCACGAGATCCCGGGATTGTCGAAACCCATCGTCGCACGGTACCGAACATATGTTCGTATCACAAACTCTGCGGACGCCCGATGAGCCGTCAGACGAGACGACGCAGATACACCGCCCGTACGGCGAGGGCGTCTCGTACCTCGCTGGTCATCTCCTCGGCGAACTCCGACCGGTACGCCTGGTCGGTCACGATCTGCACTGCGAAATTGAGTCCCGACATCAACCCGATGAACGCCGCCACGAGCAGGAGTTGACGCGTGAAGATCACGTCGGTTCCGAAGACAGCGAAGACGACCGCCCAGTCGCGTTCGAAGGTCAGCTCGGTGGCGGTCGTCCACTGACCCAGCGTGTCCTCACGCACGGTGAGCAGACCGAAGATCACGTAGAACACTGTGACCACGAACGACACCAGAACAATCTGGATCCCTTGGGCGACGAAGAGCAGCAGACTCACGTTGATCTCGGCTCGTCGCGGCAGCGTGGGAGCGTCGGGGGCCGGATCGTCGTCGGACGGCACCAGCTCGGCGACCGGCGTACCCCCACACCGAGCCCGAACCTCGGACCACGCCTCGAACCGTGCGAGGTCGACGGTGATGCGGCGAACCGATACGAACACGAAGACCCCTCCAAGCCCGACGATCAAGCCGAAGACGACTCCGAACAACGGCAGGGTCCAGTCGTTGGCCACCTGCCACATCTCGGCATTGATGAAGATGAAGGCCGAGAACACGAGAAGCGTCGGCACCGTCTTCATGGCAAGGGTGGCGACGTCGTTGATCTGACGTCGCACCTGCCCCAACGACCACCGCATCATCGAGAACAAACCCCACGTGGTGACGATGTAGCCCAAGGCGAGAACGGCCAGGTTGAATCCGATGACGGAGATGATGTTGTCCCACACCGAGCGTTGCGAACCGATCACCGTGGGGACGACGGGGAGCAGCACGTAGAGCGCGAGCTCCCACACACCGACCTCGTTCGGCAACGCCAGCGGACGACGCCCTCGGATCCGGTTCACGACTGCGACCGACGTGACGAGCGCAGCGAGACACACCCCGAACGCAACGCTCTGCCACCAGCCTGTCCAGCGATCACCAAAGGCCAAGAAGAACTCGAAAAAGACGACCAGTGCGAGGAACGGCGCCATACGGGTGAAGACATCCTCGGTGGCCGAATAGCGATCGATCAGGTGCGGTAGTCCTCGCCGAACGAACCAGCGCTCGGTGAGGTCAACAGTGGATCGCGACCGACTCATGGACACCGTTCCCCCAGCGTGTCGTCCCGAGAACTGTGACACATGACGGTGGCCCCCAGCACCACTTCTTGGATCGAAGCCACAACCCCGACCACCCCTCCATCTTCTCGCTCTCAGTCCCACCGCGCCGTCACCCGCCACACACCTGCTTCGAGCACGACGAGCAGCGCTCGACCATCGGCGGTGACGAGCTGTAGCCGTGCCTGTCGGCAATGTGCCTCGACGTCCCACCAACGCTCGTCGATCGGCCACGGCCCCGACCATCCGATCACCACCTTGCGTTGACCCTTGACGATCAGTCGAGCAGGTGGTGCCGAGAGCAACCCACGACCGGTGACCTCGATCACGGCACCGGATTCGTCGAGGACCTCCACGACCACCGGGTCGAGGAGCAGCCGGGTGGGAGACGGAGCCGGGAGCGAGCCGGGCCAGGGGGCGGTCTCATCACCGGGGTCGAGCGACCGACCGGCAAGTTCGACGGTAACCGCAGGAATCAGTGTCAGCTGCTCATGGGAATGGCGGCTGCCGCAGAACTCAGGCACCAGCACGGTCTCCGTACCGAACTGACCCTGTAGACGAGCTGCGATACGCATGGCCCGTTGGTCCACCTCGGTCTCGCCACCCCAGAAGCCGAGTTGGCGCCCGGTGGCGGCGATGAGCTCGTCGGGAACGAGCGCGATGCACGTGATGCCACCACTCGGTCTGGTCACCGCCGACCCGTTGAGCCAGCCGTCGAGCTGCCATCGCACCCGGTCGGCAACCGCTGCGTCGGACAACATCCCCTCGTGTCGCCAGAACCGGATGAGCTCTTCACCGTGTTCGGTCTCGGCTCGGATCCCCACCCGAACACAGGTGACCCCGTCGCGGCCGAGCCGTCGATGCAGTTCGTCGGCGATCGAACGAGCGACGAACGCAACCCGATCGATCCGGTCGGCCGGTGGATCGATCTCAGCCGAAACCGACCAATCGGCCGGGGGCCGGCGGGCATCGGGCAGTCGTTCCTCGAGTCCTGACGCCAACCGATGTGCACCTTGTCCTTCACGGCCGAAGCGGCCCAGAACGTCGTTTGCAGGCAGCTGAGCAAACGCACCGAGCGTGGTGATCCCGAGTCGACGGAGCACGCCGGTGAGATCGGGTCGGTCGAGCAGGTCGATGTTCATCGGTGCGAGGAACTCGGCGGTGGTTCCCGGCGGTATCACTCGGATCGGGGCAGCGCCCCGAGCGGCCAGTTCAGCGGCAAAGGGCCCATCGGCCACCCCGATGCGCACATCGGTACGACCGCCGACAACCTCGGCCATCCGCGCTCGTGCAAGGTCGGCCACCGCATCGTCACCACCGAAGTAGCGCGACGGGCCCCGGGAAACGAGCGCACACGTGCCGGGGCGGGTGACCTCGACCCTGGGGGTGATGTCGTCGAGTACGGCGACAACCGGTTCGAACAAACGTGCCTCTTTGGCCTCGTCTCGGTCGTGGATCGACAACTCGGGGCATCGGGCCTGGGCCATCCTTCGTCGCAAACCTCGTACGACCCCGTGGGCGCGAGCGCCGGGCGACGCAGCGATGACCCGGTTGGCGAACAAAACCACCGACGGTTCATCGAGCGGTACGCCGGTGGCAACAAGTGGCCAATCAGGACACCACGCAACAAGCGTGCGGACGGGTACGACCATCAGTCGACTGTGGCCACGGGATGAGGTGCGCCTCCGGGGCCGGGGAGCAAGACATCGAGCGATCGAGGTCGCGCCGCCGCTCCCTTGCCACCTCCGGCGATGGTGACCTTGCGTGATTGCAACACGCCATGACCGATACCGATGCCGCACCATCGCGACTCGACGACGTCGAGCTGTACGTCGGCACCAACCGGCCACTGTGAGCCGATGCTCACCAGTACCGAACCCCGTTCGCGCAGGCGAGAACCGATCCGGCGAGCATCGGCCTCGCGCAACCGATGCCTGGGTGAGATGACGATCATGTCGACTGCACCGATCAGCGCAGCGACAGCCGACGGCCACGCGGAGGGTTCGGGATCGATGACCAGCAACCGCTCGAGCACCACTCCGTGTTCACCTGCTGCAGCGAGACCGATGTCGGTACCGCCGACGAACGCTGTCCATGATCCGGCCGCAGAGGGGCCAGCGGCAACAGCGAGTGCGAGCGAGGTGGCACCGACCCCTCCGACACCGACGACAACTCCTCGGCGCAGCGCTCCATCGGGAAACAGCGAAGTCAGTGCACCATGAACCGGAAGGGTCTGCTCACGGGCGAGAGCGAGCGGCGTGACTCGGTCGGCAACCAGCTCGAGTTGTGCTCGTCGCACGGCTTGATGAGGACCATCGAGCGTGTCGACAGCAAGGTTTCGCGCATGCCTGTGTGCCATCCCGCGAGTATCGAACACCTGTTCGCTTTGCGCAAGAGGCGCTCCGGGACGATGACTCGATCAGACGCACTGCGATCTTCGACATCAGGTGATGATCGGTTGCGCTCCTCGGAACGATCTCGGTCATCGGGAATGCGACACCCTGTCGCCGGGTTCTGACCGACATGAGAGTCGACGTGAGTACCGCTGCAGCTGCCGCTATCGCCCGCAAGGGGGGAACTGCGGTCGTCGACCTGCTCGAACCATACGGTTGAGGCAAGAAGTTCGAGGTGTCGGTCGACACCCACACGACCGGCAGAACCCTCGAGGGCTACACCCGAGCGAGCATCGACGAGGTGCTCATCCTCATCGACCCTGATCTTGCCCGACTCCCCGTCGAGATCCATGTGACGAAGGCCGGACTCTTCGGTCGCGGCGTCGGTGTGTTTGTCGATGGGCTCGACGGTGCTCCCTGTCCGATCGATCTCATCTGATCGATCCTTCTCGCACCAGGGTGCCCACCGACCCGACGATCGCACCGGCTCCGGCGAATCGTGGGCGGAGAGGTAGGGTCGGCGCCGATGAGTACCGACGATCGAGTCACCACCGAACGGGCCCGTTTCGCAGCATGGTCGAAGGCCGCCGAGGAGTCGGGTGACGAGCCTGCGCTCCCGGCCGCCACCGTCATCGTGCTGCGCGACGGAACCGACGGGCCCGAGACGCTCATGCTGCGAAAGAACAGCACCATTGCATTCGGTGGGATGTGGGTGTTTCCCGGCGGGAAGGTCGATGACACCGACTGGGAGGGCGCCGACGATGCCGTGGCCGCCGCTGCGAATGCAGCCGTACGAGAAGCCGCCGAAGAAGCTCGTTTGCGGATCGAGCTCGACGACATGGTCGTTTTTGCCCACTGGATTCCACCGGCGATTGCGCCGAAGCGGTACGCCACGTGGTTCTTCGCCGCTCCGGTCGACGACGACGACGTGATCATCGACGACGGCGAGATCGTCGACATGGAGTGGACAACTCCAGCGGCTGCGATCGACAGGCACCACCGCGGTGAGATCGAGATCGTGCCACCCACGTGGGTGACGCTCGACCTGCTCACCGGTCACGACACGGTGGCATCGCTGCTGGCGTTCCTCGACGAACGACCGGCCCGCTACCACGCCACCAAAGTCACCCGGGGTGGTGAGCATCCCGTCGTGATGTGGCACGGCGATGCCGGCTACGACACAGGTGATCCCACCATCGACGGGCCGCGCCACCGACTCACCATGAAGCCCGACGGCTACGTGTACGAAGACGACGGAGTGCTCGATTGACCGACGCACCGACCGGCCTCACCGGCGCCGAGGTCGCCGCCCGCGTCGCCGACGGCCGGGTCAACAATGTTCCCGACGCGCCGGTACGCACGGTCCCCCAGATCATCCGGGCGAACGTGTTCACGCCCGTCAACGCGATCATCGGCACCCTCTTCGTGCTGATCCTGGTCGCCGGCTACCCCGCCGACGCACTGTTCGCCGGTGTCGTCGTCTCCAACTCGGTGATCGGCATTGCACAGGAGGTGCAGGCCCGGCGCACGCTCAATGCGCTCGCTGTGCTCTCGGCGCCAAAAGCCCGTGTCCGTCGCGACGGCATCACGACCGAGATCGGGGTGAGTGGCGTCGTCGCCGACGAGATCCTCGAACTCGCACCCGGTGATCAGGTGGTCGTCGACGGTGACGTCATGGCGGCATCGGGTCTCGAGATCGACGAATCGCTGCTCACCGGCGAGTCTGACCCGGTGGAGAAGCGCATCGGCGACCGGGTCATGTCGGGGTCGTTCGTGTCGGCCGGTTCCGGTCTGTACTGCGCGACCCATATCGGGGCCGAGTCCTACGCAGCGAAGCTGTCCGAGGAAGCCCGACGGTTCGAGCTCGCCGGCAGTGAACTTCGGCGCGGCGTCGATCTCGTGCTGCGCTGGCTGACCTTCATCATCCCGCCGGCGTCGATCCTGCTCCTGCTTCGTCAGCTCGACACCCAGGATCGGTGGCAGGACGCGCTCCAGGCCACGGTGGCTGCTGCAGTTGCGATGGTGCCCGACGGCCTCGTGCTGCTGACCAGCTTGAGTTTCATCACCGGGGTGATCGCGCTCGCCCGCCGTCAGGCGTTGGCGAAGGAACTGGCATCGGTCGAATTGCTGGCCCGGGTGGACACCCTGTGCCTCGACAAGACGGGCACGATCACCACCGGTGAGATCAGTCTCTCGCGCATCGAGGTTGTGGGTGACAGCGGCGAAGACGACGCAGCCGCAGTGCTCGGGGCGCTCGGTGCATCGGACCCGTCACCGAACGCGACCCTCGCTGCCATCGTCGAGCACTACCACGCACCCGACGACTGGCATGCCACTCGGACGCTGCCGTTCTCGTCGGCCCGCAAATGGGCCGCCACCGAGTTCGGCGAGCGAGGCACCTATTACCTCGGCGCTCCCGATGTGCTCTTCGACGCTGACGATCACGACGAGCGGGCCCAGGCCGAGGCGGCAGCGGCGACGGGGCTGCGGGTTCTGCTCGTCACCCGGTCCGATGACGGTTGGCACGATCAGAAACTTGGTTCGAGCCGCACGCCTGTGTGCCTGGTGCTGCTCGAGGACACAGTGCGTCCTGATGCCCCCGAGATCTTCGCCTTCTTCAAGGAGCAGGGGGTGCAACTCAAGGTGATCTCGGGTGACAACCCGGCGACCGTCGCCGAGGTGGCACGCCGGGCCGGGGTGGACGGCGCCGACACGTGGGTCGACGCACGCACCATCCCCGACGACCCGGACGGACTGGCCGATCAACTCGAGACCACGACCGTGTTCGGGCGCGTCACTCCTCACCAGAAACGAGCGATGGTCCACGCACTCCAGAGTCGAGGGCGCACCGTCGCCATGACCGGCGATGGTGTCAATGACGTCCTGGCACTCAAGGACGCCGACATGGGCATCGCGATGGGCGCAGGATCGTCTTCGACCCGCGCTGTCGCCCAACTCGTCCTGCTCGACAACCGGTTTGCCACCCTCCCCCGGGTGCTCTCGGAAGGACGGCGGGTCATCAACAACATCGAACGGGTCGCCAACCTGTTCATCACGAAGGCGGCCTACGCCGTGCTGCTCACCGCCCTCGTCGGCATCGCCGGATCACCATTCCCGTTCCTCCCCCGCCAGCTCACCCTGATCGGCACGTTCTCGATCGGCGTCCCCGGCTTCTTCCTGGCCCTCGCCCCCAACGAGTCGCTCGTTCGGCCTGGGTTCCTCGAGCGGGTGCTGCGGTTCTCTCTGCCCGCTGGCACGGTGGCCGGCGCAATCACCTACGCGCTCTACGAATGGGTCCGCCGCCTCGACGGCGTCACCCTCGCCGAGGCTCGCACCGCAGCCACGGTGACCCTGCTTGGGATCGGCCTGACCATCCTGGTGCTCATCAGCCGTCCTCTGAGGCCGTGGAAGATCGGACTCGCAGTGGCGATGGCCGGCCTGTACGCCATCGTGATGGCGATCCCGTTCGGCCGCACCTACTTCGAACTCGATCTCCCGACCGGTGAAGGGTGGCTCGGCGTGGCCTGCGCAACGCTGATCGGCTCGGTGGGTGTCTGGGTTGCGAGCCGACTGTTCGGCCCCGAAGACAGCGGACGTGCATCATGAGCGGGGCCCTGCTCGTCGAGCGCCTCGACCCGGGGATCCTCCTGGTCACGTTCAACCGGGCCGACACCATGAACGCCTTCTCCGGCGAGATGGCCGCCGGTCTCGTGGACGCGCTGCGCACTGCCGACACGGACGACTCCGTTCGCGTCGTCGTGGTGACCGGTTCGGGCCGGGCGTTCTGTGCCGGAGCCGATGTCTCGAAGGGCGCCGGCACCTTCGACACGCCGACGACGGACACCTTCTCCTCGGATCCGCTCGACGGCTTTCACCCGTGGGACTGCCGCAAGCCGGTCATCGCCGCCATCAACGGCCACGCCATCGGGATCGGGCTCACGATGACACTGCAGTGCGACATTCGGATCGTGGCGGACGAGGCCAAGCTCGGCATCGTCCAGAACCGGCGTGGTGTCCTCCCCGATGCCCACGCCCACTGGACCCTCCCCCGCCTCGTCGGGCACGCTCGGGCGGCCGACATCGTCCTCACCGGACGTACGTTCAGCGGTCACGACGCAGCGTCGTGGGGTCTCGCCACCGAGTCGCTCCCCGCCGCGAACGTGCTCGAGCGGGCTCTCGAACTCGCAGCCGAGATCGCCACCCATACCGCACCGGTGTCGGTCGGCGTGTCGAAGCGGCTGCTCTGGCGCTCCGCACCCTCCCCTGACGAGATCAACGAACTGGAACGCGACCTCCACCTGCACCTCATGGGCACCGCCGACTCCCGCGAGGGCGTGCAGGCGTTCTTGGAGCAGCGCGATCCTCAGTGGTCTCTGAGTCCGACCGCCGACTGGCCCCCGTGGCTCGACGAGCGTTGACCGGCGGGTCTCGGCGACAATGAGCGACGTCCACGTCCTGATCAGTCCCGATGCCGGCCGCGGTCGAACCACAGGCACACGCGCTGACGTTCTCGATCGTCTGCGGGCTCTCGGCGCCCAGGTGATCGATGTCTCCGGCGCCAGTGCCGAGCAGTCCGCCTCCAACGCCCGCAGGGCCGTGGCCGATGGGGCACGGCGTCTCATCGTCCTCGGTGGCGACGGCATCGTCCACCTCGGGCTGCAAGCGGTTGCAGAAACCGAGACCATCCTCGGCGTGATCCCGATCGGTACCGGCAATGATTTCGTCCGCGGCCTCGACTGGATCCCCGACGATCCGCTCGAGGCGGCAGCCGTCGCACTCCACGACTTCACTCCCCTCGACGCACTTCGTTGCGGCGACCAGTGGACCGCATCAGTCGTCACCGCCGGATTCAGCGGCGACGTCAACGAGCGGGCCGAGCGCCTCCGTCGTCCGCGGGGACCAAGTCGCTACACGGTGGCCACGATCCTCGAACTCCCGCAGCTCGCAGCGCGAGCGCTCGAACTCGACATCGATGGCGATGTGATCGCTCACCGAGCGACCATGCTCGCCGTTGCGAACACTGCGTGGTTCGGTGGCGGGATGCAGATCGCACCAGACGCCGATCCGAGCGACGGGCTTCTCGACGTCACCGTCGTGGACGAGATCGGTCGCCTCGAACTCCTCCGGTTCTTCAGCCGGGTCTTCAACGGCACCCATATGAGCCATCCGAAGGTGCACGGGTACCGCGGTCGATCGGTCCGGATCACCACCGACGAACCACTGGTGGTCTGGGGTGATGGCGAATGGGTCGGTCCGACCCCATGCACCATCGAGTCCGTGCCCGGAGCTCTCAGAATCGCCCGATGACACCCCCTTCGACCAACATGAGATGGCCATGATCATCAGCTGCGGGGAAGCCCTCGTCGATCTGGTCCCTGCACCGGTTCCCGGCGGTGGACCGATGAACGTCGCAGTGACCTGCGCTCGTCTCGGCGCGCCGACGGCCTTCGTCGGAAGAGTGTCGACGGACTCCCACGGTGAGGCGATCTGGGAGCACCTCGTGACATCGGGCGTGGACGTTCGGCTCACCCAGCGCGGGCCAGAGCCGACCTGTCGGGCCGAAGTGTTCGGCGATCCTCCCGTCTTCCGCTTCCACGGCGAACACACCGCCGACGTCTTCGTCGAGCCGCCCGACCCGGCCCTGCTGATCGGCGGCCCCCACCTGCTCCACGGAGGAACGCTGAGCATCTTCCGCGTACCGGGTGCCGGCGTGCTGGCCGAACTCGCCGAGTCCCTCGACGGCATCGTGTCGTTCGACCCCAATGTGCGACCGCAGATCATCGAGCAATTGGGGCGTGCCCAGTGGCAACCCTGGTTCGATCGTTGGTGCGCCGTCGCCTCGCTGTTCCGGGCGTCCGACGACGATCTCGCATGGATATGGCCGGATCGGGACGAGGACGACATCGCAGCCGAGCTGTTGGCCCGTGGCATCGTTGCGCTGATCACCACCCGCTCGGTCGACGTCACCGTGCACACGGCACAGGGTCACATCACCGTGCCAGTGCCGCCGGTCGAGGTGGTCGACACGGTGGGGGCCGGCGACTCCTTCTGTGGCGGTGTCCTCACCCAACTCTGGGAACGGCACATCCACACCGTCGGGGCACTTGCCACCGTCACCCTGCGCGAGTGGCGTGAGATCGTCACCTTTGCGATCTCGGTCGCCGGGATCACGGTTCGGCGACAAGGTGCCGATCCGCCCTTCGTCGGCGACCTGTCGACCTAGGTTTCGTCCCACGCAACACGAAACCCGATGTTCCCGGTTGTCGTGTCTGGCGTGTTCGAACTGCGGGCTCCGACCCGGTAGCGATTGCAGTACGAGTCATGGCACAGATACGAACCGCCGCGAACCACGCGCTGCCGAGCTCGCTCGTCGAACCAGTCGGCCGTCCACTCCCAGATGTTGCCGGCGACGTCGAAGAGGCCGTACCCGTTCGGCGGGAAGGACCGCACGGGTGATGGTCCGATCCACCCGTCGTCGGCGGTGTTGTCGCTCGGGAACGTTCCTTGCCAGATGTTGCAGCGATGCTCGCCTGCTGGCTGCAGTTCGTCGCCCCAGGGATACCGCGCCTGGTCGAGGCCACCGCGCCCCGCCTTTTCCCATTCGGCCTCGGTCGGGAGCCGTCCACCGACCCAGCGGGCATAGATCTGCGCCTCGTCCCAGTTGATGTGGATCACCGGGTGATCGTCACGGCCGGTCAGGTCGGCGTGCGGACCTTCGGGGTGACGCCAGTTCGCGCCCTCGACCACTCGCCACCACTCTGCGCCGACGACACCCTGGGTGGGTGGAAAGTCGTCCGGCAGCAGGCCACCGAACACGAAGGACCAGCCCTCACGCTCGGCGAGGGAAACGAAACCGGTCGCAGCGACGAACGCCTGCCACTCGGCGTTGGTGACCACGGTGGCGCCGATGGAGAATGCGTCCACCTCGACGCTCCGCACCGGCCCCTCTCGGTCGGCAGGAAATCGCTGATCGGTCGTCCCCATCCGAAACGATCCGGATGGAATCGTCACTCGGTCGGGGGCAGGCGCCCCACCGGGCCCCATGGGGGTGGCAGCAGGACCGCAGGCTTCACGGTTCGGTGGGCAACACGGCGATTCGGCCATTGCTGCAGTTTCGTCGTTGCGATCGTCCGAGGGCGAGTCCTCGAGTGCGATGGTCGGCTCAGACCGCCCGGGCGAGCGCCGTGCGGGCTCGTTCTTCCGCTACGCGCTTGCGGCCGATGATCGGTGTGGTGGGGGCAAAGCCGGCTTCGGCCCGCTCGCTCTCGGACTCACCACCCCAGAAGCCCAGTTCCCGGTTCGTGCGTGCATAGGTGCGGCACATCTCGAGCGAGTCGCAGGACTCGCACACGTTCCGAGCAGCCGCCTCTCGCCGAACTCGCGCTTCGGGACGCTCGGCGAACGGGGCAAAGAACAGGTTGCTCTTGCCGTTGCATGCGGCTTCGTCCATCCAATCCGTGGGTCCGACCGGACCGGTGGAGTCGACGGCATCGAACATCTCGAGCATGGCTACCTCGCTTCCCTGGAGCCCGCCACCGCACCGCAGGGTCCGGCGAAGCGCTCCTCGTTCGGCTGACGGTCCCCAACCTAGGAAGAACGGCACCGCTAGTCCCCAGAAGCGTCATGAATGTTAACGCTAGCTCTCATCGTTCCGACAGATGGATCCCTGATCGCCGAACTGTTCAAGGAATGCAGATCGACCATCGGGCCGACAAACCGATCATGATGCCGATGCCACCACGCCGTCATCGTGGAGTGCACCGATCTCTCCGGCCGAAAGCCCGAGCGTTTCTGCCAGGACCTGTTCGGTGTGCTCCCCCAGCCGCGGAGCCGCAGCCGGCTCGACCGGCAACTTCCCGCCGAACGCCACCGGTGAGCCTGGCGTGAGGTAGGTGCCGATACCGGGCTGTTCGAGATTGCGGAACAAGTCGCTCTCGAGCGAAACACGCGGGTCGCGGTCGACCAACTCCTTGAACGACTGGTAGCGACCCCAGCACACGCCGAGATCATCGAAACGGGCGGCAACCTCGTCGATCGTGTGCGAAGCAATCCAGGGTGCCACCGCCGCTGTGATCGCCTCCCGGTGGGCAAACCGTGCTCCCTCGTCGCGAAAGCTCACTCCCAGCTCGGTCTCGATGGCGGCAACCGCATCCACCGCATCGGTCGCCTCCAGCAGGCCGCGCCACTGCTTGGGGCTGATGCCGACCGCGTAGACGACCGTGCCGTCCCGACAGGTGAAGGTCGTGCCATAGGCGCCATAGATGTCGTTGCCGAACCGTTCTCGCTCGGTGCCGTTGATCTGCGCCTCGGCCACGTGACCGAGCGCGCTCACTGCGACGAAGGCGACGTCGCTGAGCGCCAACGTCATCGACGATCCTTCACCGGTTCGGAGCCGGTGGCGGTCGGCTGCGAGAATCCCCAGGGCCGCCGTCTGCCCACAGATCAGATCCCAGGCCGGGAGGACATGGTTGATCGGCTCGGTTCCCTCCACCGGACCGGTCGCGGTCGGGTATCCGACCGCGCAGTTGACCGTGTAGTCGAGTGCGGTCGATCCGTCGCGATTGCCCGTGATGGCGAGCATCACGAGATCGTCGCAGTGCTGCGACAGCGACTCGTGGCTCATCCAACCCCGGGCCGGGAAGTTGGTCAGGAATGTGCCCGCATCGGCGATCAGCGCGGTGAGCAACTCCTTGGCCCGGTCGCTGCGAAGGTCGACGGCGATCGACCGCTTGCCCTTGTTCAGACCGGCCCAGTAGATCGACTCCCCCTCTGCGGTGAGGGGCCACCGCTTGAAGTCGATGCCACCGCCGATCTGATCGAACCGGATCACGTCAGCCCCCAATTGGGCCAGGGTCATTCCCCCAGAGGGGGCGGCGACGAACGCCGACCCTTCGATCACCCGGAGCCCGTCGAGTGGAGGTGTCTGCACGGCGCTCCTCTCAGCCGATCCAGTTGATCGACTGGATCTCGCTGTATGCCTCGATCCCCCACTTGCCGCGGTCGCGACCGACGCCGCTCATCTTGAAGCCGCCGAAGGGCGCCTCCATATGAGGCTGGATCACGTTCAGTCCGACATTCCCAGTCTCGAGCTGCTGGGCGATGCGATACGCCCGGTTGGTGTCACCCGAGAACACATAGCTGTAGAGGCCGTAGTCGGAGTCATTGGCCAACGCGATGGCGTGGTCGTCGTCGTCGGAGGGCATCACAACGATGACCGGCCCGAAGGCCTCCTCCCGGACGACGTGCATGTCGGGCGTACAGTCGGCGAGGAGCGTCGGTGCAACGTAGTAGCCGTCGAGGTCGGGACGTTCGCCGCCGCACACGAGTGTGGCGCCCGCATCGGTGCCGCGCCTGATGAAGTCCTCCACCCGATCACGATGCCCCTCGGTGATGACCGGGCCGACGATCGTGCCGGCGTCCTTCGGATCGCCCACGGCCATGAACCCCGAGAAGGTCCCGAGCGTCTCGACCAGTTGGTCGTACACATCGCGGTGGGCGATCACCCGGGTCGGCGCAGTGCAGATCTGACCCGAGTGGAAGCCCCACACGGTGGCGATCGCCTGGGCTGCGCTTGCGATGTCGGCATCCTCGGTGACGATCGCTGCGCCCTTGCCGCCCAGCTCCATGAGGAGGCGCTTCATCGTCTTGCCACCATTCGCCATGATCGTGGCCCCGACCGGCGACGATCCGGTGAACGAGATCATGTCGACATCGCGACTGTCGACGAGCGCGGCCGGCACCTCCGGTCCGGCACCGTTCACGATGTTGACCACGCCGGGTGGGAAGCCGGCTGCATCGATCGCCTCGCCGAGGAGGAAAATACCGAGTGGATCCTGAGGCGCCGGTTTGATCACGGTGGTGCAGCCGGCCGCGAGTGCCGGGGCGATCTTGCCTGCGACGTTGGTGACCGGGAAGTTGTAGGGCGTGATCGCCGCCACGACGCCGACCGGTTGGAGGGTCACCCGAGCCGACATGAGACCGGCGGGGCCGAGCGGGCCCTTCTCGACCGGCACTGGGGCGAGACTCTCGTCGAGATCGATCGGCGTGGCGTAGTAGCGAAATCGGTCGACCGCCGGACCGCCGACCTGGAGCGTCTCGGTGATCCGCTGCAGCGCACCGGTCTCGGCTTGCACGGTGGGCACCCAGTCGGCGGACCGGGCCGCAACCTCGTCGGCGAGGCGGCCGATGATCTCGCACCGTTCGGTCGGTGGCGTGTTCTTCCATCCCGTCGCCGCCGCTCGGGCTGCAGCTGCGGCGTCGAGGGCCTGCTCGACCGACGCCTCCGGTGCGTGGCCGACCACCTGCGTCGTGGCCGGATCGACGACGTCGTACGTGCCCGCCCCGGGGTCGACCCACGTACCGTCGATGAGCAGCTGCCAGTTCTTGTCGACGTCGATCGAAGTCATGGATCCTGACGATACGTCAGGTGTGTGCCGGGGCCGAAACGCCGACCTGCATCCGTGCCGTGAGCCGAGGATGTGGTGTTAACGTTCGTTCACATTTCTGTCGTCCAAGGAGGAACCATGGCTGACGCCGTCATCGTCTCCACATCCCGTACTCCCATCGGCCGAGCCAACAAGGGTTCACTCGTCGATGCCCGACCCGACGACCTCTCGGCCCACACGCTGAGCGACGTCATGGCCAAGGTCGACCTGGATCCGAACGAGGTCGAGGACGTCATCTGGGGCATCGGTCAGCCTGGGGGCGAAGGCGGTTACAACATCGCACGCGTGATCTCCGCCCAGCAGGGCCTCGATCTCCCCGGCGTCACCGTCAACCGTTACTGCTCGTCATCGCTGCAGACGATCCGCATGGCAGCACATGCCATCATGGCCGGTGAAGGTGACTGCTTCGTCGCCGGTGGTGTCGAGACCGTCAGCCGCTACCTGTACGGCGCGTCGGACACCGGTCCTCACAACGAGGTGTTCGCCGATGCCGAGGCCCGCACCGCCGAGCGTTCTGCCGGTGGTGCCGACACCTGGCAGCCGCCGTCCGGCGTGCCCGACATCTACATCGCGATGGGTCAGACGGCCGAGAACGTGGCGCAACACACCGGCATCAGTCGCGAACGCCAGGACGAGTGGGGAGTGTCGTCCCAGAACCGAGCCGAAGCCGCCCTCGCTCGTGGCTTCTTCGAACGCGAGATCACGCCGTACACGCGGCCCGACGGGACCGTCGTCAGCCACGACGACGGCATCCGGCCCGGCACCACGATCGACAAGGTCCGTCAGCTTCAGCCGGTGTTTCGTCCCGACGGCACCGTGACCGCCGGCAACGCCTGCCCCCTCAACGACGGCGCTGCCGCCGTGCTCGTCATGAGCGACACCAAGGCCAAGGCCATGGGCCTCGACCCGATCGCCCGCATCATCTCCAGCGGCGTCTCGGCCCTCAACCCGGAGATCATGGGGCTGGGTCCGATCGAGGCCTGCCGCCAGGCCATGGCACGAGCCGGGATGACGATCGCCGACATCGACCTTGTCGAGATCAACGAGGCGTTCGCAGTGCAGGTGCTCGGATCCGCCGATGCACTCGGGATCGACCTCGACAGGCTCAACCCCAACGGGGGTGCGATCGCCCTCGGGCACCCGTTCGGCATGACCGGTGCTCGCATCATGACGACATTGCTCAACGGCCTCGAAGATGCCGGAGCCACCATCGGCATGGAGTCGATGTGCGTGGGTGGCGGCCAAGGCATGGCCATGATCGTCGAGCGTCTCAACTGAGCGCCACCGAGCGGTTCGACTGCGTCCGACGACACGAAGCCGTCGATCCGATCTTCGAGTGATCTTCGCCTCGTTCAGCCGAGAGCGGCGATGACGTCGTCGGGAGCTTGGACGAGTTCGATCAGCACACCCTCACCACTCAGCGGGAACTCTTCGTTGCCCTTGGGGTGTACGAACACGATGTCGTGGCCGGCGGCACCGGGACGAATACCGCCCGGAGTGAACCGCATACCGCGCTCCGTCAACCACTCGACCGCAGCCTCGAGGTCATCGACCCACAGTCCGAGATGGTTGAGAGCCGGATCGTGGACCCGGGGACGCGACGCAGGATCGAGGGGCTGCATGAGATCGATCTCGACTGCGTGCGATCCCGAACCGAGGCGAAGGATGTCCTCCTGCACATTCTCCGCCTCGCTCGTGTAGTCGCTCACCTTCTCGACCCCGAGGGTGTCGACCCACAGACGACTGAGCGCAGCGAGGTCGAGGCCGCCGATGGCGACTTGTTGCAGACCGAGGACACGGAACGGACGATTGCTGCTCATCGGTCGCACCCTACCGATCCCGTGACCGCTGAGGCGTCCCTGCCCCATCAGGGACAGGAGTACGCTCGCAAGCAAGCCTCCAAAGGAATCATGAGTACCGACGACCTGATCGACGACACCGAACACTTCTACCTCGGACCCTTCTCCGACAACGACGGCGACGGCAATCTGCACTACGAGTCATCCGATCTCACGACCCATGGCGTGATCGTCGGCATGACCGGCTCCGGAAAGACCGGCCTCGGCATGGTCATGCTCGAGGAGGCTCTGCTCGACGGTATTCCCTGTCTGATCATCGATCCCAAGGGCGACATGGGCAATCTGTCGATGGTTTCTGCGACATTCGACGCTGCCGACTTCGCGCCCTGGGTCACCGAAGGACTCGACCCGGCTGCGGCAGCCGCACAGTGGAAGGACGGCACCGCCCGATCCGGTATCGACGGTGACCGGATGGCTGCGCTTGCCGCCGTCGAGACGACCATCTACACGCCCGGCTCGAGCGCAGGGGTGTCACTCAACGTCATCGGCGATCTCCGTGCCCCCGCCGACATGAGCGATGTCGAATCCGTACGCGACGAGATCGACGGACTCGTCCAGGGCCTACTCGGCCTGGTCGGCGTTCGATCGGATCCGCTCTCGGGACGCGAACACGTCCTGCTCGCAAATCTTGTCAACCACGCCTGGACCAACGCCGAGAGCCTCGACCTCGCTGGCCTCATCGGGTGGATCCAGGCACCACCCATGCGCAAGCTCGGCGTGATCGACCTCGACACCTTCTTTCCGGCCGACGATCGCACGGCACTGGCGATGAAGCTCAACAGCCTGCTCGCCTCACCCTCGTTCGCAGCGTGGGCCGATGGCGAACCGCTCGACATCGAATCGATGCTCGTCACCGCTGACGGCCGACCGCGTGCCGCCGTGGTGTCGATCGCCCACCTGAGCGACGACGAGCGTCAATTCGTCGTGACCCTGGTGCTGTCAAAGCTGGTGACATGGATGCGCTCTCAGTCCGGAAGCCCGAAGCTCCGGGCTCTGGTCTACATGGACGAGGTCTTCGGATTCGTCCCGCCGACCGCATCGCCGCCGGCCAAAAAGCCCATTCTCACAGTCCTCAAGCAGGCACGAGCGTTCGGCGTGGGCATGGTGCTGTCCACCCAGAACCCCGTCGACCTCGACTACAAGGCGATCAGCAACGCCGGTACCTGGCTGATCGGCAGGCTCCAGACCGAGCGAGACCGGGATCGTCTCCTCGACGGGATGCGGAGTGCGGGTGGCACGGTCGACGTGAGCGCACTTGCCGACACAATCGGCAACCTCGACAAACGCGAGTTCGTCTTGCACTCGACCCGCAGCAGCAGGCCGCGCCGGTTCAGCACTCGGTGGGCGATGTCGTACATGACCGGTCCACTCACCCGCGAGCAGATCGCAGGCCTGATGGCCGATCAGCGGGCCCTGACATCGACACCTGCGTCGGCCACCTCGGCCGATACCGCCCCGCCCGAGGCCGTGGAACTCGCCGACGACGAATCGGCGGTCGCCCCCGATGTCGCCGACGGGATTCCCGTCGCCTATCTGGATCCCGCTGCCGGCTGGGCTGCTGCAGCAGGCGCAACAATCGGAGGTGGTCGCCTGCAGGCCGCCATCGCCGCCCGTGTCCATCTTCTTTTCGACGACACGAAGGGCGACCTGCGCCACGAGGCAGCGTGGGAAGCGATCATTGTCCCACTCGGAACCGACATCGACGGGGCCGACTTCGTGGCCGTCGACTTCGACGATCGCGACCTTCGCCCGAAACCCCCGGAGGGAGCGATCTATGTCTTGCCCGAGGCCAAGATCCACACCAAGACGTTCTTCTCGAATGCCCAGCGAGCACTGAAGGACCAGCTTTATCGGTCAGCATCGCTGTCACTGTTCCGCAACGATGCACTGAAGCTCTACAGCCGGGTCGATGAGCGCGAGCACGACTTCGCCGAGCGCTGCCGCATCGAGGCCGACAGGCGCCTCGACGAGGAGGCCGACGAACTTCGCGCTGCGATGCAGCGGAAACAGGAGCGGGTGCAGGCAGCCGTCGCCAAGGCCGAGGACCGACTTCGGGAACTCGAGGCCGACGCAAGCGATCGCAAGCGAAGCGAGGTGCTGTCGGGCGCGGTGGACATCATCGGCGGACTGTTCGGCGGAAGGCGATCGGCTCGCAGCATCCTCGGCGGCGTTCGACGTGCCTCCGACAAGCGCCGCACCACCGCCAACGCGTCGAATCGAGTCGAGTCGGCCAAGAACCGACTCGACGAGAAGATCGATGAACTCGAGGATCTCGCCGATGCATTGGTCGAGTCGCTCGAAGCGGCAGCCGATGCGTGGGACGAGGCAGCCGAGTCGATCGAACCGTTCGAGGTGAGACTGGAGAAGACCGACATCACCGTCGAGGACTTCACCTTGGTCTGGGTGCCGACATCACGCTGACTGCGCAGCGTCCATCGATCGCCTTCCCCCCAACCCCTTCACTAGGGTCGCACCACATGGAGCCGATCGACCCGCGACCACTCGACATCCTCGATGGCGACTTCTACGTCGACGGCGACACCTACGCAAAGTACGCCTGGATGCGCGAGCACGCGCCATGCCTCTGGGACGACGTCAACGAGTTGTGGATCATCTCTCGTTACGACGACATCGTTGCGGTGGAGAAGAACAAACAGGTCTTCATCAACTCCGACCGAGAGAAGGGCGGCTACCGGCCCAACATTCCCGCCGACCGGTCGATCATCGGCACCGACGACCCCCTCCACACCGCGCGGCGACACCTCATCTCTCGCCGATTCACGCCGCGGGCGGTCGCACAGTGGGAGCACGACGTCACCACGGCGGTCGACGCGCTGCTCGACCCAGTACTCGCACGGGGCCGTGGCGAGATCGTTGCCGAGCTGGCTGCGCCGCTTCCTGCCCAGATGATCGGGTTGCTGCTCGGGTTTCCGACCGAGATGTGGTCGATGCTCCAGCATTGGTCGGAAACCACGATCGCGCTCGGCGGCGGGCCTCGCTACCACCAGGAGGAAGGCATCATCTCGGCGATGGAGTTCGCTGGCGCCTGCGCCGAACTCTACGAGCACAAAAAGGCCGACATCGCCGACGGCTGCCCGTTGGACGATGTCATGTCGCAGTGGGTCGGGATCGAGATCGAAACCGGTGGCACCGTCGGGGGCGAGCCATTCGGCCTCGATCAGATCATTTCGGATTGCCTCCTCGTCCTCGATGGTGGGGCCGAGACCACCCGGACCGTCATCGCCCGAACGCTCCTCGAACTGGCCGATCGATCCGATCAATGGACCGCACTCAAAGACGGCGCCGACATCGATGTCGCAGTGGAAGAGTTCATCCGATGGGTCACTCCGATCCACAATTTCTGTCGCGTCGCCACCGAAGACGTCGAACTACATGGTCACACCATCCGCGCCGGCCAACAGGTTCTGCTGGCATACGGGGCTGCGAATCGTGATCCGTCACACTTCACCGATCCCGAGACGTTCGACATCAGCCGCACCCCGAACCACCATCTCTCCTTCGGCTTCGGCACGCACTTCTGTCTTGGGGCTTCGCTCGCCCGGCTCGAGATCCGAACCTTCTTCGACCGACTTCGGCAGCGGGTCGACACAATCGAACCGATCGCCGGGTCGCCTCATGTCGAGATGCCGAATGCGTTCGTCTACGGCCTGAAAGAAGCCCACCTTGCCTTCCGCTGATGCACGGGTTGCCCCGTCGCTGATCGATCACCTTCCCCTCGACCCGTCCCCCGAGAACCTGCTGCTCGCCGTTCTCGAATGGGCCGACGGGCAAGGACTGGAGTTGTACCCCCACCAGGAGGAAGCGATCGTCTCGATCTTCTCGGGCGACAACGTCGTCCTGGCAACACCCACCGGAAGCGGGAAATCGCTGGTTGCGCTGGCCGGAGCGTTTGCGATGGTCGCACAGTCCAAACGAGCGGTCTATACGGCTCCCATCAAGGCCCTCGTGAGTGAGAAGTTCTTCGAAATGGTCGACGCGTTGGGGGCCGACAATGTCGGCATGGTCACCGGCGATGCAGCCGTGAACGCAAACGCCCCAGTGGTCGTGTGCACAGCGGAAATCCTCGCCAATCGGGCGCTGCGGGAAGGAGCCGATACCGAGGTCGACCTGGTCGTGATGGACGAATTCCACTACTACGGCGACCGAGACAGGGGGTGGGCGTGGCAGGTTCCCCTGCTCGAGTTGTCGAAGCCCAACTTCTTGCTGATGTCGGCGACGCTGGGTGACACAGCCCGACTCCGGGGCGACCTGTCGGATCGCACCGAACGAGAGACGGTACTGGTCGCCCAGGCCGAGCGGCCCGTGCCTCTCGATTTCACCTATCGGGAGACGACGCTGCTCGAGACGATCGGTGAACTGCTCGACGAGGGCAAGCAGCCGATCTACATCGTCCACTTCACCCAGAAGGACGCCACCGCCCGAGCGCAGAGCCTCACGAGCCTCGACGTGCTCGACAGGGACGAAAAGGAAGCCGTCAAGAACGCTGTCGGCGGTTTTCGCTTCGACACTCCGGTTGGCAAGGATCTCAGGCGGTTCGTGTTGGCGGGCATCGGTGTGCACCATGCCGGGCTCCTCCCGAAGTACCGGCTCCTCGTCGAGAAACTTGCCCAGCAGGGCCTGCTGAAGCTGATCTGCGGGACCGACACCCTCGGTGTCGGCATCAACGTCCCCATCCGGACCGTCCTGTTCACCCAGCTCTGCAAGTACGACGGCCGACGGGTCCGAGTCCTCAACGTGCGCGAGTTTCAACAGATTGCCGGTCGGGCCGGTCGGCGGGGCTTCGACACTGCCGGGTCCGTCGTCGTGCAGGCCCCCGAACACGTCGTCGAGAACAAAAAGGCCGAGGCCAAAGCGGCAACCGATCCGAAAAAGAAGAAGAAGCTCGTGAAACGCAAGCCGCCCGAGCGGGGCTACGCCCACTGGGATGGCGACACCCTCGCCCGCCTCAGCGCCGGACAGCCCGAAACACTGTCATCGAGCTTCACCGTCAGCCACGCACTGATGCTCAACGTGCTCGACCGTCCGGGCGACGGATGTGCGGCCATGCGTCGGCTGCTGGTCGACAACCACGAGACCCGCAAGAACCAGCGAGCACACATTCGTCGATCCATTGCGGTGTACCGCAGTCTCATCGATGCCGACGTGCTCGAGGTCCTGGATGAACCCGACGAACAGGGCCGTCCGGTGCGAATCAACCTCGACCTTCAGGACGACTTCCGGCTCAACCAACCGCTGTCGCTGTTCGCACTCGAAGCCATAGCCGCACTCGACCGCGATGCACCCGATCTCGCATGGCAACTGCTGAGTGTGATCGAGTCGGTACTCGACGACCCGATGGTGATCCTGCTCGCGCAACTCGACAGAGCGAAGGACGCCCTCATCTCCGAGTTGAAGCGAGACGGTGTCGAGTACGAACAGCGGATGGAACAACTCGAGCAGGTCTCCTGGCCCAAGCCCGAAGCGGACTTCCTCGAGACCGCCTTCGACGTGTTCCGGCGTCATCATCCATGGGTCGGGCAGGATCGGGTCAGCCCGAAGTCGGTGGTCCGCGACATGCTCGAACACGCAGAAACCTTCAATCAGTACGTCGCCCGGTACGGGCTCAAGCGATCGGAAGGTGCTGTGTTGCGGTATCTGACCGACTGCTACAAGGCGATGATCCAGACCGTTCCGGTCGACATCGAGAGCGCCGAGTTCGATGATCTGACCGAATGGCTCGGCGAGATGATCCGGCGAGTCGATTCCAGCTTGCTCGACGAGTGGGAACGGCTCCGTGCTCCCGGCGACGAAGACCACCCGGTCGATCCGCCTCCGCCTGCAAACCTCACGGCGAACAGACGGGCCTTCTCCGTTCTCGTGCGAAACGAAATGTTCCGCCTCCTGACCGAGATCGCCCATGGCCGCCCCGGCGACCTGGCTGACGACATCGCTGCGTATTGGGAGGAGCACAACCTCATTCATCTCGATGCGGACGCTCGCTCGGCGGAGTTCATCGACATCGACCTCGATGCTGGACTTGCAACACAGATCATCTGCGACCCCGAGGGCCACAACGAGTGGATCCTCGAGGCAGAGATCGATCTCGAATCGTCGGATTCAGAAGACCGAGCTGTCGTGATTCCGGTCAGCATCCGGCGACGGTGACCGCTGCGGCCGGCGATGACCATGACGCATCAGCCGGGAACTACGCTCGGCGACTCGAACAGCGAGGAGTGCCACGATGGGGTCGATCAGCGGCTATTCGGTTCTGATCACGGGAGGTGGGAGCGGAATCGGCGAAGCGACCGCACACAAATTGGCGGCGGACGGGGCTGATGTCACCATCTGCGGTCGCACCGAGGACAAGCTCCTCGGAGCGGTCGAGCGGATTCGGGTGGTCGCCGCCGACGGCGTCGTCGTGCAGCATGTGGTTGCTGACGTCACCGACGAAAGAGCCGTAGAGGAGGCCGTCATGGCCGCCGCCGATCGTCGCGGTCGACTCGACGGACTCTTCGCCTGTGCCGGTGGCTCGACCGGTATCGGTCCACTCGCCACGAGCGATGTGGACACCATCCGCGCCACGATGGAACTCAACTACATCGGTACCTTCCTGTGCATCAAGCACGGTGGGCGACAGATGGCTCGGCAAGGCGGTGGGGGTTCGATCATCGGCTGCTCGTCACATGCCGGCAGCGATACGTTCCGATGCCTCGGTGCCTACGGAGCAGCCAAGGCAGGGCTCGATCACCTGTGTCGAACTGCAGCCGACGAGATGGGCACGTTCGGTGTGCGGGTGAACTCGGTACAGCCCGGCATCGTCGGCACCGACCTCATGGCCCCGATCACCTCGGGTGGACGGCTTCTCGACGACTACATCCCGCAGATTCCACTCGGCCGAATCGGTCGACCCGAGGAGATCGCCGAGATGGTGCGCTTTCTGATCGGCCCCGAGTCATCGTGGATCACGGGTCAGAACTTCGCCGTCGACGGCGGCCAGAACCTTCGCCGCGGTGCTGACTACGGCGAACTGTTGCGCGACTTCGGCACAGATCCGATGAGCGACATCGCACCCGACGCCTGATCAGCGACGAACGACTCGCACGAGGTCGGGAGGGAGCAGGAACCCCCCGTCGCCGCCAGGGTGGAAGTCGACGACATCGAGTACGGCGTCGACACCAAGCGCGCCGTACAGATGTGGAAAATATTCGTCTGTGCCAGTTCCCGGCTCCCAGACGAGGGCATCGGCAACAAGATGTGCGTCGATCACCAGGGCCACGAGGTCGGTCCGGCCCCGGTAGAAGCGATTCGCTGGGGTCAGAACCTGATGGAGCGCACTGCAGTGAATGAATCCGTCGGAAGCGAACTCGGCGGGCAGGTACGCACCTGATACTCGAGCAGCCTCCCATCGTTCACGCGTAGCAAGATGCACGATCCGGGGCACCGCCACGTCCCACCCGTTGCGGACCCGGCCGACCAGTTCAGCTCGGTCGGGGCCGGGAAGGAACGCTCCCACGGCGGCGCGCTCTGCCCACGCTGCGTGCTCGACGGTGCTGACCCCGAGCGACTCGGTCACCCGCCGCAGTTCGCGGCGCGCCGATGTTGTGGTGATCGAACGGTCATCGGGATTGAGACAGAGACGGAAGCCGGCATCGGCAAGCATTCGCAGCGGGTGATCGACAACCGGACATCCGAGACTTTCATTGGAGGTCGGACAGATCTCGAGCAACGTACCGGCATCGCGCAGGGCCGTGGCCACCGAGCCGAGGGCCACGATGCGCCCGTCGTCGACGGTGCAGTCGTCGATCACCCGCCAGCCATGGCCGATACGCGGCGGATTGCACGCGTCGAGGGCGGCTTGGATCTGGTGAACGCCGTCCATCTCCCCGGCATGAATCGTGACGCCGAGGCCTGCGCGCTGCGCCCGTTCCAGCGCCGGAGCATGATCGGTGGCCGGGTGATTCATCTCGAGCCCGGCCAGATCCACCCCGACCACCCGACCCCCCGCTGCCGCGATCGCCGCGTCGACAGCTTGGTCGGTCACCGGCAGCGGTTGGTCGCGCATGGCACAGACGATGAGCGTCGCCGAGAGACCGGTCGACGCCTCGGCTGCCTCGAGTCCGGCTTCCACCGCTGCAATGACCTCTGACGCAGCAAGGCCACCAAGCGTGTGGAGCAGGGGCGCGAAGCGGAGTTCGGCATGGATCACGCCGTCGGCGGCAAGATCCTCGACCGCCTCGATCGCCACCCGCCGCAGTGCCTCAGGCGTCTGAAGCACCTTCCCGACAAGATCGAAACGGCCGAACGCCTCGGCGACGGGAAGGTCGGGGGTGATCGTCATCCATCCGGCAAGCTCGTCGACATCGTCTGCAGGAGTCGAAATCCCGTATCGGTGCGCGAGTTCGAGCACGGTTGCCGGACGAACCCCGCCATCGAGGTGATCGTGCAGGACGACGATTGGACCGCGGGTCACGACGACAGGGGGTCCGAGGGCTCGAGCAGTTGGGTCAGGCCGGGATACTCGTCGATCGGTTCGAGAGACCGGTCGATGTACAGGAGCCCGAAGGTGATGCACAGGAACGACACCACGAAGTTCGTCCCTGATCGGGCAAGGAAGAAGAGGTTGAAGCCGGAGTTGTTGAACAACCACACGTCCCAGATGGCCGACCCGCACTCGTAGGCGACAATGATCCAACTGGCGTTCGACATCGTGCGGTGGTACCGAGGATCGTCGAGCACCTGCTGCTGAAGGTCGACGACCTTTGGGATCATCCACGCCAGCATTGGCCGTCCGGCAAGGATCGTCGCAGCGACGGCAATGCCGACCAGGAACTTGGTGACGAACCCGATGCCGAAATACACCGCCTCGGAGCTGATACCGAAGTCGAGGAGCTCTCGTTCCACCGCCACCGTCACCGCTGCCCGGGCGAGCAGATAGACCGTGATCGTGGGGAGCCACCAGCCGATGTCGAGCCCTCGCTTCCGCCGACCGATCGCTGCTTTGATCGACCACGCAGTGGCAGCAAGAACAGCGGGAATGATCCCGACAGTGTTGAACAGCACGAAGAACAGCAGGACCGGCATGAGCTGATCGAGGTTCGATCCCCCACGGATGCCCATCGATGGAGGGCGGTTGTCGCTCATCGAGTCAATTCGAACCACTCGGTGACGAGTGCCGGGTCACCGAAGGTCTCGAGTGGTTCGAGGGTGCCCCGGCCCCACACGGCAAGCATGAGGTCAACACCGGTCCCTCTCACCGCTGCGTCACCCTTTGCGTGTTCTCTGGTTGCAACGATGACATCGTCATCGACCTTGATCGTCCACTCCCCTGCACCATCGGTGCGGTGAACGTGCAGTGACCCTGCTGGACGTCCCGCTCGAAGCGGGGCGAACTCGATGAGCCGCTCATCGACGGCGTCAGCCGCTTCGTCACCGTCGATCTCGCTCGCCACACCGGCCATCTGCTCCGCATCGATGCGATGCACGAGGTTCTCGAGGTGGAGCCGCCGAATGTAGTAGTCCGTCGTCTGCGTGGTGGCCCACGACCAGTGCGGCGCACCGGGTTCGAGCACTCGCATGTGGGCATCGACCCGTTCGAGCGCCGTCCGAGCTGCATCGAACTCTCCGCCGACAACCTTTTCCGGAAACATCTCACGCTCGGGAAAGCTGTCGAGTCCATGCTCGACGATCACAGAGAGCATGTGCCACACCCGAGCCATGTGGGAAGCGAGCGCTCGGCCGTCCCAGTCGGGGCAGTTCGGCACGCCAACATCGGGGTTGGCGGCGGTCAGTTCGATGATCCGCTCGCCATCTTCGAAGGCGCGATCGAGACGAAATGAAGCGTCCATTTGCCCAGTCTGGCGCACAGCGATGATGATGCGGAAGACCGGCGACCACGAGGGGCCCATGGGCACGATTGCGATCAGCGGATCGGCATCCGGAATCGGGGCCGCAACCCGAGCGATGCTCGAAGCCGACGGGCACACCATCATCGGTATCGACCTGCGAGATGCGGAAGTCATCGCCGACCTTTCCACCGACGAGGGTCGCCGATCAGCCGTTGCCGACGTGGCGCAGCGGTGCGGCGGTGCCCTCGATGGCTTCGTCTCCGGGGCAGGCCTTGGCCCACCCGCACCGGCCGCCTCGATCACGGAGGTCAACTACTTCGGGAGCCACAACCTGCTGGAAGGCCTGCGCCCCGCCCTTGCGGCCGCCTCAGGTGCATCCGTCGTGCAGATCGGCTCGAACGCGACCACCATCACGCCGAATGTCCCTGATGCTCTCGTCGAGGCCTTTCTCGACCAGGACCGGCGTGCGATCACGGCAGTGCTCGACGAGATCGGTGAGCCGTTCGACAGCGCCATGGCCTATGGCGCAAGCAAAATTGCGATCACTCGCTGGTGCCGCCGGCAGGCAGTGACCGACGACTGGGTCGGGCAAGAGATCCGACTCAACGTCATCGCACCCGGCGCCGTGCAGACACCCCTCCTGGAGCGAGGTGACGACGACCCCGTCTACGGTCCGCTCACGACCCAGCTCCCCGTCCCGGCCGGTCGCGGCACTCCCGACGACATCGCAGCATGGATCACCTTCATGTTGACGCCTGCTGCGCGGTTCGCCTGCGGATCGGTCGTTTTCGTCGACGGCGGAAGCGATGCCCTCATCCGAACCGATGACTGGCCGAGCACCTTCTCGACCTGAGCTACAGGGTCACCAGGTCCACTGCGAGCCAGTAGTGACAACCTGCTCCGATCACGACGAGCACATGCCAGATCTCGTGGTAGCCGAACGTATTCGTCCACGGGTCCGGCCACTGTGCGCCCACAATGATCGAACCCCCGGCATAGAACCCGCCACCGATCATGAGCATGGCGAACTGCATCATCGAAAGACCTGCGAGCAGCCAGGGGATGAAGACGAGGAACGACAGTCCGAACGTGATGTAGATCGCGTTGACAACGCCACGCGGGGGATGAAAGGGAAGAAACTCTGCGACCACGCCGCAAAGCATTCCTCCGTAGGCGAACGCCAACACGATGGTCGCCTGCCGGCCGTTCAAGGCCATCAACGCAATCGGTGTGGCCGACGTGGCGTACATCACGAAAATGGCCGAGTGATCGAGACGGATCAACAGTTCGACCCGCTCGATCGGCCAGTCTCGAAGATGCACGACGGCGCTCACACCCAACATCACTGTCGCACCGAAGGCGAAGATGACCATCGCGACCGTGCCCCGAGACCCGTCAGCCATGAACGCCACCACGACCCCGAGCGGAATCGACGCGATGGAGGCCACCCGATGCAGCAGACCGCGGAAGCGGGGACGGGGTCGACGCAGGAGCCGACGCGCCGCTGCGCTGAGGTGCTCGGAGCGGGGATCATCGAGCAGGGATGGCGATACCTCCACGAGCCGAAAGGATAGGGCACCCGCTCGTCAACGCCCGCTCCTAGCATCATCACGTGACCACAATCCGCACGACGGTCGTCTGCACCACCGACGAACTCGCCGCTCGGCGAATGGCGCGGGACGACATCGTGGCCGAATCGCCCGATGGTGTCGATCGGTGGGGACTCGCCCACGGCCCCTTCCGGGACTACCAGCGAACGCTGCGAGTCGGGCATCGCAGCGACGGCGCCTTCGATGTCGAGGAAACCACGACCTATCGACTCGCGATTCCGCTCTGGGCCTGGTTGTTCCACGTCCCCGTGAAACGAGCGGTCAAGCACCGCCAGGAACACTTCTCCTACTGGTGGGCGCCGCCTGATCGGCTCGACGCCTCGGCCTCGACCGTGCTCGGGCTCCTCTGCGCCGTGCAGATCGTCGATGGCTACCTAGGCACCGTCCTGACCCAGACGCTCACGTTCGCTGCCGACGAGTTCGGCCACGGCAACACCGCACAGGGATATCTCTTGGGCACGGTTCGGTTCGGCGTGCTGATCAGCCTGGCTGCAGTCTCGCTCGCCGATCGACGCGGCCGCCGCACGCTTCTCCTCGCCACCGGCTTTGCCAGTTGCTCGTTCACGGTCCTTGGCGGGCTTGCGCCCGGTTTGGTGAGCCTCGGAGCCTCCCAGTTGATCGCTCGCGGTCTGTCGACTGCACTCGGAATCCTGATCGTCATCGTTGCCGCCGAGGAGATGCCAGCCCGGTGCCGGGCCTGGGCAGCCTCTGTGCTGGTACTCAGCGCCGGGCTCGGCTCGGGAATGGCTGTATGGATCTTGCCGGTCGCCGATGTCGACGTCCGGGGGTGGAGAGTGGTCTACCTTGCCGCCTCACTGGGACTCATCGTGATCTGGCGCTACGGCCGGCGCCTCCCCGAGACGCACCGGTTCAGCGAAGCAATCGATCACGACCCATCCCATGACGAGGACGCCCGAGCTCGTCGCCGGACTCGCCTGGCCCTGTTGGCGGTCTCGGCCTTCCTGATCGCGATGTTCATCGCGCCAGCGAGTGGATTCCAGAACGACTTCCTCAAAGATGAACGCGGCTTCACCGCAACCCAGACATCGGTGTTCACACTCGTCACGAGCACCCCCGCCGGCCTCGGTGTGCTGGTCGGGGGCTACCTGGCCGAGCGGCGAGGCCGGCGCACCGTGGGAGCCGTCGGCCTTGCGGGGGGCACGATCCTGACCACACTCTCCTTCTTCAGTTCCGGTGCCGTCCTTTGGCTGCTGACCCTCGTCGGCGTGATCCTGACCGCAAGTGCAGTCCCTGCGCTTGCGGTCTACGGGCCGGAGCTCTTCGGCACGCACGACCGAGGACGAGCCAACGGCGTGGTCGTCACCATCGGTGTCATCGGGAGCGCAGTGGGGCTCGTCACCGCCGGGTTCGTGTCCGACCGACTCGGCGGGGAACTCGGCCCAGCCCTTGCGCTGCTCGCAGCCGGGCCGCTCCTTGTCGCAGTGCTCATTCGCGTGCGCTACCCCGAGACCGCCGGGCTGGAACTCGAAGACCTCAACCCCGAGGACGCCTGAGGGGTCCCCGTCGACCCCATCGGACAGGTAGCGTCTGGGGTGTGGATCGTCGGGGGTTCTTGGTCGCCGGAGCAGCGGCAGCGCTCAGCGCCTGTGCTCACCCCGAGCGCGCCCTCATCGATGAATCACGCATCGGTGACCTGACCCTTGCGCCCGGCTTGCGCCGCACCACGACCACCACAACCACCACGACAACGCCACCAACCACGACCGTCCCGGACACCGCCCCGCCCACGACGGCCGAACCGGAAGAAGATCACACGGGCCTGTCCTTCGTTGCCACTGCGCTTGCAGCATCGGTGACCGCCTTCAGCACGCCAGATCTCACTGGCCCGATCAAGACCTTCGACAACCCGATCGCCTCAGGTGGACGGTTGACCTTTCTTGTCGAGGATTTTGCCGGCGAGAATCGATACCAGGTGCTTTTGCCGACCCGGCCCAACGGCAGCCTGGGCTGGATCGATGCCGCCCGGGTAGAGCTCACACGTCACTACTACTCCATCGAGGTCTCGCTCGAGGACTTCCTGCTCACCGTTTCCGAGCGGGGTGAGTCGATCCTCCAGACCACGGTCGGCGTCGCCCGGGCAAACGCTCCAACCCCGCTGGGTCGGTACTACACGACCGAGCTGATCCAAACGAGATACTCCAACTCGCTCTACGGCCCCTACGCCTACGGCCTGTCGGGTTACAGCGATACCTTCACCCGTTTCAACGGCGGCGAAGGACAGCTCGGTATCCACGGCACCAACGATCCTGCGTCCCTCGGTACCAACGTCTCGAGCGGTTGTATCCGTCTCCACAACGACGACATCTCGCTCCTGGTCGAAGACATCGGCTTGCCTCTCGGCGTCCCGGTCGAAGTGACCTGAGCGCTAGTCGAGCTCGTCGAGATCGAACAGCGAGACGGGAGCCTCAGGCGGCCGATGACGGAGCCGGGGCCGAAGGACGGAGTACAAAACGAGCGCAAGGGCGGCAATGCCGATCGGCACGACCGCGTCACCCTCACCGGTGTACGTCGGATACAGGACGAGCGCCGACAGCAGGGCCGTCCACGTCCACAAGATGACGACGGCTCGCTGGTGGCCGTGGCCCAGATCCATCAGACGGTGGTGGAGATGTTCCTTGTCTGCAGTGGAGAACGGTGACTTGCCGCGAATCGTGCGGCGCAGCACGGCCCACGCCGTGTCGAGCAGCGGGACCCCGAGGATCACCAGCGGAATGAAGATCGGGGCGAAGAAGAAGAACGCCTGACCAGAGAACTCGGCGGTGGTGCGACCACCAACACTCATGGTGGAGGCTGCCATCAACAGTCCGAGCAAGAGTGCACCGCCGTCGCCCATGAAGATTCGAGCTGGATGCACGTTGTGCGGCAGGAAACCGATGCACACGCCGAGAGCGATCACGGCCCACAGACCCCCCGGGTTGGCAGGATCGAGCACCCCTTCATTCCCGAGTTGGAGCGCGTAGAGCAGGAACGTGCCCGATGCGATCGCCACGATGCCGGCGGCGAGTCCATCGAGCCCATCGATGAAGTTCACGATGTTGGCCATCAACACCACCCAGAGCACCGTGACGAAGAACGACCAGTCCGTCGAGAGCAACAGCACGTCGAAAAATGGCACGCGGAAGACGAGGATCGAGACTCCGGTCAACGACATGATGCTGCCCGACAGCACCATGCCCGCCATCTTGGCCGGTGGCGAGATCTCGCGAATGTCGTCGACGAAGCCGACACTCCACATCACGGCAGCTGCTGCGACCACCCCGAGCATCTCGGTGCGTGCTGCGATCACATCGCCGAACCCCGGAAGCAGGAACGCCACGATCACAGCCGCCACGACACCGATGATCATCGCAAGGCCCCCTGCGGTGGGGGTGGGTCGCGTATGCACCCGTCGGGCGTCGGGCTCGACCACCGCCCGCAACCTCGGCGACAGCCGGATCACCAGCGGGATGAGGCACGACGTGACGACCGCAGCCGTCGCTCCGACCACCAGATAGGCCCAAAGCGGTGGCACGCCGACCCGTTCCTTCTGCTCCCCCCAGCCCTCAGCCGAGCTCGGGATACGGAGTGAAACGGCTGCAGAGCACCTCGGCCTCCGCCTTCACTGCAGCGACGATCGTCTCATCGTCTCGTCCACGCAAGGCGCGGGCAATCAGATGACCGATCTCCACCATCTCGGCCTCCCCCATTCCCTGGGTGGTGACGGCCGGCGTACCGATGCGAACGCCCGAGGTCACGAACGGAGACCGAGGATCGTTGGGCACTGTGTTCTTGTTGAGGCTGATACCCGCCTGGTCGAGTGTGTCCTGGGCAACCTTGCCGGTCAGTTCGACATCGAAGGTCCGAAGATCGACGAGCAGGAGATGGTTGTCGGTTCCGCCGGAGCAGAGGCGAAATCCCTCTCCGACGAGTGCTTCGGCCAACGCAGCAGCATTCGCAACGATCCCCTGCGCGTACTGCTTGAACTCATCGGTGGCAGCCTCTGCAAACGCAACCGCCTTGGCTGCGATGCTGCTTTCGATCGGACCGCCTTGGATCCCCGGGAACATCGCCTTGTCGATGGCCTGCGCATGGTTCGACGTGGTGAGAATGCATCCACCACGCGGCCCCCGGAGGGTCTTGTGGGTGGTGAACGTCATGACGTCGACGTAGGGCATCGGATTCGGATGCACACCGCCTGCGATCAGACCGGCGATATGGGCTGCGTCGAACATGAGCAACGCACCGACCTCGTCTGCAATCTCACGAAACGGCCTCGGATCGATGACACGCGGGTACGCCGTTGCGCCGGCGACGATCAGCTTCGGGCGGTGCTCCCGCGCCCTGTCGCGCACCTCATCCATGTCGATGCGCTCGTCACTCGCAGTGACGCCGTAGCTGACGAAGTTGTACTGCAGGCCCGAGAAGTTCACCGGCGAGCCGTGGGTGAGATGTCCACCATGGTCGAGGCTCAGACCCAGAATCGTGTCGCCGGGTTCGAGCAGCGCTTGATACACCCCCATGTTGGCGATCGCACCGGCATGGGGCTGCACGTTGGCGTGATCGGCACCGAAAAGTTCGCACACCCGACGACGAGCGAGATCCTCGATGTCGTCGACGACGAAGTTCCCGCCGTAGTAGCGCTTCCCGGGATACCCCTCGGAGTATTTGTTGGTGAGCACCGAACCGGTCGCGGCCATGACCGCCGGCGATGCGAGGTTCTCGCTCGCAATCAACTGGATCCAAGTATTTTGTCGGTGCTCTTCGGCACGAATGAGGTCGAATGCCTCATCGTCATCGAGCTTGGGCCAGGGCACAGTCCACCTCCGCAGACGAAGTTCAGCGAAGCGTACCGGCGGGAGGGCGGTCAGGCTTGCTCGCCACCCAGACCATCGATCTTGGCCACCCGGCCCTCGTGCCGACCGCCTTCGAAGTCCGCCCCGAGCCATGCTTCGACACAATCCTTGGCGACTTGCGGGCCGACAAGACGCTCGCCGAGACAGATCACGTTGGCGTCATTGTGCTCACGCGTGAGTCGGGCGCTCGTGACATCCCACACCGTGGCGGCACGAACACCCTCGATCTTGTTGGCGGCCATGGCGATCCCGATCCCGCTCCCGCAGACACAGAGGCCGAGGTCGGCATCTCCGTCGCGGATCGATCGACCGACCGCTGCACCGAAATCGGGATAGTCGACCCTGTCGGTCGAGTGGGTCCCACAGTCGACGACCTCGTAGCCCAACCCGCGTAGGTACCCCGCGAGCTCCTCCTTGAGGTGGAAGCCGGCATGATCTGACCCAACTGCGATGCGCACGGGGCGATCCTACGACGATCAGCGCGGTCGGCGGGCCACGACTGCGCGGTCACGACCCTGCAGATCGATGTGAATGCTCGCAGTCCAGCCCTGGTTCGAGAATCGCTCGACAATCGTGGCGGTTTGGGCGGGCGCCATCTCGAGGATGACAACCCCGTCGGGAGCAACCCAGGTGTCAGCGCCAGCGACGATCTCGGTCAGATCGTCGAGTCCGTCACCACCTGCCCGCAGCGCGGTCGACGGCTCCCAGTCGGCGACAACGGCCGGCAGATCCTCGGTGTCGGTGACGTATGGGGGATTGGAGACGAGCACATCGATCGATCCCTTCACGCTGGCGGGAAGGGCATCGAACCAGAAGCCGTGGTGGAGCGAGACCCGGCTCGCCGCACGACCGATCCCGGTCAGGTTGGCCCGAGCAACCTGCAGGGCCTCCGCAGAGACATCGGTGGCCAGTACCCGAGCGGACTGACATTCACTGGCGATCGAGAGAGCGATGGCACCACTCCCCGTTCCGAGATCAGCGACCAGCGGCTGACATTCGACGCTCCGTGCCGTGACCTCATCGATCGCCAACCCGGCGACCTCTTCGGTCTCGGGGCGCGGGATCAGAACGCGCGTGTCGACCATGAGATCGAGATGCCGGAACCCCCACCGACCCACGACGTACTGCAACGGCTCGCCCCGTTCGCGACGAGCGACCATCGAGTCGAGCGAGGCCACCCCTCGCACCGTTGCCAAGGAGGCGAGCACGGTGTGGAACTCGGACGGTTCGGCCCCGCTCGCCTCTTCGACGATGCGGCGGGCGTCGGACGCTGCCGAGTCACTCCCGGCCCGTTCGAGGCGAGCAGTCGTCTCGGCGAGAAGCTCGGCCCAAGAGACCGTTCCCTCCTCGGGTCCTTCGGCCATCAGGCGTCGGACTCCTCGAGCTGACGGCGACGTTCCTCGGCGACGAGGGCATCGCTCACCTCGTCGAGTTCTCCGGCCATCACCCGGTCGAGTTTGTGGATCGTGAGTCCGATGCGATGATCGCTGACCCGGTTCTCCTTGTAGTTGTAGGTCCGGATCTTCTCGGATCGATCGCCGGTTCCGACCTGACTGCCCCGAAGCTCGGCCGCTTGTGCAGCTGCCTTTTCTTGTTCGATCTGCAGCAAGCGGCTCTTGAGGACCCGAAGGGCCTTTTCCTTGTTCTTGAGCTGGCTCTTCTCGTCCTGCATCGAGACGACGACACCGGTCGGGATATGGGTGATCCGTACCGCCGAATCCATCGTGTTGACCGACTGGCCTCCGGGCCCCGAGGCGCGATAGGTGTCGATCCGAAGATCGCTGTCGTCGACCTCCACCTCGACCTCGTCGGCCTCGGGAATCACCAGCACCGTCGCCGACGAGGTGTGGATCCGGCCTTGACTTTCGGTGACCGGCACCCGCTGGACGCGATGGGTGCCGGCCTCGTGTTTCATGCGTGACCACACGAGATCGCCGCTGAGCATGGCGGTGATCTCGGAGTAGCCACCGAGATCGGAGTACGAGGCCGACAGGACCTCGAGATGCCAACCCATGCGCTTGGCGAACGACTCGAACATCGTGAACAGGTCGCGAGCGAAGAGATTGGCTTCCTCGCCTCCGGCGGCGCCGCGAATCTCGATGATGACGTTGCGCTCGTCGTTCGGATCGCGAGGCAACAGGAGGACCCGAAGCTGTTCTTCGTCACCGGCGACAGCAGCCTCGAGCGCCTCGATCTCGTCTCGGAGTTCGTCTCGCTCATCGTGGTCAGCGGCCGACATCATCTCGCGGAAGTCGGCCAGATCATCGGTGCTCTGGCGGAGCCGACGAGCGACGCGGACGACGTCTTCGAGTTGTTTGAATCGACGACCGAGTTCGGCGAGCTGGCGCGGATCGGACTGGACCGCCGGATCACCGAGACGGATCTCGACGTCCCGCAGCTCGTTCTCGAGGCTCTCGACCCGTTCCAGCATCCACCCGAGGCTAGGCCCTCAGGAGGCGAGGAGGATGCGACGGGCCTCGGTGATATCGGCAATGCGACGAGCGGCGTCGGCGTCGTCTCCACCATGGTCGGGATGTGCGTCGATCAGAGACCGACGAAATGACCGCTGCACCACCGCACGCCCGGGGAGGCCGGCATCGAGGTCGAGGCCGAGGATCCCCAACGCCCATCCGACCGGATCGGCGAGCGCATCGCCGTTCAGCGAACCGTGCCCCCGCCCCGACAGGTAGAGCAGCAAGGCGGCGTCGATCCCGCCGGTCCACGAGATTCCGCGGCGGATGGCGGCGAGCACCTCACCACGAAACTGGTACGGCATGTGCTGGGCGGCATAGATCGCTCCCAACACCAACTGACCGGGAAGACCCTTGTCGGCGGTGAATTGGACGGAAAGCTCACCGTCTTCGTCATGGCGGAAGAGTCGCTGAGGACTGCGGGTCAGGCCGATACGGTCCTCTTGGAAACGATGTCGAAGGCGAGGCTGCGGGATACGGCGTCCGGCTTCGATCTCGTGGGTCAACGACACGAGATCGGGGACCAGGTCCGGGTCGATGTCCGGTGTGAAGCGAGCCGCGATCGCGCCCAGGAGCACGCCACCGACACCGGGGGCAGGGTCGCACGGCAGGTCGAGTGCGCCGAGGGCAACACGCCGGGTCGGCGCAATCGGCCGGGAGTGGTAGATCTCGATCTCGGCGAGCAACATCAGCGCCTATCGTAGGAGCGCCGGACCGATTACACCCCGTCGGCCAGTCCTCGGTGATGCGTGCCGCCGAGGGTTCAGATCATGCGAACGAGTGTGTCGCGAAGACGGGCCGCGAGATCGTGGATGTCGTCCTCGTCGGAGTCCTCTGCCTCGAGCATGTCGGCGAGCGACTCGCACTGTTCGCGTATCGCCGCCCACGCCGACGCCGGGAATCCGAATGGGGTGGCGACTCCGGCAAGCCGTCGTCCGTGTTCCACCGACCGCTTGACGCCCTGAGCGTCATTGCCATCACGGCGAAGCCGATCGACCGCCTCGAACATCGCTGACAACAGCTCGTTGACCTCCAGTCCCTCGAGCTCCTCGAGCCCGTCGTCGGCTGCACGTGCGAGCAGATCCTCGATCACGAGCTCGACCTGCTCCTCGTCCTCTTCGTGACAGACGAGATCGCCTTCGTCGAACTCGTGCGGAACGGCCGCCTGACTGAGGCGCTCCGACAGCACTGCCTGCAGTTCCGACGACCAGCCCTCCATCTCGAACGCCACCTGCGACTTCGCAGGATCGAGATCCGGATTTGTGGCCGCTTCCACCTCCTCGAGCAAGGCGTCGACGTGCTCCTCGACACTCTCGTGCGCAAGCAACGTGGTCCCCTGCCACGAGTGCACCACCTCGTCGGCCAGCAGCAGCTGGGCGAGCATGCGTCGGGTTTCCGACGCCATGGCATGCAACTCGTAGGCGAGCCATTCGCCGGACTCGTCGTCGACCAGGTCGGGGACGGATTCGGCGGCATCGTTGTCGGTGGCGGGCGAATCGACGCCACCACTGGTTTTGCGGAATGGGTTCTGGAAACTCGGCACGTCCTCATGTTCTCACGTCGCCAATGCCAGCGGGAAAGATGCGTGTCGGGTACCGTCCGAGCCATGGCGACCTCCCCATTGATGCCGGACCGCAACCTGGCACTCGAACTCGTCCGTGTCACCGAAGCTGCGGCGATTGCCGCTTCTCGATGGATGGGACGAGGCGACAAGGAAGGGGCCGACGGCGCTGCGGTGGATGCCATGCGCACGATGCTCGCCAGTGTCTCGATGGATGGTGTGGTGGTCATCGGTGAGGGCGAGAAGGACGAAGCCCCCATGCTCTTCAATGGCGAGCGGATCGGTGACGGGACCCATGCCGAGACCGACATCGCCGTCGATCCGATCGACGGCACCACACTCACTGCGCTGGGACGGGCCAACGCGCTGGCCGTGATCGCCGTCGCACCTCGGGGGACGATGTACGACCCGGGCCCGTGCCTCTACATGGAGAAGCTTGCCGTCGGTCCTGAGGCCGTCGGTTCCATCGACCTCGACAAGTCGCTGACCGAAAATCTCGAAGCAGTGGCGGAGGCCAAGCATTGTGCGGTCCGTGATCTCACTGCCGTCATCCTCGATCGTGATCGCCACGCCGAACATATCCGAGAGGTGCGCGAGGCAGGGGCCAGAATTCGGCTGATCCCCGACGGTGACGTCGCCGGCGCCATTTCGACCTGTTGGCCCGACGCCGGCGCCGACATTCTGATCGGAATCGGTGGCACGCCGGAGGGTGTGATCACCGCCGCTGCGCTCAAGTGCATGGGCGGGCAACAACTCGGCCGCCTGTGGCCTCGCAACGAACGCGAACGTGCCGAAGCGACCAAGCAGGGCTACGACCTCGAACGCATCCTGACCCAGGACGATCTGGTCCGCAGTGACGACTGTTTTTTCGCCGCCACCGGCATCACCGATGGTGACCTCATGAACGGGGTGCATTTCAACCAGCGCGGTGCGACCACCGAATCGCTCGTCATGCGCTCGCGCACGGGTACCGTCCGCCACATCCGCGCACTGCACAGCCAAGAGAAGGCGAACGAGATCCTCGACGCCTGACGACCCAGAAGGCGGTACGGCCTGCGATCCGCGCACGTTGCGGGGCACACTCTTGGCATGGACATTTCTCGCTTTCGAGTCCAACCGGACACCGACGTCGATCTGGACGAGTGGCCCACCGACGACGACGGCGGCCTCGACAAGGACGACATCGAGGATCGACTCGACGACCTCAACGACGAACTGGAAGTTTTGCAGGAGCTGTTGTTCGCCGAGGGCAAGCAGAAGGTGCTGGTCGTGATCCAGGCGACCGACACCGGTGGCAAGGACGGAACGATCCGACACGTCTTCGACGGCGTGAACCCGAGCGGTGTACGGGTCGCTGCATTCAAGAAACCGACCGACGAGGAACTCGCTCACGACTACCTGTGGCGGGTCCACGCCCACACGCCGAGGAGCGGTGAGATCACGATCTTCAACCGCTCGCACTACGAGGACGTGCTGGTCGTGCGGGTCCATGACCTCGTGCCTGCGCAACGATGGTCGAAGCGCTATCGGCACATCCGCGAGTTCGAGCAGCTGTTGGCCGACGAAGGCACGACGATCATCAAACTGTTCCTGCACATCAGCAAGGACGAACAGCGTCAGCGACTTCAGGACCGCATCGATCAGCCTCACAAGAACTGGAAGTTCAGCTTCGGTGACCTCGCCGAGCGCGCCCACTGGGACGACTACCAGGAGGCCTTCCGCGTCATGCTGCAAGAGACATCCACCGACGCCGCACCCTGGTACGTGATCCCGTCGGACCGAAAGTGGTATCGCAATCTCGTGATCAGCGAGATCATCGTTCAGACGCTGCGCAACCTCGACATGGCCTGGCCGCCTCCCGAGGAAGGCATCGCGGGAACCGTGGTCGCCTGATGGATGCTCGCCCCAACCTCCTGCTGTTCATGCCCGACCAACTCCGCGCCGATGCGGTCGGCTGCTTCGGCAATCCGGTGGCGCGAACCCCGAACATCGATGCACTTGCCGCTGCCGGGACCCGGTTCGACAATGCCTACGGTCAACACAGTGTCTGCTCGCAGAGTCGCATCTCGATGTTCACCGGCTGGTATCCGCACGTTGCCGGCCACCGCACGCTCAGTCATCTGCTGCAACCCCACGAGCCCAACGTGTTCAAGACGCTCCGCACTGGCGGCTATCACGTCGCGTTGGCCGGCGCCCGAGGCGACATGATGGGTGTCGGTGTGACCGAGGCGAGTTCCGACCGGTTCGGGTTCACCACCACCCCAGACCTCGGTGCCCTCCTCCACAAGGGACCCTTCCCCGAGGACCACAAGTACTACTTCGCCTTCTACCACGGTGCACTCGACGAGCCGCCGCTCGACTTCGACGAGGCGACCGTGCGCACCGCAATCGATTGGGTCACCGACGGACTGCCCGAGCCGTGGTGCCTCTTCGTCCCGCTGATGTATCCGCATCCACCGTTCACCGCCGCCGAGCCATGGTTCTCACTGCACGACCGCAACGACGTTCCGCTGCCCGCCCAGACCGACCGATCGACCCGACCCCGGTTCATGCAGGCAATTCACGATCGGTATGGACTCGGCCGTCTCGACGACGACGACTGGCGGGAGATCATCGCCACCTACTACGGCATGACATCGCGTGTCGACGATCAACTGGGTCGGGTACTCGATGCTGTCGACGCCGCAGGCTCGGCCGAGAACACGGTGAGCTTCTTCTTCAGCGATCACGGTGAGTACCTCGGAGACTACGGCCTCGTCGAGAAATGGATGTCGGGCCTCGATGACGTGCTGGTCCGCAATCCACTGGTGATCCATGACCCGCGAGCCAGCTCCGGGGTGGTGACATCCTTCGCCGAGTTGGTCGACCTGACCCCGACTCTGCTCGAACTGGCCGGCATCGAGGCCGAGTACACGCACTTCGGCCGGAGCCTCGTTCCCCTGCTCAGCGACCCCTCCCTCCACCATCGCGACGCCGCCTTCAGCGAGGGCGGTTTCCTGCTCGAGGAGGAGCCACTGCTCGAGTCGGGGAACACCGGGCACTATCGACACAAGCAGGAACTCCAACACGAAGACACGTCGCTGACCGGCCGCGCCATCTCGATCCGCACCGAGCAGTGGGCGTACACCGAGCGCCTCTACGAGGGGCCAGAGCTGTTCGACCGAGTCAACGATCCCCGAGAGACGCAGAATCTTGCCGGCTCGGCCCAAACCGCCGAGGTCGAACACGAACTCAAGGACCGCATCTTCCGATGGCTGTTCGAAACCAGCGACGTCATCCCGTGGACCTCGGATCCTCGCATGGAGCCGGCGCTGCGCAGACAACTCCTCGGCGAGTGACACCACTGATCACTGCTCACATACCAGCCTGCGTCGAGCCGGTCGGCTGAGGACGTGCTGATCTGCGCTAGTTGGTGACGCCGGCGACGCGGAGTCGGAGCTCGGCTCGAGCCAACGCCGCCGCTGCGTCCTCGTCGTCGGCATCGGAGCGCAGCGTCTCCTGGGCCCGACCGAGCGCCGCCTGAGCACGGGCCACGTCGATGTTGGCGGCCGATTCGCTCACGTCGCTCAGAATGGTGACCTCGTTGCCGGACACCTGCACGAAGCCGCGGTGAACGGCGAACACATCTCGTTCACCACCCGGCTTGATGACCTCCACCGACCACACCGCCAGCGCGCCGATGAACGGGACATGACCAGCCTGGAAGGCGATGTCGCCCCCTTCCATGGTGCGCGCGATGACCATCTCTGCCTCGCCGGTGTACGACACCGCTTCGGGGGAGACGACCTGGACGTCGAACATGTTCGGTCGACTCAGCTTTCGGCTTGGAGTTCGGCAGCCTTGCGTTCGGCGTCCTCGGCGCCGCCGACCATGAAGAACGCCTGCTCGGGAAGATGGTCGAGATCACCGGTCACGAGTGCCTCGAAGGACTCGATGGTCTCCTCGACCGGGGTGAAGATGCCGTCCTGGTTGGTGAACGTCTTCGCCACGAACATCGGCTGGGAGAGGAACTTCTGGACCTTGCGAGCCCGGTCGACAGTGACGCGATCCTCCTCGGAGAGTTCGTCGAGGCCGAGGATGGCGATGATGTCTTGGAGTTCCTTGTACCGCTGGAGGACCTCCTGCACCCGGCGAGCAACCTGGTAGTGGCGGTCGCCGACGACCAGCGGATCGAGGATCGTCGAGGACGACGCAAGCGGATCCACGGCCGGGTAGATGCCGAGCGCTGCGATGTCACGGGAGAGTTCGGTCGTACCGTCGAAGTGGGTGAACGAGGTGAACGGCGCCGGGTCGGTGTAGTCGTCGGCCGGCACGTACACGGCCTGCAACGACGTGATCGACTTCCCTCGGGTCGAGGTGATCCGCTCCTGGAGCTCACCCATTTCGTCGGCGAGGGTGGGCTGATACCCCACCGCAGACGGCATACGGCCCAGCAGCGTGGACACCTCGGAACCGGCCTGCACGAAGCGGAAGATGTTGTCGATGAACAACAACACGTCCTGGTTCTGAACGTCGCGGAAGTACTCCGCCATCGTCACGCCCGACAGGGCGACGCGCAGACGAACCCCGGGCGGCTCGTCCATCTGACCGAAGACCAGCGCAGCCTTGTCGAGCACAGAGGTTTCACCATCCCCCATGACGGTCTCACCCATCTCGATGAAGAGGTCGGTGCCCTCACGGGTGCGCTCGCCGACGCCGGCGAACACCGACACACCACCGTGGTTCGATGCCACACGGGTGATCATCTCGGTGATCAGCACGGTCTTGCCCACGCCGGCACCACCGAACAAGCCGATCTTTCCACCCTCCTTGTAAGGGGTGAGCAGGTCGATCACCTTGACGCCGGTCTCGAACATCTTTGCCGACGGCTCGAGAGCATCGAAGTCGGGCGCGGCCCGGTGAATCTCCCACCGCTCGTCTGTGGTGAGGCCCGGCTCGTCGAGGCAGTCGCCCATGACATTCCAGATGTGGCCAAGGGTGCCGTCGCCTACCGGCGCCTGAACACCGTGCCCGGTGTTGATCACCGGCGCGCCTCGGGTGAGGCCATCGGTCGGCTTCATCGCGATCGCTCGCACTCGGTTGTCACCGATCTGTTGCGCAACCTCGGCGGGAACGTGAATCGTTTCACCACCGACGTTGACGTCGAATTCGATCTGGGTGTTGATCTCCGGCAGGTTGCCGGGAGGGAACTCCACGTCGACGACGGGGCCGGCGATGCCGACGATGCGTCCTTGCTTGAGCTCGTTCTCGGTAACGGTCATGTCTCGGATCCTTCGCTTACGAGTGTGGGTGCGTGTTGGCGAGCGTGAAGCCGGCGGCCTCGGCGCTCTCGGGCGAGTCGAACCAGACTTCGGCGATGGTTTCGCCGAAGGACCGGCTGTCGGGCCGGTGATAGAGCATCGAGTCGACGTTGCCCTTGATGGTGAAATCGGACGACGGAGCCGCACCACCGTCGAGGGGAGCGGCGGAGCCGGGGCCGTACGGTCCCGGTGCACGTTCGGCGGTTGCGATCGAGGAGACCTCGGCCAACGCAGCGGGGAGGTCGAGACTGTCGCCACCACCGCCGAGCGCTTCGGCACCACCGACAATCTCCATGATCTCGGTGGTGATCGATGCCTGGCGGGCGGCATTCATCTCACGACTGAGCTTCGTGATGAGATCCTCGGCGTTGTCGGTGGCCGACTTCATGGCCCGTTGGCGGTTGGCGTGCTCGGACGCTGCATTGTCGAGGAGTGCACCGAACAGGCGGGCCTCGATATAGCGAGGCAGGAGCGACTCGAGCACCGCCTCGGGGCTCGGCTCGAACTCGAAGGCGGAAGCGGCCTCGGCCGACCCACCACCTTCGGCGGCCATGACCGTGGTGTCTTCGAGCGGAAGAAAGCGACGGACCGACACTCGCTGGGTGCCCATGGAGATGAATTCGGTGTAGATCAACTCGACCTCGTCGATCTGCCCCGAGATGAAGGCAGCAGCGACGTCCTCGGCAATGCGCCGAGCGTCTTCATAGGTCGGGTCGGCCGTGAACCCCTCGTAGGCGTGGTCGACGCGGTAGTTGCGGAAGCGGAAATAGGCACCAGGCTTCTTGCCGACGCAGAACAGGGAGTAGTCCTTGCCTTCGGTCTGATGGGCCATGAGTTGGCGCTCCGCAGCCCGGATGGGGTTGGTGTTGAACGCACCGGCCAAGCCGCGGTCGCCGGCGATGACGATGAAGCCGACGGTCTTGACCTCGTCGACCTCGCGCAGCAGCGGATGGTCGACCGATGCCCCTCCGGCCGCAAGGTTTTCGATCACGGAGGTGATTCGACGGGCGTAGGGACGGGCCGCATCGGCGCGCTGCATCGCCTTGACGACTCGCGTCGCTGCGATGAGTTCCATGGCGCGCGTAATCTTCTTCGTCGATTGGACGCTCGAGATGCGACGGCGGAGCTCCCGCTCCTTCCCTCCTGGCACAGCCGATCAGTCCTCGTCTCGGGTGATGTCTTCTTCGGGAAGCGTGACGTCAGAGTCGACCAGCTCGGAGTGGGCAGCCGCCTGGGCCTCCGCTTCGGGTTCGTCGCCTGCGGGCGCAGCACTCGACGCGAACTGGTCGGCAAACGCCTGCACTGCAGCGGCAAAGGCATCTGCATCGCCGATCGTCCCGTGGTCACGAATCTCGTTCATGACATCGCTGTGACGAGTGTTGAACCAGTCGACGAGCTCCCGCTCGAAGCGCAACACGTCTTCGACGGGAAGACTGTCCAGGAAGCCGTTGGTGCCGGCCCAGATCGAGACGACCTGTTCCTGCACCGGGTAGGGCTGATTGACCCCCTGCTTCAGCAACTCGGTCAGCCGGTAGCCCCGTTCGAGCTGGGCCTTCGACACGGCATCGAGATCAGAACCGAACGCAGCAAACGCCTCGAGTTCGCGGAACTGGGCCAAGTCCCCCTTGAGGGTGCCGGTGGCGGTCTTCATCGCCTTGACCTGCGCCGCGCCACCAACCCGCGACACGGAGATCCCCACGTCGACCGCGGGGCGAATACCCGATTTGAACAGATCGTCCTGCAGGAAGATCTGACCATCGGTGATCGAGATCACGTTGGTCGGGATGAAGGCCGACACGTCGCCCGCCTTGGTCTCGATGACCGGCAGCGCAGTCAATGAGCCGGCACCGAGTTCGTCCGAAAGCTTTGCGGCCCGCTCGAGCAACCGCGAGTGCAAGTAGAAGACGTCGCCCGGGAACGCCTCCCGACCCGGCGGACGACGCAAGAGCAAGGACACCTGACGGTAGGCCTCGGCCTGCTTGGAAAGGTCGTCATAGACGATCAGCGCATGCTCCCCGTTCTCCATCCAGTGCTGTCCCATGGCACAACCGCCGTACGGGGCCAGGAACTTGAAGGGAGCAGGATCGGAGGCCGGCGCCACCACGACGGTGGTGTAGTCCATCGCACCGAGTTCCTCGAGCGTGGCGACCGACTGTGCAACCGTGGACGCTTTCTGCCCGATCGCCACGTAGATGCACTTCACCCCAAGACCCTTCTGATTGAGGATCGTGTCGAGGGCGATGGTGGTCTTGCCGGTCTTGCGGTCGCCGATGATCAGCTCTCGCTGACCACGACCGATCGGGATCAGCGAGTCGATCGCCTTGATCCCGGTCTGCATCGGCTCGTGCACCGGCTTGCGGCCGGTGATACCGGGGGCCTGGATCTCCATACGGCGAGGCTGCACGTTGGTCAGCGCGCCCTTGCCGTCGATCGGCTCACCCAGGGGGTTCACAACTCGGCCGAGCAGGCCATCGCCGACTGGGACCGACAAGATGTCGCCGGTGGCGACCACCGTCTGACCCTCCTCGATCCCCTCGACGTCGCCGAGCACCACGGCGCCGATGGAGCCCTCGTCGAGGTTCAGCGCAAGGCCGATGAGCCCGTTCTCGAAGCGAAGCATCTCGTTGACTGCAGCGTCGGGAAGGCCCGACACCCGGGCGATGCCGTCGCCGACCTCGAGCACCCTCCCGACCGTCGTCTGTTCGAGGCTGGGGTTGAAGCCATCGAGATTGCTCTGAATGGCGGCTGCGATGTCCGCGGTGTTGATCGTGAGATCCGACATGTTGTCTCTCTAGTGGTCGTACGTGAGTGAGTGAATTAGTTGAACGATTCGCGAAGCTGCGACATCCGGCGCCGCACGGATCCGTCGATCACATCGTCACCGATCTCGGTGATGAGACCGCCCATGACGCTCTCGTCGATGACAACACGGATCTCGACATCAGAACCGGTCCGGGTCTTGATGGCTTGGGCCAGGCGCTGCACCTGATCGTCGTCGAGGCTGACGGCGGAGCGCACGCGGGCGAGTTGGCGATTCCGGCCTGCTGCGCTGCGGATCATGGCCTCGTCGACGATGGCGGGCAGATCGGCGCCCCGGCCGTTGGCCACCACCATCGAGACGAGGGCGGTCGTGGTCGGAGACGCCTTCGGACCGAGAAGGTCTTCCACGACACCGATACGGCGCTCGATCGGCAGTTGCCGGTCGGCGAGGGTGTTCAGCAAAGACTCGCTGGCCCGCACGGCTTCTGCGACGCGAAACAGTTCGTCTTCGACGACATCGGAAGCACCCTCGGCCGCAGCAACGGCCAACAGCGCGTCGGCGTATCCGCCGATCCGATCGTCAGCCACGAGCCACCTCTTCGATGTACGCATCGACAAGGGCTTGCTGCGCCGACGCATCGAGGTTGCTCTGGATCACTCGTTCGGCAGCGCCGACCGCAATCGAGGCGACCTCGCCACGGAGATCGTTGAGCGCCTGTGACCGCGCCGATTCGATGTCGGCCGTGGCCCGAGAGCGCATCTCGGCGACCTCCTCGTTGGCCCGGGCCTGGAGCTCGGTCCTGAGTTGGTCGGCCTGCTGACGGGCGTCCTCGATGATCTGGTTGGCCTCTGCCTTGGCGCCGGCGAGTGCGGCCTCGTGGTCAGCCTTCACCTGGGTGGCGTCGACCTTGGCCTTCTCGGCCGCGTCGAGATCGGAGGCGATCTTCGCCGCTCGATCGTCCATGGCGCCCTTGACGGCGGGGAAGCCCTTCCACGCCATGAAGCCGAACAGCACGGCAAACGCCGCGCCGCCCCAGATGATCTCGTCGACCTCGGGGATGATGGGGCTCGGTGCCTCGAGGCACGACTCCATCTCCTTTTCCAGCTTCTTGAACAGCTCTTTGTCCTCCTCCACTGCGTGGAGGCTGCCGTAGGCTTCTTCTGCGTAGATCGCGGCTTCGACCGCGCAACCACCGATTGTCTCGCCCGCGGCCCCGGCAGGAGCAGCGAGAGTGACGAATGCGGCCGTTGCGATGCCGAACGCCCCGGCCGTACGCCGGATGGTGTGAATCATTGCTGTGTCCTTCCTCTGCTCAGGGGAGCAGAAGGATGAAGACCACGAAACCGATCAGGGCGAGCGCCTCGGTAAAGGCGATGCCGAGGAACATCGTGGTGCGGACCATGCCGGCCGACTCGGGCTGCCGGGCCATCGACGAGATGGCGTTGCCGACGACGGTGCCGATGCCGATACCGGGACCGATGGCTGCGAGGCCATAGCCCAGACCAGCGCCGATGGCCTTGAGGCCTTCGAGCATCTCGCCCGCTCCGGTTTGCGCAAGAACGTTGAGCACTTGGGTTTCTCCTGTTTTTGAATGAGATTTCGGGAATGGAATGAACGCCGACGCGCCGGTCAGTGTTCGGGATGCATGGACCCGCCGATGTAGACGGCGGTGAGAATCGTGAAGATGAAGGCCTGCAGGAACGAGACCAGGATCTCGAAGCCGGTCATGAGGATCAGCATGACGAACGGGAGGGCGGCGGCAGGGGCGAGCGAATCCCACAGCGCTGCCGACAGCACGGCGAAGGTCACCAGCAGAAGGTGGCCGGCGACCATGTTGGCCCAGAGCCGGATCGCCAGGGAGAAGGGGCGCACGACGAATGTCGAGACGAGTTCGATGGGCGTCACGATGATGTAGAGGAACACCGGGACGCCCGGCGGGAACAGCGAATTCTTCAGGTAGCCGAGCGGGCCCTGATGCTTCACGCCCTGGAAGTTGTAGATCACCCAGACGAGCAGGGCGAGGGTGATCGGCATCGCCATACGGGAGTTGGCCGGGAACTGCCACCCCGGGATGACCTCGGTGATGTTCGAGAAAAGGATGAAGAAGAACATCGTGGTGAGGAACGGCATGAACTTCTTGCCGTCTGGGCCGATGGTCTGCATCACCACCGATTCCTCGACGAAGTTGACGCCGGACTCGGCCACGTGCTGAACGCCGGCCGGTACGAGGCGCCCGCGACGGGCCCCCGCCAAGGCGAAAATTGCCATGGTGGCCACCATGGCGAAGAGGTATGTGAGCCCCACCTTGTTCAGCGCAAAGGGCGTGCCCTCGAACGCAATCGACGGCCAGTCGAAGAGATGGTTGACGGGGGGGAACTCGAGAGCGAGGACGTTCATGCTGAGCGCTCCGCAGCGGGATCGGTGATGGACAAGAGATCGTGGCCGGGCTTGAGGCCGGGGAAGGCGAGCGACGCAGAAACGTGGCGCGTTTCCCAGGCAAGAAGCCCGAGGTGGGTGACCAGCAAGCTGATCGCGAACGGTGCGACTTCGAACCACCCGCTGTCGCGAATGGGTAGCACAGCGGCGGTGATGATGCCAAGACGGGCGATGAACCCGAACATGACCGAGCCGAAGAGGGCTCCGGGAGAGATTCGTGCTCCCCACGTGATGGTTGCGGCGCCGAGCAGGAAGTTGACTGCGACGATGACGAGGGCGTAGCCCGCCGACCACGCCCCGGCGCCACCCCAGAACACCGCTCCCATCGCAACCATGACGGGCGCGACAAGCACGGTTCGTGCGGCAAGGTCTCGGGCGATCGTCCGCTCGGGAGCAAGATCGGCTGTTCCCTTGGGAACGCTCACAGGCCTGTGGTTCATGCACCGACCTCGCCAGTCGATCCTGCACGGCCATACGTGGCGCGCCGGGCCTCGAGTTCAGCGTCCATGTCGGCGTTGTAGCGCGAGAACACCTTCCAGGTCTCGTAGCCGAGCACCAGCAAGGTGAGCACGAGGGTGAAGAGCGGGAACAGACCGAGTTGCGAATCGATGAACCACCCCAGCATGCCGAAGAGGGTAGGCGTCACGATGAGTTCGAACGCTGACGAAAAGGCATCTCCCGCGCCCTCTCGCAATTCGCGTTGCTGCTCGTCGTCCACTGTCGCCTCTCCTCCACGGCCGACGGTGCTCCGACTCGCTCGTGAATCTGTGCACAAGCTACCGAACCAACCCTGCGGTGACAACTCTCCACCGACGAGGAATGACGGCACCGCAGACACTCGTCAGTCCACCCAGGGAACGGAGATGTCGACGAACGAGACCGGGACCGGCAGACGAGCAGAGAGCCGGACGAGGAACGGCAGCCGGTCCCGGGCCGGGAGCACGAAACGGACCTCGTCGATCCGATGAACCAGCAGCAGATCAGCAGTATCGGGCACCAGGCTGAGCTCTACACCAACCGCGCACACGACCAGGATCTTGCGCTCACCCGCAGCCGCACGAAGTGCAGCCGCCGCCGGCCGAAGGAGGCTCGTGCGGGGCGGGATCGGTTCGACCAGCACCGGCTCGTCGACACCTGCGATGGCGGGGTCGAGACGGATCATCTCCCGCAGCCACCGCTCACGACCGATCCGATTGATCGGGTGTGCGACCGCACCGATGCGGCGGTGGGTTTGCACCATCTCGATCGTGTCGACCAGCGCCGGTTCGACGGGACGATCACCGTGCAGCAGCACCCCAGCCTCGCGGTCGAAGCGGCCCACCCCGACCTCGAAGGTCGAGCCGGCCGGTCCGGTCACGACTCGACCAACCTCGAGACCTGCGATCTCGGCGCGGACGATGCCGTCCTCGACGACAACCTGCGCGCCGCTTCGCTCGATCATGGCAACCAGCGGCACGACGTCGTCGGGTACGGGGTGCGGATCCGCTACCGGTGCTGCGACGGCAGGGTGAATGTCTGAACCGACGAGCTGGTGGACGACCAGTTCTGGAGCGAGCACTGCGGCACGCCGAGCATGGATGCCAGCGTGGTGTTCGACGACCAGATGCACCGTCTCCATCGGATTGCGATCGAGCCACACGAGCGCGCCACCGAGTACCGAGAGGTCGTCCACCGACGACACGATCACTGCGGTTGTTGCGTCGGACCCGCCGACACGAATGGCTACGCCGAACGGCGCCGCGTCGACAGTCGCTTCCTCGACGTCGAGGTCGAAGTGATCTCGTGCGATCGCAAGTGCACGAGCACGCTCGAGCCCCGCCCGACGGGTGGGATCGAGGCTCACGCGAGCCTCAGCTCTCGTCGCCCTCGCCCTCGGTGGGAGTGGCCTCGGCCTTCTTGCGCCGGCCGTAGCGCTTCTCGAAGCGCTCGACCCGACCAGCCGTGTCGACGATCTTCATCTGCCCGGTGAAGAAGGGGTGACTCTCACTCGAGATCTCCACCTTCGCCAGCGGGTACTCGTTGCCGTCTTCCCACACGACGGTCTCACTGGTGGAGATGGTCGAGCGGGTCAGGAAGGAGGTGCCGGCGGACATGTCCTGGAACACGACTGGGCGATACTCGGGGTGGATGTCGGACTTCATAGCGATCTCCAAGGCTAGGAGCCGGACGCTGACTTGGCGACCTCGGCGAGAAATTCCTCGTTGGACTTCGTGGCAGTCAGCCGCTCGACCAACATGCCAAGACCGGCAGCGGGCCCCTTTTCGTCGTTGAGCTCGCCGAGGACGCGCCGCAACACGGCAACCTGGCCGAGTTGTGGCTCGGTGAACAGCAGCTCGTCGTGACGAGTGGACGACCGCTCGACATCGATCGCCGGGTAGATCCGACGCTCGGCAAGACTACGGTTCAGACGCAGCTCCATGTTGGCCGTGCCCATGAGCTCGTCGAAGATGACCTCGTCGGCCTGCGAACCCGAATCGACCACAGCCGTGGCAATGATGGTGAGTGAGCCACCTTCTTCAACCTTGCGAGCTGCTCCGAGCAACTTTTTGGGCCCGAAGAGCGCAGCAGCATCCACTGCGCCAGGAAGGGTCTTGCCCGACGGTGCGGTTTCGAGGTTGGAAGCCCGGCAGAGTCGGGTCATGCCGTCGAGCACGACACAGACGTCGTTGCCTTCCTCGACGAGACGCTTGGCCCGCTCGATCGTGAGATCGGCGATGGCGACGTGCTCGTCGGCCGGCTTGTCGAACGTCGATGCCACGACCTCGGTCGTCTCCGCCGACAGCCAACGCTTCATGTCGGTGACCTCTTCGGGTCGTTCGTCGATCATGGCGACGATGAGCGTGATCTCGGGATGGTTGGTCTCGATCGACCGGACGATTTGCTTGACCACGTTCGTTTTCCCAGCCCGGGGCGGTGCCACGATCAGCCCCCGTTGGCCCTTCCCTATCGGGGCCACGAGATCGACGATGCGCGCAACGAGATTGTCGGGCTCGTCGGCGATCTCCATCACCAAACGTTCAGAGGGATGCACCGGCGTGAGATCGTCGAAGTTCGGTCGTTTTGTGGCCTCGTCGGGGTCCTATCCGGTGAC
>JBMTIM010000002.1:0-158512 GCA_049437325.1 Acidimicrobiales bacterium
TGGGTCAGGCCCAGCGGTGGGTCAGGCCCAGCGGTGGGTCAGGCCGGCTGCCAACCGAGGCAACCACAGGTCGGCCATCTCCGCCCCGGTCATGTCGTCGGTTCCTTCGAGCACGGAGAGCGCCAGCAACTGCTGCACGGCGACGACGCGATACGCCGCGTCGATTGCGTCCTGCAGTTCCACCTCGTCGAGCGTGACGCCATGGGAGACGAGCGCAGCCCGGTACCCGGCGACGAGTGCGTCGCGTGCGCCGATGCGCTCATGTCCGAGGCACGACGACAGCAGATAGCCGACGTCCCAACCCGGGTGCCCGTTGGCTGTCAACGCCCAGTCGAGCAGGACTACCGAACCGTCCGGTGTGTACAGGAGGTTGTCGGTGCGCGGGTCGCCGTGCACAAGAGTGACCGGTTGATTGAGACGGGCAAGGTCGGCGCCGAACCGATCGCATGCCTCCAGCAATCGACTGCGTTCCTCGTCGCCGAGCCAGCCGTACCGATCGCATGCGATCGGCAAGGCCCGAGCGCGCGCCACGTCGCACAGCAGGCGAGGCGTGGTGGTGGTGATGACGTCGAACGTGTCGTCTCCGGCCAAGGAAGCGTCGTTCCAGAACCGGGCATGAATCGCGGCAAAGACGTCGAGGGCAGCGGCGACCTGATCATCGTCAGGTGGCGATGTGAGGTCGTGCACGGAGCCGAAGGCACCCATGTCTTCGATCAGCAGGGCGTAGCGGCGCTTCGACGGCCGCATGTAGCGCACGGTGTTCTTCGAGATCCAGATCTTCACCCCTACCGGCAAGGCATCGACGAGGTGGCGCATGACGGGACCGGCCTGACCCGACGAGCCCGGGTCGTAATCGGCGCCGAAGTAGGTGGGGACCCGCACCGGCATGCGTTCGGCGTAGCGCTGATAGAAGCGGATCTCGCGTGCGTACGAGTCGTAGACCTCGATGAGGCCCCGTGTCTGGGGATCGGACGCTGCGAACTTGGCGATGACCGTGTCGGGAATGCCGTCGGCATCTGCGCTGCATTCGAGTCGGACGCGCACGGTCTGACCCGTCATGCCGATGCCCCCACCGGACAGGGGTTCAACCGTCAATCCGGTGACCGAACCCTGCGCCCCGGCACGGCGAAGCGCAGCGGTGACCCATTCGGGCGTCAGTTCGTCCGGCGCGTTCGGGATGAACGCCTTGGATCGGGGAGCCACGGGGGGCGATCGTACAGCACCGCTCCCCCGGCACTTCACTACTCGGTCACGGCACTGTTCGAGCACGGCAATGTTCGACCACGGATGCGCGCCCTAGGGTGGCGGCCATGACCGACGGGGAGGACCTGGCCGACGCAGAGTCGGCTGCCGCAGGATCGGCCGCCATCGATGGCGCGGCCCATCCGCTCGCCCATACCCCCGTCGCCGCCGACACGGTCGGGCTGCTCGAAGGAATCGCCAGCACCCGATCGATTCGCCGCTATCGCAACGAGCCCGTCCCCGAGGACGTCCTCCGCGACATCTGCTTCGCCGCCAGCCGGGCACCGACCGGCAGCAACCGGCAGCCGTTCCGGTTGATCGTGCTCACCGACGGCCCAGTCGCGGTCGAGGCCAAGCGCCTGGTTGCCGATGCCGCAGCTCGCATCTGGCGAGCCAAGCGTCGCGGCGACGGCTACGAAGCCGGCTCGGGGAGCGAGGACAACTCTCCGAAGGCCCGCATGGCACGCTCGATGGACGAACACATCAGCGGCCTGGCCAGCGTCCCGGCATTGATCTTCCCGGTTCTGGTCCGGTACCGAGAGCCGACCGAGACCGAGGGGTCGTCGATCTATCCGGCCATGCAGAACCTGCTCCTCGCAGCTCGCGGGCGCGGCTACGGCGGCGTTGTGGCGATGTGGCACCTGCCCGTGGAAGTCGACCTGCGCAACCTTCTGCAGATACCCGACGATGCCTTGTTGGCGGCCACCGTCACCGTCGGGAAACCGGTTGGTGGCCACGGACCGGTTCGCCGGCGACCGCTCGACCATTTCGTATTCGACGGCCGGTGGGGAAGCACCCCCGCCTGGGCGGTCGATCCGCCCAACACCAACCACACGAGCGCCGGCCCGCCGGGTACCGATCGCAGAAACAGGTCGGGTGACGACACCTGACGGTCCGTCAGAATTAGCTAGTCCACAGCCCGAGAACGCGCCTATGGTCACCTCTGCCGGGGGGCGTCAGGGGGGACCAGTGAGCGACGAGGAGCAGCACCATGCGGCGTCGCTGACCGCAGCGGTACTCGACGAAGAAGCCGCTCGGCGGACGGCGCAGGCACAGCGATCCGGCGATGTCATCTTCGCCGACGACCTCCTGCCCGGTGTCGGTGGCGAAGAGATGCCGCTCAAAGAGGGCCTCCGTAAAGGCGGCTTCTTCACGTTCGTCGTCCTGCTCATCCTCAACTCCCTCGATGAACTCGAGCAGTCGGCGATCACGATCCTCGGACCCGACATCGCCGAGACCTTCGGTGTCAGCGACGGCACGATCACCTTCATCTCCACTGCGTCGGTGGCGTTTTTCGTGCTCGGTGCAGGACCGATGGGTTGGCTCGCCGACCGCATGCGACGCGGCCCGATCGTGGGCGTTGCCAGCCTCGCCTTCGGATTCTTCGCGTTCCTGTCGGGCGCCGCCGTCAACGCCTTCAACCTGTTCGTGGCGCGGTTCTTCACCGGCATCAGCAAGGCGAACACCATCACGGTCCACAGCACTTTGCTGGCCGACACCTACCCGATCGCCACCCGTGGCCGCATGTACGCAACCAACCAGGGGGTCGGGCGCATCTTCTCCGCAGCCTCGCCGATCCTGGTCGGTGGCATCGCCGCAATCGCCGGGGGAGCCGCCGGCTGGCGATGGGCCTACTTCGTGCTCGGTATTCCCGTCGCCGTGATGGGTCTGCTCGCTTTCTTCATTCCCGAACCCGAACGCGGCCAGTGGGAGAAGAAAGATGTCCTCGGAACAGGACTCGAGGCGCGCGACGAGGTCCCGATCTCGGTGGAGGCGGCCTTCGCCCGCATCTGGCGGATCGACACTATCCGCTACATGACGTTGGCGATGGTGGCGATCGGCTTCGCTCTCTTCCCGGCCCAGTCGATCCAGAGCTTCTTCCTCGAAGAGGAGTTCGGGCTCGACGCGCTCGAACGTGGCTTCGCCGTTGCACCGTCGGGAGTGCTCCTCATCTTCTTCCTGCCGTGGGTCGGACGACGGTTCGACAGGACATTTCGCACCAACCCCGATGGGGCGATGAAGATCCTCGGCCTCCTGCTCCTGCCCTCCACCGTGCTCGTCCCGCTGCAATACGCAATGCCGAGCCTGCTCGAGAACCGTGCCGTCTTCGACTTCGGTCCACTCGGCACCGCCACGATTCCGTGGGCGCTGCTCGCCTTCGTCGTTGTCGGTGCGTTCAACATGACGTTCCTCGGCGCCTCGTTCGCCATGATCCAACCATCGATCCAGAGCGTGGTTCCCTACCGCCTGCGGGGCATGGGTACGGCGATCATCACCTTCTTCATGTTTGCTGGCGGTGGTATCGCCGGCGGCCTGATCTCGGCCTTCCTGCAGGACGCCGTCGGCGAACGGCCGACGATCATCGCACTGACAATGCTGTTCATGCCGCTGGGTGGGTTCTTCATGGTGCAGGGTTCACGCCGAATGCGTCGTGATCTCAGCCTGGTCGTGTCCGAACTGCGCGAGGAGCAAGACGAGCAGCGTCGTCAAGCCGACGATCCTGACAACATCCCGGCGATCCAGGTCAACCAGGTCGACTTCAGCTATGGCCAGGTCCAAGTGCTGTTCGACCTCTCGTTCGAAGTGCGCAAGGGCGAGACACTCGCCCTCCTCGGAACCAACGGTGCCGGCAAATCGACCATCCTCAACGTCATCACCGGCCTCGGGACACCCGAGCGCGGTGTCGTTCGTCTCGACGGCCGCACGATCACGTTCGCCACACCGGAGGTGCGGGGCAAGCTCGGCATCGAGATGCTCCCCGGCGGTCGCGGTGTCTTCCCGTCGATGACGATTCGCGAAAACCTCGAGATGGGTGCGTTCCGGTACCGGCGTGACAGGGCCGAGGTCGAACGCCGAATCGCCAAGGTCTTCGATCTGTTCCCCGCCCTCGCCGAACACCGGGCCAGCAAAGCCGGTGACCTCTCCGGTGGACAGCAGCAGATGCTTGCCCTGGGACGCGTCATGCTCCACGAACCCGACGTCTTGATCATCGACGAACTCAGCCTCGGTCTCGCCCCGACCGTGGTGCAAGATCTCCTGGGCCACATCGACACGCTTCGGGCTGCGGGCCAGACGATGATCGTTGTCGAGCAATCGCTCAACGTTGCCCTTGCGATCGCAGATCGGGCGGTGTTCCTCGAAAAGGGCCAGGTGCGGTTCGAGGGACCGGCGCACGAACTCGCCGAGCGCGACGATCTGGCCCGGGCCGTCTTCCTCGGATCGGAGGGCGGATGATGCTCGGCCAGTTGCTCGGCCACGTCTTCGCCGATGTGCTCGCTGCGCTTTCGCCACTCTGGGAGCAGCTCCCGACCCGCAAGGTGGTATTCGACAGCGTTGTCTACGGCCTCAACATCGGTCTGTTGGCGCTCGGGATCGTCCTGACCTATCGGTCGACCAAGGTCATCAATTTCGCAGTCGGCAACATGGGCCTGCCCGGGGCCACGCTCTTTGCGCTGCTGGTCGTGAAGTGGGGCTGGCCGTTCTGGCCCGCCCTCGCCGTCAGTCTGCTGCTCGGCATGGCGATCGGCCTGGCCATCGACCTCACCGTCATCTGGCGACTCTTCAACCAACCGCGGGTGATCCTGCTCGTGGCGTCGGTCGGTCTTGCCCAGCTTCTCGCGGCAGCCACCGCCCAGCTCCCCGACATGCCGACCGACACTGCGCAGATCGCGTTCCCTGCCGCGATCGGTGCCGAGTTCACTGTCGCCGGTATCGCCATCAGAGGAGCGCAGGTCCAGACGCTGATCATGGTGCCGATCATCACTCTCGGACTGGCGTTGTGGCTCAACCGCACGACGTTCGGCAAGGCGGTCACTGCGTCGGCCGACAACGCACCCCTCGCTCGGCTGGCCGGCATCCGACCCCGCACCGTCTCCACGATCGTGTGGGTGATGAGTGGTCTGCTGGCCACGCTCACGATGAGCTTGCTGTCGAGCGGCGGGCCGACGACCGGCGTTCAGAACCTGGGCTACGGCACGCTGAACCTCGCACTCGTGGCCGCGGTCATCGCCGGCATGCGATCCTTCCCGCGGGCGATGCTCGGTGGGATCTTCGTCGGCCTCCTCAGCGGATTCGTCACCTGGTGGCGGCTCTGGGACGTCGTCGACCAGGGCTTCGCCAGCTTCGTGTTCTTCGGCATCGTGTTCGTTGCCGTGTGGCGCCAGGCTCGATCCACCGACGACGAACTGATGGCCTTCACACCGAAGGTGCCACCGATCCCCGACCACATGCGCGAGATCTGGTGGATCCGGAACCTGTCGCGGCTGGCCGTGACCGCTGCGCTGCTCGTCGTGGTCGCACTCGCGTGGTTCCACGAGGACCTTCCCCTGATCGACATCACGCCGTCCCGCTTTTTCCTCTATACGACCGTGATCGTCTTCGGCCTGTGCGCCGCATCGGTCACCGTCGTCACCGGCTGGTCGGGGCAGCTCTCACTCGCCCAAATGGCGTACGCCGGCCTGGGTGGTCTCATGGCCTACAAGCTTCACGTCGGCTTCTCGCTCGACATCGGCTGGGGCGCCACCCGCCTGCTCGACGTCACGTTCGTGGGGCTCGTCGCTCCGGTTGCCATCGTCGTCGCTGCCCTCGTCACCGCAGCGATCGCAGCCCTGACCGGCATCGGTGCGCTGCGCGTCCGAGGCCTGATGCTCGCCGTCTCGACGTTCGCGTTCGCAATCGCTGCGTTCGATTACCTCTACCAGCGGCCGTTCTTCTCCGGAGGGGAGCGGACGCCGTCATTCCCTCGAGGCTCGATCATGGGCCTGGATCTCTCGAGTGCGCAGGCGTATTTCCTGTTCTCGCTCGTCGTGGCGCTGATTGCACTGCTGATCCTGAATCGTCTTCGCAACGGTGCAATCGGCCGAAGAATCCTCGCCGTACGAGACAACCCCGACACGGCATCGGCGTACACCGTCAGCCCCACCCGCACGAAGCTTCTGGCCTTCACCCTTGCCGGCTTCGTGGCCGGCCTGGCCGGCGGCTTGTTCGCCAACCTCCTTCCCACGATTCGCTACGCCGAGGCCCATTTCCTCATCAACGACTCGCTCCAAGTCGTCGGTATCGCGGTCATCGGAGGACTCGGGTCGGTCACCGGTGCCATGCTCGGTGCGGTCTGGGTCGAGGGCCTTCCGGCCTTCTGGCCCGACAACGATGTGGTCCCACTCTTCACATCGTCGATCGGCCTGCTCGTCGTGCTGATGTACTTCCCCGGCGGCTTCATCCAGATCGCCAACGGCGCCCGCAATCTCATCGTCAGCAGTGCTGAACGCCGGCTGGGGCGCAGCGCCGCAACGGTGTCGACCGTGTCACCCCCGGCCAGGGTCGTGCTCCGTGAGGAACACACGATCCCCGATGTCGTGCTGCGCACCTCCGATGTGAAGGTGAAGTTCGGCGGCCTCACGGCGGTCGATGACGTCTCGATCGACGTACACCGCGACGAAATCGTCGGACTCATCGGCACCAATGGTGCCGGCAAGTCGACGTTCATGAACGCCGTCGGCGGTTTCGTGCCCTCGACCGGCCGCATCGAACTGCTCGGTGACGACGTCAGTGCCGCCTCGCCGACCGCCCGGGCCGCTGCCGGGCTCGGGCGAACCTTCCAGGCCGCCACCCTGTTCCCCGAGCTCACCGTGCGCCAAACCATCCAGGTTGCGCTCGAGGCTCGGCGACGGTCGTCGTTCATCCGCAGCGCCCTCTTCCTCGACGGGCGCATCGAACGGGCCCAACGAGCCGAGGCCGACGAGCTCATCGCCTTCCTCGGCCTCGGGCGCTACGCCAACAACTTCATCAGCGATCTGTCCACCGGGACCCGTCGCATCGTCGAACTGGCCGGCCTGCTCGCCGTCGACGCCAAGCTCCTCTGCCTCGACGAGCCCACCGCTGGTGTCGCCCAACGCGAAACCGAAGCCTTCGGGCCACTCATCCAGGAGATCCGCCGCGAACTGGGCGCCTCGATGTTGATCATCGAGCACGACATGCCCCTCATCATGCGGATCAGCGACCGGGTGTACTGCCTGGAGTCGGGCTCGATCATCGCGGAGGGCGAACCCGACCAGGTCCGCAACGATCCCGCCGTCGTTGCGAGCTATCTCGGCACCGACACGCGAGCCATCGACCGAAGCGACAGCTGAGCTGCGGACTCGGCTGCAACAGCAGACACCAGGAACTGACCCCAGGAGCTGACCCCAGGAACTGACCCCAGGAACTGACAACCACGAGCAATCAGCTTGGGGGGTCAGCTGTGGGAGATCACCCCGTGTAGTCGGCGTCCTGTTGGACGCCGGACGGACCCCGCAGTCCGGTGATGCCGGTCGGTGCACTTCGACCGCCGGCGCGCGCCCGTCCGACCACCTCGCGCAAGGTGTAGTCGGCCCCCAGCTCGGCGTCGGTCGATTCGGGGCCGAGTTCGCCGACCCGAAGGTAGGTGCCGGTGTCGGCGGCCAGCCGAAAGCCCACCGTTGCGCCTGCTTCCTCCCCGACGTGACCGCGTGCACCGAACCCGTGGCCCTCGTTGGTCTGGGTGCCGGTCGTGGCCTGGAAGCCCATCCGGTGCAGCAGCTTCGGGCTCGCCCGCTCGAGCACCTCGGGCCGCACCGACAGCATCCAGTTCTCCTGCTGGCGCAGGTACGGCTTCTGCATCCCGTTGAGCATCACGATCCTCGGCTCGTCGGTGTGGTTGATCCCCGTGCCGTGCAGGATGCGCCCGTCGGTGATCACCACCGTGCCGGCCTTTGCATCGATGTTGATCGCCGGTGGCAGCTTGCCAACCGCCTCACCCTTGCGGAGCGCCTCAGCGAGGATCGTGTGGCTCCCGGGAATGATGAGCGTGCCACCGGTGGTCTCGTCGAGGTCGGTGATCGCGATCAGCAGGTTGATCGTCATCGGGTTGGTGGCGTCGAGGTCGTTGCCCTGGTCTTGATGCAGTGCCTGGGGTACGCCGCCGCGAAGCGAGATCGCTCCGATCAGCGACGTACAGATCCAGCCCGGGCCGAGTGCCTCGGTGATCAACTGCTCGACAAGGGGGCCGCCCTGCATGATCGACGGATGCTGCTCGATCAACTGCTCGAAGCACTCACCCTTGTTGACACACGAATTGATGTTCTGTCCGCTCGGTGTCTTCTGCGCGATCTTGGCCCGCCGCTCCCCCTCGGCCTGAGCGAGTACCCGTTCCTGCACCACGGCGACCTGTGCCGGTGACAGCGCTTCTTCGATCTTGCAGTAGCCCCAGGTCACGAAGTCGTGCCGCAGCCGTTCGATGTCCTTGGTCTCGCGCGGAAGATCAAGATCACGCCAGTACTCGTGCTTCGCCCCGATGGTGGTGTCGTAGTACGACCCGGGTCGGTACTCCCACGTTCCCCAATCGGCCCCCCGTTTGGGTTCGACGAAGTAGATCTCGGGGTTGTTCTCGAGCACCGACTTCATTGGTTCGGTCGAAAAGTTCTCGGCCCGATACATCTGCTGTTCGGGGCTGGAGTTCGTTGCGATGACGTCGGGGGTGAACTCGATTGGCGTGGTCGTCACGAACACAAGCGCACCAGTTCGCAACGGCGTCGTCAAACCTCAGTCGCTCGCTGCGTCGTCGGTCGTCTCGGCCATCTCGTGCGTCTCGACCACGGAGGGGTCGGGTGGCGTCGCAATCGGATGCTCGCCCTGGTGGCGGAACCACACCGTCTGCTGTGGGAACGGGATCTCGATCCCGGCCTCGTCGAGCGCCTCCTTGAGCCGCAGCCGCAGCTCTCGTTCGGTCGCCCACTGCATCGACGGCTCCGTCTTCACCGCAAGCCGGATCGCAATGCCACTGGCGCCGAGGCTCTGGATACCCCAGACCTCGGGCCGCTCCATCAGTTCGTCACCGCCCCAGTCGGGGTCCTCCCACATCTCGTCGGCGACGCGTTGGATGACTCCCTGGGCGAACCGAAGATCGACGTCGTAGGCCACTTCGACGTCGATGACCGCACGCGACCACAGTTGGCTGTAGTTGCCGACTCGGGTGATTTCGCCGTTGGGGATGTGCCACACCGTGCCCTTCACATCGCGCAAGGTGGTGGAACGAAGCGACACTTCTTCGACGGTGCCGATCGCCGGGCCGATGTCGATCACATCGCCAACGCCGTACTGGTCCTCGATCAACATGAAGAGCCCCGACAGGAAGTCCTTCACGATCGACTGCGCACCGAAGCCGAGCGCAAGACCACCGATGCCGGCACCGGCGATCAGCGGGGCAAGATCGATCTCGAGTTGGCCGAGAATCAGCAGCGCAGCGATGCTCCACACCACGGCGGTGACGATGCTGCGCAAGACGAGTCCGATCGTCTCGGCGCGCGCCTCTGCTCTCGCCCTCGTCGCTTCCTCGATCAGAACTCGTCCCGGACCTCGTTCGCGCAGCTGATCGAGCGCCTTGCGCGGCGGGTTCGCCACCGTCTTGACGAATCGCATCACGGTCCGCTGGAGGATCCGTGAGATGATCCACGCCCCGATCCCGATCAGCAGGATGCGGATCGGACGGTCGAGTACCCACTCGGCGGCGACTGCGGCGAACTCGCTGTCGGTCCACTGCAGGATCTTCTCGCAGGTGTAGGTGGGCTCGATCCCGCAGGCGTCGGTGAGGAGGGTGGAACTGTCGGTGTCCTGAAAAACAACGCTCATACCCACGACGCTACGCGTGGGGCTCATGACGTCGGTGGATCCACTTTCGATGTGCAAATACACGCTTTTCACATAGATTTACGTGCATGTACCGGTATCGCCTCGGAAAAGCTGCGCAACTGCTGGGAGTGAGTCCTGATACGGTCCGTCGTTGGGCGGCCCAGGGTCGCGTCGAAACGGTTCGCACCGATGGTGGCCAACGCGAGATCGAGGGTCCCGAGCTGGCCCGGCTGGCGCTCGAGCTCGCCGACGCGCCCGTCGACGACGCCGACTCCGTCTCGGCCCGCAACCGATTTCCCGGGCTCGTCACCCGCGTCGTGCGAGACGCCGTCATGGCCCAGGTCGAGATCCAGGCCGGCCCCCATCGGATCGTGTCGTTGATCTCGGCCGAAGCGGTCGATGCACTCGGCCTCGAGCCCGGCGTGCCGGCGGTGGCCTCGATCAAGTCCACCAACGTCGTTGTCGAACGGGCCACGTGAACCGCCGCACGCCTCTCCCCCTCGTCGCAGGAGCGGCCCTGTCCCTCGTCGCTGCGCTCTGGATTGCCACAACGACGAGCGATGCAACGATCCTCGTCCTTGCGCCATCGTCATTCGCTCCGGTCGAAGCCGAACTCGACGCCGGACTCGCAGCAGCTGGAATCGGACCGGTCGAATGGGTGTTTGCCGGCAGCCAATCGTTGGTGGCCCAGCTCGTCGACGGGGCACCCGCCGATGCACTCATCACCGCCGATCTGACGACATTCGATGCGGCGCGGGCGGCTGACGTCACCTGGCCCGACGAACAGTCGATCGCATCCAACGCGCTCGTCCTGGCCGTCGCCCCGGGCAACCCGGGCAACGTCGAAGAGTTGAGGGCGCTCGAAGATGCGGACCTGGTGATCGGGTCATGTGCAATCGAGGTGCCCTGCGGGCGCCTGGCGAACGCCGCCACGACCGCGCTCGGCGTCACCACCACACCCGACACCGAAGAAACCAGTGCACGGGCGCTCACGGCCAAGCTCATCGCCGGCGAGATCGACGCTGCGCTCGTGTACCGATCCGACGCGCGCGCCGCCGGCCTCGAGGTCGTACCGGTCGACGGTCTCGACACCTTCGTCAACGAGTACCGAGGCAGCGGCAACGCCCGCGGCATGGAGGTGCTCCGCTGGCTCGGCAGCAGCGCCGGCAAGCGCATCCTCCTCGACTCGGGGTTGGGTCCGTGATCACGCCGTCGCGTCGTCCACCCCTTGCGATCCTCGTCCCGGCCGGACTCGGTGTCGCCCTCGTCGTCGTGCCCATCATGGGCCTGCTCCAGCGTGCCCCATGGTCGTCGCTGGTCGAGCGACTTGCCAGTGACACGGTCGTCGAGGCAATCCGAGTATCGCTGGTCGTCAGCATCGTGGCCGCCGTCCTCAGCCTGTTGCTCGGCCTGCCGCTCGCCTGGATCCTCGCCCGCCACGACGGGAGAATGGCAGGGATCGTGCGAGCCGCAGTGCTCGTTCCGATGGTGCTCCCACCAGTGGTCGGTGGCACAGCACTGCTGTTCGCCCTCGGGCGACGTGGGTTGATCGGGCAGTGGCTCGATGCGTGGTTCGGCATCACACTTCCGTTCAGCACGGCGGGCGCAATCGTGGCGGCGACCTTTGTTGCGCTGCCCTTCTTCGTCACGACCGTCGAAGCCGCCCTCCGGCAGGCCGGTACCGAACTCGAGGAAGCAGCCGCGGTCGCCGGTGCCGAGCCGGTCACCCGGCTACTGACAGTCACGATTCCAGCGTCTCGAGATGCACTCCTGGCCGGCGTGGCACTCGCCTGGGCCCGCGCCCTCGGGGAATTCGGGGCGACGATCACCTTTGCCGGCAACCTGGCCGGGCGAACCCGCACCCTGCCCCTCGAGATCTTTCTCGCCCTGGAGTCCGATCCGGCCTCGGCAGTGGCCGTGAGCGTGCTCCTGCTCGGCGTGAGTCTCGCCGTGCTGCTGGCGCTCCGAGGGCGGTGGTTCAGCCGATGACGCTTCGCATCGACGGCACCCTGCGCCGTGGAAACCTCACACTCGAACTCGAACTCGAGCTGCCACTCGGCATCACCGCGATCACCGGACCGAACGGAGCCGGCAAGTCCTCGATCCTTCGGCTGGTGGCAGGACTCGAAGCACTCGACGAGGGCCGTCTCACGCTCGACGATGTGGTGCTCGACGACCGAGCAGCCGGGATCTTCCTTCCCGCCGAACGCCGCGACATCTCGATGACCTTCCAACAGCCTCGTCTGTTCCCCCACCTGACAGTGCTCCAGAACATCGCCTATCCCCTGCGTCGCAAGGGGCACACCGCCGCCGAGGCGGCACGATTGGCACAACCGTTCGCCGAACGCGTCGGGGCCGGACACCTGCTCGATCTCCGGCCCCACCGACTCTCGGGCGGGCAGGCCCAACGGACCGCCATTGCGGCCGCCATGGCCGCACGAGCTTCCACCATCCTGCTCGACGAACCACTCGGCGCGATCGACGAGACCGGCACCACCGACATACGTCGATTGCTGCTCGACCTCGACACGCCTCGGGTGATCTGGGTCACGCACGACCCGGCCGACGCCGAGAGCGCCGACCATCACATCACGCTCGGGTTACCCTGACCCCGCATCGGTACCCGTACGCCACAACCAGACTGGTGACCATGCCCGACACACCCACCGACCCCACCAGTTCGTTCCGGCTCGACGACCGAGTGGTTCTCGTGACCGGCGCCAGTTCCGGCCTCGGCGCCCGATTCGCAGCCGTCGCCGCCGGCGCCGGGGCGACGGTCGTCCTTGCGGCCCGAAGGATCGAGCGCCTTTCCGCACTCGTCGCCGAGCTCGATCAGCGCCACGGTTCGGGACGTGCGCGCGCAGTCGAGGTTGACCTGACTGCGCCAGGCGGACCGGAACGTTGCGTGGCCGACGCGCTCGACGTCCTCGGCCGAGTCGACGTTCTCATCAACAACGCCGGGATCTCGCAGGTCACGCCGGCGGTCGCCATGAGCACCGAGGACTTTCGACACGAGATCGAGATCGATCTGATCGCACCGTTTGCGATGGCGCGCGATGTCGCGCGCGAAGCGATCGCCAACGACCGCACGGCATCGATCATCAACATCGGCTCGATCCTGGGTGAAGTCGGCGGCGGCAAACTCCGCGTTCCCGGCTACGCAGCGGCCAAAGGAGGTCTGCACAACCTCACGCGCGAACTCGCATCGCAGTGGGGTCGCAAGGGGGTTCGCGTCAACGCGATTGCGCCGGGCTGGTTCGAAACCGAGATGAACGACACCATGTTCAGCGATGGCGGCGGCCGGACGTACATGGACGCTGGCTCGGCGATGGGCCGCCCCGGTGTCGACGGCGAACTCGACGGCGCCATGCTCTATCTGGCGAGTGATGCGTCGAGCTTCGTGAACGGGCACATTCTCGAGGTGTCGGGCGGCTGGACCGCAACGTGAGCGGCGGCGATGGTAGGCACCTCCTCCCCCACAGATGCATACCACCGCCCCGCAACCCGAAACCGTGGTTCCGAGAGCACCTGCACTCGGGCGAGCCCGCAGTACCGAAGCGGGGACAGAGTGCAGGCCGATCGGGCCGTCCGTCAAGCGTCACCCGGATCGAGACGACCCCGCGCTGCGGTCGTCGGCCACTCAGGCGAGATCCTCGAGTCTGACCACGCGACAGCTCACCTGCGGTTCGGTGGCCGGCTGCACGAATCGAATCCCCATCACCCCGTGGTCGTGGGTCACCGGTTGCACCCAGTTCGGTACCCCGGGATCATCGTGGGCCACCACGATGCGGACGTGCGAGCCGTCGCAGACGGCGTTCTCACGGTCGACGTAGCCCTCCCCGGTGGCGTAGTTGGCGAGGTTCTCCATCCAATGGTTGCAGAGCTGGAAGTTCCAATGTCGCGCTCCGGGTTCGTCGAACTCGACGACGAGTGCCATGCCGGGGTCGACACGCCAGTAACCGAACTCGAAATGACGATCGTCGGGTGACCCCCCGATTCGCTCGTACCACTCACGGGTGAACTCGGTCCGGTTCTCTCGGGTGAGGAGATCGGCAGTCCATCCCGCATAGTCGGACTTCTGCCCGAGGATGAGCTGACCGGCGACTGCGAGCCGTTCGGCCATCTCCGCCGGTGATGGAGGCTCCGGTTCGTCGTGGTCGTCGAGACACTCGATGACGAGCCGAGGCGGAGTCTGTTCGTTGCGATCGTCCCACACCACGCGGCCCATCAGTTCACGCGTCGTCGGCGCCATCGGCATCCACGCCGAGCCGTCATCAGGCGGATCGACCGACAGCACGACATCGACCGAGCCATCGGCAGCGGCGACATCGGCGAGCACCAGGGTGTAGGGGGTGTGGGCCGTGTTCGGGTTGAAGGCCTCGAGATACGCCTCCGCGTCGAGACCGACGGAGAAGGCACCCACGTCATCGGGAATCGGTGGACTCCACGCCGACAGGTGGGTGTACACATCTCCTGCCGTGCCGGTGATGCGGTAGCGGTAACGCGAGTCGACGGGTTGGACGATGTGGTCCTGATTGGGGGACTGCACACCGATCCCACCCTTGAGCGGCGGTGGGATGAGGCCGATGAACCGAGGCTTCACACCGGGGGTGCGCCGCTCGATCGCCCGCATGTTGCCCATGAGGATCATGCGGGTCAGATAGCGGTATCCCTCGACTGCGTCCTGGGGGTCACCGCCTGCGGTCTCTCGCGCAACGATCCGACCGGCGGCCTTCAGTTGATCGCAGAAGTCGTCCCAGGCTTCTCCGCTCAACAGTCGTCGTGTGCGCTGCTCCTCGACGCTCACCGTTCCCCTCACCGTTCGGTGCCGCTCAGGCCTCGATACCGAGAGCCTGGCGGAGGAACGCACGTTGCACCAACAGGAGATTCTCGGCCACCTCCTCTTGCGGTGTCATGTGGGTCACCCCGGACAGTGGCAGCACGGTATGAGGTTTGCCGGCCTCGAGCAGCGCACGACTCAACTGGAGCGTGTGGGCGGCGCCCACCTTGACGTAGGCAAGGCCGTGGCTCAGCATCAGCGGCGGCAGCGTGCGGTCACCGAGTCCGGCAACGTCGGCGCACAGATCGGTGCGCTCGTAGTTCTCCGGTTCATCGTTGGGGTTTCCGAGATACCGCTCCGTGTAATGGGTGTCGTAGAGCCGCCAGTCGGTGACCGGGGCACCGGCGACAGCCGCATGGAACACGTCTGGTCGCCGCAACACGGCGAGCGCAGCGAGATAGCCGCCGAACGACCAGCCACGGATCGCCACCCGCCCGAGGTCGAGGAACGGACGGTCGGCCGCCAGCGCCTGGAGGGCGGCGACCTGATCGTCGAGGACCGGCGCAGCGAGGTCGCCGCGCACGTCTCGCTCGAAGGTCGGGCCCCGACCGGGTGTCCCGCGACCGTCGGTGATGATGACGGCGAACCCCTGATCGGCGAACCACTGCGATGCGTGGAACAGGCTGGCAGCCCGCTGAACCCGTTGGGCGTGAGGACCACCGTACGGGTCCAACAGGACGGGCAACGGTGTGACCCCGTCATGCCCGCTCGGCAGTACCAGCGCAGTCGCCAATGCCCGCTCGGTGACCGCATGGAACGCGACATGAAGCTCGCCGGCCGGACGCTCACTCGTGTCGGTGAGCGTTCCGACCAGCTCCGACCCGCGCATGACTGCGCCGATCACTCGATCGTTCATGTCGGACCGTGTGACCGCCCACACGTTGCCGCCGATGGCGGCCCCGTGCACACCACCCGCCTCCGTCTTCTGCGTCGTTGTGCCGTCCCAGCCAACGGCGATCAGATCGACGGTCGTCGGGTCGGTGGACGCCCGAACCACGAGTCGGTCGTCGTCGACGTCGACCAACGACCGGATCTGAAGCTCGTCACCGGTGATCGGTTCTCCGTCGACACAGAGCCGACGGGCCGCTCCTCGATCCTCGACGGTGATGAGCTTGCCATTGTGCAACCGAGGGGCACCGGCAACGAGTTCGACCCAGTGATCGTCGACGATCCGATACCGCTCGGCACACTCGCCGGTGCCAGGATCGACCTCGAGGATCGCAAGGGTGCGCTGGTCGCGGGTCTGGACAGTGAGCATGAGCCCCCCGCCTGTCCACGACACATCGGCGAGGTACTCCCAGTCACCCGACGCGTTCCAGCTCACGTCGAGCCGGCTGCCGTCGAGGCCGATGATCGCCAGCGCCACCTCGGCATTGGCCGTCCCGGCAGCGGGATACCGAATCGCCTGTGGTTCCTGCCACGGCGTGACGGGTGCCGCAATGTGCCAGATGTCGATCGGGGCGACATCGACCCGCTCGACGAGCAACCGCCTCGAGTCGGGTGCCCACCAGAATCCGCGGGTCCGACCCATCTCCTCACCGGCGATGAACTCCGCCGATCCCCACGAGATGGTTGCGCCCGATTCACCGATCACCTCCCGGTCGCCGTCGGCATCGACGACCCGCAGTGCGTCTGCACAGACGTAGGCGATGGTCGACCCGTCGAAGGACAGCCGCGGATCGAATCCGCCCGGAGCGGTGCGCAACAGTTCCGCCGTCCCGGCCCGGAGGTCGGCTCGCCCGATCTGTCCGCCGAGGGCGAAGCAGGCATGCGAGAGCTCTCGATCGGCGTCGTACGCAACGATCCCCCCACCACTCTCGCGAGCGCGTTCTCGGCGCGCTCGTTCCTCGGGTGGGAGGTCACCATCGTCTGCCCCGAGAGAGCTCGGGTCGGCAATCAGACGCTCGGTGCGCGTCTCGACGTCGAAGACCCACAGCGCGTTCACGGGATCTTCCGGGCCCGTCGAACGCAGGAATGCGACCCTGGCACCGTCGGAACCAACACGGATGTCACGCGGCGCCCCGAGGGAGAACCGACGGGTGATCGCACTGCGGCGGGGGTAGGACGCGGACGCAGGCTCGTTCGGCATGGCCCGATCATGCCCCGTACGATCCGCGTGGTGGAAGCACTTGTCGGACCCATCCGTTGGGGCGTGGCCGCAACCGGCCGGATCGCTCGGGCGTTTACGAACGCCTTCGGTGCCGTCGGCGTCGACGACGCCTCCATCGTTGCGGTCGGATCTCGCTCACAGGCCACAGCCGACGCCTTCGCCGCCGACCATGGCATCGCTCGCGCCCACGCTTCCTATGCCGACCTCGCAGCGGATCCTGATGTTGACGTTGTCTACGTCGCCTCCCTGCAACCCGGCCACATGCACGACGCGATCATGATGCTCGAGGCCGGCAAGCATGTGCTGGTCGAGAAGCCATTCACCCTGTCGGCGGCCACCGCCGATCGAGTGTTCGCTGCCGCCAGAGCCAACGATCGGTTCGTTATGGAGGCGATGTGGATGCGGTTCAACCCGGCGCCGGTGGAGGCGGTGCGTCGGGTCCACAACGGTGAGATCGGTCCCGTGAAGCGCATGGAGATCGACTTCACCATCTCCGTTGCCGACGACCCCGAGCACCGTCTCCGATCGCTGGAGAAGGGAGGCGGCTCGCTGCTCGACCTCGGCATCTATCCCCTCACCCTCGCCTGGTGGATCGCCGGCCCGCCAACATCATGGACGGTGACAGGGACGGTCAGTGGCGGGGTCGACACCACATGCGTGATCGATGCCGAATGGGATGGGTTCACCGCACGGCTGTCGTGTGGGCTCGACGAGGACGGGCCACTCTCGGCCGTCATTCAGGGCCGGGACGGTGTGCTCGAACTCCATGCTCCCTTCCATGCCGCGACGAGCTTTGCGATCGACGACGGTCCGATCCAGCGGTTGGCTCCTGCGTCACTGCACCACCAGGTGCACGAGGTGCATCGCTGTCTGCGAGCAGGCGTGCGGGAGAGTCCTCGCAATCCGTGGGCGACCACGCGTGCGATTCTTTCGGTGTGCGACGACGTGCTCGCACAACTCGGCGTGACCTACCCCACCTAGATCCTCGACGATCACGGCTGCAGCTCGCCGTGGGGCGGCAGTGTTCACGGTCTGCAGTGTTCACGATCGGCAGTGTTCACGATCGGCAGTGTTCACGGTCTGCAGTGTTCACGACCGGCGGAAGGGCCACGGCTCGAGTGTCACCGACAACGGTGACCAGTCGAACCGTGGCCCCATCCGACCACGCACGTCGGGGGGTGAGGGGTGCCGGCCCGATGATCGAGCCGACGCGGGATCGGGCTGATCGAGGCCACCATCTCCCGGGGGGTGAGGAGATGACGCGGCCTACGGGCGATCAGCCCGGGCGAAGGTGTGACGGGACGAATCGTTCACCCCTTCGCGAGCAAAGTGATCTGATGCTTTTCTATGCTATTTCGTCACGAGATCATGCCCCGTGTGCTCAGAGTTTGCAAGTGACGCGTCGACAGTTCTCGATGGTTCTCGATGTCGTCGATCGGCGGGGATCCCGATCGCCCTGTCCCAGTGAAACGGGGCCCTGAAACGGGGCCCGGTTCACCTGTTGCGGTTCTCACGTTTCATGGCACCGAGCGGGTCGGCTCGAAAGGCCTGGACCGATTCCTGATGCCCGGCAAGGGCCTGGAACTCCTGACCGGCCCGGATCGCCGCACGACCACCTCGCACGTCGAACTGTCGATGGACCATTCGCTTCTTGAGCTGGGTCAGATCGGTGGCAACGCCGGCGATACGGCCCGCGATCTCGCGCACCGACGCTTCGAGCACCTCGGCCGGATACGCCCGGTTGGCCCAACCGATCCGCATCGCTTCGTGGCCGTCGATGCCATCACCGGTGAGCAGCAGCTCCATCGCCTGACGCATGCCGAGCAGCGGCTCGTGATACTGCCAATCCGGGGGTGAGGCCACGCGCACGACCGGGTACGAGATCACGGCGTCGTCAGCCACATAGATCAGATCGCAGGCGGTTGCGAGCTCGGTGGCACCCGCCATCGCATAGCCGTGAACCTGTGCGATGACAGGCTTCGCGAGATCCCAGATCGATAGCCAGCCGTCGCTGGCATGGCGGGTCCACGCCCCATCCCCAGGCGCAGAGTGGTAGGGCGGCTCGTCCATGAGACCACCCGACAGGTCGTAGCCGGCCGAGAAGCAGTCGCCCGCACCACGGATGATCGTGACCCGAACATCGGGATCGTTGTCGTGAGCCTGGAGTGCGGCGAGCAGTTGGCTGCGCATCTCTGTGGAGATGGCATTCTTCTTCTCAGGTCGGTCAAGCGTCAGGTATCGAACTCCGTCCCCGACGTCGGCGACAGAGACGAGTGCGTCGTTCATGGCTGCTCCTCCGTTGCATCCGCAGTGCGATCGCGGCTTCCCGTCAGGTCAGCCGCAATCTCGAGTGCTTGATCGTCCTCGGTCCGCAGGATCACGCCGGTGAGGCCAGCGGGCACGACCTCCTCCCAACGCGCTCGGATCCGTGACGCGGGGCCGAACAACGCCCCGGCATCGATGTAGTCGTCGGGAACGGCGGCGACCGCCTCGTCTTTCCGGCCTGCGAGCCACAGCTCCTGGATACGGGCCGCTGCGTCGGGAAAGCCGCGCCGAGCCATCGCGTCGCGGTGAAAGTTGTTGGTCTCGGATCCCATGCCGCCCACGTACATCCCGGTGAGCGGTTTCTTGCGATCGATCGCAGCCCGCACGTCGTCGGTGACTTCGACAGTGAGATTCCCCATGATGGCGAAGTCGCCAGGCCGCCCACCGCGCCGTGACCAGCCCCGCTCCAGGTGGGCGTGGTGAAGCGACCACCCGTCGGGGCCGTAGCCCATCGGCAGCCACCCGTCGGCAACCTCGGCGGCCAGGGCGGTGTTCATCGGACCACCGGCGGCGATCCAGATCTCGACGGTCCCCGCCGGATGGAGGATGGACCTGAGCGGCTTTCCCTCCCCGATCGAACCCGGGCCGGTGAACGGAAGCATGAGCTCGTCGCCGTCGTGCACGACGGGTTCGTCGCGGGCGAAGACCTTGCGCATGATGGCGACATAGTCACGCAGGCGGCGGTTGGGGCTGCCCCACGGCTGTCCGTACCACCCCTCGACGATCTGGGGACCGCTCACACCGAGCCCGATGATCACTCGAGACCCGCCAGCGAGATGGTCGATCGTCATGGCCTGCATAGCGGTGGCAGCCGGTGTGCGGGCCGCCAACTGCACGACCGCCGTCCCGAGCTTGATGTGCTCGGTGTGGGCAGCAAGGAAGGCCAGCGGAGTGAGTGCATCGGCGCCGTAGGCCTCGGCGGTCCACACGGAGTGGAACCCGAGCCGGTCTGCGAGCATGACCCGGTCGAGCGGCATCTCGACCGTCTTCGCCCGATACAGCTCGAGGCCGAGTCCCAGCTTCACACCGAAGATCGTAGAGGAGGACCGCTCGTACGTACCGATGGCGACACACCGTCGGCGCCGGTGAAGACCGCCTCAACCGCCGTAGTGATCCACCGAGTGAGCGCCGGCCCGCATCTCGACAATCGCCTGATGCACATCGCCCACCGCCGCCTCGAGTTGACGAGCGACCGACTCCGGGTCGGCATCGAAGTCGATTCCGGCGATCAGATCACCGAGGCGACCGTGCGACCTCCACGCTGCGAACTTGGCCCACTCCGTGAACAGCGCATTCGGATCGTCGACCACGACCAGATCGGCCGATCGGCTCTGCTCGTCACGACTGGTGTCGAGTGCGACGTACCCGTTGACCATCGAGATGCGCTCGGTGAGTTCGACGAGCGGTCCGGCCCGATGCACGACCATGTCGCCGTGGAGCGCAATGGCATAGCCGGGACCAGGGAACTCGGGCACCACCGTGCGCTCCGGGGGAGGGGTACGACCGACGGCGGCGAGCTCGGCGGCGTCGCGCTTGGTCCCGAGGAAATATTCGAAGCGGCCACCGGCGACCTCAGCCGGGTCGGTGACGGTCATCACGTAGTCGAGTGGAAGCGTGTCGTGGTGCCACTTGTCGATTGCCGTGTCGATCCGACTCGGTTCGTAGTTGAGATGACCGAGGTGAAGCGGCATTGCGTGTGGCGCAATCGCAATGCCGTAGATCGTCTCCATGTGCGCGTTGACGTCTTGGCTGATGCACAGGTCGCGCAGCCACTGCGACCGATAGCAGCCGCCTCGGGTCATCGCCTCGATGCGATCGCCGGCCGACTTCGCAAACGGGCGAAGTCGACGAGCAACATCGAGCATGATCGCAGCACCCTCGTCGCTGAGCAGGCGAAATGGAGACGACGCCGCCACCGGGGTGGCCTTGCTGGCGATCTCGGTCTCGTCATAGCCGAGTTCGGTGAGCATCACGATCTCGTCCGGGGATTCGAGTTGGAGATGGCGGGCCGGGTCGAACGCCGGCTCGTCGGCAAGCCACTCGTAGCCCGGAGGCTGTGTGTCGGGGAACGGTACGGCGATGCCCATGCACGCAGTATCGGTTCGGTTCCGGCGGACGTCCAACATCGACACCGCCGGTGACGATCGTCTTCGCCGATTGCGAGACGTCGCCAGTAGCGTTCCCGAATGGCCGCCCCGACCGTCAACGAGTCGATTTTCAGTCCCGAGACTCGCGGGTTGACCATCGCCGTCATGGCCTGTGTCGGCATCATTGCCTACAACAACCTTGCGGTCGCAGCTGCCCTCCCCGAGGTCGGTAGCGACCTGGGCAACGTGGCGCTGCTGCCCTGGACGATCTCGGCGGAACTCCTCACCTCGGGCGTGGCGATCCTCGCTGCAGGCCCGTTGGTCGACAGTCTCGGACCTCGCCGGGTGTTCCGCTGGTCGGTGGTGGCGTTCATCCTCACCTCCATGGCGTGTGGCATCGCACCCTCGATGGTTGGCCTCGTCGGAGCCCGGGCGTTGCAGGGCATCGCTGCCGGACTGCTGTTCACCGTCACGATGACGGTCATCGGACTGTCGTACGAGACCGACCGCCGAGCTCGGGTCTTTGCCGCCAACTCGATCGTCTGGGGGGTCATGAGCGTTGCTGGCCCGTCGGTTGCGGCCCTGATGGTCGCAGTCGTCGACTGGCGAGGCGTCTTCTTCTTCAACGTGCCCGTCGCCCTCGTGGCAGCAGTGCTGGCATGGAGACAGCTCCCCGAGCGCCCCGAAGAGGCCGGTCGGCAAGGCTTCGACATGCGCGGCATTGCGCTGGTCACGATGATCAGCGCCGCTGGCCTCGCCGTGGTCGACGGCTCGATCACGGCCGTGGTCATCGGCGCCCTCATCAGTCTCGCCAGCCTCGTCGGGTACGTCGTCCACGCCCCCCGCGTCGCCGATCCGGTGATGCGGCTCGAACACGTCTGGGGTCCGCGCTACCGCTCGATCCACTCGACATCGATGCTCGCCGTCGGCGCAACGCTCGGTTTCCACGCCTTCATTCCCGTCTACCTGAAAGCGGTCGAGGGGACCACGACCACGGTGGCGGCGTTCTCGGTCATCTACCTGTCGGTGGGCTGGACTGCAGGGGCGGTGTCGTCGAGCCGAGCGCAGCAAATCTTCGGTCGGGAACGGGTGGTGCTGTTCGGTTCGCTGTTCCTGGCTCCGGGGTTCTACGGCGTTGCTGCCGCTGTGCTCGGTGGTGCGCCACTGTGGTTCCTTTCGACCTCATTGGTGATTGCCGGGCTCGGGGTCGGCAGCATCTCCACCACGGGCGTCAATGTTTTGCAGGAACGGTCACCGGCGTCGGAGATGGGTCGGGTGTCGGCGGCCCATCAGTTCGTCCGCACCCTCATGATCACGTACAGCGTCGGCATCGTCGGTGCGCTGATCCTCACCACCGTCGATCGCCGCACCGGCGATGTCGAAGCGGTACGTGAGCTCCTCGGTGGGGATGCCGATGCCGTCGATCCTGCCATCGCCGACGCGCTCGGAGCCGGGTTCGGGTTCGCCATGATCGCCGCCTGTCTGGCTGCGACCCTGTGCATCCCTTCGGCCCTGCGCCTCGTGCGGACCCGTGACGACGCAGTAACCTCCGCGACGTGAAAGCGCTCCGGTTCTCGCGCAAGGAAGGCCGCTATGCGGCTGCGATGCTCGCCTCGAGATTGCGGCCGGGCGCCGGCGCAGCGGTCGGACCGCTCTCGTTGGTCGATGACGATGGCCCGACGCTTCCGACGCAGGACTGGATCCGCGTGTACCCCCGACTCTCGGGCATCTGCGGTTCCGACCTGTCGACCATCGACGGTCACGCATCGCGCTACTTCGAGGAGTTCGTGAGTTTCCCGTTCGTTCCCGGCCACGAGGTCGTCGCCGAGACGGCTGATGGCCGACGGGTCGTACTCGAACCGGTGCTGGGCCACGAATGTCGGGGCTTCGAGCCCCCCTTTGCGGGGGCCCGGCCCGCCGACGGCAACGATTACCGCCACCTCACCTGCGGCCATCTCGAGCCGGGTCTGCAAACAGGCTTCTGCGAGTCGACCGGCGGTGGGTGGTCCACCGAGTTCGTCGCCCATCCGAGCCAACTGCATGACGTACCTGACTGGATGTCCGACGAACTCGCCGTGATGATCGAGCCGGTCGCCGGCGGTGTTCACGCCGCCCTGCGGGCCGATATCGGTGACGGCCAGACGGTTGCGATCATCGGTGCGGGAACCATGGGTCTCGTCACGGCCGCAGCGGTGCGTCACCTCACCCCCGCCGGTTCGATCATGATCGGCGCCAAGTACCCCGTCCAGCGAGCGCTTGCCGACGAGTTCGGGGCCGATGTCGTGTGCGCACCGGGAGAACTCGCACGTGCCGTTCGGCGGGCAAGTGGATCGTTCATGGTGGGGAGCCGACTCTCCGGCGGTGCCGACGTCGTGATCGACGCCGTCGGTTCGGCAGCCTCGATCGAGGCTGCGATTGGCATGTGTCGACCGCGGGGTCGGGTCATCCTCGTCGGCATGCCGGGGGTGGTCGATCTCGACCTCACTGCACTCTGGCATCGGGAGACCGAACTGATCGGCACGTACACCTACGGCACCGAGGAGCTTGCTGACGGCCGGCGAACGACGAGCTACGACCTCGCCTTCGAGTTGGCCGGCAAGGTGCCCTTCGATCGCATGGTCTCCGCCACCTACCCCCTCGCCCGCTACGTGGCTGCGCTCGCCCACGCCGCCGAAGCAGGTTCTCGCGGCGGCGTGAAGGTGGTCTTCGACATGCGCGACGAGAAGCGTCGCATCCCCACCGACTGATTCGGCACCAAATCTGCACGCTGCAGAGGTCGTGACTTCGGCGTCGAGCGGCCAGACTGTGCCCATGGCCGATTCCGACATCGCTCCGGCACTCGACGACGAAACTTCCGCAGCGCTGACGCTCTTCAACGAGTACGTCGACGCCGACCGTGAGCGGACCCGCCGCGAGAAGCGCATCAAGAAGGCCGAGCGAGCCAAGGACGAGGCCGCCGCCCGTGTCAAGAAGCTCTCCAACGGTGGTTCCGCCGAAGAGCGGGCCGAGGCCGAAGACGCCTATCGCGAGGCCTCCGAGGCATGGAAACGCATCCGCGACGGGGTGGAACCCGAACCGGAAACAGGGTCCGACGCCGAAACCGACCCACCCGAGGAATCCGCCTCAGAAGCAGCGCCCGACGAGGCAACAGCCGAGTCGAGCGACGAGGCACCCGGCGAGACCGACCGGACCGACGACGACGCCGAGGATGCTGCGGGTGACGCGCCGGTCGCCGACACCGCAACGTCCGACGCCACCGACGAGGCCGAGTAGCCGCATTCCGACCTCTGACGCCAGTGACGAGGCCGACGAGTCTCGAGCGCGATCGACATCGGTGTGGTGAGCGATACGAATCGGTGCTCAACTGACGTCATGAAAGCCATTCGCGTGATCGACGGAACCCCCACGCTTGTGGAGGAGACCGAGTCGACCGGCGATGGTGTCCGGATCCGGATCCACACCTCCTCCATCTGCGGTTCCGACCTTCACTTGCTCGGGCTGGGCATCGCCGAGGGAATGGTGCTGGGCCACGAGTTCTGCGGCACCACTCCCGACGGCACTGCGGTCGCCATCGAGCCGATCCTCGGGTGCGGAACGTGCGCATCGTGTCGAAGCGGTCACCTTCCGACCTGCGAGTCGGGGCCGACCTTTCTCGGAATCGCGGTGCCGGGCGGGATGGCGGAGTCGATCGTTGTCCCACCCGACGCGCTCGTCACGTTGCCGACCGGCGTCCCCCTGTCGGCCGGCAGTCTCGTGGAACCGCTCGCCGTCGCCCATCACGGCCTCGACCGTGCTCGGGTCGGGCCCGAGGATCGCGTACTGGTGATCGGCGCCGGACCGATCGGTCTCGCAACCGTCGCCATGCTTCGTGACCGCGGCATCGCCTGCGACATCTCGGCTCGACATCCCCATCAGCAGCACGCAGCCGAGGCCCTCGGTGCCTCCCTCGCTGTCGACGGCGCCTACGACGTCGTCATGGACTGTGTCGCCACCACCGACTCGCTGGCTGAGGCAATGGCCCATGTGGTCGCCCGTGGACGAGTCGGCCTTGTCGGCACGCTGTGGGATCCCGCCGCGCTGTCGGTTACCGCATGCGTGAAAGAGATCGAGCTGCTGCCGGCCATGGCCTACCGGTGTCGAGTTCCTGAGCGCGACTTCTCCGCTGCGGCCAACGCGCTTGCGACCAGACCCGACATCGAGGCAGCGCTGATCACCCATCGCTTTCCGCTCGATGGCTGCGAAGAGGCGTTCGAGACCGCAGCCGACCGAGCCGGGGGGGCGATCAAGGTCGCGTTCGAGGTGTGATCGTCGGCATTTCAGCCCCACCGCTCACCGGTCGTAAGCTCACCGACCATGGCAGGACCCATGGCCGGCGTATCCATCCTCGACCTGAGCCAGGTGGTCGCCGGTCCTCTGGCAACCCAGATCCTGTCCGAGCAGGGCGCCGATGTGATCAAGGTCGAGCCGATCGGTGGTGAGCTGACCCGCACCACCGGCCCTGACCATGTTCGTGGGCTCTATGCCAATTGCAACCGTGGGAAACGCTGCATCGGCATCGATGTCACCACCCCGGCGGGGGTCGAGCTGGTCCTCGAGCTCGCCGGCCGCAGCGACGTCGTGATCCAGAACTTCCGACCCGGGGTCGTCGAACGTTTGGGGATCGATTACGAGGCCATTCGTTCCCGCAACCCCGACGTCATTTATGCATCGGTGTCCGGCTTCGGCACCACGGGGCCATACCGCCAACGAGCGGTACTCGATCCTGTGATCCAGGGACTGACCGGTATGGTCCACAGTCAGGTGAGTGAGGCGCTGCCCTTCCCCGACCTGATGCGAACCCTCGTGGCCGACAAGGCGACCGCCCACACCGTTGCCCAGTCGATCACTGCGGCACTGTTCGCACGTTCCGGTGGGGCCGGTGGCCAACACATCGAGTTGGCGATGCTCGATGCTGCGCTGTCGTGGTTCTGGCCCGACGGGATGGCCGACCTCACCCACACCTCGGGGCTGCGTGTCCACCGGCCCCAAGATCTGTATCAATTGATCGACACCGCCGACGGACAGGTCGTGTATTTCCTGGCGACCGCAGGTCAGCTCGAGGGCATGTGGCGGGTTATCGGCCGCGACGACTTGCTCGCCGACGAGAACTACTGCACCCCGGGCAAACTCACCGCCGAGCCCGAGCGGGCCGAGACCGCCATGACAGCCATCCGGGTCGGCTTGGCTGCAATGACGACGGCCGACGTGGTCGAGAAGATGGCCGAGAACAGCGTGCCGTGCGGGCCGGCCCTGCCCCGCGATCAGGTCGTGTCGGACCCGCAGGTCGTCAACAACGGGGTGATTCACGAGTGGGATCACCCGACGGCTGCAGGGCTTCGGCAGGCTGGGCCACCCGGCACCTGGTCGGCGACCCAGCCGGAGTTCATCCCCCAGATCGGCTTGGCCGGTGAGCACACCGACGAGGTGCTGCGGGAACTCGGCTACGACGACGCCGACATCACCGAGCTGCGCGAGCAAGGCATCATCGGCTGACGTTTCGGGACACCGGGCCGTGGTCGTAGCCTGAATGCCTTGTCATCTCATCCTCTCTACCGCTGGCAGCGCGATGCGCTGATGGCGTGGCACCGCTGCGGCCGCCGCGGTGTCATCGAAGCCGTGACCGGTTCCGGCAAGACCGATGTTGCACTGACCGCTATCGACGACGCAGTCACCCGAGGCCTCTTCGCCCTCGTGATCGTGCCGTCACGGGTGCTGATGGAGCAGTGGCACGAGCGACTGAGCCGGTGGATGCCCGACGCAGAGATCGGCCGACTGGGCGATGGATACCGTGATCGCCCAATCGATTGCGATGTCCTCGTCACCACCCGTCACTCGGCGGCAAGCCGGGTACCGCTGCCGACCTCGGAGCGCGGCGGCATCCTCGTCGCCGACGAATGCCATGGATTCGGCGGCGCCGTGCTGCGCAAGAGCCTGCTCCCCGAGTACCAAGAGCGGCTCGGTCTCACCGCCACGCTCGAACGTTCCGACGATGCGGTCGAGACGATCCTGCTGCCCTACTTCGGTGGCATCTGCTACCGCTACGACTTCGGTGCGGCGATCGAGGACGGGGTGTGCGCCCAACCCCGGGTCGGCTTCATGGCAGTGCCGCTCACCTCCGAGGAGCGCACCGAATACGACGCCAGCGAGGGGCGCATCGTGGCGGCCCGCCGCCAGCTCAAGCAGATCAAGGGAATCCCTCACGAACCATTCGGTGACTTCCTGGCGGCGGTCCACCATCTGGCGGCGAACGATGCCGGTCCTGACGGTCGTGCAGCCAACGAGTACCTCAACGCGTTCACGGCGCGGCGCGAGATCGTGGCGACCAGCTCGGCAAAGTACGAGGCCCTCGGACGGTTCGCCGATGCGATCAAGGATGCGCAGGGAGCACTGCTGTTCACCGAAACGGTGCGCGCTGCCAACCACGCCATCGTTCGGCTCGATCCTCACGTCAATATCGAAATCATCACCGGCGACACGGGACGCCGAGATCGGGCGGAGATCCTCGACGACCTCCGAGACGGCACGCTGGATGCTGTTGCGGCACCGCGTGTCCTCGACGAAGGGGTCGACGTTCCCAACGCAAACCTCGGTCTCGTGGTGTCGGCGAGCCGTACCCGACGCCAGATGATCCAGCGGATGGGTCGAATCCTTCGTCGCAAACCGCTGGGAAGCGGCGCCCGGTTCGTCATCATCTTCGCGGCCGACACCCTCGAAGATCCCCGATTCTCCGAAGATCGCGACGGCTTCCTCGAAGAGATCGAGGGCATCGCCGAGTCATCGAAAATCTTCCGGCCGAACGAATTCGACCAGTTGGCGACATTCCTCGACTACGCCGGACCGGCGGTGTTGCAGGAGCCCGAAACGGTTGGCGACTTCATTGCTCCTGAGCTGTCGGCCGACGAGATCACCGAGTGGACCGCCGATGCGCAGCCGTATCTCGAGATGGTGAGTCCCGAACTGCCCGAGATCCGTCAGCCCCGCCAAGTCAGGGAGAAACCCCGTCTGTCGACGGGCGAGCACCCGGTGGCACTGCAAGCCGTCGGGACGCAGTGGGCGTTGCGGTGCACCGGGTGTGGGGTGCGTTCCGAACCGCGGGCGTACAAATGGCAGGCGATGGAAGACAAGGTCGAGTGCACGTGCGTCCGTTGATGCTGCCCGCTATCGCTTGACCGTCAAAGGTGAGATGATCTCCTCGTGAATGGTTCTGGGGAGGCGCAGGCCCGAGCCGAGGCGGCGCGGGACGTGATGTTTGCAGGTGACCGGGTCGCCCATGCGCTGGGGATGGTTGTTTCGGCGGTCGGTCCGGCGACGGCGACGGTCGACATGACGGTGACGGAAACGATGTGCAACGGACTCGACGTCTGCCACGGGGGCGTGATCTTTTCGCTTGCCGACGCAGCCATGGCATTCGCAAGCAACGGCCTCGGTGGCACCCACCTGGCATCGGACGCATCGATCGACTGGCTGGCTCCGGCCCGGGTCGGAGATCGCCTGACCGCAACTGCGACCGAGAGCGCTCGTCGAGGTCGCACCGGCCTGTTTCACGTCGAGGTACGGGGGCCCGACGGCGTGATCGCACTGTTCCGGGGCAAGACGAAGATGGTCTCGTCCGATGGCCCTGCGCCGGCACCGTCATGACCGAGCGCCGCGTCCGGGCGGGCGAGTTCGAGGACAGCGCTGCAGAGCACATCGCAGCGCTGGATCTCGATCCGGTGACCTTTCGCGCCATGTTCGGTGTGTTCCGGCTTGCTGGCCGCATGTTCAGCGATCTCGAGACAGAGATCCACCGTCCCGCCGGCTGGTCACTCGCAGGCTTTCGCGTCATGTTCATCTTGTGGGTGCTGGGGCCACTGGAAAGCCACGAGATCGCTCGCCTCGCCGGATTGAGTCGAGCTGCGATCTCGTCGGCAGTCAACACCCTCGAACGCAACGGTCTTGTCGATCGACGTCGCGAGTCGATCGATCGTCGGGTCGTGACCGTGTACCTGACCGATGACGGAGCAACCCGACTCGAAGCGGCTTACAGACGACAAAACACCCGGGAGCGAGTGCTCTTCGGTGATCTGACCGACGACGAACTGGTGATGCTGACCGACCTCATGCGTCGGATCAGTTCGGTCCGTCTGCCTGACGACGTCAGCTGACGACCCGCTGCGCCTTGCCCTGACTGCGGGGGACCTCACCCGGCTCGACGACCTCGACCGTGGTCGAAACGCCGACCATGGTCTTGATCCGCTGCTCGGCTCGGGCCGCCAAGCCGGCTGCATCCTCGCTGGTGGCGTCCTCGGCCCGCTCGACCTTGACGGTGAGGGTTGCCATGTTCCCGTCGGAGCCTTTGTGCAGCTGATAGTGCGGCGACAGTCCGCTGATCTGCAGCAGTTCGGCTTCGATCTGTGAGGGGTAGACGTTGACGCCGCGGATGATCAACATGTCGTCACTGCGACCGGTGATGCGTTCGAGGCGGCGCATGGTTCGAGCGGTCCCGGGGAGGAGTCGGGTGATGTCTCGTGTGCGGTAGCGGATGACCGGCAGTGCCTGCTTGGTGAGCGAGGTGATCACGAGCTCACCCTCCTCGCCGTCGGCGAGGACGTGGCCGGTCTCGGGATCGATGATCTCGGGGAAAAAGTGATCTTCCCAGATCGTCAACCCGTCCTTGGTTTCGACACATTCCTGCGCCACGCCCGGGCCGATGACCTCTGACAGCCCGTAGATGTCGACTGCGTCGATTCCCAGTCTGGCCTCGATCTCCGCTCGCATTCCTTCCGACCACGGTTCGGCCCCGAAGATGCCGATCTCGAGTGACGAGGCTGCGGGGTCGAGACCGAGCCGCTCCATTTCGTCGATCAGGTTGAAGCAGTACGACGGTGTGACGGTGATGATCCGAGGCCGAAAATCGGTGATGAGTTGGACCTGTCGCTCGGTCTGGCCACCACCGAAGGGCACGACGGTGCAGCCGAGCATCTCGGCGCCGTAGTGTGCTCCGAGGCCACCGGTGAACAGACCGTACCCGTAGGCATTGTGGAGCAGATCGCCGGGCCGACCACCGGCGGCATAGATCGACCGGGCGACGACGGTCGACCACGTACGAATGTCGTCGGCGGTGTAGCCGACAACCGTCGGTTTGCCTGTGGTGCCCGACGAGGCGTGGACCCGCACGAGTTGTTCGCGGGGAACGGCGAACATGTTGAAGGGATATGCGTTGCGCAGGTCGTCCTTGACGAGGAACGGCAACGCCGACAGGTCGTCGAGACCACGGATGTCTCCCGGGGTCACCCCTGCGTTGTCGAACGCTCGCCGGTAGTGCGCGATGTTGTCGTAGGCGTTCACGAGCGTCGCCTGCAGCCGCTCGGTTTGCAGCGACCGCAGTTCGTCGACCGACGCGGTCTCGATCGGTTCCCAGCCCATGCTTCGGTCCTCCGTGTTCTCGGCGTCGTGGTTCTAGGCGTCGAAGTCGACGTTGACGGTACTCGTCGTCGGCACCGCCTGGCAGGTGAGGACGTACCCGGCGTCCTCCTCGCCGGGCACGAGTCCATAGGTGACGCCCATCTCGACCGCGCCGTCGGCGAGGTGCGCACGGCACGTGCTGCAGACACCGGCTGTGCATGCATAGGGCACGTCGGGCCGCACCCGCTGGACGGCGTCGAGGATCGTGTCACCGTCGTACAGGGAGAACTCCGTGCGCCGCCCAGCGAGTTGTGCCGTACCGGAGCCGATCGGCGTGACCGACTCGTCGACCGGACCCTGCGCTCGGGTGCGGGCACGGCCGGACTGCGCCGTGGTGAAGCGCTCGGTGTGGATTCGCTCAGGCCCGACGCCAAGCTTCGTGTACACCTTCGTGACGAGTTCGACCAGCGGTTCAGGGCCACACAGGAACACATGGTCCGGGTCGGCGTCGAGCATTCCTCGACGAAGGCACTCGGCGAGGCTGGCTTCGTCGGGTCGACCGTCGAGGAGAGAGAGACCAGCCGGTTCTTGGGTGAGTTGGCGCCAGATCCGAAACCGGTCGAGGTACCGATTCCGGAGGGCTTCGACGTCATCGAGCAGCATGATCGATGACGTCGTGCTGTCGACTTGCAACAACGTGACCCGCGACTGGGGCTCTGTAGCGAGAACCGTCGCAGCGATGGAGTAGATCGGGGTGATACCGCTTCCGCCGGCAACGAGTACGTAGACGCGTGCCGCCTCAGGATCGAGCGCATGGGTGAACGAGCCCATCGGCGCCATCGCCTCGAGGACATCGCCGACCCGCACCGCCGACGTGGCCCATGTGCTGAACGCACCGCCGTCGACCCGTTTGACGCCGACTCGGAGCACCCCGCTCGGCGCAGTGGCACAGATCGAGTAGCTGCGTCGGAGTTCGATCCCATCGACCTCATGTCGAAAGGTGAGGTACTGGCCGTGCGCGAAGCTGAATGCCGGATCATTGCCTGCATCGAGCGACAGGAGCACCGACTCGGGGGTGTCACGATCGACCGCCACCACCCGCAGCGCCGAAAACCCCGGAGCCGTCATCAGATCGCCTTGAACGACTCGAACGGTTGGCGGCAGGCATCACACACATGAAGCGCCTTGCACGCAGTAGCACCGAAGGCCGATGTCAGTCGGGTGCGACGCGAACCACACTGGGGACATGGCATCGGCAGGTCGAGCGACACCGGTCCGTCACCAGTCGGTGCCGGAGGGGCAATTCCTGCCGCATGCAACTTGGCTCGTCCCTCGGGGCTGATGTCGTCCGTCGACCACGGCGGGGCCATCTCGAACTCGACGACCGGTTCGTAGCCGGCATGGATCACTGCGGCTTCCACGTCGGCGCGTATCTGCTCGGTCGCCGGGCAGCCGGTGTACGTCGGCGTGATTCGGATGCGAGCGATGCGACCATCGACTGCGACGTCACGCACCATGCCCAGATCGCCGATCGTCAGGTGCGGCAACTCCGGATCGTCGACCGATCGAATGATGTCGAGCAACCCGGTCACCAGGTCGCCCCGGGGTGAGCGCGAGCGAGACCCTGCATCTCGTGGAGCAGTGGTTCGAGATGTTCGGAGTGGGCTCCGTGCAGACCACCCGTGCACTGTTCGGTGCTGGTCGGCCGTTCGAGCCCGGCCTCGAGGAGGATGTCGGCAACCGCCACCTGCCAGGTGGATTCGATCGATTCCCCGATCAGACCGTCTGCTCGCAATGCTCCTTCGTCGTCGGCACCGAGCAGTTCCGATGTGAACGGCCACATGGCATCGACCGCTGCCTGTGCCCTGCGTCGACTTTCGTCGGTCCCGTCCCCGAGTCGGATCAACCAACCGGCGGAGTGCTGCAGATGAAAGGCGGTCTCGTTCCGGGCCCGGGCTGCGAGGGCAGCGATCGTGGGGTCGCCGCTGTCGGTCATCGATTCCCAGTACAGCACCGCAGCCTGATCGTGAAACGCCTGTCGAGCGATCGTGACGGCAAAGTCGCCGTTGGGCTGTTCGACGAGCAGCGGGTTGCGAAACTCGGACGCATCTCGCCAGTACGCGAAATGGTCCTCGTCATGCCCCTCCCCTTCGAGTTCGCCGGCATAGGTGAAGAGATGGCGGGCTTGCCCCAGAAGGTCGAGACTGATGTTGGCCAGCGCTACGTCTTCTTCGAGGGTGGGGGCGTGTGTGATCCACTGCGCAAGCCGATGCGAAAGCACCAGTGCGCGGTCGCCCTGCCGAAGCACATGGGTGAGCAGATCCGCAGCCATCACATGTGGTCGACTTCGGGGGGCAGGTCGTAGTTCGTGGGGAAGCGATAGGCCTTGTCGGCGGCGGGCCCGAACAGCGCGTCGACATCGGCCGGGTCGGACGCGACGATCTCGGTCGACGGCACGACCCACAGGCTCACTCCCTCCTGCCGACGGGTGAACAGATCACGGGCAGCGCGTAGCGCCGTCTCGCCGTCGGGGGCATGGACCGAACCGGCGTGCTGATGATCGAGGCCCCGGCGGGCCCGCACGAAAACCTCCCACTGGGGGAAGACCGTGCTCACGCCGCACTCCGCGCAGCCTGCTTGTCGGCGTAGGCGGCAGCGGCGGCGCGGACCCAGTCACCATCGTCGTGCGCAGCGCGACGGACCCCGATCCGCAGGTCGGGGATCTCACCTTCGCCCCGGACCATGCGGGCGAACTCGTCCCAGTCGGGCTCACCGAAGTCGTAGTGCCCTCGCTCGGCATTCCACACAAGTGCGTCGTCTGGTGGGGTAAGGCCGAGCAGTTCTGCCTGGGGCACGGTGGCATCGACGAAGTTCTGACGAAGTTCGTCGTTGGTGAACCGCTTGATCCCCCAGGCCATGCTGCGCCCGGTGTTCGGCGAGTCGCCGTCGGGTGGGCCGAACATCATGACCGAGGGCCACCACCATCGATCGAGCGCTCGTTGCGCCATGGCTTGCTGTTCGGGTGTTCCCTCCGAGAGGGACAGCATGATTTGGTAGCCCTGCCGCTGATGGAAGCTTTCTTCCTTGCAGATCCGCACCATCGCCCTGCCGTAGGGTCCGTACGAGCAGCGACACAGCGGCACCTGGTTCATGATGGCGGCACCATCGACCAGCCAGCCGATCGCACCGACATCGGCCCACTCCGGTGTCGGGTAGTTGAAGATGCTCGAGTACTTCTGGGTCTTGGCGTGCAGACGGTCGAGCAGTTCGGCGCGCGGTGTGCCGAGGCTCTCGGCGGCGCCGTAGAGGTAGAGGCCGTGCCCGGCTTCGTCCTGGACCTTGGCAGTGAGAATTGCCTTGCGTCGAAGCGATGGCGCACGGGTGATCCACTCCCCCTCCGGCTGCATCCCGATGATCTCACTGTGGGCGTGCTGGGCGATCTGACGGACCAGCGTGTTGCGGTAGTCGTCAGGCATCCAGTCATCAGGTTCGATGCGCTCGTCCGCCTCGATCAGCGCGTCGAAGTGTTCTTGGCTCATGTGGGTTCCTTCTCTGCGACCATGGTGAGCACGTCGTAGCTGGCAAGCACATTGTCGTCCTGGTCGACCACCTTCGTGTCCCAGCGAACTTCCCCATACCCGGCGCCGGCCCGCAACGACTTCTCCTTGCAGGTGAAGATCACCCGGATCTCGGTACCGGGGTAGGTCGGCGTTGCGAATCGGAGGTTGTCGACCCCGTAGTTGGCGAGCACCGGCCCGGGGTCGGGCCAGACGAACAGGCCCGCCGCCATCGACAGCACCAGATACCCGTGCGCGACCCGGCCCTCGAAGATCGGACTCGCCCGGGCTGCTTCTTCATCCATATGGGCGTAGAAGAGGTCGCCGGTGAAGTGGGCAAAGTGCTCGATGTCGTCGAGGGTGATGACGCGAGGTCCAGTGTCGAGGCAGTCACCCACCTCCAGTTCGTCGAAGTACAGGGTGAAGGGATGCCCCTTGTCGCGACGGACGGCACCGTCGACCCAGGTGCCGGTGACGGCAGTCAGAAGATCTGGCGAGCCCTGCACTGCGGTGCGCTGCATGTAGTGCAACACGCTGCGCAGCCCTCCCAGTTCCTCACCACCTCCTGCCCGACCCGGGCCACCGTGCACGAGTTGAGGAAGTGGAGATCCGTGGCCGGTGGACGCAGCTGCCGACGACGCATCGATGGTGTGCACCCGCCCGTGGTGGGGTGCAATCCCGAGGGTCATGGCGGCGGCCTCGCCGAGGTCGGGCCCGTAGACCGAGGCAACGAGGCTGCCGCGGCCCTTCGCCACGAGATCGACGGCCTCGTCGAGGGTCTCGTAGGTCATCAGCGTGGCAACCGGTCCGAAGGGCTCGACGACGTGAGCCAGGCTGGTCGCTGCGTCGGTGGCCCGAAGCAGCGTGGGGGCCATGAAGGCGCCCCGCTCCGGGTCGACGCCCACGAACTCGCATGTGTCGAACACCCTGACACCCCCGACCCGGTCGACTGCGTCCCGGACGTCGTCGCGTTGACCGAGGCCGACCAGCGCGCCCATCTCGGTGTCGGGCGCCGAGGGATCACCGACCGTGACGGTGCGGAGCCGTTCGACGAGCGCTTCCTCGACTGCGCCTGCATGTCGGGCCGGCACGATCACTCGGCGAACGGCAGTGCACTTCTGACCTGCCTTGGCGGTCATCTCGTTGACGATCTCGTCGACGAACAGACCGAACTCGTCGGTGTCGGGCCCGGCGGCCGGCGCAAGGACGGCAGCATTGAGCGAATCGGCTTCGGCGCTGAAACGAACCCCTCGATCGAGCACCGCGGTGTGGCCCCGCAACATGCGTGCGGTTGCAGCGGAGCCGGTGAAGGAGAGGGTGTCCTGCTCGTCGAGGAGGTCGATCAGTCCGCCGATCGAACCGGCAACGAACTGCAGCGAACCGTCGGGGAGCAGCCCGCTGTCGATGATCGTTCGCACGACCGCCTCGGTCACGTAGGCGGTCGGCGTGGCCGGTTTGACGATCGAAGGTACGCCGGCCAGGAATGCCGGCGCGAACTTCTCGAGCATGCCCCACGTCGGGAAGTTGAAGGCGTTGATCTGCAGCGCAACCCCGTGGCGTGGGGTGATGATGTGCTGTCCCAGGAACGAGCCGTCGCGGCTGAGCTTCTCGACGTCACCATCGACCCAGACCGTGCGGTTGGGCAGTTCTCTGCGGCCGATACCCGAGTAGGCCAGGAGGGCGCCCGCACCACCGTCGACATCGATGGTGGCATCAGATCGAGTGGCACCCGTCGAGTGCGACAGAACGTAGAGCTCATCGGTGTCGGCGAGGAGTGCCTTGCCGAGAGCTCGGAGGATTGCGGCGCGATCATGGAAGGTGAGCTGCCGCAGGGCCGGCGCGGCGATGTCGCGGGCGTAGGCGTGAGCGGCGCCGAGATCGACTCCATCGCTGGACACGGAGGCGATGATCTCGCCGGTGACGGCGTCGTGGACTGGCCGTCCGCCGGAACCGGCGACCCACGTTCCGGCAACGAAACTTTCGACCGCACGCATACGAACTCCCCCGAACCGCTCCCCAGCATATGGTTAAGGCTTTGACGATGTCAAGTTGAACGAGTGTGAGTTCGACAGCCCCTGCCACACGTCCCGATCGCGACGTTCACTCTGCAGCGACGTGGAGATCGCTCGATCCGAGATAGGCCGCGATCACGTTCGGATCCTGCTGCACCTCTTCCGGGGTGCCTTCGGCGATCTTCTCACCGAAGTCGAGCACCATGATCCGATCAGCGATGTCCATGACGAGACCCATGTCATGCTCGACCATCACCATCGAGATGCCCAACTCACGACGAATGTCGAGGATGAAGCGAGCCATGTCTTCAGTCTCTTCGAGGTTCATCCCGGCGACGGGCTCGTCGAGCAAAAGCAGCTCAGGATCCATCGCAAGCGCGCGTCCGAGTTCGACCAGTTTCTGGATGCCGTACGGCAACAGCGCAACCGGGTGATTGCGCCATTCCTCGATCTCGAGGAAGTCGATGATGTCCTCGACCCGACGGCGATTCTCCATCTCCTCAGCCTTCGCAGCTCCGAACCAGAGCATCCCCTGGAACCAGTTCTGCTTCATACGGATGTGGCGGCCCAGCAAAAGGTTCTCGATCACCGTCATCTGCGGGAACAACTCGATGTTCTGGAACGTGCGTGCGATGCCGAGTTCGGCGACGTAGTCGGGTCGATGCCCCATGATCGACTCGCCCTTCCAACGGATGTCACCCTCCTGGGGGCGATACACCTGCGAGATGGTGTTGAAGATCGATGTCTTCCCTGCGCCGTTCGGACCGATGATCGAAAACAGCTCACCCGGCTCGACGTGGAAGCTCACGTCGTGGATGGCGGTGACACCACCGAATCGGAGGGTGATGCCGTCGGCTTCGAGGATGTGTTCACTCATGGTCTCGACTCCTCCTCAGGACAACCAGCGCTTGCGGCGCTTGTAGTGCTTGACGTCACGGAACGACTTGCGCTCGCCACCGTCGCCGTGGAGCCCCAGGTAGAACTCCTGGACATCCTCGTCGTTGAGCAGCTTCTGGGCCGGACCGTCCATCACGACCTTGCCCGACTCCATCACATACCCGAAGTTGGCAATCGACAGCGCCATCATGGCGTTTTGCTCGATGAGCAGCACCGAAACACCCTGCTTGTTGATGTCGACGATGATGTCACGGATCTGTTCGATCAGCATCGGAGCAAGACCGAGCGACGGCTCGTCGAGGATCAGCAGTTTCGGATCAGCCATCAGCGCTCGGCCGATCGCAAGCATCTGCTGCTCACCGCCCGACAGGTAGCCGGCAACCTGGGTGTTGCGTTCTTTGAGTCGCGGGAACAGATCCATGACTCGGTCATAGTTGGCGTCCATGTTGGCGCGGTTGGTGAACGCCCCACACGAGAGATTCTCGTCAACGGTCAGCTCGCCGAAGATACGCCGTCCCTCCATCACCTGCGAGATACCGCCTTCCACAATCTTGGCAGGAAGGTGCTCGGTGATCTCGGTGCCGTTCCAGGTCACCGACCCCTTGGTGGACTTGCCCTCGTGCACGTCGAGCAGGCCGGTGATGGCCCGAGCAGTCGTGGTTTTGCCGGCGCCGTTCGAGCCCAAGAGCGCGACGATCTGACCATCAGGCACCTGGAGCGACAGGCCACGCAACACGAGGATGACCTCGTTGTAGACCACTTCTAGGTTCGCTACTTCGAGCAACGCTCGACCTCCACGAATTGACGAGAACGAAAGACCATGCCATCAGGGCGGGTCCGACCACCCGCCGAACCACGGTTCGGAAGGTGAGCGCACCCGGCGGGCCGGGGCCGAAGCCCCGACCCGCTCAGGAGCACACTGTCAGTGCTGAGCGATGTGGATCAGCCTGAGGCTTCGATGCAGGGACCGTCGAACACGAAGTTCTCGGCCACCGAACCGACGTAATCCTGCTCGATCGGGATCAGACCGGTCGAGCCCGGGTTCTCCGGCGTGTAGTCGCCGAGCGGGATCAGGTTGAACTTCGTCGCATCGACGTCGTAGATCCAGCTGGAGCGAACAACGGCCTCGTTGTAGTCCGCTGGCCACGACTGATTGGCCGAGAGGCCCTTGAAGTCGACGCTGAAGGACGGATCCTGCGAGATCGCCACCATGTTGGCCCGAGTGAGGTCACCCTGGTCGATGGCCGCCTTGATGAGGGTCTCGGCCATGATGCCCTCGATCCAACCGGTGGTGAACACGTCAGAGATGCTCAGCTCGGGACGAGCTTCGACCATCGCAGCGATGATGTCCTCCATGCCCGGGATGCCTGGGGTGGCCCACGGCGCCTGGTACTGGGACTGGAAGTAGTACTCGCTGAACTCAGCCGCGAAGTCCGACGGCATGTGGACGAGGTAGTTGAACGACGGCGAGCTGCCCGACCAGTAGGCCTGAAGACCCTGGCTCACGGAGTTGCCGAAGATGTCGAGGAGCTCACCGGGGGTGAGGGTCACCCAGACCATCGTCGCCCCCGAGCTGACGAGCTCGGCGATGACAGCGCTTCGGTCGTCACCGGCCACAGCACCAGTCCCGTCGTACACGACCGGGATACCGAGTTCCTCAGCCGCCAGCGCAGCACCGACAGACCCGTCTTCGCCGTACTCACCGGGACGGCCGATGATGGCGAGCGCCGGATCGAGTCCTTCGGACTCGACCTTGCTAGCCAGCCATTCGACACCGTTCATGGCCTCGACGCAGTACGTGGTCTGCTTTTCGAGAATGGCAGCACCGAAGGCTGGGTCCGGCCACAGCGATGCCCACGACAGCGGGATGACGAGAACATTGTCCTCGGCCGCCTGCTCAGCGATCGCTGCGGTGATCGGCGAACCGGTGTTCTCGGTGATCATCAGAACGCCGTCGCTGCTCTCCTGAGCGAGCGTCTCGTAGTTCTGGATGCCGATGTCGGTCTGGTAGCCGGAGTCGAGAACGACCGGCTCGACCGTCCAGCCCTTGTAGCCGCCGTTCGCATTGAAGACCTCCCAGTAGACCTCCTGCGACGCGACAATCTCCGCGACGAGCGAGGCGAACGGGCCGGTCAGGTCGGCGTTGAGACCAACGTAGATGATCTTGTTCTCGGCATCGACGCCATAGTCGGTTGCGATCTCGCCGCCGTCATCACCGCCACTGTCGCCGCCGTCATCACCGCCACTGTCGCCGCCGTCATCACCGCCGTCATCGGACGAGTCGGAGCCTCCATCATCGCTTCCGCTGCTGTCGTCATCGCCACCACACGCGGCTGCGAGCATCGACAGTGCCAGCAGAAGCGCCAGCAATACTTTCAATCGTCGCACGTTTGGATCCCTCCATGGTTGTGTGCCCGCTCGGCAGGCGGCCGAGCGTTCCGCGAGGCGAACCCCGTCAGATCTGTGTTCGACCCAGACAGGACGTCTGTGTCGTATGAGTGAGTCTTGTCGATGGAGCCGCTAATAGCTGAACGGCCACCGTTTCCAGTAGTTGCGGATCTTGATCCAAATGCCGTACAAGCCGAGCGGCTCGAAGATCAAGAAGACGACGATCAGGACGCCGTAGATGACGAAGTTCCACTGGAACACGCTCATCGTCCAGCCCGGGGCCACGGTGCCGATGTTGATCGGACCGAAGTCACCGCTCTCACCCGTGGTGAGCAAGAAATTGGCAATCGGTGTGAAGATATTGCTGGCGTCGATCTGTTCGGCCAACCATTCGGTGCGGTGCTTCACGACCTCGGGAGTGAGTTCCACGAACACAGCCCCGAGCATCGTGCCGGCGATCGTCCCGGCACCACCGATCAAAATGATCGCAATGAAATCGACCGACAGGAACAATGACCAGTCGACCGGGGAACGCCGACCCAGGTACGAACCCCAGAGTGCACCACCGACGCCGGCGTAGAACGAACTGATGGCGAACCCCAGTCGCTTGTACTGGAACTCGGGAACCCCCATGACCTCGGCGGCGATATCACGGTCGCGAATCGCCTGCAGGGCACGGCCAGTTCGACTGCGCACAAGATTCTTGGCGAGGAGAATGAAGCCGCCCAGCAGAGCCATGAGCAGGAAGTACTGCTTCTGTTCCTCGCTGAGATGGATGAGTCCGAACCAGGTGCCGTCCTCGGTGAACTCGATGAGGGGCGTCTCTTCCTTCCAGAGCTTGAAGTCGAGCGTCGGCCACTTGCGGCCCGACTCGAAGTCGCCGGCGTACTCCGGGAACATCCGTCCGAGATGCAGGCCGATGAAGACCAAACCGACGGTAACGATCGCCAGATACAACCCACGAACCTTCATCGCAGCAGGCGACACCAGGATTCCCACCACAGCGGCGACGGCACCCGAGAACGGGAGCCACACCCAGATCGGGAGACCCAGGCCGCACTGACCCCGCTCCTCCAAGAGTCCGATCTCCTCGTGGAAGGGCACGCATGCCTGCCACTCGTCACCGTTTCCACCGAGAGCCACAGCCGTGTACGCACCAACACCCATGAAGAAGGCGTGGCCGAGCGATACCTGACCGGTTACCCCAACAAGAATATTGATGCCGAGCGCGGCGATGGCCAGCGGCAGCATGTTGGTGATGGGGTTGATCCAGGTGGAACCGAGAAAGAACTCGGGAACCGCACTGATGTAGGGCGCGCCTAGCCCCATCAACACCAACACGACACCAAACGCTGCCGCCATCCCCTTCTGGGTGTACGACGGGAAGACCGCAGCGTCTTGTTCGTAGGAGGTCCGCAGCAGCGGCCGGTTGAACGCCATGTCAGACCCTCCGGATCTCGGGAGTACCGAACAAGCCGTACGGCTTCACCAGAAGCATGAACAGCATGACCAGGTAGGGAACGATGGTCGAGTAACCCGAGCCGAGGGTCGAGTTCCACTGCGACAGGTACTGACCGGCGAACACCTCGGCCGTGGCGATGATCAGCCCGCCGTAGATCGCCCCAGCGACCGAGTCGAGGCCACCGAGGACGATCACGGGCAGCACCCGAAGGGCGAGCAACGGGTGGATCTCCTGGCTCACCGAGCCGCCGGGCGGGAACGGAGCCATCCCGTAGACGATCGCACCGAGCGCAGCCAGAGCAGTGCCCATCGCCCAGGCGATGGCAAAGACTCGGCCGACGTTGATGCCCTGGGCCATCGCTGCTTCCTGATCGAACGCGACCGCCCGCATGGCGACCCCGAGCTTGGTGCGGAAGAAGAACAGCACGGACACGCCGGCGATCGCAGCGACGATCACTGCCACCAGATACGACTTCGGCACAACGGCGCCACCCCAGTCCCAGGCGTTGGCCCCCCACGGGACCCCCAACTGGCGACCCTCGAGCGCCGTGGCGTCGAGATTGAACGGGCGGATCGCGATCTCGATCCCGAGCGTGATCACCGCCATGGCGAAGAGTGGCTGCCCAACCATCGGGCGGATGGCAACTCGCTCGATGATCAGTCCCAAGATCGCAGCCAAGGCCAGAGCGATCAGCACGTGGACGAAGAACAGCACAATGCCAGCCGTTTCGCCCTCGGCTGGGGCCAACGGGTTGGCGAAGGGCAGCAGCGGGAAGCCACCGTCGGAAATGAGGATGGTCATGAACATGGCGCCGGCCATCGAAAGGGCTCCGGCGGCAAAGTTCAGTACCTGGGTGGCCTTGAAGATGATGACGAAGCCGAGCGCAATGAGGACGTAGACCGATCCGAGCGCAAGCGCCTTCACCAATGTCTGGACGAGCGTTGCGCCAGCTCCGACCTGTGCGAACTGAAGGACTGCGTTGATCACTGGTACATGCTTTCGATCAGGTCGCCGAACATCTCGTCCATGGCGCTGCGCTTGAGCTTCTGGGTCGCCGTCAGCTCACCATCCTCATGATCGAGCTCCTTCGGGATCATCCGGAACTGCCGGACATTCTCGACGCGGGCGAACTTCTCGTTCGTCTCGGTGACCACCTGCTGAATGAGCTCGACCACCTCGGGCTTCTCGGAGAGGTCGCGGTAGGTCGTGTAGGGGATGTTGTTGCGGAGAGCCCAATCGCCCACCGTCTCCATCTCGATCCCGATGAGCGCGGAGAGGAACTTCCGGCCGTCGCCGATCACCATCGCCTCCTTGACGTACATGGAGGTCTTGAGCGAATTCTCGATCTCCGACGGCGAGATGTTCTTGCCGCCCGAGGTGATGATGATGTGCTTGATGCGGTCGACGATCTTGATGTGGGTACCGTCGACCCACTCACCGACGTCGCCGGTCATGAGGAACCCGTCGTCGGTGAACGTCTCCGCTGTCTTGTCGGGCTTGTTCCAGTATCCGACGAAGTTGCCGGGGTGCTTTGTCTGGACCTCGCCGGTGTCGGGGTCGAGACGCAACTCGATGTCGGCATAGGGCTCACCGACGGTGCCGAGCTTGATCCGGCCGGCGAAATTGCAGGTCGCCACCGCAGAGTTCTCGGTCATGCCGTAGAGCTCGAACACCGGCACACCGATTCCCATGAAGAACTCGAGTACCTCAGGGGCGATCGCTGCTGCACCCGACGCCGAATACCGGACCCGGCGCAGACCCAGACGTTCCCGGATTGCACGGAACGCGAAGAGCCAGCCGATCCCGGCAAGCACACGGCTCTTCGGGGTGTGATTCCCACCGTTCGCAACTTTTTCTTTGCCGATGATGGAAGCGAGACGCAGACCCGCCTTGAACCAGAGCCGCTTGAACCGGGTTGCGTCGTTCCCACGGATGAAGACGGCAGCATGCAGACGCTCCCAGATGCGGGGCACCGCGAAGAAGATGGTTGGCTGTACCTCACGCAGGTTGAGCGTGACCGTGTCGATCGATTCGGCAAAGTTCAGCGACGGGCCCGCGATGCAGAGCGTCCAGGTCGAGAAGATCCGCTCGGCCACATGACACAGCGGAAGGTAGGTGACGATGAGGTCGCTGGGATTCGGGGCCTTCCCGTCCGGCGTCCGAGTGACGTCCATGATGATCTTGTTCATGGCGTACTCGGCGTTGGCGTTGCTGAGCATCGCCCCCTTTGGCGGACCGGTCGTTCCTGAGGTGTAGACGAGTGTCATGATGTCGGTCGGCTCGGCGGTGGACATCAACGCCTCGAGTGCGCCGGGGTTCGCCTCCCGATGCCGCCGACCGAGCTCGAGGAACTCGTCCCAGAAGATCAACCGATCGTCGGTGTAGTCACCGAACCCACGGGGCTCGACGTAAATGATCCGCTCGACGGCAGCCCCGATCTCCGGGTCGACCGCCAACACCTTGTCGGCCTGCTCCTGATCTTCGGCGAAGAAGACCTTCGGTGTGCAGTCGCCGACGAGATACGCGACCTCGGCGGTGGGATTGGTGGGATACAGCCCGACACAGATACCGCGCACCGCAACGGTGGCGAGGTCGAGGATCACCCACTCCGGCCGGTCCTCGGAGTGGATCGCCACCCGGTCACCGACGTCGACGCCGCTGGCCAGCAGGCCGTGCGCAGCGGTCTCGATCAAATCCCACGTCTGGGCCCAGTTGTATTCCCGCCAAATGCCGAAGTCTTTCTCGCGCATCGCGACCTGACCCGGTGCCCGCATCGCCCAATCCCGGGCCAGCGAGGCGACGGTGACAGTCCCTGTGGACGTCGAAGTCGTCTCTTCGAGCGTTGCTGCCATACGTGGACCCCCCCGGTCGTTCGTCAGGCGTGCGCAATCTAGGTTTCGGAACGAAACCGGTCAAGACTCTTACCAGTTGAGCCGGTGGCTAACGCAACAGCAGCTGGCGGGACACCTTCCCGGCCGGATTTCTCGGAATCGTGTCGACGAAGACGATCTCACGCGGGGCGTAGTGCCGACCCAGTTGGCGTGTGACCGCAGCGCGCAGGTCCTGCTCGGACGTCATGCCTCGCTCCGAGGGGTGGACGTACGCAACGAGCCGTTGTCCGAACTCCTCATCACGCACGCCAAGCACGGCGACGTCGATGACGCCCGGCTGCACCGAAAGGACGGCCTCGACCGAACCGGGGAACACATTCTCGCCACCGCTGACGATCATGTCGTCGGCACGGCCCGAGACGAAGACACGACCATCGGCGTCGACCAAGCCGACATCGCCCGTTGCCATCGCTCCGTCGATGATCGCCTTGCCGCCACCACCGCTGTAGCCCTCGAACGCGCCCCCTCCAGCGACGAACAACCGTCCTGTCGTGCCGGGCCCGACCACCGCCCCGGCATGGTCGAGCACCCTGACCTCGCACCCCGGTATCGGGCGACCTGCGGTCCCCGGCGCATCGCGCAGATCGTCGGGCGTGGCGATCGTCGCCGACCCGACCTCGGTCGAGCCGTACAGGTTGTAGAGATTGTCGCCAGTGCGCTCCATCCACTCGATTGCAAGCGCTCCCGGCAGCGCAGAGCCCGACGAACCGGTGATCCGGAGCCGGCGAAGCGGCCCGAGATCGAGATCGGTGGCGTCCAACAACCGTTTGAGCATCACCGGTACCGCCACCAAGACCGTGCCGTCATGTTCGGCCACCGCATCGACGACCCCTTCCGGGCTGAAGCGATCGATCGCCACGATGGTGGAACCGAGCGCGAGTGCCAGGCCGAGGTTCGCAAACCCCCAGGCGTGGAAGAGGGGTGCGGGGACCACGAACACATCTGCACTGCGATACGGAATCAGCCCGAAGATGCCAACGGTGGATCCGGCCGAAACCGAGCGCGCACTTCGGCGAGCGCCCTTCGGCGTCCCGGTGGTGCCTGATGTCATGAGCACCGGCGCAACCACCTTCGGCGGCAGGGGGTCGAGGCGGCGGCGACCCGCCGCCTCGAGCCGACGGAACGCCGCAACGCTCACGATCCGACCGTCGAAGTCGATGGTCGCGAGTTCGTCGGCTCGATCGTCATCGACGAGGAGCAGATCCACCGCTTCGCGCTCGAGAATCTCTTCGAGTTGGATGGCCGAACTCCCCGTATTGAGAAGCACGGGGGTCAGTCCTGCCTTGGCAGTTGCGACGGCCGCCAGCACGAAGCCAATGCTGTTGCGACAGAGGATCCCGACCGTCGCCCCCCGGCCCACGCCCATCGCGTGGAAGCCGCGAGCGAGCCGACTCGTCCGCCGATCGAGTTGCGACCAGGTGATCCGACCGTGTTCGTCGATCACTGCAGTGCCAAGTGGGGTGCGAAGGGCACCAGCCATGGTTCCGGCCGCCAGTGACGGACCCCATCGACCCAGCCCCGCCGCCACGGCAGTCCCCCGGAACGGATCGAGTACGCCGCTGCGACGAAGGACACCGAGCATTTCGGACGCATCCATCGCGGCAAGCTACGGCCCAAGGACGGCGAACGGCAAGGATCACTGACCCGTTCGGTGGCACGGAGCAGAGACGGCTGTGGGATACTTCGACCGTGCATGACGAGCAGCGCGCCGCATGAGCGAGAGGCTCACCCGCTGATGGGTTCCCGACCCGAGTACCGGTTCGAATCTGCGCCGGATCTCCCTGGGTCGGACCGGATTGCCCGTCCGCTGCTGTGGGTGATCAACCGGAGCCTCAACGCCCTGTGGAATCTCGACGTCGTGGGTGACGAACACATTCCGCTCGACGGCCCTGCGATTCTGTGCCCGAACCACCTGTCGTTCTGCGACTCCATGTTCCTGCCTGCCTCACTCCCCCGGCGGATATGGGCGATCGGCAAGGGCGAATATCTCGACGACTGGAAGACCAGGCACCTTTTCCCGGCGATGGGGATGATCCCCGTCGACCGTTCGGGCGGCGACGCTGCCCAGCAGGCGCTCGATGCGGCTGCCCGGGTCCTCGATGCGGGGAAGCTCTTCATGATCTACCCGGAGGGGACTCGGTCTCGTGACCAGAAGCTTCACAAGGGGCGAACGGGCGCAGCTCGTCTGGCTCAGCGCACCGGGGCACCGATCATTCCCGTCGGGATCCGGGGCACGCTCGATGTGCAGCCGGTGGGCTCGGTTGCGCTCCGACCGTTCAAGAACGTCACCGTCTCGTTCGCGAAGCCGATCCGGGTCGGCGACTTCGGCGATCCGAACGATCCTCGCCTGGCTCGAAAAGTGACCGATGCGGTGATGTTCGAGATCGCCGACATGACCGGCCAGCAGTACGTGCACGCCTACGCCGGTGAAGAGGACAGGGCCACCGCCGCAGTCATGCCCGAGCGACGTCCCGCCGAGATTTCGAGCCACGCCCCAAGCGGCGGTGCTGCCTCCTCCGAGGAGGAGTAGGGCGAGCGAACGAGCAAGACGAACAACGCCAAGACGGACGCCAAGACGAACAACGCACGGAAGCGGCGTGCGACGGCAGGTGCGGCTCCGTTCTGTTGCCTCAGCCGTCTTTGGCTCCGCTGGCAGTCGGGGGTGTCTGCGCGGTAGCGAGCAGCCGCTGGAAGGCCGCCTCGACACACGCACACAGGTCGGCGGGATCGTCGACGGCGACCGGGTCGACGAACATCCCGATGACGAGATCGCCCGCATACGACATGGTGGTGACATTCATCGCCGTGCCGGCAACCGGACCCATGATCACCATTTTCTCGACGAGCGCCCCACTCATGTAGACCGGGATCGGCGCACCCCGAAGGTTGGACGTTGCAACGTCGAGTCGTGCCGCTTGCGAGCGCGCCACCTGGGTCAGCAGCGAGGTCGGAAGCAGGTTGGCAAGGCCGGCCACTGCGCCCATGGCACCGCCGCCGTGTCCGGCACCGGCCCGACGCTCGGCCATCCGATCGCGGACATCGACCAGCAGACTCTCGGGACTGCGGTAGGCACCGGGCACCGTCACCAACGTGGGGGAGAACGCATTCCCGCCGATCGCCGTGTCCTGGCGGGTACTGACGACGAAGCTGGCGTTGAGCCCAGCGAGTGAAACATTTCGCTTGGCGTGGTAGTCGATTGCTCCCATCGTGACACCGGTGACGAAGACATCGTTGACCGAACCGCCCAGCGCCCGACCGGTCGCCTTCACGTCGTCGAGAGGAATCGTGATCGACTCGAGATGGCGACGGCGCGAACGATCGGTCCACAACGGCGAGCCAGCCGCCTCGCCGTCGCCGTCCTGGGAAAGTTGCGATGCGGTGGAGCGAGCGGACGCAACGGCGTCTTCGGCGAGATCGACCACCTGCTGGGGATCACCGGCCCAGGTTGCGACTTCGCCGACCGCCCGCTTGGCAATACCCGCCTGTCGCTTCACCACGTGCTCGAGGCTTCGGAACAGGCTCTCGCTCGGCGTGGTGGACTCGGGCGGCTTGTTGCCCTCGTTGGCGGCAAGCGACTCGGCGATCACTGCCGCAAGATCGATCTCGGCGGGCACCGGTTCGTCGGCGGTGAGTTCGAGGTACTTCTCGGACAGACGCAGCGCACCCATCCCATCGGTGACGGTGTGGTGCATCTTCGAGAACAGCGCACCCTTCCCGCCCTCGAGCCCGTCGATCACCACGAACATCCAGAGCGGACGAGTTCGGTCGTACGGGTCTTCGTAGAGCCGGGTGCAGAGGTCGTAGAGCTGACGTTCGCTGCCCGGGGCCGGGAGGCCGATGTGGCGGATGTGGTACTCGAGGTCCAATTCGGCATCGGGCTGCCACGTGGGCGGGGCAAGCCGACCGAACCCGGGCACCACGCGCTCGCGCAGGCGAGGAATGTCTGCGACTGCATTGTTGATCCGGGTCCGGAACGCCTCGAAGTCCAGCGACTTGTCGAGCACCGACACCGTTGCCCCCGACGGGTTCAGCCACGGATCCTTCTCGATTGTCCACATCAACGCCTCGGCATCGGACATCTTGGCGTCGAAGCGGAGTTCGCGTTCGCGTGGAGCTGTCATGTGTCACTTCCCGGGCGCCGATCGGCCTCGGCAGTCGGGTCGCCGGAGTAGCCGGGCGGATAGGTCCGCACGAGGTCTTCCTCGCTGGGTGTGCGCTGCTCGCGCGCCTCGCCGGGGAGCAGGTCGACGATCGCTCCCATGATTCGTTCGCTGTCGCGCTGGAGGCTTCGATAGCCCAGCTTCACGGGACCCCCAACGGTGACGGTGACCGTAGGTGGATCGATGATGTCGAGATTCGGGAGCCGAGCACTTCGGGGCCAGACCTTCTCGGTCCCCCACAATCCGACCGGGATCACGGGGGCCTTGGTGGCGTGGGCCAGACGAGCAGCACCCCACCGGGCCTTGAGCACCGGATCGAAGAAGGCAGGACCGCGCGGGATGGTCCCCTGCGGTGCCATCGCAACCATCTCACCGCCTTCGAGCGCCGCAATTGCTTTGTCGAGCGGTTCGGTCGAGCCCGTACCACGGTCGACACGGATGCCACCGAACAACGCGCCGAGCCGACCGATGATCGGTGCGTCGAAGACTTCTTTCTTGCCCAGAAAGCGAGCCGAGCGTTCCGCCCGGCCGGTCAGAAGCGTGACGGCCGTCGAGTCGAAATACGACCGATGGTTGAAGACGAGAATGGCTGCGCCTGTCTTCGGGATGTTCTCGACCCCCGAAAACTCGAAGCGGGCGTTCGGGACGAGTTCAGGCCGGTTGAAGGGCCGCAACCACTCTTGGAACTCCCGACCCGCCACCTTGGCGACGCCGGGGGAAACGTCGAGGTGGCGGATCGGCCAGCCGTTGAGCACCGCAATCGCTGCCAGCTGGGGATCTGGGTTGACAGCAACAGGCGTGCCGACCGCTTTGAGAAGGGGCACGTCGTACGTCGAATCCGAGTAGGCGTAACTCCTCGCCAGACTGATCTGCTCGACCTCGGCAAGGCGGACCACGGCGTCGCTCTTGGCCCGATTCCACAGGAACTCGCCGTCGAGTTCGCCGGTGTAGCACACACCGTCGTCGCTCCACCGAGTGGCCACCACATGGTCGAAGCCCAGGCGTTTCGCAAACGGTGTCACGAACGCAGCGGGAGAGGTGGTTGCGAGAACGAGGAGTCGGCCGGCGGCCCTGTGTTCGTCGAGAAGACGGCGAGCGAAGCCCGGCACCTCGTTCATCAGTTCGTCTGCTGCGGCTTCGGCCGCCGTTGCGACAGTGGCGACCGGCCAGCCCTTGGACGTGCGCACGAACAGGCGGGCCAGTTGCATCACGACCGGGTTCTCGCCGAAGAGGTCGTAACTCTTTTCGTAGGCGCGCTGGCCGGGGATCGACCGTGAGTCGGTCAGACCAGCAGCGACGAGATGCTTGTGGAACGTCGGGGCCGATGATCCTGTGAGGAGGGTTCGGTCGAGGTCGAAGATTGCAGCACTGGGCACTCGACGAGTTTATGTCAGTCACTGACATCAGTCAACCACTAACATCTGGCAGGATCTGTCATATAGTGTCGACAATGAGCGATTTCGAGCCCGGACGACGCCAACGCAAGAAGCAGGCGACCCGCGACGACCTGATGGACCACGCTGCCCGTCTGTTCGACGAGCGAGGCTTCGACGCAGTGACAACAACCGACATCGCCGAGGCGGCCGACGTCAGCCAGCGCACGTTCTTTCGTCACTTCCCATCCAAAGAGGCGGTGCTCTACGGCCACGCCGACGTCCTTCGTCGACGCTTGCTCGACGAGTTCGCCAACCGTCCCGGTCAGGAGTCGGTCGTCGACTCCGTGATCGCTGCCGTCCGAGCGATGGGCGGCTACTACGAGACTCACCACGACGAGACATTCCTCCAGGCTCGCCTCGCCGCCGACTTCCCGGCCGTCGCCGCCTATGCGCGCGCCTACGTGCAGAACGACTGGGAACATGAACTCACTGCCGCAATCGCAGCGCGGATGGGGATCGATCCGCTCGCCGACCCACGCCCCGAGATCCTTGCCTCCGCCGCTTTCGCCGCCTACCGCGCCGCCGTGCGACGGTGGTCGGCAGGTGGTGGTCGTGCCGCGTTCGGTGAGTTGCTCGACGAATCACTGGCAGCCCTCGCCACGTTCCCTGGCTAGACCGGTGGGCAGCCATCCGACGAGCTGACACCGGGCGCTCAGCCAGGCTTTCGCGCTCGGAAGTGATGGGGACAGTGTTCGCCGGTCTCGAGCACGATCAACATCGCTTTCCACGTCTCGATCTGGTTGGCGATCTCCTCCGCAGTCGTCAACTCCTCGAAGGTTGCCCGTTCGGGGCCGGACAGACGTTCGAGCTCGCCTTGTGCGACCTCGAGGTACCACGGGTTTCGATCGACGAGCTCCACATCGACGAAGCCGGCCCGCTGGAGAGCGGCGCGATACGTGGTCGGCGAGGCCATCCCGAAATCGAGGTCTTCCTTGCGGAGATAGTCGGCCATCTCCGCCGACGGCTCAGCGTCGTGCGAGATGAGCCAATCAGAGGCGATGAACCAGCCCCCGGGACGAAGCACGCGGTAGGCCTCTGCGGCAAGGGCACGCTTGTCCGCAATGTGGATGATCGAGTCCTTCGAGAACACGACATCGAACGCCTCGGCATCGAACGGGAACGGTCCAGGGTCGACGAGTCGAACCTCGATGCGATCGCCGAGCCCGTAGCGCTCCACCAGTGCCTGGGCCGCAGCGCGACCCGGTTCCTCGACGTCGATCCCCACGACGGATCCGGCATCGTGTCGAGCCACGAGCGTGACAGTCGGCCCACCCGCACCACAGCCGATGTCGAGGACGCGTTTACCGGTCAGATCGAGATCGCCGACGACGCGGCTCACCTCGTCGGGGCCGCCCGGCGACATGAAGCCCTCACCCCACAGATGAGCGAGGAACGCAATCGAAATGTCGTCGTAGTGAGCGTGGTCGGCTGCATCGTTCATGCCGGCTCACCTCGATCGTTCATCCCGGTGCCGGACCGCTCGACGGCCAGCATCGCAACTGCGGCAACAAGCATCACCGCCGCTCCCGCCAGGCCGAGCGCGTCGAAGCCTCCGGTCGAGACGACCACACCACCGGCCAACGGTGCGAGCGCCCGTCCCGCCGCCATCGCAGCCTGCGCATCTCCAGCTCGTTCGGCGGGGAAACGAGACCGCTCGGCCAGCAGCGTGTAGACGCCGGGGATCGCCATCCAGAAGCAGAACCCCCAGGCGGTGACAAGCACCCAGAACACCGGCTGCTGATGAGCGAACCCGAGAACGGCGGCGAACGAGGCGGGCAGCAGGAACCAGGCCCCCGAGAACCGGCGCGCCCCGCGCCACCGAGCTGACGGGATTCCTGCGGCGGCGTTGGCCGCGAAGACAAGCGACACGACGAAGGGATCCATCCCATACTGATCGACGGCGACGGCTCCGAGAAACACGAAGACCCCGGCCCCACCGAACGTCACCAGTGACAGGGCAACGATCAACACGAGCGCCTGCGGCACTGCCCTGGTGCGATCCCCGGCATCGACCGCCGTAACCACGAACTGGGGAATCGATGCGAGCGGCACGAGCGCCAGGACGGCGAGGATGCAGAACACCGTGCGATCGTCGCCGGCCTGCAGAGCCACACCGATGAGCGGCGCTGCGAACACCCCCGTCAAGGGGCCGATGACGGCAATGTCACCGGTCCGTTCGTTGTCTCCGAAGACCTGCGAATAGGCGAGCCAGGTCAGCACCCCGAGCGAGAACCCTGCGATCGCCCGCGACGCAACCAGCACCGAGAAGGTGGGGGCCACGACGCTGAGACAACTCGCACCAGCGAGAGCGATCAACGCAACCACGAACAGACGGCGGCTCGGCACGACCAGCCGGGGGGCTCCCCACGATCCCACGACGAAGAGCCCGAGCTGCGCAGCAGAGAACAGACCTGCGGCACCCGTCCCGATGTCGAAACGGTCGGCCACGGCGGGGAGGACCAACGGAGTCGCGGCAAAGGTCGCCGTCGCAACGCCGGTCGCAAGAATCAACCCAGGTTCGACTGTTCCTCGAAGGGCCTCGAGGAGTCGGAACGGGGCCTGCATCGGGCGACCCTACCGGCCGGGTCGGGGTGGCACTCAGTCGCCAATCTTCGCAGCGTCGAGCATTGCGTCGAGGATCTCGCGGTTGGCCTCGTCGCGGGCTCGAAGTTCGGCGACGGTCGCCGGGTCCACCCCGAGGGCGGTCAAGATCTCGACACTGTCCTGCCCAACGGCCGGCGCATGGTGGCGCGGGAACGTCTCGGCAGTCTCCCGGTGTCCGTGGAACGGCACCGGAGGTCGGGCAAGCCGGATCGGCCCGCCCTGCGGGTGCACAGTCTCGATGATCGATCCGAGATGCTGCACCTGCGGATCGAACATGACCTCGTCGAGACTGTTGACCCGGGCGACGGGGATACCAAAAGCGTCGAGCGTCTCGCAGACCTCGTCGACCTCGACGTCAGCAATCACTTCGTCGACTGCAGCGACGAATGCCTGACGGTTCTCATACCGCAGGCGGATGGTGGAGAACCGCGGATCGAGATGGAGCTCTGCACCGCGCCAGACCGAGAGCAGCTCGATCGACGCGTCGTTGAGCAGAATCATCATCACGGGTCCGTCCTTGGCGTGAAACATCGGAAACCACTCGGCCAATTCACCAGGCGCATCGGTGACACCGTCACCGATCCAGGCCCGGGACCAGAACACGTCGTTCCACTGGTAGCTGAGCGCCGACTCGAGCATGGTCACCGGGAGGAATTGGCCCTCGCCGGTGCGCTCCCGTTCGAGTAGCGCAGCCGTGATGCCCTGAGCGGTGGTGAGGGCTGTGACCTTGTCGAAAATGATCGTCTTGATGTTGTCGGGGTCACCCTCACCTTGCGCCCACGCCGTGCCGCTCGTGGCCTGGATCAGCGGATCGAAGACCCGCCGGTTCTCGTAGGGCCCGTGCGAGTAGCCGGTGATCGAGGCATACACCAGTCGAGGGTTGAGCTTCGACAGCACCTCGTACCCGAGTCCGAGTCGATCGAGGACACCCGGGCGGTAGTTCTCGAGGACAACGTCAGCCGATTCCACGAGCGCCAGGTAGATCGCCCGCTGTTCCTCGTCCTTCAGGTCGAGCGCGACGGACTTCTTGTTGCGATTGAGCGTGGCGAACAGCGATGTGAATCCGCCTCGCTCCGGACCCAGGTACCGGGCGGTGTCACCGGTGAGCGGCGGCTCGATCTTGATGACTTCCGCCCCTTGATCGGCGAGCGTCATGCCGCACATCGGCCCCGACACGGTGGTCGTCAGTTCGAGAACCCGGACGCCGCTGAGCGGGCCCGGTCGTGCATCGGTCATCGGCACCTCCCCCGAAGCAACGTTTGCAGATTGCGCCCGTCAGGTCGACCGGCCCTCATGACGTGAGATCGGGATCGGGGACGAGGAACTCGTCGAGCTGGACGCCAAAGGTGTTCAGCATCATCGACACCTGCGTGTATTGACCGGTGGTGAAGACGACGTCCATCCGTTGACGGTCGTCGAGATCGGCATCGCGAGCAAGCGCCGCCCATGTGTCGTCGCTGATGAAGTGATCGTCGACGAGTTCGTCGGTGGCACGCAGCAGGGCAGCATCGCCGGGAGACCACCCCTCGGCATCGGCGCCTGCCTTGATCCGCTCGATCTCCTCATCGGTGAGCCCTGCGTTGCGCCCGATGACAACGTGCTGAGCCCACTCATATCCCGCCTTGCACAGGTAGCCGACTCGAAGGATCACCAACTCACGTTCTCGCGGCGGCAACGAGTTGTGACGACCGAGGACGTAACCGGCCCAGAACCCGAAGCGACGAAGTGGACGAGGCGCATGGGCGAGCGTTCGGAAGATGTTGAAGACATCGCTGTCGCCGCTGCGATACGGCTCGAGTGCCTCGCGTTGCTCCTCGTCGAGTTGATGGTCGGCCAGTGCCGGGATTCGGGGCCGAGAGAGTCGCATCGTCAATCCCTCCCACATCGGCTGGCGGGGTTCCCGATCCATCCGATGCATGTCGTCATGGGCGGACCCTAGAGGGCGCACCGGAGGCACGAAAGCGGCGAGGTGGCGCCACAGCGCAGGAGGCGAAACAGTCTGGTCGCCTACTGTTGAACGATGGATCTCTTGGTGACGAGCGAGTGGCTGGCCGACGAACTCGGAAGCGATGACTTGGTCGTACTCGATGCGACCGTGTACCTGACGTTGGGCCCAGACGGATACGAGTCCGAGAGCGGAACGGCGAACTTCGAGCACGCCCACATTCCGGGCGCCCGATTCGCCGACCTCACCGGCGCGCTCTGCGACCTCGACTCGCCTGATCGATTTGCCCTTCCGGCCCCCGCCGATCTTGCAACCGCCTTCGAACGACTCGGGGTGAGCGATCGCTCCCGCGTCGTCGTCTACGACGACAACGGATCGATGTGGGCGGCGCGCGTGTGGTTCATGCTCCGGTGGCTCGGCTTCGACACCGCTGCGATCCTCGACGGCGGGATGCGGGTGTGGCGCGACGAGGGCCGTCCGACCGAGGCCGGATCGGCCCGGGGCCCGGCTGCCCCGGCGGGATCACTGACGGTGTCGACACGGCCCCGACTCGTAGCCGACAAGCACGAGGTGATGGCGGCAGTGGCCGCTGGATCTACCTGCCTGATCGATGCGCTTCCCAGGTCGGTCTTCTCCGGTGATGTCGCTCCGTATGGCCGTCCGGGTCACATCCCGGGGGCGAGCAACGTGCCTGCGACGGCCATGATCGATCGTGACACCGGACGCTTCCTGCCGCTGGACGCAGTTCAACATCACTTCCCGGAGCGGCCCGAAGCCCGCGTTGTCGCCTATTGAGGCGGCGGCATCGCAGCGTCGGTCGACGCCTACACGATGATCCGGCTCGGCTTCGAGGACCCTGCGGTCTACATCGCCAGCCTCCAGGAGTGGGTCCGCGATCCGGTGGCCCCACTGGTCACCGGCACCACGTCTGCAGGCTCGTAGCGCTCGAACCAGCCAGGCTCGACCACTGACGGTTGGCATCCGGTCGCCCGATCGGGAAATCTGAGCGGGTGGGCAATGCGGAGAGCTTCGACGTCGGTGTGATCGGGCGCGGTCTGTTCGGGTCGGCAGCGGCTCGACATCTTGCCGAGGCCGGATGTTCGGTCGTGGCGGTCGGCCCGACCGTTCCTGGCGGTGATGCCGACATCTACTCCAGTCATGACGACGAAGCGCGGTTGACCCGGCGCCTCGACCGGGACGAACGATGGGCGCCGTTCACCGCCCGGGCAGTCGATGCGTACCGCTCGCTCGAAGAGCGGAGCGGAATCGAGTTCTACCGCCCGGTCGGTGCACTGTTCGCCTCTCGCCCCGAGGTCGACGGCAAGCACGGCGTGTCGATGGCATTCCTACGCGACCATGGACGGCCCGAGCACTACTGGCCAGCCGGCGAGGCCGGCTGGAAGCAGTGGTGGCCGCGACTGGATTTTCCGGCAACCCACGAGGTGGCGCTCGACCCGGCGCCCGCCGGCTACATCCGACCGAAACGGCTCATCGCCGCCCAGGAAGTACTCACCCAGCGCTGTGGTGGTCGTCTCGTCGACGATGTGGCGACCGTCCTGGAAACCCGGTTCGGCGGGGGGTACCGGATCGAGACGTTCACGGGTTCGACCTATGACGTGGCGCAGGTTGTGGTTGCCACCGGTGCATTCGCCAACACGTTCGACATCGTGCCGGCACCAGTCGACACCACGGTCAAGACCGAGATCATCATCCTCGGCGAGGTGTCAGAGGGTGATGCCGTCGAACTTGGCGAGTACCCGACCGTTCTGCACCAGATCGACCCGGACGGGATCGACGACATCTACATGACCCCGCCGTTGCAGTTTCCGGACGGACGGCACTGCATCAAGCTCGGTGCCAACACGAAGCTCGACACCTGGCCCACCACCCTCAACGAGATCCAGCAATGGTTTCGGTCCGATACCGACCCCGACTACCTGCCACTCCTCCAGCCGGCACTTGCGTCGCTCTGGCCCGACGTCGACTTCCTGTCGTTACGGACCAAACCGTGCATCGTCAGTTACACACCCGATCGCTTCCCATTGATCGAGGAGGTCGAACCGGGACTGATCGTCGCGGTCGCCGGCAACGGTCAGGGGGCAAAGGGTTCTGACAGCTGGGGCGCCGTGGCCGCCGACCTTGTGCTCGGCCGCTCGCTCCCGTTGGGCGAGACCTGAGGTTTATCCCGAGAAGCTGACCGCGTTCCGCAGCAGTCACAACCACGAGGTGCGTGCGCTGACGTACCGGCCGGCGGGACTGCGGCCCTTCGTGCACTCGATGTCACTCGGTCACCTCGACCGCGTCTGCCAACTCGTCCTCGAGGGCTCGGGTGAGCGACACGGTCGCCGTGGTGCCGATTCCCACAGCGCTCTTGAGCGTCAACGAACCACCCATCGCATCGGCAAGGCGGCGCGCGAGCACCAGGCCCAGGCCTGCACCACCTTCACGACCTGCGTCCGCGCCAAGACGATCGAACGGCACGAAGAGACGGTCGAGCAACTCTGATGAGATACCGGGTCCTTCATCTTCAACCGTGACGAGGGCCTCGGCACCACGGGTCGCGGTAGAGATCCGAATCGAAGTCGTTGGACCCGAAAACCGCAGGGCGTTGGAGACCAGGTTGAGAATGATCTGGCGAAGGCGTCGGCGATCGACCAACGCAGGCAACGGCGGACCGCTCTGTACAAGGTCGATACCGCGCTCCTCTGCGAGCGGCTGAAGCAGATCACAAGCGCCGGCAACCACTTCGCGTGCATCGATGACCTCGAGTTGAATCGGCATGGCGCCAGCCTCGACTCGGGCGAGGTCGAGCACATCGTCAACGATGGAGAGGATATGGGTCGACGCTCGGGTGATCCCCTGGAGGGCTTTGTGACGCTGGTGCGGCGACAGTTCGAGCGTCGACAAACTCTCGGCGAAGCCAGTGATCGACTGCAACGGTGTCCGTAACTCGTGACTGAGCGCGGTGACGAACTGGGACTTGGCGTGATTCGCCCGCTCGGCTGATTCTCGAGCCATCTCGGCGTGATAGCGGGCCGTGCGCTCACGCGCAGCCCGCTCGTGATCGATGGCGATCGAAGCGAGATGGGTGAAACGGCGGACCAGCTCGCGCTCTCGCTCATCGGGCTCATGTCGCACTCGGCTGTAGACGGCAAACGTGCCGACCACGCGTGCACGGGCTCGGATCGGGCTCGACCAACAGGCGCTGATGTCGTGAGTTCGAGCGAGCGACCGGAAGTCATCCCATCGCCGGTCAACCATCACATCACCAACCACAACCGGTTCGCCCAGATGGACGGCGGTCCCGCACGAGCCAGCGAGTGGCCCAGGGACGAGACCGTCGATCGCCTCGGAATACGCAGCCGGAAGGTTCGGTGCGGAGCCGTGACGCAGCACGCCGTCATCATCAAGCAACAGCACCGAGCACCTGCTCGCCGCAATGAGCTCTTCGAGTGCGATCACGATGCTGTCGAGCACGCTGACGAGCGGCGCATCGGAAACCAGTTGCTCCATGACGATCGCCTGGCGGTCGAGCACTGCGGCCGCTTCGTGGCCAGAGAGCATCGTCACCCCTCCCACCGATAGCCCACGGCTCGAACGGTGCAGAGTCGCTTGGGACGCGTTGGGTCGTCCTCGATCTTTTGACGAAGCCGGTAGACGTGCTCGGTCACCGTGGCCGGGGTCTGCCATCCAGCTTGACTGGCCCAAATGGCATTGAGCAGTTCCTCGCGTGAACACGCTCGCCGCGGGTGGTCGCAGAAGTAGCTGAGCAGATCGAACTCCTTTGCGGCCAGTTCCACGGGCGTTCCGTCAACCCAGACGCTTCGCGACTCGACGTCGACCTCGACCCCGCTGCCATTCGGTACAAACGGGGCTGCAGCGGCTCCGGCGTAGTCGGTCACGCGCCGAAGCAACGATCGGGCACGCGCCGCGAGTTCTCCCGGTGAGAACGGTTTGACCAGATAGTCATCAGCGCCCAAGTCGAGACCGACGATGCGATCGGTCTCCCCATCGCGGCCCGACAGCACAATGATCGGCAACCGATTGCGGTCGCGGCGCGCCTCGTCCGCCCGCAGACGACGGAGAATGTCGAGTCCGCCGACGCCAGGCAACGAAAGATCCAGCACCACCAGAAGGGGCTCGTCTTCGGCCAGCACATCAAGGGCCTCGAGGCCGTCACCGACGGCAAGCACCTCGAATCCATCGGCTTCCAGCGCCCAGGTGACCCCGGTACGCACCCCCTCGTCGTCATCCACGACAAGCACTCGGCGGCCCACGCCCATGCGGCGACTGTAGTTGGCGGCTGCTTCTGACGTCCCCTCGTTGATCGCAAGTTGAGAAAGCGTTGTCCACGACGCCAACTGGGTTTCCTACGTTCGGAGTGAACGTGGCGGATCGGACCGTCACCGACAAAGGGGGAAGCCGCATGGCTGACATGAAACTGGCGCTGTATTTGCCGAACTTCCGAGACCACGTGACGGTCAAGGAACTCGAGGACCTGACCGACCTTGCCGAGGAGTTGGAGTTTGACTCGATCTGGACGCTCGACCGTGTCGTCGTACCAGAGGCTTCGGACCGCGGTGAGCTCCAATACCCGTTCGGGATGATGCAGGAGTTTCCCAATCAACTACCGGTGTCAGCCCGTGGCCAGTGGTACCAGGGCTGGCCACTGATCCCCTGGCTTGCGGCCAAGACCGAGAAGTGCCGAATCGGCATGAGCATTACCGACACCCCGTACCGGGCGCCGGGTGTGTTCGCAGCAGAGATCGCCACCATCGACCACTTGTCGAACGGCCGGGTGAACGTCGGTATCGGTTCGGGTTGGATGCCCGAGGAGTTCGCAGCGGCAAGTGCCGCCGACGTCTTCCCGAAGCGACACAAGCACGTGCGGGAGACGATCGAAATCTGCCAGGGCATCTGGACCAACGAGTTGTTCGAGTACCACGGCGAGTTCGCCGACTTCGAACCGTGCGGCTTCGGTCACAAGCCACTCCAGGATCCACATCCACCGATCTTCATGAGCGGGCTGCGCAATCCGGAGATCTCGGCCAAGCGGGTCGCCAAGTACAACCTGTCGGGTTGGATCGGCATCCAGGACACACCGGAGGAACTCACCGAGTGGACGACTGCGATCGGCGACGAGCTGGCGAAGCTCGACGGCTCCCACAGCCTCGATGACCTTGAGATCTCAAGCATGTGCTGGTTCGTCATCACCGACGAGCCGACCGATCAGACCCGCAATGGGAAGCTCACCAACCTGTTGTCGGGAACCGCTGATCAGGTCACCCAGAACCTGATCGATCTCAAGGCAGCCGGTATGACGATGCCGCTGATCTGGCCTCCGTTTGCCGACGTGCCAACGTCGAAGACACTCGAAGATCTCCGTCAGCTCAACGACGAGATCCTGCCCCAGGTCAATGCGGCCTGAGTCATGCTCGGTCGATGAGTCTCACCGAGGCTGAAGCACTCGAGCGCCTGCACGCCGCCAACCACGGCGTACTGGGCACGCTGCACGCTGGGCGCGGCGTCGACATGACGCCGATCGTGTACGCAACCGACGGTCTCATCCTCGGTTCGCCGATCGATCGGGTGAAGCTCAAGTCGTCGCTGCGCCTGCAGCGTGAACGCAACCTCGAAACCGATGGCCGGGCGACCCTGCTCGTCGAGCACTGGGACCCAGTCGACTGGTCGAAGCTGTGGTGGGTTCGTGCCGAGCTGCGATGGCTTGGCGACGAGTCACCTCACACTGAGGCGCTCAGCCAGCGGCTCGCTGCGAGCGTCGAGCAGTACCGGGACGAACCGTTCGCCTCGATCCTGACGTTCGAGATCGTGCGTGCCACCGGTTGGTCGGCCACCGGCTCGGGGAGCACATCGTGAATCTGGCTCGCTGGGTCGAACGAAATGGCAGCCGGCGAGGCGACCACCCTGCGCTGGCCGACGGCGATCGTGTCCATGGGAGTTGGCGCCAGTTCGCCGGTCAAGTGGCAGCGATCGCCGGCGGCTTGCGTCGCAACATGTTCGTCAGCGAGGGCGACTGCGTTGCGATTGTGATGGACAACCGGCCGGAGTACCTCGAGGCGCTTTTTGCGGCATGGCACGCAGGTCTTGTTGCGGTGCCGATCAACGCTCGACTGCATCGAGACGAGATCGCCTACATCCTCGACCAGAGCGGCGCGACGGTCGTGGTGACCGACGAGGCCCACGCCGACGACGTAGACGCGGCAGTTGCTGCGCTCGATGACCGCTGCACGACCGTGGTCGCGCCCGGGGTCGACTGGGATCGACTTGCCGAAACCACCCCAGTCGCACTCTTCGAGCGGGTTCCTGAGGACCCGGCGTGGCTCTTCTACACGAGCGGAACCACCGGACGTCCAAAAGGGGCCACGCTCAGCCACCGGAATCTCATGATGATGTCGCTGAGTTACTTCGCGGACATCGATCCTGTGAGCCCATCGGACAGCGTGCTGCACGCTGCCCCGATCTCCCACGGCTCGGGGCTCTACGGCCTTCCCCACGTGGCACGCGGGGCGACCAGCGTCATCCCGGCATCGCGGGGTGCCGATGCAGACGAGATCGCTGCACTCCTTCAGTCCTGGCAGGGCATGTCGTTCTTTGCGGCACCAACCCTGGTGAACCGTCTCACAGTTGCCCCAGCCATCGCCGGAGCTGAGCTCAGGAACCTCAAGACAATCATCTACGGCGGTGCACCGATGTACCTCGCCGATCTCGAGCGGGCACTCGACGTTTTCGGGCCCCGCCTGGCCCAGATCTACGGTCAAGGCGAGTCGCCCATGACCATCACGGCACTCTCCAAGTCCGACCACGTCGACGACGGCCACCCTCGACACCAGGAACGGTTGCAGAGCGTCGGTGTCGCCCGGACCGACGTAGAGGTTCAGGTCATCGATGCCGAGGGAGTTGCTCGCCCGGCCGGCGAGATCGGGGAGATCGTGGTTCGAGGCGACGTCGTGATGAACGGTTACTTCAAGCAGCCGGAGGCGACTGCCGAGGCGCTCCAAGAAGGGTGGCTGCGGACCGGTGACATCGGCAGCTTCGATGACGAGGGCTTCCTGACGCTTCACGACCGATCGAAGGACTTGATCATCAGCGGCGGCATGAACATCTACCCGCGCGAGATTGAGGAGACGCTGCTTCGCCATTCCGCGGTGGATGCAGTGTCGGTGGTGGGACGACCCGACGACGAGTGGGGCGAGTCAGTGGTGGCGTTCATCGTCGCTGATGGCGACGTGAACCCTCGGCCTGATGACCTCGATCAACTCTGTCTCAATCACATCGCCCGCTACAAGCGTCCGAAGCAGTACCGCTTTGTCGACGAGTTGCCTACCAACAACTACGGCAAGGTGGTCAAACGGGAGCTTCGAGAGCTGCTGCGGCGCGAGGCGGCGGATTCCCCCACCGACAGCGACTGAACAGTGCCGTCTACTCGATGCGCATGCCGGAAAGGGCCCGGCTGATCACGAGCTGCTGGATCTGCTCGGTGCCTTCGAAGATGTCGTGGATCTTGGCGTCGCGATGCCAACGTTCGACTGGGTACTCGCGGGTGTAGCCGTAGCCACCGAGCACCTGCATGGCACGTTCGGTGGTCCAGGTGGCAACCCGGCCGGCCTTGAGCTTGGCCATCGAACCTTCTGCGTTCGTGAACGCCCGCTGCTTTCCGAGCCAGGCGGCACGCCAGATGAGCGCACGGGTGGCCTCCACCTCGGTGGCCATGTCAGCGAGCATGAACGCGATGCCCTGATTCATGATGATCGGCTTGCCGAAGGCGTAGCGCTCCTTGGCGTACTCGGTTGCGTATTCGGTCGCCGCTCGGGCGATACCGAGTGCTTGGGCGCCGACGGCAGGCCGTGTCGCTTCGAAGGTCTGCATGGCGGCCTGCGCATTGCCGGACTTGCCTTCGCGGACCCGGGCGAGTCGCTCGTCGAGTTTGTCTTTCCCGCCGAGCAGGCAGTGACCGGGAACCCGCACATCGTCGAGGACGACCTCGGCGGTGTGTGACGCCCGAATGCCATGCTTCTTGTACTTCTGTCCCATGGAAAGGCCGGGGGTGCCGGGCGGGACGACGAACGACGCATGGCCCTTCGAACCGAGTTCGGGATCGACCACTGCGACCACCACATGGATGTTGGCGATGCCTCCATTGGTGATCCACGCCTTGGTGCCGTTGAGCACCCACTCATCGGTTGCCTCGTCGTAGCGCGCAGACGTGCGGTACCCGTTGACGTCGGAACCGGCGTCGGGCTCAGACGCGCAAAAGGCCCCGACCTTCACATCCTCAGCAGTGCCGTAGCACTGCGGCACCCACTCCATCAGTTGCTCGGGGGTGCCCGATGCTGCGATGCCCGCTGCAGCCAAGCCAGACCCCATCAGCGCCATGCCGATGCCGGCGTCACCCCAGAAGATCTCCTCGATAGCCATCACGGTCGAGATGCCGGTCGGGTCGTTCATCATGACCTCGGCCATGAACTCCCAGCCGTACAGACCAATCTCGGCCGCCTGTGTGACGATCGGCCAGGGGAACTCTTCTCGTTCGTCCCATTCCTCTGCATTCGGCCGAATCACGTCGACGGCAAACTCGTGGATCCACTTCTGGAGCGTGACCTGGTCTTCGTTCAACGCAAGTGAGAATTCGGACATGGTCGGTTCCTCGCAGACATGGATGCAATGGTTACCGGTGGGTAACAAGTCGGACGTTAGTCGCCGATGAGGACGGAACCAAGAGACGGCTGCCGGTCATCGCACCGTTTCGGCGCAGCTCAGATCACCCAACTGGCAAGCAAGCGGCCCGAGCCGACACTCACGGCGATCTTGAAGAGCCACTCGAGCTTCACCGGATCGAGTCGCCGCAGCCAGTGCGCCCCGATCCTCGTGCCGAGGACCACTCCAGCCGTTCCGACGAGCACCATGCCGACGTGGTCGGACCACGCATAGCCGACAACCGCAAACGCGGCGACCTTGACGACATGCCCGAGTGCCTGCCCAACTGCGGCAGTGGCCACCATGCTCACGTGATCCGCTGTTGCAGCGCGGAAGGCCGGTGCCAGCAAGGGCCCGATCGCCCCGAGGGTCGGATTGACGAGTCCCGCGAATGCGCCGACGATCCCGAAGCGGGAACCCCGCCCGGGGTTCGGTGCCAACCACGAGGTGGCGGCCGGCCACCAGACAGCCACCAGCGCGAACACCCCGATGAGCGCTCGGCCACCCGAGCGAGGTATCGAGTCGGCAATGAGATACCCGATCGCGGTCGCCGGAACGAGCGGAACGACGAACGGAACGATCAGGCTCCGGTCGACATCGTGACGCAGGGTCACAGCCCGGGTGCCGTTGCTGCACAGTTGGATCACGCCGTGGGCGGGGATCGCAACTAGGGGATCGACGAACTGCAGCATCACGATGAGCAGGATCATCCCGCCGCCGGCACCGGCAACGGCGGTGAGTGCGGCGGTTGCGAGTCCGGCAACGCCGAGAACGACGAGTTCCAGACCGGTCACAACTCGTGTTTTAGGCGACGATGTCCAACCACACCGGAAACCACCTCCACATCGTGAGACACGTCGGCGGCCGCACGGGAGCAGGCCGATAACCTCGCAGGTCTATGAGCACGTCCCCCATCCCCGACAAGCCCGACCTCGCCGGCCTCGAGGACAAGTGGGACGCAGTGTGGGACGCAGCGGGGACCTATCACTTCGACACCGACACCAGCCGCGAACAGGTCTTCTCGATCGACACACCACCGCCCACCGTCTCCGGCTCGCTCCACGTCGGTCATGTCTTCAGCTACACCCACACCGACACCATCGCTCGCTACCAGCGCATGGCGGGCAAGAACGTCTTCTACCCGATGGGGTGGGACGACAACGGTCTCCCCACCGAGCGCCGCGTCCAGAACTACTTCGGAGTTCGCTGCGACCCGTCGCTGCCGTATGACCCGGACTTCACCGCGCCCGCCGATGCCGGTGACGAAAAGGCCGTGGCACAACGACCGACCATCGCCGTCAGCCGCCCCAACTTCATCGAGTTGTGCACTCGACTCACGGTGGAGGACGAGCAGGCCTTCGAGGGGTTGTTCCGCCGACTCGGTCTCTCGGTCGACTGGACCCGAACCTACGAGACGATCAACGACCACTGTCGCCGCATCTCCCAGTTGGCGTTTCTCGACAACCTTGCCGCCGGGCAGGCCTACCAGATCGAGGCGCCCTCGCTGTGGGACGTCACCTTCCAGACCGCCGTGGCTCAGGCCGAGTTGGAGGACAAGGAGATGCCGGGCGCCTACCACAAGCTGCGGTTCTCCGGCGTTGGCGACACTCCCGACATCTGGATCGACACCACTCGACCGGAACTCGTTCCGGCCTGCGTCGCCCTCGTCGCGCACCCCGACGACGAGCGGTACCAACCGTATGTCGGTGGCACGGTCTCGTCGCCGCTGTTCGACGTCGAGGTCCCAATCGTCGCCCATGAACTCGCCCAACCCGACAAGGGCACCGGTATCGCCATGATCTGCACCTTTGGCGACACCACCGACGTGACCTGGTGGCGCGAACTCGACCTTCCCGTGCGCACCGTCATCCAGCGCGACGGCAAGTTCGCCGCCGAGACACCCGACTGGATCGCTGCCGGCTCGCCAGCCGAGGCATACCAACGGCTTGCGGGGCTCCGCGCCAAGAACGCACAAACCGAGATCGCAACGATGCTGGCAGCAGCAGGCGAAATGGACGGCGAACCCCGTCCGATCACCCACCCGGTGAAGTTCTTCGAGAAGGGCGACAAGCCGCTCGAGATCGTGAGCTCGCGTCAGTGGTACATCCGCAACGGGGGTCGCGACAGCGATCTGAACCGAGCACTGATCGACCGGGGCGACCAGATGAACTGGGTCCCGGGCTACATGCAGACCCGCTACACCTCGTGGATCGAGGGGCTCAACGGCGATTGGTTGATCTCACGCCAGCGGTTCTTCGGCGTTCCGATCCCGCTGTGGTACCGAGTCGACGCCGCCGGCGAACCGATGTTCGACGACCGTCTCGTCCCCGCCGACGAGCAGTTGCCGATCGATCCCTCCACGGACGTCCCTGTCGGCTTCGACGAGTCCCAACGAGGACAACCCGGCGGCTTCATCGGTGATCCCGATGTCATGGACACGTGGGCCACCTCGTCTCTGTCTCCCCAGATCGCCTGCGGTTGGCGAACCGATGACGATCTGTACGCCAAGACGTTCCCGATGGACGTGCGGCCGCAAGCCCACGACATCATCCGAACCTGGCTGTTCTCCACCGTCGTCCGCGCCCACTTCGACGCCGACACCGTCCCATGGAAGAACTGCGCTCTCAGCGGGTGGATTCTCGACCCCGATCGCAAGAAGATGTCGAAATCGAAGGGCAACGTCGTGGTGCCCACCGAACTGCTCGAACAGTACGGCTCCGACGCGGTTCGCTACTGGGCATCCTCGGGCCGACCCGGCACCGACACAGCGTTCGACGAAGGCCAGATGAAGATCGGCCGTCGCCTCGGCATCAAGCTGCTCAACGCCTCGAAGTTCGTCCTCGGCTTCGGTGAGGCGGTCGCCGAGATCGACCCATCGCTCGTCGTCGACACGCTCGATCGTTCGATGCTCGACCGACTCGCCGATCTCGTCGAGGACGCGACCACGGCGTTCGATGCCTTCGACTACGCCCGTTCGTTGGAACGCACCGAAACATTCTTCTGGTGGTTCACCGACAACTACATGGAACTGGTGAAGGCTCGGGCCTACGGCGACTACGGCCCCGATCGGGCTGCGTCGGCGCACCACGCCCTGCGACTGGCGCTCTCCACGCTGCAGCGCCTCTTCGCCCCATTCCTGCCCTTCGTGACCGAGGAAGTCTGGAGCTGGTGGCACGAGCGCTCGATCCACTCCACGGGATGGCCCTCGGCTGAGGAGCTTCGAATCCCCGCCGCAGGCACCGGCGCACCGGCATCCGACGTCGCAACCAACGCACTCGTGATCGTGCGTCGCGAAAAGAGCGAAGCAAAGCGCAAGCTCCGCACCGCCGTGCTGTCGGCGAGCTTCTCCGGCCCGGCCGACCAGTTGGCGCTGCTCGATGCGGTCATCGACGATGTCAAGGCGGCCGGGGTCATCCAGTCGGTCGGCGAGTCCACACCGACCGACACGGAGTTGACCGTCTCGGTCGAGCTCGAGCCCGAGCCCGACGACGGCTGACGCGCGACACCATGGCCGACGGCGACCGCAATCGATGGAACGACCGGTGGGCGGAAGCCGGACGAGGCACGGAACACGGTTCCCCTCTCGTCGATCTGGTCGAGCCGTGGCTCCCGACGGTCGGAAGACTGCTCGACGTTGCCGGCGGTGGGTCACACGACTCGCTCCTCTTCGCCCGAAAGGGACTCGATGTCACCGTGGCCGATGTGAGCGATGTCGGTCTGATCCAGGCTCGGCAGCGGTGCCTCGCCGAAGACCTGATCATCTCCACGATCGAGATCGACCTCGAGATCGAACCGTTGCCCGCCGGACCGTGGGACGTGATCACCGTGGCGAACTACCTCCAACGCGATCTTTTTGCCTCGCTCGTCGAACGTCTCGCCCCGAGCGGCCTGCTCGCTGCGATCATTGCCACCGAGACGAACCTCGAACGCAACGCCCACCCGAGCACCCCCTTCCTCGTGAGGGCAAGCGAACTGGTGGAACTGGTCGACGGGCTCGAGACCATCCATCACTCGGAGGCGTGGCGAGCGAACGGCAGACACGAAGCCCATCTCGTCGCCAGACGGAACTGACGTCCCCATCGAGAATCGGCTTCGGGTTCCGACCTCGACGCGGCGTAGTCTGCGATTGTGATCGACCTTCGCTCTGACACCGTCACCCGTCCATCCCCCGCCATGAAGCAGGCGATGGTCGATGCTCCGCTCGGCGATGACGTCTTCAACGACGACCCGACCGTCCATCGGCTCGAGGCGATGGTGGCGGAACGGCTCGGCAAGGAAGCAGCCGTGTTCGTCACGAGCGGTACCCAGTCGAACCTTGTCGGACTTCTCGCCCACTGCGGTCGGGGCGACGAGTACATCGTGGGTGACATGGCCCACTGCTACCGCTGGGAGGCCGGTGGCGCGGCCGTGCTCGGCAGTATTCAGCCGCAGCCGATCCCGATGCTGGACGACGGACTTCCCGACCCGTCCACGATCGCCGCTGCCGTGAAACCCGACGACCCACATTTCGCCCGCAGCAAGGTCTTCTGCGTGGAGAACACCAAAGATGGCAAGGCCCTGTCGGTCGACCGGATGCGCGAAGCCACATCGGTCGCCCGCGATCACGGCCTCCGTACCCACCTCGACGGTGCTCGCATGTGGAACGCCGCCGTGGCGCTCGGCGTCGACGGTGCCGAACTGACCCAGGACTTCGACACCGTCAGCCTGTGCCTGTCCAAGGGCCTCGGAACGCCGATGGGTTCTGTCCTGTCCGGGCCGGCCGACCTGATCGTCGAGGCCCGGAAGTGGCGCAAGATGGTTGGCGGCGGACTTCGCCAGGTCGGCATGGTGGCAGCGGCCGGGATCTACGCGATGGAGCACAACATCGACCGTCTGGCCGACGATCACGCCACGGCCGACGCATTCGCATCTGCATTCGCCGAGATCGACGGCGTGACAATCGCGGCCCACAACACGAACATGCTCTTCCTCTCCGCTCCGGGCGACCCGACCGAACTCATGGGTGGCATGGAGGCTGCCGGCGTGAAGATGCTGTGGAGCGACGCAGGTCACGGACGAGCCCAGTCGCGTGTCGTCACCCACCTCGACGTGTGTGAGGCCGACGTTGGGCCGGTGGTCGAAGCGCTCCGAGTCCTCGTCGGCTAGAGCACCGGCGGCGTGAGCCCGGCCAACCGGTAGGCGCTCTCGAGATCCTCGTGGTTGGTATAGCAACCCGTGAAGTGGCGATCACCGGTGAACGCTGTGCGCCCATGGAAGCACCGCCAGTTGTCGAAGACCAACATCCGGCCCGGCTTCCACTCGTGATACAGCGCCCGATCGGGACTCGAAAACAGGGCGCGGAACGCGTTGTACGCCTCGATCACATCGTCGACGACCTCGACGGCCGGCAGCAGCGGTGACCGGTCGTAATTGTTGAACGACACCTGCTGCAAGACTCCGCATTCATCGACACGAAGCGGTGGCCGCTCGGCGACAAGGTGCACACCCGGTTCGATGTAATGGGCCCGCACCGAGTAGCGGGTGAGCAGATCGGCGGCTTCGGGTTCGGCGACCTGAAAGTCGCGAGCGGCAGCGAAGCCGTCGACCAGGACGGAGTCACCGCCCTCCCCCGTTTTGCGTTGTTGCGCAAAGATGATCGTGCCCGGCGCGTCGTGGCTGTACGTGCCGTCGGTGTGCACATCGAGATTCCCGCTCTCATAGGCGGAATCGGCGTGTTCGAACGACCCGGAGTTCATGTTCCAGAGCGTGCCGAAGATGCATGCCCGGGGGTAGCCGATGCGCGCTGCAAGGCGGGCTGAAGCTGCGTCGCCGAGCTCGGCCCCGTCGAAGGCGACCCACCCATAGCGGTACATGTGCTCGATCGCCGGCTGCCAGGCTGCGTCGTCGTCGAAACACGACACGTCGAACCACGACACGTCAGGAGCAGACGACCACAGCTCGAGATCGTCGTCGACGGTGAGTCCAAAGGATGGGCGTGTCTCGGGTGCTCGGCGGGTCACCACAAGGCGCTCGAGCGCTGGAATCGAATGGCTGGTGTGAGCGCCGTCACTCCAGTCGACGTCGAGTCGGCCGTCGCTGACTGCGACGGCCACCGGAGCGATGTCGCTCGGGATGGCGAAGGTGTCGACGAGTCGCTGCTTGGTGTCGGGGTTGAGGCTCGCCGAGTCGTCGCCATGGTCGCGCAGCCACCGACCCGGTATGTCGTGGCCGCCGAGCACGACAGAACGTTCGTCGATCAGCACTGTTGAAGACTTCATCCGCAGATTCTGCCGCAACTCGCCTCGGATCGGTCGCGCGAACGCAGTTCGCCGGTGTCTTGCGGGAGCACGCCGCTAGCGCTCACCTCGCAGGATACGGGTCTTGCCGTACATCGTTCCGAACAGCAACCTTCCGTCCTCGTCGATCGTGACACCGGCGCCGATCGTGTTGAACTTCGAACCACCCATCACGTAGTGGAACAAGGTCTCGCCCGTCTCCCAATCGGCCGCCTCGATCGTCCATTTCCCGTCTCGCGCACCGCACGTGTAAACGATCCCCGACCCTTCGGCAACGAACGGAACCGAGTTCGGTGACGAGATCTCCTTGTTGACCCACGCTTCTTCGAGTCGGCGGGCCTCGGGATTCCAGACGTACTTGTGCAGGCCATGAGGGGTGTACGTCGGGTCGTGGCCGAGCATGAAACAGAACATGCGAGCGCCTCGCTGCGGAATACCGTCGGGAATGGTTGCTGGCTCGTTGTTGACCGTCATCGCGCCGTACCCGGAGCAGGTGATCGACTGTTCGGTCTGGATCGCGTCGAGGTTCGGATCACCCATGTTGGCCGGGCCGATGCCGGCGATCCGACGGTGTGGAGCATCGGGAAGTTGTTCCCAATCGTCAGGGATCTCGTCGCGCCAGATGTAGGTGATGTTCACCACCTCGTCGCCGTCACCGATCACGACGAACCTGTCCTCGTCGGCACCGAAGCCCACCAGCGATGGTGTGGTCCCACTGCCCATGCCTCGACCGTTGCGGTACGGAATGCTCCACGCCCCGTCTGCCTCGTCGATGCTGAGCTTCTCACCGGTCCACACGACCTTGTGATGATGGCTGTTCGACGACACGTAGATATTGCCCGCATCGTCGGCACAGATGCTGGTGCGCATCCACCCGAACCCGGTATGGCCGAACTCCTCGGCTCGCCGGGCGCAGTACTCGGCAGCTTCCTCGGCCCCGCCGCGCACCTGGACGGCGTGGTAGGCGCTGAAGTCGCGCTTGAGCGCAACGATCCACCCGTGGTCGGTGCTCAGCAGGAGCCAGCCGTCGTGGGTGATATTGACACCGACGAAGAAGCCCTCGATGTGTTCGGGCTTGTTCCACCGGTCACGTTCGATGATCGGCGATCCTCGCTCCCCGGGACGAGCATCGACGTAGGCCACTGCGTGGTCCTTGCGACCGAGGAAAAACGTGTTGTCGCAGTCGAGAAGCGCGTACACCCCGTCGAGACCGGTCATGAACTTCATCGACAGGCCGATGGCGTGCTCAATCGCCTCCCACTCGCTCTTCTCGTCGAGCCCTCGAAGATTTTCTTCGAGTTCAGGAACCGGGGTTCGTCCCTCGGGGGCAGGGAGTTCGAGTTCGGCGAGCACCTCGAGGGTGTCGTAGTCGAGCTTGGCAATCGTCTGGCGACCATTGCTCCAGATGACACGCTGCCCGTCAGGGTACGGACTCGAGGTGTAGCCGCCGAAATGGCAGGGGCCGAGCCAGACGTATTGCATGTCGTCCGGACCGAGTTCCTCGGTCGGCCCGGTGGGACCCCGCCACGGCACGTTGTCCTGCTGGTCGGGGCGCCCGTGCGCCATCGCGTTCTGTGAGTCGGCAAGGAACGGATTCTGCAGTGGTGGTGGCATTGTCGGCGCTCCTCGACGATCGGCCGATCACGCAGCGAAGGGTTCGGCAACAAAGCCAACCCGATGAACGACCCGGCGACCGATGAAGTCCGGCATTGCGATGTGCTGGGTGCTCCGGTTGTCCCAGATGACGACGTCACCTTCTTCCCAGCGATGGCGGTAGGTGAAGTCGGGTCGAGTGAGGTGCTTCAGCAACAGTGCCAGGATGGCCTCGGACTCGACCGGCGGAAGGTTGACGATTCCTCGGACGAACGTCTCGTTGACGAAGATGCATGGCCGACCGCTCACCGGGTGGTGACGAATCACCGGGTGTTCGGCCGCCACCCCTGGCGCAATCTCGTGCCGGGCTCGACGACTCGAGAGCAGTGTCCGCATGCCGTTCGACAACGCATCGTGTGCTGCTTCGGCATCGAGCCAGAGTGTGTCGCCACCGACTTCGGGCAGGACACGGATCGTGAGCACAGCGCCCGATGACGGCGTCTCGGTGAAGGTCTCGTCCGCGTGCCACCGATCGGCCTTGTAGCCCTCGTCGCTGTCGAAAACGCAGACGAAATCGTTGTCGGGATGGCGCGGGTTTTGGGGCTGGGGCGGCTCGGGGGCGCCAAACACCGTGGCGAGTGCGATGTGTTGATCAATGGTGGGATCTGCCCCTGGCACGACGAGCACCTTGCGATCGACCAACGCGTCTCGAAGTGCTTGGTGATTGACCGGGTCGAGCAGTTCCTCGAGGGGCATGTCGAGTCGTGCAGCGTGGCGACCGGTGAGCGGGGTGAGCGTGAGCGAGGTCATGCGGTGATCCTTGGTTCGGAGGGGATGGCAACGAACGTGCGGCTGGACGGAAGGCCAGCTTGCGCCTCGAACGAACCGACCAACGATCGAACGATGTCGTCGAGTTGGCAGAGATCGATGTCGCCGATCACTTCCCTGGTTCGAGCGACGATCGACTGGAGTGCACGGTCGTGCAAGTCGCGGCCGGTCGCGGTGATCGAGACCATCTTGCCCCGACCATCGTTGGGGTCGGGGTGGCGCTCCACCAGACCGGCGTCCTCGAGCCGTCCGAGGGTAGCGGTGAGTCCCCCGGTGGTCTGGACGACGAATCGACCAACATGTCGGGGGCTGGCGGCTCCGGTCGGCTGTTGCGTGAGGAAGAGCAGCACGCGGAGTTCTGCCGCTGACGTGCCGTGTTCGGCGCAGATGGAGTTGACCAACAACTCGTTCAAGCGGCCGAGCCGACCGAGTAGCAGGGTCAGGGTCGTGAGATCAGGCGGCGCCACGTCGCCATTTCACTTTATAGAAAGCTTTCTGTCAAGTTACTTTGTTCCCCTCTCGTGGCCTACCGTCACAGGAATGCAGCATCTCGCCATCGCCCTGCTCGTCGCAGTCCTCGCTGGCTGCGCCAGTGGTGCCCCTGGCGTCAGCTCGACGGTCGGCATACGGGCGGCCGGCTGCGAATCGACCGACCGCTTCGGAACCGGCGTGATCGTCGCCGGTCCGGATGGGCCGATCATCGTCACGAGCGCCCACACCGTGACCGGTTCGACCGCCATCGCCGTGATCGCCGGTCGCGAACATCCCGCCGAGCTTCTGGCGTTCGATCCGGCGTCGGACCTTGCCCTCCTCAGTGCCCCAGAGACCGCACATCCCGCACCGGTGGCCCAGACCATCGACGCAGGCGACCGGGGTCGCCTTGTCGTGTGGGAGCCAGACGGTCGATTCGTCGAGACCGAGGTCGAAATACGACGGCTCCTGCGCGTCACGATCGAAGACATTTTCGTCGAGGCCGAGGTAGAGCGCCTGGCCTTCGAAATCGACGGAACAACGACACGAGGCGACTCGGGGGCTCCGGTGTTCGACGACGCAGGCCGAGTGCTGGGGATCATCTATGCGCGGTCACGGGAGCGACCGGCCTCGTTCGCCGTTCGCCACGAGGAGATCAGCGCGTTGATGAGCGAGCCGATGATCCCGCCTTCGGCGAGCCGCTGCCGGTGAGCCGGATCTCGCGACCGATCCGGTGATCCTCGATCGCCTGAAGACCCGACACGATTGCCGGACCCATGCTGAGTGCAATGACGACTGTCATCGGCCCGAAGGCACCACCGATCGCAAGCCCGGCGACGAAGAACCCCACCTCGAGTGCTGTGCGAAGCAGGAGTGGACGGTGGCCACGACGTTCTGCGACATGCATGAGCGCCTCGAAGGCGCCACCCGCCGCTCCCTTCGCCACGACGAGCGCAACGCCACAGACCAGCGCGACCCATCCGGCTGCCGCCAAGGCAAGTCGCACCCCGATCGGGTCCGGAGCGACGACAAGCGTGCCGACGAGGTCGATGCTCAGACCGTTGAGCACGATGAACAGGACGCTTCGACTCGTGGGTCGAACGCCGAAGGCCGTTGCAACCACAAAAAGCAATCCTGACGTGACCCAGGCCGACTGTCCGAACGACAGCGGCGTGATGTCCGAGAGGCCCGAGAGCCAGACGTCGAAGGGCGACAAGCCGAGACCGGCTGCGTCGAGCGAGACCACACCCACTCCGATCAACGCAGACGCAGGGACGAGCCAAAGGGCCTGCTGTGACGGAGTCGGGATCGGATGATCCTGGACCCAGCGCGAGGTTGCAACGACCCCTTGCCGGGAGATGCCACCCAGGTTCTCGATTCGTCGAACCAGCCAGTTCACGCAGGAAAAGAGAACGTGACGCACGGCCATCAGTCTCGCTCGGAGACGGCGAGGTGCATCGCAGGCGTCAGGGTCGTCGGTCACACCGGGCTCAGTCGATCAGCGCACGGAGGCGCTGCATCCGGGGCCGCACCACATCGGCAAGCAGCGCCTCCCGATCCCCCGCTGCGGCGAGCGCCGCCTCGCCCCAGAGAGCCCGGCCGACCATGAACCCAGAACCTCCGGCCGAGACGGCGACCTCGACCTGTCGGGCGTAGGTGTCGAAGGAACCACCACCCGACAACAACACCCACGGCATCGGAGCGATCTCGGAGATCGCTCGGCAGGTTGCGTACCAGTGATCGTCATCGGTGTCCGATGGGTCGACCGGGAATGGCAGCTTCAACAGATCGGGTCGCATCGCAGCAAAGCGCATCGCGGTTTCGAGCACGAGCTTCGGCCGTTGCGAGGGATCGTCGAGGTCATAGAACAGCGGCTCGAGAACGATCGGAATGCCGACCCTGTTGCACTCGGCGACCACCGCACGCCCGACCGCCTCTTGGGCGGCAGCGAGCGGCCGATCAGGGCGATACGGCAGCAGCAGTTTGGCACACGATGCCCCGCTCGCCTTGGCCTGCTCGACAGACCACCCATCGAGCAGCTCGGTCGGACCCTTCTCGGGGTCGCCCAGGTACCCCTGTGCTTCGAGGGCTGCGGTGAAACCGATCCCTCGGGGCACCGCGCCGGAATCGATGAGCTGGGGAATCGAATACTCGGGCTCCAGCATGACGCCCGTGGCCTCGGGCGCAATCGCCCGCACCATCTGGTCCTTCAACGCCGTGATCTCTGCTGCGGAGAGGCTGTCGGGATCGTCGGGGCGGACGAAGGCCCGCAACGAGTCTCGGTGGTCGATGGCGAATACCCCGAACCGGCGCTTGTCGTTGGTGAGATCGTCCAGAGGGGAGTGAAGATTCATCGGGCCCGAACCCGGGGCAGGTCCCACCCGAACCTGTCCCAGTCCTCCTCGATCCAGGTGTAGGCGTCGTGGAAGCACGGAGGGGTGACCCGTTCACCATCCACGAGCTCCCCGGCAAGGAAGTTGAGGAAGAACATGTGGCTGCCAGGGGCCGCTGCAGTCGAGTGATACCCCTTCGTTACGAGCGCGCAGTCGCGATCCCCGGCGACGAGCGCTTCGTCGAAGGCCTCGTCGACCCGCCAGTTGCGGTGGATGCAGAAGCCGTCGGCCGGGTCGAGGCGGAAGTAATACGTCTCCTCGAGGTACGGCGAGCCGTCGTACCCGTCGTGACAGTGGGGAGGCCACCCCGACCACGACCCGCGCGGCACATAGACCTCGTAGAGGATGAGTCGCTCGGCATCGATCGGCGGGGCGAGCACGTTGTTGACCTGGCGGTACGCCGCTCCCCCACCCCGGAGCTCGCTCGCCATCTCGGTCGGCTCGATGATGCGCGCCGGATACCGGCCTTCGGCAGGCGCCGAGCCGATCGCGAACTCGAAGCTCGACCCGTCGTCGGGGGGGCAGGCAACGGAGATCGCCACGCCGGGAGGCGCGTAGCCCACCCGAGGCATCTCGTCGAAGACGCTCGAACGGGTCAGGGTCGTCTCGATCTCACCGATCTGCACAGCACCCATACCCTCCAGAGGAACGATCGCCGTTTCCTGATCGACGAGGAGGTGCTCGTGGGTTTCACCGGGGCCGAGCTTCACGATCGCGTAGCTGAGGTAGGTCCAGCCTGCCGATTCCGGCGTGATCGCCATGCGAATCTTCGACGACAGGTCAGGTTTGATCAGATGGTCGTTCATAGGTCGATCTCCGAGATCTGCACGGGACGTCCTTCGTCCATGGATTTTTTGGCGGCCATCCCGATGACGAGTGGGGCTCGCCCGTCGAGCCCGCTGACGGGCATCGGCGTGCCGTGTTCGACCGCATCGACGAAGGCAGCCCACTGATCGAGGTAGCTCACGGCGTATCGCTCGAGAAAGAAGTGCTGTAGCGGTGCCTGTCGGTACCCGTCGCCCGAGGCCAGCACTGCGTTCACCTCGTGATGGTTGGTCGACTGAGCCATCCCCGCACTGCCAAAGGCCTCGACCCGTTGGTCGTAGCCGTACACCGCTCGCCGGCTGATGTCGATCGTGGTCAGCGCGCCGTTGTCGTGCGTGAGCACGATGACCGCGGTGTCGACATCGCCTGCCTCTCCGATGGCCGGATCGACTCGGACCCGGCCGACTGCGTAGACCGAGTCGACCTCACTGCCGGTCACGTACCGGGCCATGTCGAAATCATGGATGGCCATGTCGTTGAAAATCCCACCTGACACTGCGATGTAGGAGATAGGCGGCGGCGCCGGGTCACGGCTCGTGATGTTGACGACCTCGACATCTCCGACGGCACCACGGGCAACTGCTTCGGCCACCGAGCGGTGCGAGGGATCGAAGCGGCGGTTGAATCCGATGTGCAGGGGAACGCCGGCGGCTTCGACCGCCCTGAGCCCGCGATCGACTTCGGCCACATCGAGGCTGATCGGCTTCTCGCAGAAGATCGCCCGACCTGCCCGGGCTGCGGCAACCATGCAGTCGACGTGGGTGTCGGTGCTCGTACAGATGGCGACCGCGTCGGCATCGAGGGAAAGCGCATCCTCGAGCGACTCCACCGCCGGCACCCCCAACTCGATGGAAACAGCCCCGGCCGAATCGCCGGACACATCGAACACGCCGACCACCTCGGCACCAGAAACCCGCCGGTGCAGATACTCGGCGTGCATGGTGCCGATGCGGCCGCAGCCGAGCACCACGAAACGAACCGTCATGATCGTGTCCTTCTCTCGCTATCAGGCCCGTACAACGATGGCGTGGCCGGCAACTCGACGAGCGTCGGCAGCCCGTCCGCCTCCGCTGATGCCGCAGCCGCTTTGACGACGGCCTGCGCCGCGTAGCCGTCCCATGCCGATGGCCCCCGAGGCACGCCGTCCTCGACCGACGCGACAAAGTCACGCATCTCGGTTCGGTAGGTGTCGAGGAATGGGGTGAACCAGTCGTCCCCGATCGAGCCCGTGACCATTCCGTCGGTGCGCACTGCGGCTCGCAGCGGTTCAGCAGCGACGACGTTGCCGTGTTCGGCGGTGACCTCGACCGACACCTCATAGCCGGTTGCGATGTCGTCGAACTCGAGCACTGCGACGGCACCATCGGCGAGCCTGCAGGTCACGAGAACCAGGCGCGTGCCGGCTCCTCCGGGCACGACCGAGGTCGCCACCGAGACGATCTCCTGGCCCGACAGCCATCGGACGGTGTGAATGTCGTGGATGACGGACTCGACGAGCATCTGGGGAACGGTGCGAGATCCGTCGTTCGTATTGCGGTGGACCGCCCGAATGTGGCACGGCCGACCGATCCGGGAGAGCGCATCCGCAACCTGCCCATGACGTTCGTCGTAGACGCGCATGAAGCCGAGCTGGACGAATCGTCGACCATGGGCAACCTCGGTTTCGACGATCTGGCGAGCATCCTGCAGGTCGACGGTGAGGGGCTTCTCGGCCAGAACTGGAAGGCCCCGCTCGAGCGCAGCCATCACGTACCGGTGGTGGAGGTGGTCCGGGCAGGCGATGACAACTGCGTCACAGTCGGCCGCTTCAGCGACCGTCGATCCGATCCTGTCCATGCCCTCGGCGATCCACGTACACCCGAGTTCAGCGGCAAGCGCTGCCCCGTTCGCCTCGTCGGGATCGGCAACCCAACCGAGGTCGGCACCGGCGAGGTCGGCGACATGACGGGCATGACATGCACCCATCCCTCCGACGCCGATCACGCCGATCCGAACCGTCACGACTGCAACTCGGGCGGGAGTTCGGCGAGTTCGGGTCCGGGCCGCACCCCAGGACCGACACCGATGATCGTCTGATCCCAATCGATGTCTTGACCGGTGAGAAACCCACTGTCGGGCGAGCACAGATGCACGATCGTCTTGGCGATCTCGTCCGGCTTGATCAGCTTGCCCATCGGCTGATGGGCTTCGGCCCGCTCGAGCCACCCGTCGGTCGCGCCCTCGTAGCGGCGCTGGGTGACATCCTCGGCCGGGGTGTCCATCCACCCCGGGTTGAGCATGTTCACCCGCACCCTGTGACGCATCAGGGTGAACGCCATGTTGCGGGTGGCTGCGACGAGCGCCATCTTCGACGCGGCATAGGGCAACAGATTCGGTGCGCCACCGTGCCGAGCGACCGACCCGATGAGCACGATCGACCCGTCGACGCCAGTACGAACCATGACCTTGGCCGACTCCTGGGCGACGAGACACGCAGCCCGAACGTTGAGGGTGAGCATGTCGTCCCACATCTGAGAGGTGGAGTCCCACACCGACCCGCGGAAGGTGGCGGCTGCACAATTCACCACCGCATGCATGGTGTCGAAGACGTCGGCGGTCGCCGCGACCGCTGCAGCAGGACCGTCGGGATCGGACAGATCGACCGAGACGAACTCGACCCGGCAGCCGTCGCCGGTGAGCGCAGTTGCGGCGGCCAGACCTTTCTCGTGGTCACGACCGACGAGCATCAGGCCGGCTGCGCCATGCTCCTTGAGTCGGGCCGCAGTGGCGAGCCCCAGCCCTTGCGATCCTCCGGTGATCAGCGCAACTCGCCCGTCGAAGCTCATCCCTACCAGCCCGCCCGTTGCTCGGACTTGCCGGCTTCGAGTTCGACTCGGGCTGCGCGGACAGCGGCGGAAGGCGACACCTCGGGCACGCCGACCTCCCACCACGAGCCACCTTCGGTCCATGAGTTCTGGTGGGTCTGCAGTGCGATCACGGTCGTCCGGCTGGCCTGCTTGGCCCGCTTCCACGCAGCTTCGAGTTCGTCGATCGTCTCGACCGTCTCAGCGATGCAGCCCATCGCAGCGGCATGGGCGGCAAAGTCGACCCGCACCTCCTCGACAATCTTGGCGTCGGCGAGCAGATTGTTGAACGGCTGGCCCCCCTGACTGACCTGCAGCCGATTGATCACGGCGAACCCGCCGTTGTCGCAAACGATCACGATCATCTTGTGACCCGAGAGCACCGAACTGTAGAGATCGCTGTTCATCATCAGGTACGAACCGTCACCGACGAAGACGGTTACGTCCTTGTCGGGCAACGCCATCGCTGCGCCCCAGCCGCCCGAGATCTCGTACCCCATGCACGAGAAGCCGTACTCACAGTCGAAACTGTTCAGCGCTTTCTGTCGCCAGCCGTTGTTGACCTCGCCCGGGAAACCGCCGGCCGCGGCGAGTGCGAAATCATCGGGGCCGGCAAGACGGTCGACGACACCGACGACCTGGGCGTAACTCGGCAGTTCGCCGGGGTTCGCATCTGGCGCAGCGATCTTGTCGATGTAGGCGTGGTACTGGGACACCTCAGCGGAGGCGGTATCGCTCCACGACTCGGGAGCGGCGTACGAACCCAACCGGCCGGTGAGTTCGACGAGCACCTCACGGGCATCACCGATCACGGGAAGCGCCAGATGTTTGGTGGCATCGAACCGAGCGGTGTTGATCCCGATGATCGCCACATTCTCGTTCTTGAACACGGTCCACGAGCCGGTCGTGAAGTCCTCGAGGCGGGTGCCGACAGCCACAACAACGTCGGCCTCGGCTGCGAGATTGTTGGCGGCCTCGCAGCCCGTGACGCCGATCGGACCTGCGTACCTCGGGTGTGACGCCAGCATCGACGCCTTGCCGGCCACCGTCTCCACCACCGGGATGTTGTGGGCGTCGGCGAAGGCGGCGAGTTCGGCCTCGGCGAACGAATAGTGCACCCCACCGCCTGCGATGATCAGCGGCTTTCGGGCGCGTTCGATCGCTGCTGCGGCAGCGTCGAGTTGCGTCACGTCGGCACGCGCTCGAACGATCGAGTGCACCTGCTCGTCGAAGAAGCGAACCGGGAAGTCGTAGGCCTCCGCCGCGACATCCTGGGGCAAGCCGATGAACGCAGGTCCGCAATCGCCCGGGTCGAGCATCGTCTGGACTGCGTGGGGCAGCGACGACAGCACCTGCTCGGGCTTCATGATTCGATCCCAGTAGCGGGTGACCGATCGAAAGGCATCGTTCACCGTCGTGGACGGCTCACCGAAGTGCTCGACCTGCTGCAGAACGGGATCGGGGAGGCGGCTCGCGAACGTGTCGCCGGCGATGAGGAGCAGGGGGATGCGGTTGGAGTGGGCAACACCCGCAGCCGTAACCATGTTGGTGGCGCCCGGGCCGACCGACGATGTCGCCACCATGATCTGGCGTCGGCGCACCGTCTTGGCGTACGCGGTGGCTGCAAGGGCCATCCCCTGCTCGTTCTGGCCGCGCCAGGTGGGGAGTGCGTCTTGGTGTTGCTCCAGTGCGTGACCCAGGCACGTCACGTTGCCGTGGCCAAAGATCGCAAACACGCCGGGGAAGAGGGCGTCGATGCTTCCATCGGCCAACACGCTCTTCTGCGCGATCAGGTACCGGACGATCGCTTCGGCAGTGGTCAGTCGGATCGTTTCCATCAGAACCTCCAGATCAATGGCGGGGACTCAGCCGCTCGACCGTCTCCCACCTCTCGGACTGCCAGGACCGCAACATGGCGTCCTGCACACTCACATAATCGATCGCCTCGGCAAAGCCGGGCTCGTGGCGGCGTTCGTTGGCCACCGACGACAGGAACTCGAACTCCTCGATCACCTTGAGATCCTCGTAGCCGATCGGGTTGGCATCACCGGGAACGAAGTTGCCGTGATACGGATAGCGATCACCGGAGTAGACGGTGGTGTAGCCCCGCGCTGCATCCTTGGTGAGGAACAGCTGGAGCTCGTTCATCGTCTCCAGGTTCCACATGAGCGATCCTTTGGTCCCGTACACCTCGAATGCACACTGACTCTGGGGGCCGACGATGGAACGGCTGGTCTCGAACACACCTCGGGCCCCATTCTCGAACACACACATGGCGCCGAAGTAGTCCTCGTTCTCGACCGTGCCGGTGGGGTCACCGGGCTTGCCTGCGTCATAGTGCGTGCCCCCTGGTTTGGGCAGTGGGCGCTCGGGAATCTGGATATGGCCGGTCCCGACGACTTTTTCAATCCCCCCGATCAGCATGTGGGCGAGGTCGACGGAGTGGCTGAGGATGTCGGACGACACGCCATGGCCGGCCTCGTCGAGCATGAAACGCCAGGAGAGCAGACCCATCGGATCGGAGCCGTACATCGAGAAGAAGCGACCCCGGTAGTTGGTGATGTCGCCGAGTTCACCTGCGTCGATCAACTGCTTGGCGTACCGCACGAGGGGCGCCCAGCGGTAGTTGTAGCCGACACCGGTGATCACACCGGCGGCACGGGTGGCAGCCTCGATGCGGACGGTCTGCTCCGGTTTGCCGCCCACCGGTTTTTCGCAGAAGACATGTTTGCCCGCCGCTGCTGCAGCCACTGCGATCGGCTCGTGCAGCATGTTCGGCGCACAGATGCAGACCACATCGATGTCGTCGCGGTTGACGAGATCGTTCCAGTCGACCGAGCCGTGGGAGAACCCGAAGTCGGCAACGGCCCGCTCGACCCGCGACGCCATCGTGTCGCTGATCATCACCAACTCGGCATCGAAATCGCGTTCGGCGAAGAGGGTGGGGATACGAAGGATCGAGCGGGTGTGGGCTTGCCCCATCCAGCCAAAGCCGACAACACCGACTCGGATCTTCTTGCGTGCGGTCACGGGCAGACACTCCTTGGTCGTCCGGCTTTTCGTTGCCGAGCGTGGCGTTGGGGTACCGAGCAGCTCACGGCTGCTCCGAGACGTCGTAGACGTGGGGATTCACGACATCGATCGGACGATGGCCATCGAGGACGCTACGGGCATTGGCGATGGCCCCCGAATACATGCGGATACGGCCCTTGTCGGTGGCCGACGCAATGTGCGGGGTGACCACGACGTTGTTGCGGTGCAGCAGTGTGTGGTCGGGGTCGAGCGGCTCCGGAGCGGTGACGTCCAGACCTGCTGCGTAGATCTTGCCTGCATCGAGGGCATCCACCAGCGCCTCGGTGTCGATCGAGCCACCGCGCGCAGCGTTGATGATGACGACCCCGTCCTGCATCCGAGCGATTGTGTCGGCGTTGATGAGGTTGCGGGTTTCGTCGGTGAGCGGCGTGTGCAGGGTGATGACCCGGCTTTCGGCCAGGATCGTCTCGAAGTCCACCTGCTCGTGGTCGGTGACCTCGACATAGGGATCGCACACGAGCACCCGCATGTCCATCGCCGCACACATGCGGGCCACCCGCCGACCGATACGGCCGTGGCCGACAACGCCGACGGTGGCACCGCTGAGTTCGATGCCTTCGTGCGCGGCATAGAAGTCCTGGCGACCTTCCCGCAGTCGCGCGACGTTGTTGGCGGTGAACTTGGTGGCCGCCAGCAACAAGCTCATGGTGTGTTCAGCCGTCGAGATCGTCGGCGCGTCAGGCGTGTTGCACACGACGATGCCGCGCCTGGCCGCAGCGTCGAGATCGACCGTGTCGAAGCCGATGCCAGAGCGGGAGATGACTTCGAGGGCAGGCGCCTGATCCATCCGCTCGCCGTCCCACCGTGACGAGCCGGCGATCGCAGCCCGGCACGTCGAAAGCTCAGCGGTATCGGGCCCAACGACATCCCACGACTCGTCGAAGAGTTCGGCCAGGTACGGCGGGAGTTCCCGATCGATGTAGATCCGATCAACCACCATGTCCTCCAGGGTCGGTTCGTCCGTTCGGCGTGACCATCGGGCAGCGCGGGTCCAGTGGCATGTCGCTCCACTCGTCGCGAACCCAGTGATGGGCAGGATCATCGCAAAACGCCATTGAACGATCCCCGCCCGGGCCGGCAAGGACGTTCAAGTAGTACATGTCGTAGCCCGGCGCCGCGATGCACGGACCGTGATACCCGCGGGGAACGAGGAACACGTCTCCGTCGTGGACGGCGACGTTCTCGTCGATCGAGCGGTCATCGGTGTAGGTCCGGTGCATGCCAAAGCCATCGGCGCTGTACTCGGCGGTGCCGGCCCTGCCGATGCGGAAGTAGTAGATCTCCTCGTTGTTGACCTCGCACTCCGGACTGTCATCGTGCTTGTGTGGCGGGTACGACGACCAGTTGCCGTCAGGGGTGTACACCTCGACACACATGATCTTGTCGGCGTGGCTCCAGCGCTCGGGCGAACCGAAGTTGGAGATCTGGCGGGTGGCCTGTCCCCCACCGCGCACTTCGATGCCGATGCCATCGGTCGGCCCGTACGCCGGCGGAAGCTTGCGGTCACAATGCGAACTGGCGATGGCGACCTCTCCACCGGTGCTGCTGATCTCGAATCGGGTGTCACGCCCGACATAGAGAAAGTCGCTCACCCGGGCGAACACCGAGCTGCGGCCCTCGAGGACGAACGACTCGCCGAGATCGCCGATCTCCACGGTGACATCGGTGGCGGAGAGCGGGAGGATCATCACCTCGCGCTCGCCGGTGTCGAACGATCGCCGGGGCGCACCGTCGAGATCGATCACCTCAAGCCCGGTGTAGACCCAGCCGGCCTGCTGGGCGGTGAGCGACACCGGGTCGGTTCCGACCCCGAGCGAACCCAACGGGTGATGCAGCGTCATCGAGCACCACGCTCCTCGAGGAACGCATCGACCTCGGCAGCGGTCGGCATGTCGTCGGCACACATCATCCGGGAGGCAACGATCGCTCCCGCCGCATTGCCGTAACGAACGGTGTCGGGCAGCGACCAGCCTTCGAGCAATCCGTGGCAGAACGCCCCGCCGAAGGCGTCACCGGAACCGAGTCCGCACACGACCTCGACCGGGAACGGGGCAAGCCGTTCACGATGGTCGGTGGTGGCGACCATCACGCCCTCACCACCGAGCTTCACGACAGCGGCGTCGAGACCACGCTCGAGCAAGCGGTCGGCGGCGGCGTCGGGATCACCGGTCCCGACGGCGACCTCGCATTCCTTGCGATTGCCGATGGCGATCGAGACATGATCGAGCATCGGCGAGATGACCTCGTGGGCCTCGCCCTCGGACTCCCAGAACATGGGGCGCCAATCGAGGTCGAGCACCGTGTGGGTGCGGCGGGCACGTCGTTCGAGCAACCCGGTGACCGTGTCCCGGCTTCGATCGAACGCAAAGCGACTGGCCGGCACCCAAAAAATACGGGTCGCTTCGACCGCATCGACCAACTCGTCGGTGGCCTCGATGTCCATGTCAGGAGCGGCCGGTTCGCGGTAGAAGAAAATCGTCGGGTCGTCGGGTGGGTCGAGTTCGGCAAACGCCAGCGGTGTCTTGAGTGTCGGATGGGTGGCCACGAACCGGGGATCCACATTGAAGGTGTGCTCGAGGGCGTGCGCGACATAGCGGCCGAACTGGTCGTCCCCGACACGGGTTGCGACAGCGACTCGATGGCCAAAGCGCGCCGTGGCAACGGCGACATTGGTGGCCGTGCCACCGATCGACTTCCGGAACGTGGTGACCTCGGCCATCGAGACACCGACCTGCTCGGCGTAGAGGTCGACGCTCACCCGTCCGATCGAGAGGAGATCGAGCATCGACATGGCGCTCAGCTCCCCCGGCCCGAAGGTTTGGGCCGACGTTGGTCGGAATACGGTTCGCGCCGACGCCTGCTCTGACCAGCTTGGAGCACCGTGCGACGAACAGGAGCGCTTCGCAGCACGGCGGACTCAGTCGTCCTCGAGTTCGTGGGTGAGCTGATCGAGCTCGGCGCCACCGGCCATCATCCGAACGAGTTCGTCCCGAGACAGTTCGTCCTTTGCGAAGTTGCCCATCGAACGACCGCGGTTGAGGATCATGAACCGATCGCCCACCGGGTAGGCGTGGTGGGGATTGTGAGTGATGAAGATCACACCAAGACCGCGATCACGTGCCGCCTTGATGTACTTCAACACCACACCGGACTGCTTGACCCCGAGCGCCGACGTGGGTTCGTCGAGGATCAACACCTTGGCGCCGAAGTACGCAGCGCGGGCGATGGCGACCGACTGTCGCTCCCCACCCGAAAGCGTGCCGACAGGTTGCTCGGTGTCGCGGATGTCGATCCCCATCTTGGAGAGCTCGTCCTTCGCAATGGCCTTTGCCTTCTTCGTGTCGATCCACTGGATCGGCCAGCGACCCTTCGTGGGCTCGGCCCCCATCCAGAAATTCCGCCACACCGACATGAGCGGCACCATGGCAAGGTCTTGGTAGACGGTGGCGATACCGGCGTCGAGCGACTGGCGCGGATGCGCGAAGGTGACCTCGTCGCCGTTCATCCGAACCGTGCCGTCGGTGGGTTGATGCACGCCGGAAAGGATCTTGATGAAGGTCGACTTGCCTGCGCCGTTGTCGCCGAGCACACAGGTGACTTCGCCCGCATTGACCGACGTCGTGACGTCGGTGAGGGCGATGATGTTGCCGTAATACTTCGAGATGTCTTCGAGTTCGAGCAGTGGTGCGCTCATCGTCGCAACGCCTCCGCCTTGAGTCGTAGGTACCGATTCGAAACCACCGCCACGAGCAGGATCACCCCGAGGAAGAGGAACCGCCAGTCGGTGTTCCAACGGGCGGCCGAGATGCCGATCAGCGGCATGGCCATGATCATCGCGCCGATGGCACCACCGGCTGCCGAGCCATACCCTCCGGTCAGCAAACACCCACCGACGACGGCAGCGATGATGTATTCGAACTCCTTGCCGTCACCGGTGTTGGCCTGGATCGAGTTGATACGGAAGGCAACCAGCACTCCGACCAGCCACGCTGCGAAGGAGACGATCATGAAGAGTTGGGTCTTGGTTCGCGCCGCTGGTACGCCGACTTGACGAGCGGCTTCCTTGTTGCCACCGACTGCGAAGGTCCAGCCACCGAACTTGGTGCGGGCGAGCATCCACACCATCACGCTCGTGAACGCAAGGAACCACAGGACCCGAACCGAGGTCTTGGTGGGCGGGACGCCGGCGAGCAATTCGGCCTCGGTGACGAAGAGGAGGCGGAAGGCGATCCCGACGAGGATCGACAGCAACCCGATGATCATCATGATGTAGCCGGATCGATCGGCGTCTCGGTCGACAAAGCGGCGCTCCTCGAACCGAGAAACCACGAGACCCCAGGCAAAGACGATCAGCGCGACAGCGAGCAGAATCGTGAACAGCGATGCCCGGAACTTGGCCGATTCGGAATCGAGGAAGACGACGGCAGCGACGAGGAGGACACCGGCGGCCAAGGCTGCCGTGGCAACGAACTTGGTGGCGGCATTGATCGACAGTGCCGCTTGGGAGACCGTGGCCAGCAGCCCGAGCCCGGCGACCATGAGTCCGACCGAAGCGATTGCCCTGATCCCCTGCACCGTGAACGGGAACACGAACTGTGCATCGGACGAAGAGTCGATCGCCATTGCGATCCCACCACCGACGACGATCAGCCCGAAACCGATCAGCAGGCGGTTACGACAGGTGGAGTCGAGCTGGAGGGTTCCTCGGTCGGTCAGCGGCTCGAAGCGCCACTGACAATAGCCATGCAGGCCGACGAGAACCCCGACTGCGATCACGGCAGCCGAGAGTGCGTTTCCACCGGTGCCGTCGGTGCCATGCATGAGCCCGACGCCGGCCACCCCGACCGCAAGACCGACGAGAAACTGGATCATGCCTGCCGGGTTGGGTGTCGAGCGCCGGTTGAACCAGAGTTCGGCGACAGCCAGAACGAGAATCGTGAAGCCGAGGAGCGGCAGCGACGTGTAGAAAAAGTCGCGCGCTTCGAACTGGTGGGTGTTGCGCTCCCACTCGCCTGCGAAAATCGGGCGCCAGAAGTCGTAGTCGGACGCCTCCTCGGTGCTGGCGACCTGAATCTGGCCGACGAAGCGGTTCGCCAAGCCGAGTTTGAGCCCCTTGAGGGAAAAGAAGGTGGCCAGCGTGATGATGAAGCTCGGTTGTCCCGTTCGCTCGACCATCGTGCCGTTGAGCCAACCGATACCCAGCGCCACGGCGAGACCGAGCAACAGCGACACCGACATCGGGAGCCCGAGCCCTCCGAGCTCACCTGTCTCCTTGACGATGAAGACGGTGAGCATGGCCATCGCACCAGTCATCGCACCCGACGAGAGGTCGAACTCACCACCGATCATCAAGACCGAGACGGCGACCGCCATGATACCGAGGCTGCTGGCGACGATGTCGATCCAGCCCCAGCTGCCCCCGGCGGTGCCGAAGGTTCCCGACACGGCCCAAAAGAACGTCCACACCCCGATGGCCCCGATGACAGCGCCAACCTCGGGGCGGATGAAGAGCCGCTGGAAAATGGAGCGGTACGCGAGGCGCTCATCATCTCCGTTGGCGGCAGATCCGGTCGTACCGTCGACTGGAAGAGACGCTGCTGCGTCGGTCACGAGATTCCCCCCCGTACATGAGGCCAACATCGTGCGACATCGGCCGAACCGGCATCGAAGGTGCCGGAGGTACCGACGGGTGGGGGCCGGTCCCAACGGACCGACCCCGCACTCGTCAGGAATGGTTCAGCTGAAGGTCAGCTGGATCAGCGGGTGCCCTGCTCGGAGAGAGCAACGACAGCCGCAGCGTTGTCCGGCGTCACGAAGCCCGGACCGGTGAGGACCGGCAGTCCGCCGCCAACCGTGTTCTGGTTGGTGACGTTGAGGTACAGGAAGAGCACCGTGAGGTAGCCCTGCAGGTACTGCTGCTGGTCGACGGTGAACGCCACGTCGCCGGCTTCGATGGCGGCCAAGAGGTCCGGGGTCATGTCGAAGCCACCGATGGTGACATCGCGACCAAGATCCTCGGCGGCGCGAAGCGCAGACATGGTGATGACCGGGCCGACGCCGAGAATGCCGTCAATGTCGGGATCGGCGGCCAGCGTGGCGTTGATGGTGTTCTGCTGCTCGGCAGTATCGGCGTCGAGACCCATGAAGGCGGTGACGACCTCGCCGTCGAACGATTCGGCAAGACCTTCGCAACGCTCGGTCAGGCCAACGTTGCCCTGCTCCTGCTGGGCGCAAAGGACCTTGGTGGCACCGGCGGCGTTGAACCGGAGACCGGCGCCGTTGCCGGCGACGACCTCGGTCTGTCCGACGTGGGTCAGTGCGCCGATGTTCTGGTAGTCGTTCGAGCCAGAGTTGAGCGTGATGACGGGAATACCGTTCGCCACGGCGTTCTGGAGCGGACCGACGAGTGCAGCGGGATCGGGCAGCGAGGCACCGATACCGTTGGTGCCCTCCGAGACCGCAGCCTCGATGTCTTGCACCATGACGTTGGCGTCGTTGACACCCGGCTTCCAGACCACGGTGACACCGAGGTCGGCAGCGGCGGCGTCGGCGCCACGCTTGACGACAGACCAGAAGGGACCGTCGTCGGAGTGGGTGATGATGTGGAACGTGAGATCGCCACCCTGGGTCTGATCGACAGCCTCGTCGCCAGCGCTGTCGCCAGCGTCATCGGTGGTGTCACTGTCGTCGCCACAGGAAGCAGCAAAGAGCACGATGGCCAGCAGGGCTGCCAGCCAGCGGAACTTCTTGGTCATAGGGATACCCCTCCTCAAGGGATTGTGTGGACCGTGTCCAATGGAGCTCACGATGCCGCTCGGGCTTCCGTGAACTGTGCATTGATAGCACGGAGATACTCGATGCTCCGCAGAACATCGATCTTGGGCCCCTCGCCCGGCGCAGGTTCGCCGTCGGTGATGGCCGCGTCTTGTTCGATCACATACCAGCCGTCGTAGCCGGTCGCTTCGAGTTCGATGACGAGTTCGGCGACTGGCACGTCACCGTCGCCCAAGTTGCAGAACATGCCGCCCTGTACGCCCTGCATGATCGACTGCTCACCGGCCAAGACCGGAGCAGCGCGTTCGAGGTGGACATCCTTGAGATGGACATGCACGATTCGGTCGCGCGCGTCGCGCAGGAACTCGAGCGGGTCGTAGCCACCGATCATCAGATGTCCCATGTCGAACGTCCACCCGACATCACTGCGTTCGAGGACTTCGTTGACGTCCTCGGGTCGTTCGATCATGGTGCCGAGGTGCGGATGGATCGCTTGGCGCATGCCGTACTCGGCAACGACGGTTTCGATCTCGTCGAGCATCGCAGCTGCGTGGTCCCAGCCCGCGGCGTCGAGCTCGAAACGTGGTCCCCAGTCGAGGCTCGCAACCATCGACGTGATGAACTCCGTACCTCCGGCGCCGCCCATGAGCTGCGCAGCGCGGCGAGCATCGGCGAGTGTCTGACGGCGGTGGGCCGGGTCATGCAGAACGAGGGGAACGAACCCACCGATCATGGCCAGGCCGTAACGCCCGCACAGTGCGCTGAGGTCGTCCGGATCGGCGGGCAAATACCCGTCTGAGCCCAGTTCGGTAGCCACAAGTCCGAGCTCTTGCATCTCGGAAAGGACGCGCTCGGGGGGAAGCTCGAGGCCCCAGCCCGGCACTTCACACACACCCCAGCTGATGGGCGCACCCGCTATCCGATCGAGAAAGCTCAACACGTACTCCCCAGGCCCGTCGGCCTTTCCGCCCCCATTGCGTTAGAGCGCTCCAATTGTTACCGTCAACAGACCGGCTGTCAAGCGAAACCTGCTATCCGGTTGTGGGCTGAGGGGCTGAGCACATGAGCCGACCGACAATGGAGACCGTTGCCGAGCGGGCCGGCGTCTCTCGGGCCTTGGTGAGTCTGGTGATGAACGACTCGCCGAAAGTGTCCGACGCCAAGCGCACCGCCGTGCTGGAAGCGGCCGCTGCGCTTGGTTACCTCCCCAACCTGCACGCTCGCAGCCTGGCTCAGCAGCGCACAAAGACATTCGGCATCATCATCAACGACATCCACAATCCCTTCTTCGCCGAAGTCGTCTCCGGCATCGAGGCTGCAGCCGACGAACACGGCTTCTCGGTGCTGATCCTCAACGGCGGGAGAGATCCCGGTCGCGAACGGCGAGCCGTCGACACCCATCTGCAATTCCAGGTCGAGGCGCTCATCCTCGTCGGTACCCGACTCGACGACGATGCACTCGAGCGGGCTTCCCATGTTGCCCCCACCGTGATCGTCGCCTCCGGACCCGACCACCCGGGGGTCGACACGATCACCACCAACGACACGATCGGTGCCGCACTCGCCGTCGACCACCTCGTCGCTCTTGGTCACACCGACATCGTGCACCTCGACGGTGGTGACAACATCTCGTCGCGGCCCAGAGCCACTGGCTTCGAACGCGCGATGCGGGCAGCCGGACTCGAGCCCCGCGTCGTACGAGCGGGAGACGGCGAGGCAGATGCCGAGGCTGCGGTGGTGCAGCTCGTGGAGGACGAGGCGGTCCCGACTGCGATCTTCGCCTTCAACGATCTCCTCGCTGCCGGCGTGCTCGACGTTCTCGAGTCAGCGGGGCTCCGCGTACCCAACGACGTCTCGGTGGTCGGCTACGACAACACGTTCATCGCCGAGCTCAATCACATGTCGCTCACGGCTGTCGATCAGCCCCGCCGAAAGATGGGCGAACTTGCGGTACGGACGGTGCTCGAACGTATCGAGGACAACCGAACCAAGCCGACGAACCTCGATCTCGCACCGACCCTCGCCATACGGGGAAGCACCGGACCGCCACGACACGACGGCACCTCCCGATGACCGCACCGGCCCCCTGGAAGCCCGCCCCGGTGGCCTATGCACCGGTGTTCGTGTGGCCACCCCGACCCCGGGCCCTTCTCCGCTGGCTCCCGCACTTCGTCTTTCCCACCAACGCCATCGTGTTCGTCGCCGCCGTGGTCCTCTGGACATGGGCAACGCCTGCGGCCGAGACCATGGCCACACTCGAACCCGGCTGGGTCGGCTTCCTGCTCGTTCGCAATCTCGTCGTCGTCGCCGCCGTGTACGGGGCAACGCACTGGTGGGTCACCTCGCGCCGAAGCCAGGGGGAGCAGTACAAGTTCAACCCGAGCTGGCCGCGCTCACGTGCCCGCAACCGGACCTTCGGAAACCAGACGCGCGAGAACGTGTTCTGGACGCTGGTCAGTGCGGTCCCCATCGGTACCGCCTGGGAGGCCACCACCCTTTGGTTGTTCTCGAGCGGTCGTATCGGCTGGCTCGACTGGGCCGCACATCCGGTGTGGTTCGTCGCACTGTTCCCGGCAACCGTGCTGTTGCGTGAACTCCATTTCTTCGCGGTCCACCGCCTGCTTCACGTGCGGGCGCTCTACCGGCGGGTCCACAGCCTGCACCACCGCAACACCAACCCGGGGCCGTGGTCGGGAATGTCGATGCACCCGCTCGAACACCTCGTGTATTTCTCGTCGATCGCCCTCCACTGGGTGGTGCTTTCACACCCGGTACACGCCGTGTTCAACATGGTCCATCTCAACCTGGCACCGATCCCGGGTCACGTCGGCTTCGAGCACGTCGAACTCGGCCGCTACCGCTACCCCACCAACGGGCACGCCCACTATCTCCACCATTCATTGTTCGAGGTGAACTACGCCGACGGAGTCTTTCCGCTCGATCGTTGGTTCGGCTCGTTCCACGACGGAAGCCCCGACTCCGACGCCCGGCTGGCAGCCCGCCGCCGGAGCAGAACAGGATGATGACATGACCGATCTCCTCGAAGTCGACGTCCACAACCTCGACGAACAGATGCCGGACCTCCTCGCCGAGTTGCTCACCGGTGCCGGTGCGATCGTGATCCGCCAGGCGTTCCCGGCCGACGAGATCGCAGAGGCTCGCCGCCTGATCCACCACTACTCCGATACCGAGGGCGACAAGGAGACCCACTTCCAAGGCGCGAACGCCGACACCATCCACCTGCAGCGACGGGTGTGGAACCTGCTCAACAAGGGGACTGTCTTCGAGCGGATGGTGCAGCACCCGGCGGTGATGCAGATCGTCGGCCGTTTCCTGGGGTCGGCGTTCATCATGGGATCGGTCGCCGCCAATCGACTGCTCCCCGGTGGACCCGGCCAAGAGCCTCACGTCGACTACCCGTACTGGGACATGTACAAGCGCAACGAGTTCCCGATGAACATCAACTCGTCATTTCCGCTGAATGCACAGGCCACGATCCTGCTCGACCCGTTCACACCGGACTCGGGTGCAACCGCGTTCCTCCCGAACAGCCAGGGCGACCTTCGCTATCCCGACGAACACGACCGGGATCACTTCTTCGACAATGCCGCTCGGATGACCGGCGACCCGGGCGACTGCGTCATCTTCAACGGGATGTGCTGGCACTGCGCCATGCCCAATGTCAGCGACGATGTCGACCGCACCGGCGTGCTCATCGAGTACCTGCCGAAGTTCGTTGCGCCACTCGAGGACCTTCGTCGTGGCGTTCGCCCCGACGTCGTCGAACGGGCGACACCGATGCTTCGCCAGTTGATGGCACTCGAATATCCGTACCCCGAGATTCTCGACGACAACACGGGCGAAGCCACGATCGGTCGCGACGTCGATGCCGAGAGCCATTCCGCGATCGACGCATGAGATGACCAGGGTCGGGATCATCGGTACGTCCTGGTGGGCGGACGCCATGTACCTGCCGGCGCTCCGCAGTATCGACGACGTCGAGGTCGTCGCCACGCTGGGCCGAGACGGAGGGCGGACCCAGGCGTTTGCCGACCGCTGGAACATCGGCACGTGGGCCACCGAGGCCGATGCCTTCTTCGACACCCCGATGGATGCGGTCGTCATTGCGTCGGCCAACGATTCGCACCACCCGCTGACCATGCAGGCACTCGCCCGTGGGCTCGATGTCCTCTGCGAGAAACCTCTCGGGGTCACCGTCGACGAAGCCCGTGAGATGCACAGCGCAGCGATCTCCGCCGGGGCGGTGACGCTCGTGCCCTTCACCTACCGCTACATGCCGGTCAACCAATGGCTGAAGCGGTTGATCGACGACGGTTATCTCGGCGATCCGTTCCATCTCGGGCTGCGCTACTTCACCGGTTTCGCTCGTGACGGCGAGTACGCCTGGCGGTTCGACCGGGCTGCAGCCGGAAGCGGCGTCATCGGCGACATTGGAAGCCATTTCCTCCATCTGGCCCGCTGGTTCTTCGGCGAGGTCGAGTCGATCTCGTGCATCTCGCGTTCGTTCGTCCCCCGCGACGAACGACCCGACGGTCACCCCTACGTTCGGGGCGAAGACTCGGCGGTCATGACACTCGGATTCGTCTCGGGTGCGTATGCGACCGTTCAGGTGAGTGCCGTGTGCTGGGAGGGTACGGCGTTCGGCCAGACCCACGAGTTCGACGCCCACGGCAGCGACGGCTCGCTCTACGCCACATGCGATTGGGACAGACGTCAGGAAGTCCGCGGGGTGAAAGCCGGTGAGCCGGGACCGGCGAACTTGCTCTCGATCCCCGACGATCTCTGGGCGGGCGCTCGACGAGACACCGTCCACAACACGTACCGAGATGTCTTCCGGGGCGGGGGGGCAATGATTGGTGACTTCATCCACAGCGTCAGGACCCGCAAACCGGTGGAACCCTCCTTCACCGAAGGACTCCGCATCCAGGAGCTGTGCGACGCCGCCGTGGCGAGTGCTGCTGTCGGCGGCACCGCCGTCAACGTCTAGCCTCGGCCACCATGATCCTCGGATTCGACGTCGGCGGCACGAACGCCCGAGCGTTGCTCATCGACCCGGCGACCGGCGCGATCAGCGATCGCGATCGCGAATCGAGTGCGGGGCCCGGGCCCGTGCTGCTCGAGACCCTCCTGCGCATGATCGATCGGATGCGAAAGCACAACAACGTCGAACTCGAGGCGATCGGCCTCGGTGTCGCCGGCCTGGCGCATCGATCCGGCGTCATCCACTACTCCCCCAACCTCCCCGAACTGATCGAATACCCTCTCGGCACCGAACTTGCCGCACGCACAGGGCTCGACGTGGTCGTGATGAACGACGCAACCGCCGCCACCTGGGCCGAGGGCCGGTTGGGCGCTGGCCGCGGCAGCGACGACTTCATGCTCGTCACGCTCGGCACCGGTATCGGCAGCGGCTTCGTCTGCGGCGGACGACTGATTCACGGCCACAACGGGTTTGCCGGCGAGAGTGGCCACATGGTCGTCGATGCCAACGGCCCCACCCATCACACCGGCCAACAGGGTCCCTGGGAGTACTACGCGTCAGGTACTGCGCTCGGCCAGATCGGCCGGTCGCAGGCCCAGATCGGACTCTTTCCGTCGGCACTGAGCCTCGCCGGTTCCGTTGCCGCCATCACGGGTTTCACCGTGGCCGAGGCCCTCGGGCGCGGCGACAAGGAGGCGGAACGCATTTTCGACGGCTTCTGCCGCCAGGTGGCCGTCGGACTCGCCAACCTCGTCATGATCTTCGACCCGGAGCGGATCGTGCTCGGCGGCGGCCTCACCGACATCGGTGAGCCACTCCGAGCAGGTACAGCTCGATGGCTCGACACGCTCACCCTCGGCGGCGAGTACCGCCCGCCGGTGAACATCGTGATGGCCGAACTGGGCGATGATGCCGGCGCGCTCGGCGCAGCCCTGTGGGCTCATCAGGGCGGCGCCTGACCAAGAACCCGACGAGGAGACCCGATGTCCGACTTCTTCACCACCGTTCCCGAACCCATCCGATTCGAAGGACCGGAGTCCGACAATCCACTGGCATTTCGCTGGTACGACGCCGACCGCGTGGTGGGCGACAAGACGATGGCCGAACACCTTCGCATGGCGGTCTGCTACTGGCACTCGTTCAACTGGCCCGGCAACGACGTGTTCGGCGACGGCACCTTCGACCGCCCGTGGCTGAGCACCGATCTCGACCCGATGGAGGCCGCCCGCACCAAGATGGCAGCCGCCTTCGAGTTCTTCGAGAAACTCGGCGTTCCGTACTTCTGTTTCCACGATCACGACGTCTCACCCACCGGCGCGTCGTTCGCCGAGGAGACCGCCAACCTCGCCGAACTCGCCGACACGATGGCGGCACACATGGAACGCACCGGGGTTGGTCTGTTGTGGGGGACGGCGCGCCTGTTCGGCCATCCGCGCTACATGGCCGGGGCTGCCACCAATCCCGATCCCGAGATCTACGCCCGTGCCGCGGCGCAGGTGAAGAACTGCATGGATGTGACCCACCGACTGGGTGGTCAGAACTATGTGCTCTGGGGTGGCCGCGAGGGCTACGAGACCTTGCTCAACACCGATTTGGCGAAAGAACTCGATCAGCTCGGACGGTTCCTCACCCAGGTCGTCGAGTACAAGCATGCCATCGGCTTCGACGGCACGATCCTGCTGGAACCGAAGCCGCAGGAACCCACCAAACACCAATACGACTACGACGCACAATCATGCTTTGCGTTCCTGCAGCGATACGGGCTCGAAGACGACGTCAAGGTCAACATCGAGGTCAACCACGCAACCCTGTCGGGCCACGACTTCCAGCATGAGATCGCCATGGCGGCGGCCTGCGGGATCCTCGGCTCGGTCGATGCCAACCGAGGCGATGACCGCTTGGGGTGGGACACCGACCAGTTTCCGAACTCGGTGGAGGAGATGTCGCTCGGCGTCTACGAGATCCTGCGCGCCGGTGGCTTCACCACCGGGGGTTTCAACTTCGACACCAAACTCCGCCGGATGTCCATCGCCCGCGACGACCTCTTTCACGCCCACATCGGAGGGATGGACACCCTGGCCCGTTCCCTGCTCGTCGCCCATGCCATGCTCGACGACGGCGTGCTCGAAGACCGCCGGGCTCGGCGATACGAGGCCTGGGGCGGATCGCTCGGAAGCGACATTCATGCCGGTACCGGCCACGGCGCATCGCTCGCTGCGTTGCACGACCTCGTTGCCGGTTCAGAACTCGATCCTGAGCCGGTGAGCGGGCGCCAGGAAGAACTCGAAAACCTGGTGAACCGCTACATCGAACGCACCCGCTGATGCCGCTCGTCGCCGGCGTCGACTCGTCGACCCAATCGTGCAAAGTCGAGGTCCGCGACCTCGACTCGGGCGAAACGGTGGCAGTCGGCCGCGCGCCGCACCCGCCCACCAACCCTCCCCGCAGCGAACAGGATCCGAACTCGTGGTGGCAGGCGCTGATCGACGCATTCGCCCAGATCGGTTCCGTCGCCCGAAACATCGCAGCGCTCGGCGTGGCCGGTCAGCAACACGGTTTGGTCGTTCTCGACCACGACGACGAACCCCTTCGCCCGGCCAAGCTGTGGAACGACACCGAGTCGGCACCGCAGTCCGAGACGCTCGTCGATGCCATCGGAGCGGACGCCTGGGCCAGACGGATCGGGTCGGTGCCGGTCGCCTCGTTCACGATCACCAAACTCGCCTGGCTGGTTGAACACGAACCCGAGATCGTGCGGCGGATCGCCAAGGTGACGTTGCCGCACGATTATCTCAATCTTCGCCTCACCGGTGTCCATGCCACCGATCGCGGCGACGCATCGGGGAGCGGCTGGTTCGACCCGGTCAGCGGTGAATGCGCAGAGGAGCTCCTTGCGCTCGTCGGAGGCCGCGACGACTGGGCGAGTCTCGTGCCGACGGTAGTCGGACCAACCGACATCCTGGGTCTGCTCACCAGGGAGGCAGCAGCGGCGATCGGTGTACCGGCCGGTACCCCGGTCGGTCCCGGGAGCGGCGACAACATGGCTGCGGCACTCGGACTCGGACTGTCGTCCGGAGACGCCAGCCTCTCGCTGGGCACCTCTGGGGTCGTGTACGCCACGTCGGCGGAGCCGACCGCAGACGCCTCCGGCAATGTGGCAGGTTTCGCCGACGCGACCGGTGCATTCCTGCCGCTCGTGTGCACGCTCAATGCCACCAAGGTCACCGACACCGTCGCCGGCTGGTTCGGCATGGACCACGCAGCCTTCGCGGCAGCGGCCCTTCGCGCGCCAACGGGAGCGAACGGCGCACGACTCACCCCTTACTTCGACGGTGAACGAACGCCGAGCCTGCCCGACGCCACCGGCACCTTGGAGGGGCTTCGCAACGACACGACGACCGAGGACCTGGCGCGTGCGGCGCACGAAGGAGTCCTTCGCGGTCTGCTCCACGGCCTCGACGCCCTCGAGCAGGCGGGGGCAGCGGTCGGGGGCCGACTGCACCTGATCGGCGGCGGAGCCAAGAGCCCGGCATACCGGCAGATTCTCGCCGATGTGCACGGCGCGCCGATCCGTGTTCCCGACGATGACGAGACCGTGGCAACCGGCGCCGCCGTCCAGGCTGCGGCACTCCTCGGGCGCCCGTTCGCCGAGACCACTCGAGCGTGGACTCTGGGAGCAGGAATCGACATCGAGCCGAGTCCCTGAGACTCAGGTGGCCCTGCGCGCTCGGCTTGGGCTTACTCGAGGCGGCTCGTGCGGCATCTTCGGGTAGTGCGGCGGCCACGGCGCATCCGGAAGGCCGGCGGCCCAGTCCCGTGCATGCCACTCCAGCAGAGGATCGAGGGTCTGGAGTTCGTCGTCGATCGTCGCCCAGGCATCACCCCGATCGGCCAGCAGTCCAGGCACGGTGGCAATCGTGATGTCCTCGGGTTCGACCGAACCGACATCGTCCCACGCGAGCGGCATCGACACCTGACCCCCGACACGGGGCCGAACCGACCACGCAGCGAACATGGTCTTGTGCGGAGCGTTCTGATTGAAGTCGACGAAGACTCGTTGGCCGCGCTCTTCTTTCCACCATCGGGCCGTCAGCAGATCGGGCCGGCGTCGTTCGAGTTCGCGGGCGAGTGCGACGGCTGCAGAGCGAACCTCGATCCCGTCCCAGCGCGACTCGAGCCGAACCCAGATGTGGATACCTTTGCTCCCCGACACCTTCGGAAAGCACCGGATACCGACCTCGTCGAGCAGTGACTGCACTTCGAACGCAGCAGCGCGGACATCGTCGAAGTCGGTTCCCGGCTGCGGGTCCAGGTCGATTCGCAACTCGTCGGTGAACTGGGGGGCATCGGCCCGCACCGGCCAGACGTGAACCCCGAGACAGCCCGAATTGACCGCCCACACGATGTGCGCCATGTCGTGCGCGACCAGCGCATTCGACGGCGTGCCGTTCGGCGACCTGAGCACAGCGGTGCTCAGCCAGTCGGGTGCACCCGTCGGCACTCGCTTCTGGAAGAACGACGATCCCCCGGCACCGTTGGGATGTCGCTCCATCAGCAGCGGTCGACCGCCGATTGCTCGCATGAGGGGACCTGCCACGGCGAGGTAGTAGTGGACGAGATCGAGCTTCGTCTCGCCGCGCTCGGCAAAGAACACCTTGCTCGGATTCGTCACTTGCACCTCGACACCGTCGAGTTCGAAAACAACCGGCGACTCCTGCGGTTCTGGCACCCTCCGACGGTAGTCGGCACCGTGATCGACGGCCCGCCGACGCAAGGAGCCGACACAACGAGCAATGTGAGAGTTAGCCGCGCGACCAACTAGCCTTTGCGACATGCCTGCGTACCGTTCTCGCACGACCACCCAGGGCCGAAACATGGCTGGCGCTCGCGCCCTGTGGCGGGCGACGGGCATGGGCGAAGAGGATTTCGAGAAGCCGATCATTGCGGTGTCGAACTCGTTCACACAGTTCGTCCCCGGCCACGTTCACCTCAAGGACCTCGGCCAACTCGTGTGCCGCGAGATCGAAGCTGCCGGCGGTGTTGCCAAGGAGTTCAACACGATCGCGGTCGACGATGGGATCGCCATGGGCCACGACGGCATGCTCTACAGCCTCCCGAGTCGCGATCTCATCGCTGATTCGGTCGAGTACATGGTCAACGCGCACTGTGCCGATGCGCTGGTCTGCATCTCCAACTGCGACAAGATCACTCCGGGGATGTTGATGGCAACGATGCGTCTCAACATCCCGACGATTTTCGTCACCGGCGGACCGATGGAAGCCGGCAAGACGAAGCTCGCCGGTGTGGAAGTGAAGCTCGATCTGATCGATCCGATGATCAAGGCGGGTGACAAGACGGTCAGCGACGAAGACGTCCTGCAGATGGAGCGCTCGGCGTGCCCGACCTGTGGTTCCTGTTCGGGAATGTTCACCGCCAACTCGATGAACTGTCTGGCCGAAGCCCTCGGCCTCGCGCTCCCCGGCAACGGTACGGTGGTGGCGACGCACGCCGACCGCGAACAGTTGTTCCTGCAGGCTGGACGCCAGATCGTCGACCTTGCGAACAGGTACTACGACAAGGACGACGATTCGGTTCTGCCTCGCTCGATTTGCACGAAAGCGGCGTTCGAGAACGCAATGACCCTCGACATCGCCATGGGTGGATCGACCAACACCGTGCTGCACATCCTCGCTGCTGCCCGAGAGGCCGAGGTCGACTTCACGATGAGCGACATCGATCGGCTCAGCCGCACCTCGCCGTCGATCTGCAAGGTCGCTCCGGCGACCAGCGAGTACCACATCGAGGACGTCCACCGGGCGGGCGGCATCATGGGAATCCTCGGTGAACTCGACCGAGGGGGCCTGCTCGACACATCGCTCCCCACGGTGCACAGCAACTCGTTGGCCGATGCCCTCGACCAGTGGGACGTCATGCGCGATCCCGCCCCTGACGTCATCGAGTTCTACCGAGCTGGGCCTGCTGGTATCCCGACGCAGACTGCGTTCTCTCAGAGCACCCGTTGGGACAGCCTCGACACCGATCGCCACCACGGTTGTATCCGCAGCGTCGAGAACGCCTACTTCCAGGACGGCGGCCTCGCCGTGTTGTTCGGCAACATTGCCGAGAACGGCTGCATCGTGAAGACGGCTGGCGTCGACGAGGAGATCTTCACCTTCTCCGGACCGGCCCGCGTGTTCGAGTCCCAGGACACAGCCTGCGACGGGATCCTCGACGAAACGCGGATCGCTCCCGGCGACGTGGTCGTGATTCGCTACGAGGGGCCCAAGGGAGGCCCGGGAATGCAGGAGATGCTCTACCCGACCTCCTACATCAAGAGTCGCGGGCTCGGCAAGCAGTGCGCGCTCCTCACCGACGGCCGCTTCTCGGGCGGAACGTCCGGACTCTCCATCGGCCACGCCTCCCCCGAGGCGGCCGAGGGTGGTGCGATCGGTCTCATCGAAGACGGTGACATGATCGACATCGACATCCCGAACCGTTCGATTTCATTGCGGATCTCCGACGACGAACTGGCGGCTCGTCGCGCCGCAATGGAAGCGAAGGGCGCCGGTGCGTGGCAGCCGGCCGAGGAGCGACAGCGGAACGTGTCGGCGGCACTGTGGGCCTATGCCGCCATGACCACCAGTGCCGACAAAGGTGCCGTCCGCGACATCTCACAGATCCGCAACTGAGCCCATGACCAACTCGGCCCCATCCGCCCCGGCTCGCGGCCCCGAGGCTGTCCGTCGATCGCTCATCGACGCTGCGGTCCAACTCATGGGCATGCGATCCCCACGCCAGATCTCGGGACGCGAACTCGCCAAACATGCCGGAGTCAACTACGGGCTCATCCACCATTACTTCGGCAGCAAGGACGCCGTGTTCGCCGAAGCTGTTGCGGTCGCCACCGACGAGATGGGACAACGGTGGGACAGCGACGGGATCCTGCCGGTCAACACCAACGACGAAGCATCGAGCTACCGCACCTTTGCGAAACTCGAGGTCGATGAGGCCCTCTCTCCCATGAAGGGCCTCATGCACCGGATCGCAAAGGGCCAGGCAGCCGCCACCGGAAAGCGGGTCGACGACCCTGAGCTGCTTGCCCAGGTCGCGCTGTGCGCAGCGTTGCAGTTCGGCTGGGGCGCGTTCGAAGAAGAGATCGTCTCCGGGCTCGCCGAGTTCGGGATCGACCGCGAGGAACTGCGCGAACGCGTGTCCACGCTCTCTCTCCGGCTCGCCGACGGGTGACCCGACCAGTCCCGGCGACGGGTCGGTCCGAGGCGGTGGTCGTCACCTTCCTCGGATTCACCGGTGCGCTTCTGGCATTCGGTATCGACACTGCACTCCCGGCGTTCGACGAGATCCGTGACCGCTTCGACCTCGCCGCCGGCAGCGGCGACGTCAGCCTGATCGTCACCGTCTACTTCTTGGGGATGGCAGCCGGACAGCTGCCGGTCGGACCGCTGTCCGATCGCTACGGACGCATTCCGGTGCTCCAGGCGTCACTGGCGCTGTACATCATCGGTGCGGTCGGTGCGACGGTGTCGACCGACTTCACCGCCGTGCTCGTTTCCCGCTTCGTGTGGGGGTTCGGGGCGTCGGGCCCCTCGGTGATCACCTACGCGATCGCCCGGGATCTCTACGACGGTGATCAGATGGCCCGTGTCCTCTCGATGGTCGTTGCGGTCTTCCTGATCGGACCAACCGTGGCACCCCTCATCGGCGAGGGCTTGATCGCCGTCCTCCCCTGGCAATCGGTCTTCGGTGCAGCGGCCCTCCTTGCGCTCGTCGGCATGGCGTGGGCACGACGTTTCGGAGAGTCACTTGCCGTCGACAAACGGCGCCCGATCGAGGCGACGGCCATCGGACGCGCAGTTCGCACGACCCTGACCCACCGAGCCTCGACCGGCTATCTCGCAGCAATGGTCTTCAGCTACGGCGCGTTCTTCGTCTTTCTGGGGAGTTCTCAGCCGATCATCGATGAGATCTACGACCGTCCCGGGTGGTTCGCTGCCACGTTCGGGATGGTGTCGGCCGTTCAAGGGATCAGCGTCTGGATTGTCAGCCGCCGCGTCGAACGGCTCGGAGCTGCTCGCGTGGCACTCGTCGCCTACATGCTCAACGGTGCGGCCTACGTGGCGTTGACCGTCGCAGCCTTGACCGCTGACGGTGTGCCGTCCTTTGCGACATGGGTCGCCCTCATCACGGTCGCGTCCACCGCCAGCACCATCGTGTCGACGACTGCGTCATCGCTCAGCCTCGAGCCGATGGAGCGGATCGCCGGTACCGCTTCGGCGGTGAGAGGTGTTGCCACGCTCGGCCTCGGTTCGATCCTGGCATGGGTGATCGATCGACAGATTCAGGACACCATCACCCCGATGGCCCTCGGTGGACTCGTCTACTGCAGTCTCGGCCTCGGCATTCTGCTGTGGGCCCGCGGCGGCTCGCTCGCCGTCCTGGATCCCGACGCACCCTGAACCACCGGCACGCTGAGCCACCGGTACCTGGCTCGCTGCGTTGGATCTCGGTCGACGTGGCCACACTCAGCGACTGATCCTGAACCATTCGGCCAGCACTGCGTCCCAGTCGGCGGCGGCGACAGGAGTGGTGCGACTGTCAGCTCCGTATCGCAGCGTCAGCCGGTCGGGAAGCAGGGTGACCCGGTCGGCGTCCTTGCCCAGGAGTCGAGTCGCAAGCGGCTTGGTGCGAAACCTGCCCTCGGCGTCGGCCTGCAGTTTCTGGGAGGCGGGCTCGAAGTCGGCCATCGGGTGATCGACCCGTTTGAAGCGGTACTGCGCGACCGGTACGCCGTCCACGATCTCGGCCAGGGTCGTCCCCTGCGGACTCGACAACAGCTCCCATGCACCACGCTCGTCTCGCTGAGGGTCGGCGAGGTCGAGACGGAGGGGCCGCACGAACGAATCCCCGAAACCGACATCGACCAAATAGGGCCGATCGAGTTGCACCTCGAGGGCAAGGTGGTCGATCTCGACGGTCGGTCCGCTGCGCAGTACCGCCGCACCGAGTCGTCGAACCCGGAAACCGAGTTGCTCCAGCAACCAGGCGAAGGCTCCGTTGTTCTCGAAACACCATCCTCCTCGCCCAGCGAGCACTTTCGCAACGACCGTGTCCGTGTCGGTCGAGACCGGCACCTGCGCAACCACGTCGAGATTCTCGAACGGGACAGCGACGAGGTGAGCGAACTGAAGTGCCGACAGCACCTCGATCGTCGGCTCGGTCGAGCCGGTGTATCCGATGCGATCGAGGTACGCGTGCAACACTTCGCCCGTATGCAGTTCTCGCCCCGCGTCTCCGAACTCATCCACTCGCCGATCGGCGCGGCGCACGCCCTCCTCGCTCATCGGGTGAATGATCGGCCGCTCCTCGACCTCTCGCAAGCTGCGCCGTCCTACGCCCCCGCCCCGGTCGTCGTCGATCGCATCGCGCAGGCAGCGGCCGAGGCCGACACGTCGAGGTATGCGCCACAGCCGGGCATCCCCCAGCTTCGCGCCGCATTTGCCGCCGACGTGTCTGCGGCCTACGGCGCCGACATCGACCCGGACGACACCCTTGTCACCGCCGGCTGCAACCAAGCCTTCTGCACGACGATCAGCGCCCTGGCAGGACCGGGTGACAACGTCGTCCTTGCTCTCCCCTTCTACTTCAACCACGACATGTGGCTGCGAGTCGAGGGGATCGAACCCCGGTACCTGGAACCGGACGACCACCTCCACCCGTCGGCGGACGACGCACAGCGACAGATCGACGAACGAACCCGAGCGATCGTTCTGGTCACACCGGGCAACCCGAGCGGGGTCACCTACCCGCCGGAACTCATCGATGCATTTGCCGATCTCGCAGCACACAGCGGTGTTGCCCTGCTCGTCGACGAGACCTACCGGTCGTTTCGACCGACGACCGACCCAGCCCATCACCTCTACGACCGTCCGCGATGGCGCGAGCATGTCATCACACTTCACTCGTTCTCGAAGGACCTTGCGATTCCCGGGTATCGCGTGGGTGGACTCATCGCCGGCGAGGCCATCCGTGTCGAGGCGCTGAAGGTCCTCGACTGCATCGCCATCTCGGCACCGGTGATCGGCCAGACCGCCTCGGCCACCGGTCTGACCGAGGCAACCGAGTGGCGACGGGAACAAGCCGAACGGACCCGTGACCTGCAGGAGCAGTTCGAGCGGGTCATGGCCGGGTGCCCCGGTGGCTTCGAGCTGGTCACCGCCGGCGCGTACTTCGGCTGGGTTCGTTCCCCGGGCGACGAGCCGACCGCCGACGTGGTGCGACGACTCGTGGTCGAACACGACGTGCTCACGATTCCCGGTACCGCCTTCACCCCGACCGACGAGCACATGATCCGCTTCAGCTTCGCGAATCTCGTGCCGGACGAGATCGCCGAGCTCGGCCGGCGTTTGGCACAATGGCACCGATGAGTTCCCTTTGCACCGTACGAATCGGATCCACCACGCGAGCAGGCCGGGTCGAGGGCGACGACATCGTCATCCTCGACGCCGCCGATGTCGGCGCCGTGCTGCGGACCGGCAACCGGACCGAGACCGGAGACGCCATTCCGCGGGCCACGGCTGATCTGGCGCCACTGATCCTTGCGCCCGACAAGATCATCTGTGTCGGTCTCAACTATCTCGACCACATTCGCGAGACGGGTAGCGAGACTCCTGCCGCTCCGACCTACTTTGCGAAATTTGCGAACGCACTCATCGGTGCCCGAGACAACATGGTCCTGCCATCGGTCGACGTGTCGACCCGCATCGACTGGGAAGCCGAGCTTGCAATCGTCATCGGGGCTCCGGTCCGACACGCATCCTCGGCCGAAGCCTTGGCCGCAGTGGCGGGCTACACCGTCTTGAACGACGGTTCGGTACGTGACTACCAGCGTCGGACGAAACAGTTTCTTGCCGGCAAGACGTTCGAGGGGCTGACGCCGGTCGGGCCGGTGTTGGTATCGGCCAGCGAGCTCGGCGACGGCAGTGGCCTTGCGATCAGGTCGAGTGTCGACGGAGTGGTCAAGCAGGACAGCAATACCGACCAGCTGTGCTTCACGGTCGTCGACATCGTGAAAGACCTCTCGACGATCACCACCCTCATGCCCGGCGACATCATCGCAACCGGCACGCCCGGCGGCGTCGGTGCCGCCCGTACACCGCCCGAGTGGCTCGGTGATGGTTCGATCGTCCGCTGCGAGATCGAGAGCATCGGCGCAGTCGAGAACCGCTGCGTGCTCCCGGATTGAGTCAGTCCGAGAGCCGAGCGGTGATCTCGGCCACGATCTCGTCGACGGTCCGATCATCGGTGGCCACCGTTTCGAACCGGCCGTAGATCGCAGCTCGATCGGCCAACAACTCGGCGATCCGCTGCTCCGGATCAGCGCCGGCCAGGAGCGGTCGTTCGTCGATCCCATCGGCGATGACCCGAGCCATGATCGTTCTCGGTTCGGCTCCGAGGCAGAAGATGCGGCCGGTCGCCGCCAGCACCGCTCGGGTGTCGTCCCGAGTGAGCATGCCGCCACCCGTTGCGATCACGAGGTCGCTGCGAGCAGCGAGTTCTTTCGCCACCTGTTGCTCGAGCGCACGGAATCCCTCTTCGCCGATGGTGGCGAAGATCTCGGCGATCGACCCATGGACATCGACGATGGCATCGTCGGTGTCGACGAAGTCACGCCCGAGCACAGCGGCGAGGGCGCGGCCAACTGCGGTCTTTCCGGTGCCCATGAACCCGGTGAGCACGATGTTCGGCGCACCGGCGCGGTCGAGCGCCTCACCGGTCTCGTTGCGTCGGTGCCCCATGACCTCCGACGGTACACCGTGCCCGGACCGTCACGGCCGGGGTTCGGGGTACAGCAAATAGCGTTGTCGAGCATTGTCGAAGACTGCGAGCTCGTCCTCCCAACCCGCAATGACATCGGCCGCACCAGCTCCGGCTGCAAGCTCGTCCACCAGGCGGGTCGTGCCTGCGAGCAGCGTCATCATCGATGGTCGGGCGATGTACACATCGTCGCCCAGTTCTTGTCGGCGGGCCTCGTTCCAAAACGCTTCGAGAATGTGAACGCCCACCTCCACCGGGTCGAACGTCGCCGCATCGGTGATCGTGATCCGGACTCCATGCACCTGTTCGCCGTTGAGTCGGGGCTCCGCCGTGCGACCCGGGAGCGGACCCGGCGTGAACGACACGGCAGCGAACTCGACCCCGGGCAGGCGGCGGGAAACGAGATCGGCAGCAACCACGGCTGCATCGGCCCACGGCGCCCCGACCTGCTCGAACGTCAACCGGGTTCCACCGCCGAACGAGATCGAGGTGGCTTCGAGGAGCACCGTGCCCAGGTAGACGACGGCCGCCGTTGCCGTCTGAAGTCCGGGCGACGGTGGAACCCAGTCGAGTCCGGTGTCGTTCCAGCCCATCCCTCGTTGCCAGCCACCGAGAGGCACGACATCGAGGCGAAGATCCTCGACCCCATCGATCCAACCTTCCCCAACGATCGCCCGTGCCAGTTCACCGGGTGTCATCGCATAGGCCGCTGCGATCGGGAACTGGCCGACAAACGACACGTGCTCGGCCTCGAGGACGAAGCCGGACGGCTCGACGAGCCCGGACGGGTCGGGACGATCGAGCACCACGAATCGAAGGCCGGCTTCGCTGGCTGCCTGCATCGCAAGACCCATGGTCGAGATGTAGGTGTAGAAGCGGCCACCGACGTCCTGTAGATCGAACACGATCGTGTCGATACCGTCGAGCATCTCCGGTGTGGGCCTCCGGGTTTCGCCGTACAGGCTGAGAATCGGCACACCGGTTGCGGCGTCGACCTCGTCGGCGATCTCGGCCCCAGCGCCCTCCGTGCCTCGAACACCGTGTTCTGGCGCAAACACGGCGACCAACTCGACGTCGGGCGCCTCATGGAGGACATCGATCAGATGGCGACCACCCACCACCGATGTCTGATTGGCGATGAGCGCCACCCGATCGCCGGCGAGCGCGATGAAGCCCGAGTTCACGAGTCGCTCGGCGCCCACCATCACGACCGGGGTCGGCACCGTCGTCGTGGATGCCGTGTCGACCGCCACCGGCACCGACGTCGTTGTGGCGCCATCACCCACCTCGACCTCGGTGGAGCAGGCCGCAACCACCGATGCGATCGCTGCGATCACAGCGATCGATCGTGCGCCTCGTAACATTCCTGAGTTGTAGCACTGCTCGGTCGGCGACGATCTGCGCCATCATGAAGCCCGTGCCAGGGAGGCCGAGATGAACGCACATGCCATTCGCATGACCACGACCGGAGGACCGGAGGTCCTCGACTATGTCGAGATCGACGTTCCTGACCCCGGGCCGAACCAGGCGATCGTGGCGGTGCAGGCGAGCGGCGTGAACTTCATCGACACCTATCACCGGTCGGGTCTGTACGACGTCCCACTCCCGTTCACGCCGGGCTCGGAGGGAGCTGGCGTCGTCGCTGCCGTCGGCACCGACGTCGAGACGGTGGCAGTGGGTGACCGGGTCGCCTGGGTCGGGGTGGCGGCAAGCTATGCATCGCACGTCGTCGCCGATGCCGGGATGTTGCTGCGGGTTCCCGACGATGTCGAACTCGAGACCGCAGCAGCGATCCCGTTGCAAGCCATGACCGCCCACTATCTGATCACCGATACCTACCCCCTTGCCCCCGGTGACACCTGCCTCGTTCACGCCGCTGCCGGCGGGACGGGCCGGCTGATCGTCCAGATGGCACGGTTGCGTGGCGCCCGAGTCGTCGCCACCGCCGGCTCCGACGAGAAGCTCGAGCTCGCACGTGCTGGTGGTGCCGAGCATCTGATCAACTACCGGGAGACCGACATCGTCGCAGGAGTCGAAGCGGCGGTGGGCAAGGACGCCATCGATGTCGTCTACGACGGGGTCGGTGCAGCGACGTTCGAGGCCGGACTTGCCGTTCTGCGGCCCCGCGGGGTGATGGCCACGTTCGGCAACGCATCGGGTCCCGTGCCGCCGGTCAGTCCGCTCTCGCTCATGCCGAAGTCCCTTTTTCTCACCCGACCCAGTCTGTTCAGTCACCTGCTCAGCGACGACGAGCGGCTCGGTCGCTGGAACGAGATCATCGGCTGGGTGCAACGCGGCGAACTCGAGATTCGGGTCGGTCACACCTGGCCGCTCGCCGACGCCGGGGCAGCACACCATGCGCTCGAATCGCGCGCAACGACCGGCAAACTGCTGCTCATTGCGGGAAGCTGAGAACGTGACAGCTCTTCTCACCGCATTCGATGCCCTCGTGGCCCGCCAGGCGGCTGCGCTGGCTGCGCCTGGGATCTGGTTCACCGGAGAGGAGCAGGTTGCGATCGCTCGCGAGGCTCGCGCCGCCCGGGCGGGTCGGCCCGGAGCCGCCGACCTTCCGGACGCCGTGGCCGACGCAAGCCGCCGAATCGCAACCGAGGCCTGGACGATCCGACCCGACGACATCGCAGCGTGGGCCGATGCCGGTCTTCGAGCCGAGGCCTACGTCGAGGTCCTCTCGATCGTCGCCCGCTGGACTGCGCTCGACACGGCGGCATTCGGGCTTGCGCTGGACGACCCTGTCCTGCCGGTACCGCTGGACGGCCTGCCGAGTCGAGCGGTGGTCCCCGACGCTGCGATCGATCAGGGATGGGTCCCCACCGTGGGGACAGCCCATCCGCTGACTGCCCTCACGGCGATCCCGGGTGGGCTCGAACTGCAGTTCGATGTCCACAACACGCTCTACCTGTCGATCGACGACATGGGAGACCCGCTCGCCGTGCGAGACGGCGCCACTCGCGCCCAGATCGAGTTGGCTGCGGCCCGAACGTCGTACCTCAACGAATGCTTCTTTTGACTGCTTTCCCATGCAGGAATGCTCCGTGCGAGCCTTCATGAGACAGGCCACGAACTCCATGCGCGCGTGATCAAGGAGGGGTGCGGTACCTGTGGGGTGCCCGCCGGCAACGACATCCGCGCCCTCGTCGACGCCTGTGTCCTGCGGGATGTGGACGAGTACCCGGACGCACGGGTGCGTACCGAGCTTCGACTCGGTCGCGACACCGCCGACCGGATTGTGATGGTGGCCGCCAACTTCGAAATGATGAATCGGCTGCTGGATGCGATCGGGGTACCCGTCGCAGCAGCCACGACCGGACTCGCCGCCGAAATGGGGCTCGTCATCCCCGAGCATCTCCGACCATGACACTCCAGTATCTCCTCGACCGACTCGCAATCGCTGACTTCCTCACGACGTACGCCCACGCCGTCGACACCAAGGACTGGGATCTGTACCGAACCCTCTTCACCGCCGACGCACACATCGACTACACCGCCGCCGGTGGGATCGAGGGCTCGGTCGACGAGGTCGTCTCGTGGCTGACAACCACGATGGAGATGTTCTCGGCCACCCAGCACCTCGTGAGCAACGAAATGGTCACGATCGACGGCGACACGGCGACCGTTCGGGCGATGTTCTTCAACCCGATGCACTTCGCCGGCGACGATGCCCCCTCGTTCGAATGTGGGGGTTGGTACAACCACGAGCTCATTCGCCACGGCGACGGCTGGCGCAGCATGCGGCTCTGGGAGGATGTCTCCTGGACCACCCTGGGGACATGACATGGCCGCACCGTGGGCCACGATCCCGGCACTGATCGACGACGCAGCCGACCGCTTTGCAGCGAACGAGGCCATGGTCGACGGCGACATCCGTTGGCATTTCGTCGAGCTGCGCACCGAGATCCGCCGAGCGGCAGCTGCGCTGATGGCGAGTGGGGTCGAGCGGGGCGACCGCATCGCCGTGTGGGCACCGAACTGCTGGGAGTGGGCGGTCGCTGCGCTCGGCGTCCACGTTGCCGGTGGAATCGTCGTTCCCATCAACACCCGTTTCAAGGGTCGCGAGGCGGGATACGTGATCGAGTCGAGCAAGGCTCGCCTCCTCTTCACCGTGACGGACTTTCTCGACACCGACTATGTCGCAGTCCTGTCGGAAGCCGGAGTGCCCGCCACCCTCGACGAGATCATCGTCCTCCGAGGCACCGTGCCCGATGCTGCGGTTGCCTTCGCCGACATGCTCGATCGGGGCAGGGACATCGCCGACCACGCCATCACCGAGCGCGCAGCGATGATCACTCCCGACGACCTGTGCAACATCATGTTCACCTCGGGCACCACCGGTTCCCCCAAGGGCGCCATGCTCACCCACGGTGCCACCTGTCGGGCGTTCAAGTCATGGGCCGATGTGATCGGTCTCGATCAGGACCGCTACCTGATCGTCAACCCGTTTTTTCACTCGTTCGGACTCAACGCCGGCATCCTCGCCTGCCTCATGACCGGATCGGTGATGGTTCCTCACCCGGTGTTCGACGTAGCCCAGGTGATGCAGCGGGTTCCCGAGGAACGGATCTCGATGCTGCCCGGGCCGCCGGCGATCTACCAGACGATCCTCAATCACCCCGATCTCGACTCCTTCGACCTGTCGTCACTTCGACTTGCCGTCACCGGTGCCGCCGCGATTCCGGTCGAGATGATCGTCCAGATGCGCGAGGTGCTCGGCTTCGAAAAGGTCGTGACCGGCTACGGGCTCACCGAATCGACGGGGATCGCCACCATGTGTCGACACGACGACGACCCCGAGATCATCGCCAACACGTCGGGTCGGGCGATCCCCGACGTGGAGGTGCGGGTCGTCGATCCCGATGGCAGGGAGGTCCCCCGAGGCGAACCAGGTGAGATCGTGGTGCGGGGCTACAACATCATGGTCGGCTACCTCGACGATCCCGCCAAGACAGCCGAGACGGTCGACGCCGAGGGCTGGCTCCACACCGGTGACATCGGCGTGATGGACGACGGTGGCAACATCGACATCACCGACCGGGTGAAGGACATGTTCATCAACGGCGGGTTCAATGCCTATCCCGCCGAAATCGAGAACCTCATGACGATGCATCCCGATGTCGCTGCGGCCGCCGTGGTGGGGGTGCCCGACGAACGCCTCGGCGAGGTCGGCTACGCCTTTGTGATCCCGACCACGGGCACGTCTCCGAGTGAGGACGAGATCCTGACGTGGTGTCGCGCCGAGATGGCCAACTACAAGTGCCCTCGCCACATGGCCTTCGTCGACGAGTTCCCACTCAACGCCAGTGGCAAGGTCCTCAAATACGAGCTGCGCGAGCAGGCGATCGCTTCACTTCCCTGAGGCTCCACAGCACGCTCAGCAGGAGCGGGCCACCTCGGCGCTCGTTAGAGTCCGGTCTGATCGAGGCGCTGACCGCCCGGATGACGAGGACCCATGAGCAACACCGGTAGCGACTATTTCGACCGATGGCGAGAGGCCGAAGCAACCGCCGAGCTGATGATCCCGATCCTCGGTCGTCTGTACCGCGAGAACGACGTGATTGTGTACGTCTACGGCCGCAAACTGGTGCGGGCACCGATCGAGATCATCAAGGCGCACCGGTACGCCCGAAACGTCACCGGGCGCGAGTTGTCGATCCAACAGACACTGCCGGTGCTGCAGGCACTCGCCGACATGCAACTCGATTCGGCCAAGGTCGACCTTGGCAAACTCACGGACGGGTACGCCGATGTGGGGGGCGATCTCGACGCCTACCTCGCCGAGGCGCTCCGTTCGGTCACCACCGGTCATGGGCGCCTGCTCGAAGAGCCCACCGACGTCGTGCTCTACGGCTTCGGCCGCATCGGCCGTCTCTTGGCTCGCATCCTGATCGAACGAGCCGGATCGGGAGCCAAGCTGCGGCTTCGCGCCATCGTCCTTCGGCCCCAGAAGGGCAACGACATCGAGAAGCGGGCCAGCCTGCTGCGGCGCGACTCGGTCCACGGACCATTCGCCGGCAGCGTCATCGCCGACCCGGACAACAACCAGATCATCGCCAACGGCAACCCGATCACGTTCATCTACGCCGCCCAGCCCGAAGACATCGACTACGAGGCGCACGGGATCAAGAACGCAATCATCATCGACAACACCGGAGCCTGGCGCGACATGGACGGTCTGAGCCGGCACCTGAAGGCGAACGGCGCCGCCCGGGCCGTACTCACAGCACCGGGCAAGGGCGAGGTCAAGAACATCATCTACGGCGTCAACCACCATGTGCTCAGCGACACCGACACGATCGTGTCGGCCGCATCGTGCACCACGAATGCGATCGTCCCGCCGCTGAAGGTGATGAACGACACGTTCGGCATCGTCGGTGGTCATGTCGAGACGATCCACGCCTACACGAACGACCAGAACCTCACCGACAACTTCCACAGCAAGGAACGCCGGGGTCGGTCCGCACCGCTCAACATGGTCATCACCGAGACCGGTGCTGCGTCTGCCGTGGTGAAGGCCCTCCCGGAGTTGGCCGGCAAGCTGACCGGCAACGCGATTCGTGTTCCGGTTCCGAACGTCTCACTCGCCATCCTCAACCTCACGCTCGAGCGTGCTGTCAACCGCGACGAGATCAATGCCGAGCTGCGCAACGCGTCGATGAGCGTCGACCTCGGCGAGCAGATCGATTACACGACCTCGACCGAAGTCGTGTCGTCCGATCTTGTCGGCGCCGAACGCACCGGCATCGTCGATGCCCAGGCAACGATCGCCGACTCGAACCGCTGCGTGCTCTATGTCTGGTACGACAACGAGGCGGGCTACAGCTACCAGGTCGTCCGCCTCGTCCAAGAGATCGCCGGGCTTGCGTATCCGCGCGTGCCCTAGCACTTCACTGCGACGGGGTGCCGCCACTACGGTCACCCCATGGAACACGAACGCACCGGATCCGTCACCCGCGACATCGCCGCCGACCCGATGACCGTGTGGGCGGCAATCTCCGACATCACGCGCATGGGCGAATGGTCTCCGGAGTGCCACACCTGCGAATGGCAGGAGGGCCACGACCGGCCAGTCGTCGGTGCTCGATTCGACGGTCACAACCGCAACGGCGACAAGGAGTGGAGCACCCATGCCGAGATCGACAGGTGCGAGCCCGGCGTTGCGTTCCACTTCAAGGCGATGATTGGACGCAGCGACTTCCATTTCGCCAATTGGCGCTACGACCTCGAAGCGATCGACGGCGGGACCCGCGTCACCGAGAGCTGGGACGACCTCCGACCGGAGGAATCCCTCGCACGATCCAAGGAGATCTCCGGTGTTGGCGACCGCGGCGTTCACAACACAGAGACCGCCTCCACCACCCTCGAGCGCCTCGCAGCAGCCCTCGAGCGCTGACCCCCTGCGGGACGCGTCAATCCGAACGCCGGCTACAACGCCAGCGTCGTTCCGCCGTCGACCTTGAGAATCGTGCCGTTCATGTAGGTATTGGTGATGCAGGTCATCACCGCCTGGGCACAGTCCTCCGGCGTGGCCGATCGGCCGCACGGCACCATTGCTGCGATCCCGGCGTGCAGATCGTCCCAGTCCGATGTCCACGGCGTGGCCACCAGACCCGGCGCAACCGCATTGACCCGAACGGGCTTCTGGAACTTGGCCATGTCCTCGGTGAGCGAATTGAGCGCAGCCTTTGCCATGCCGTACGCCAGCGAGGACCCGAGGGGCCGTAGGCCTGCGATCGACGTGACGTTCACGATCGTGCCTTCCTGTGCCTTCAGATGTGGCATGGCCGCCTTGCTCATCCACCACGTGCCGTAGACATTGACCTCGATCGTCTTGAACAGGATGTCGTTGGTCATGAGCGACAGGTCGGCATGGTCCAGTCGCGTCGTCCATCCGGCGTTGTTGACAAGGATGTCGAGCTTGCCGAACCGATCGATCGTTCCTGCCACGAGGGCCTCGCACTGGGCCTCGTCGGAGATGTCGCCTCGGAGATAGTCGGATTCGGTCGGGAGTTCCTTGGCGATCGCCGTGCCTGCTTCGACCGATGACGACGAGTTCACCATCACGTGGGCACCAGCCGCCGCAAGCATCCGGGCCGCCGCCTCTCCGATGCCGCTCGACGAACCCGTCACCAACGCGACCTTGCCGTGCAATTCCCCCATGTCACCCTCCGACTCGTGTTCGACGTGGCTGCACCGTAGTCGCCACCGAAAAACGTTTGCTCCTGATCACTCGGCTCTGGTGCCGCACCATTCGAACCAGTCGGCGCCGGCCCCTGGCAGTAGCCCCAGCCCGCCTTTGAGCCGCAGAACCCGTGCGGCAGCTTCCGACAGTCGAGTTGCAAACATCGGATCGACCTGCGCCTCGGCAACGATTGCCTCCACGATCTCTGCGCCGTCGTCGACTCCCACGAACAGGGCGAGGTCAGCTCCAGCCCGCAGCGCAGCAACGGCACGCTCGCCTGGGGAAAGATCCACCCCGACCCCTCGCATGACGTGCATGTCGTCGGTGACGATCACACCTCTGTACCCGAGGTCACTTCGCAGCCATGAGGTGATCTCGGTCGACAGCGTCGCAGGCAATCCGCCATCGACGCCTTCGAAGCGAATGTGCCCCGTCATCACGAGGGGCGCCCTGGTGTCGCGGTATGGCTGCGCACCGAACTCGGCCCACTCGGCCGGCGTCGTGGCCGAGAACGAGTCGAGCTCGTGAGGGTCCTCTACCGTCGATCCCTGGTTCGGGAAGTGCTTGAGAGTGGCGGCGACGCCGGCTCGGCAGTGCCCTTCTACGAGCGCCTCGGTGATGGCGGTGACGGTCGCCGGGTCGTCACCGAACGACCGCCGCTGGCGATCCATGTAGTACCCGGCGCCGACATCGACATCGGCGACCACACCGAAGTTCACGTGCACACCCGCCTGGGCGAGTTGACGAGCAAAGGCTTCGGCGCCAGGGGCAAGACCCTCACTCGTCGTCGCAGGATCGACCTGGTGATTCGCCTCCAGGGTTGCAGGATCGGGCAAGGGGGACACCGGCACCTTGAGCACCCGGGTACCTGCTTCTGCGTCGGTGGCGACGAGTGGATACGAACTGCAGCCCGCAGCAGCGCCTGCCAGTTGCTCGATCGCGACCTTTGCCGCATCGAACGAGTCGCGCGGCTCCCAGTTGCCGGCGTTGCCCGCCACGAAGACTCCCCCGATGCAGGCGTCACCCAGCTCGGCGATCAACCCCTCGACAAGGTCGCCACGCACGCCGAGCATCACCACCTGTCGAGCCTGTCCGTCGATTCCGAGGAGGTCGAGTTCCTCGGCGATTCGCACGACATCGGGGGCCAGCGTGGTCGTGGTCACGGTGGTCGTCGTCGTCACGGCGGTTGTCGAGGTGCTCGTCATCGATGTCAAGGTCGACGAGCGTGTCGTTGGCGCTGGTTCGCTCGCACCACGCTCACCCGGCGAATCGATCACCAGGAACGCAACAAGGCTCGAAGCGACGAGCACTGCACCGACGGCAACAACCCTCGCCTTGAACATCGCCCCATCCTGGAACATCGCCCCATCCTGCACCGTGTCGGGCACCGACCGGCAACGCCCCTGCGGTGCCTAGAAGATCGTGTAGCCGCCGTCCACCACGATGGAATCGCCGGTGTGATAGGTGGCGGTGGGGTCGGCGAGGAACACGCCCGCAGCCCCCATCTCGTCGGGGTCGGCCCACCGACGCACCGGCGTGCGCTTCAGCGTCGCCTCGCGGAAGGTGTCGTTGGCGTAGCCGAACGAAGCCAGTTCGGTGATCGTCCAGCCGGGAAGCAGCGAGTTGACCCGGATCTGATACCGGGCAAGGTTCACCGCCAATGCACGACAGAAGCCGAGCAGGGCCGTCTTGGAGGTGCCGTACGCCTCGTTGCCGGCAGCCCCATGGATGGCCGATGTCGACGACGTGGCGACGAGCGCACCACCGTGGCCGTGCTCGATCATGTGACGGGCCGCCGCCCGGAACAGCAGGAACACCCCGTCGAGGTTGGTCGTCATCACCCGTCGCCACTCCTCGAGACTCACGTCGGGGAACCGGGCACCACTGCCCCCGACGCCGGCGTTCGCGAAGACCGAGTCGATACGCCCCCCTGCGAGATCGACCGATTGGGCGAAACCTGCGTCGATGGCGGCCTCGTCGGAGGCGTCGACTGCGAGCACATGCGCGTCGACCCCGATCGATCGCAACTCCGCCGCCGCATTGTCGTTCTTCGCCGGGTTGCGCCCCCAGGCCACGATGTTGGCGCCGGCTGCGGCGCACGCCTTGCCGATCCCGAGCCCGATCCCCCCGTTACCGCCGGTGATGAGCACTGTTCGTCCGCGAAGATCCGTCATGTCCGGATGGTAGAGCGGACACTGATCGGGCACATCCCCGGCGCTGTGACCCGGTACCGTCGCCATGTGGCCGGTCCCCTCGATCTCCGCTTCGTTCGTTCCTATGTCGACATCGACGATCTTCCCCATGTCAACGCCGAGGTCGCACTCGTTGGCCGAAGCAATGTCGGCAAGTCTTCGCTGCTGAATGCGCTCGCCCAGCGCAAGAACCTTGCGAAGACCTCGAAAACGCCCGGAGCGACACGGCTGATGAATGCATTCGAACTGGCGCCGGCGCATTCTCTCCGCTGGCTGATGGACCTTCCCGGCTATGGCTTCGCCAAGGTGTCCAAGGCCGAGCAGGCGAAGTGGGCGACGATGCTCAACACCTACATCGAGGAGCGGGAGAACCTCGTGTCGGTGGTGTTGTTGATCGACGGCGCCGTCGGTCCGACCGCACTCGACCTTCAGACCGTCGAATGGCTCGAATCGCTGGGACGGCCGATCACGTACGTGGCCACCAAGGCCGACAAGGTCAAACCGTCGAGGTCGAAGAAGCGCCGAACCGAACTGACTGGCAAGCTGGAGGTGCAGCGCTCGGAGGTCACCTGGGTGAGCGCCGAGAAGGGAACCGGGATCCCTGAGCTGCGATCACGGATCCGCGACCTCCTCGGAGCATCATGACACTGCCGCGTACACCCTTCGGCTCGACCGGTCACGCAAGCAGCCGCATCATCTTCGGGGCTGCGGCACTCGGAGGAATGAGCCAGACGCGAGCCGACAGCACCATCGAGCAGGTCTGTGCTGCCGGGGTGAACCATTTCGACACGGCGGCCAGCTACGGAGCCAGCGAAGACCGTCTCCACGACTACCTGCAGGACCACCGCAACGACGTCTTCCTTGCAACCAAGACCGGCGAACGCAACGGATCGGCTGCTCGGAAATCACTGGAACGGAGCCTGGAGCGAATGGGCGTCGATTCCGTCGACATGATCCAGCTCCACAATCTGGTCGAGGAGGACGAATGGCGCGAGGCCCATCGTCCCGGTGGTGCAGTCGAGGCCCTGTTCAGCGCCTGCGACGAGGGCCTGTGCCGGTTCGTCGGGATCACCGGCCATGGCCTGCGGATCCCCCGTATGCACATTCGCAGCCTTGCCGAAGCGCCGTTCGCGGCAGTGTTGTACCCCTGGAACCACAACCTCGCAGCGATCGACACCTATCGCTCCGACGTGGCCGACCTGCAGCGGCGCTGCCGCTCCGGTGGCATCGCGATGCAGACCATCAAATCGATTGCCCGGCGCCGCTGGGCCGACCCCGATCAGCCGCACTTCTCGTGGTACCAGCCCATCGAAGATCCCGAGCCCCTTCGCCGGGCAGTCGAATTCGTGCTGGCCACAGCCGATGTGTTTCTCAACACCACCAGCGACGCACGTCTGCTCGACGACGTGTTCCGAGCTGCGTCGGCATTCGACGGCACCATGCCCGATCCGGAGCAGCTCGCTCGCGACCGTGATGCCTTGGCGATCGAACCGCTCTTCGACGGGGACCGCTTCGAGGCGGTCAGACCCTGATCCGGCACTCCGTGGTGACGGTCAGTCGATCACCATCTGGCCCATGAGATCGGCCTTGAGTTCGTCGAAGGTGTCGAGATCCATCTGGCCGTCGTCGTAGCGACGGTGCAGTTCGGCGACGCGCTCCATGATCTCTTCGTTGGAGAGCGTGGGCCCGGTCTCTTCTTCGACAACGTCGTCGTCGAGTTCGTCGAACTCGTCGTTCTTTTCGAGCTTGCGCTCCCGCTTGGCTGCTGCCTTCGCCTTTTTGGCCATGTCACGCTGACGCTTTGCAAAGCTGGATCGACCGGTAGCCATGGTGCCTCCTCGTGAACGGACGTTTGGCCACTCACGTGACCGCTCTTCGACCGTATAGGTTCCGTTCTGCTTTGCCACACCTGGCCAGCAGGGCGAGATCAGGCCCGGTGCCGTCCCGATCCGGCTCGCCAGCTAGGTTTCGACGATGGACATCCACACCAAGCCCGAGGTCAGCGTCCCCGAGACCGACCCACCCGTCGAACTCGAGATCGAGGACCTCGTGGTCGGCGACGGTCCAGAGGCCGCTGCGGGCATGCAGGTGAGCGTCGATTACGTAGGGGTCTCCTGGTCGACCGGCAACGAGTTCGACGCATCGTGGAACCGGGGCGAACCTCTCGTGTTCGGGCTCGGTGTCGGTCAGGTCATCGCCGGCTGGGACCAAGGCGTGCAAGGTATGCGCGTCGGCGGTCGGCGCAGGCTCACCATTCCGCCCGACATGGCCTACGGCCAACACGGCGCCGGCGGTGTCATCGGACCGAACGAGACGCTGGTCTTCGTCTGCGACCTGCGCAACATCGGCTGATCGACCCGATGGCTGGGTTCATCGCCGACCCGGACACCTACGTCGGCGGCCCGCCGCACGAACACTTCGATGTCTTGCGCGCCACCCAGCCGGTCTCGTGGGTCGATATGGACGGTGAACCGGGCTACTGGGCCGTGCTGCGGCACGCCGACGTCGTCCACGTCTCGAAACACAGTGACGTGTTCAGTGCGACCGAGGGTGGCGTCGTCGTCGAAGATCTCGATCCGGTCGCGCTCGAGACCATGCGCGACATGTTGTTGGCGATGGACCCGCCCCGGCACACGGCATACCGCAAGCCGATTGCGCCCGAATTCACGGCTCGTGTCATCGCCCGACTCGAGGACCGGGTTCGAGGCGTCGTCACCACCATCCTGAGGGACGCCGACGAGCAGGGCCCCGAACTCGAGTTCGTCCACGATGTCTGCGCCCACCTGCCGAGCCAGATTCTCGGCGAGTTGCTGGGGTTGCCGGCCGACGATCGGCCGTCGATCCACGCACTGGCCGAACGAAACAGTGGCAGCCAAGATCCCGATGTCGCGGACGGGCGCGAGCGCGGCTCGGCCGCCGTCGAGATGGCGATGTATGCCATGCAGTTCGCCGCATCACGGCGTGAGGTCGGTCCTCAGGGCGACCTCACCGACGTACTCCTCGGTCAGGAGTTCGACGGCCGGTTGCTGTCCGACGTCGACTTCGCTCGATTCTTCGTCCAGCTCGTGACCGCCGGCAACGACACCACCCGCACCATGCTCTCGTCGGGCACGTTGGCGCTGCTGCAACACCCCGACCAGATGGCGACCATCCGAGCGAATCCTTCCGCCATCCCGGCCGCCATCGAAGAGGTCCTCCGCTGGGCCAACCCGCTCCACTACTTCCGACGCACGGCCGTTGTCGACACCCGGCTCGGTGATGTCGACATCGCAGCTGGCGACAAAGTCGCGATGATCTACACGGCGGCGAATCGCGACCCCGCCGTGTTCAGCCACCCGCACGAGTTCGACGTCGCGCGCCATCCCAACCCGCACCTCTCGTTCGGTATCGCCACCCACTTCTGTCTTGGTGTGCACCTCGCCCGCCTCGAGGGAAGGGTTTTCTTCGAGGAAATCCTGCAGCGATGGCCCAACTTGGAGCTGGCCGGTACGCCGACCCGACAACGCAGCAACCTCAACAACAGCCTCAAGACACTCCCCGTCCAGACGACATGAGCCCGAGGCGGCGATCGCCTTCGCAACTCGCGGCGACCGCCAAGGGGGATCAGAGATCGGCGCGCTCTCGCTGCTGGTCTGCCGCCAGACACGCACCCCGCAGAAGCGCGTACAAGTCGTGACGTGCGGCGTCTTGACGCTGGTTGTTGGCAGAGCGCTGTGGGGCCGCTGTTCGCCTCCTGAGCGAGGTGGGCGGCCATCGAGGGGTGAGTGACGGAAGCTATAGTGTGGTGCGGTGGATGACTTGCCAGCGACCCGGACGCAGGGCGACGACGTCCGGCCCGACTGGCGGTACCTCTCGGTTCTCCTGATCGCAGCAGCCGTTCTTCGGCTCTACCGGCTCAGCGACGACAGTCTCTGGTACGACGAGATCCTGAGCGAGCGCCGAGCCACGGCACCGCTGAACGACGCACACGACCTCCTGCGCAACGGAACCCACCCACCCGGCTACAGCCAGGCAATCCTCCGACCATGGCTCGCCCTCGGCAACGGCGAATGGATGCAGCGGTTCCCGAGCGTCGTGTTCGGCGTCACCACCGTTGCGATGACCGCAGTTCTCGGCACCCGGCTCGCCGGCCGGCGCGCCGGGCTGGCCGCGGCCGCGCTACTCGCCGTGATGCCGCTGCACCTCTACTACTCGCGCGAGGGCCGAATGTACGCCCTTCTTGCGCTGGTCCTGCTCGGCTGGGTCATGGCGCTGATCCGGGCCCGCGAGCGCGACACCACGCTCGACTGGACGGTCTACGCACTGCTCGGCGCTGCCTCGCTCTACACCCACTACTACGCCGGTTTCACCGTTCTCGCAGTCGTCGGCACCACCGCCGTACTCGAATTCCGCCATGGCTTCACCACCCGATCCCGCCGATGGCTGATCGCCACACTCGGAATCGGAATGCTCTTCGCCCCCTGGCTGCCAACGTTCCAAGACCAACTCAACAACGACCCGGTCTCACACCTGCAGCCGCTCACCCTCGACGGTCTGATTGCGTTACCAGTGCAGTTCTTCACCGGTTTCGTTGAACGTTCGACAGCCGATTCGCTCGTGGTCGGTGTAACCCTCGCCGCCCTCCTCGTGTTCGGCAGCCTGCGGTTGCGTTCGGTCGCCGACGGGTCACCTGACGCGGCGTTCGCCGGGGCTGTCGTCGGCGCCGCCCTCGTCGGAACTGGCCTGCTGTCCATCGCTGTGTCGGAACTCCGGCCCCTCGTCTTCGTTCGCTACTTCGTCGGCGTCCTCCCCTTCCTCGCGATCCTGATCGGCGCCGCACTCACCCGGCTTCGGCCCGTCCCTGTCATTGCGTTCAGCACACTGTTCGCTGTCGCGACACTCCACGCCGTGCCCACCATCAACGACGCATGGCGACCCGCGTTTCGCGACGCCACCGACCGCATCGAGCAAGACCACCCCGACGACGTCATCGTCGTATCGGTCGGCCCCGCTCCTGGCGACTTTCGCGCCACGGGGCTGCGCTACTACCTCGACAACGGGTATGTACTGCACGAGTACGCGGGCTCCGTTCGCGATCAGGAGTTTCCCGAGTTCCTCGACGAACTCCGAACCACGGCACCTCGAACGTGGATCCTCCAGTACCGTCACGCGCACAACTTCAACACACCGCCTGGGTTCATCGCATCGGCCAATGAGCGATACGAAACCCGATTCTTCGAGACCCGCTACATGATCCAGATCACTGCGCTGGACCGGGAGGACCAATGATCATCGCCAGCGATTCGATCTGCGCCGTTCTGCCCGCCTACAACGAGGCGGACAACCTGCCTGAAGTGATTGCGGAGCTGAGCGGGCAGCTCGCCCTTCATTTCACCGAGTGGCGGATCCTTGTCGTCGACGACGGCAGCACCGACGGCACCGCCGACGTGCTGGCCCAACTCGAGTCCGAACAACCGCACCTCAGCCACCTCCACATCCGCACGAACCGGGGAAAAAGCAACGCCTTGCGCCTGGCGTTTCAGAACGTCCACGAAGACCTCATTGTGCTGCTCGATGCCGACGGCCAGGACGACCCATCCGAACTCGATGCGCTCTACGAATCGCTATGCGCCGGCCACGACCTCGTCACCGGTCGCCGCGCCGTGCGCCATGACCGCTTCATCAAACGCAAGACGTCTCGGCTCTACAACCGGACCACCGCCGCAGTAAGCGGCGTTCCCGGCTCCGACTTCAACAGCGGTTTCAAGCTGATGCGGCGGACCGTGGCCGACGAACTCAACCTCTACGGTGAGCTCCACCGCTACATCCCCGTGCTTGCAGCCTGGGCCGGCTTCCGGGTCACCGAGGTCGACGTCAACCATCGCGACCGACTCCACGGCGACTCGAAGTTCGGCCGCAGCCGCTTCTGGCGAGGCATGCTCGATCTCTTCACCGTCAAATTCCTCACCACCTACGACCGTCGGCCCTTTCATCTCATCGGTGGCAGTGGTCTCGCCGTTGGTGCGGTGGGATTCTCGCTGATGGTATGGATGCTGATCGAACGTCTCACCGGAAGCGCAATCGGCGGCCGGCCTGCGCTGCTTGCCGGCGTGACCCTGTTCGTGGTCGGTGTCCAGCTGGTCAGCGTGGGGCTGCTGGCCGAACTCCTTCTGCACCTCCATCACGAACGACGAAGTCCGCCCGACTGAGACGCAACCGGGCCACCACCAGGAACCCGCACTCGATACCGACAAGCAAGAGCCGGACGAGAACGACAGGTACCAACAGCGTCGCTTCGTCGACGACGAGGACCGCGAGCAGGACTGCCTCCCGAGCGCCCAGACCGCCCGGAAGCGGCGTCGCAACCGATACGCCGAACGCGAGTGCGTAGGCGGCCACAGCCCCCAGCAGCGTGACGTCAAGATCGGCGCTGCGAACCAGGATGGCGAAACCAACCGCATGAAGGCCGACCGCGATTGCAGCCAGGGCCGTACAGGTCACGATCGAGCGGGACGCCGGGAGCGACGCACTGAGGTCTGCCCCGACCACCCGACCGGCCACCCGGAGTACACGCCCAAAGATCGGAGGCGCAACCGCAAGGAGCAGGATCACCCCGAGGACGGAGCCTGCCGCCGACCAACCAAGCGCAGGCGAGACGATGAGCCCGACCGCCACGCCGACCAGTGCCAGCGCCAGGCTGTGGATCGCCCAGACGAGCGTGGCGATCCGAGGCAGCACCCCTCGAGCGGAGAGGCCCAGCACGACCGCAGCCGCGTTCGCGATACCGAATGGGACGTACTTCGCCGGCTGGGCCGTGTGGAAGATCCAGCGACGCTGAGCGTTGGTCGATGGGGACGCCTCGAGCACGACCATCGCCTCACCAACGACGAACTGCCCAAGAGCAAGCACCACGAGTGCGACCAGCAACCACCCGACACCGGGAAGTTGCTGAGCCGTAAGCTCGCTCCAGCTGCCCGCAACTTCGAGCCCGATGTACACCACACTGACGAAACCCAGCAGGGCAACGAGGAGTCCGCGACCGGTCACCGCGCCTCGAGCAGCAACAATGTCCACGGGAAGGCCCGACCGCGATCGACGATCTCGAACCGCCGGCCCACGAGCCGTTCGAAGCTCCGCTTCGTCCAGTGGTGAACATGTTCAGGATCACTGCCGAGACGCTTCAGGTTTTTGAACCGGATCAGGTTGAGACCACGAAAGAACGGTTCGCGAGGGACGCTCACGATCACGTGGCCGGTGCTGAGACCGGAGAGCAGGTCGAGAGTGGCATCCGGCTGGTCGAGGTGCTCGAGTACTTCCAGCATCATGACGACCTCGAACGGGCGGGGCAGGTCCTCGAGGCTGGTCACATCACCCTCGACGAGATCGATCGCAGTTCCCAGCCGGGAGCGCGCCGACGCGATCGCAGTCGACGAACGATCGATCCCCACGAGATCGGCGTCGATGCCCGACGCAAGAAGGTGGTCGAGGACAAAGCCCTCCCCACAGCCCAAATCGAGTATCGCCGCATGCGGGACCGCCTCGAGCAACCGCACGACCTCGTCGTGGAACCGCCGGATCAAGAACTGCTGCACAGGGTTAGCCGACTCGTGCTTTTGCCGGTTGCCGCTGGTCCGGCCGGTCAGGCTCATGAGTCGAGCTTTCCACATGTCAGGTGCGAGGGTGCTTCTGCTTCTTCAGGATGCGGGCCCGCTCGCCTGCGTCGAGCACGGCTTTGCGGATGCGCACAGAGCTCGGCGTGACCTCCACGCATTCGTCGTCAGCGATCGACTCGAGTGCCTGCTCGAGCGAGAACAGCTTCGGCGGTGTAAGTCGGACCGTGTCGTCGGAAGACTGGGTACGAATGTTGGTCTTGGCCTTCTCGCGACAGATGTTGACGTCCATGTCTTCGTTGCGAGCGTTCTCACCCACAACCATGCCCTCGTAGACCAGCGCTCCCGGAGCGACATAGAGCGACGTGCGCTCCTGCAGTGACTGGATCGCGTAACCGGTGGATTGCCCGGTCCGATCGGCGACGACACTTCCCCGCTCGCGTGTACGGATCTCGCCGGCCCACGGCATCCATCCCTCGAAGACGTGGTGGAGCATGCCGGTACCTCGAGTTTCGGTGAGAAACTCGGTCCGGAATCCGATGAGCGCGCGCGCCGGTACGACATAGTCCAGCCGGACCCAACCGGTGCCGTGATTCGCCATGTTGTCCATGGTCGCCTTCCGGGAACCGAGCAGTTGCGTCACCGCACCGACGTGCTCTTCGGGAACGTCGATCGTGAGCCGCTCGGTCGGTTCGTGGCGGGTGCCGTCGATCTCCCGGGTGAGGACCTCGGGCTTGCCGACAGTGAGTTCATAGCCTTCCCGACGCATCGTCTCGACGAGTACAGCAAGTTGGAGCTCACCGCGACCCTGCACCTCCCACGAATCAGGGCGTTCCGTCGGTCGCACCCGGATCGAGACGTTGCCGATCAGTTCGGCGTCGAGCCGACCCTTGATGAGTCGAGCAGTGAGCTTTTGACCTTCCTGTCCGGCGAGCGGTGATGTGTTCACACCGATTGTCATCGACAGGGTCGGCTCGTCGACCGAGATCAACGGGAACGGGCGGGGATCGTCACGGTCGGCAAGCGTGTCACCGATCGTGACCTCGTCGATTCCCGAGACACCGATGAGTTCGCCTGGCCCGGCTTCGTCGACATCGACTTGGTCGAGCGCCTCGGTGACGGTGAGCGTGCCGATTCGGGCCGATTCGATCGAACCGTCCGCTCGGCACCAGGCGATCGCCTGACCCCGTCGGATCGTGCCGTGCTCGACCCGACAGATGGCCAGACGCCCGACATAGGGCGAGGCATCGAGGTTGGTCACCCATGCCCGCATCGGGTGATCAGGATTGTGCTCAGGGGCCGGCACCGTCTCGAGCAGCGTCTGGAACAGGGGCTCCATGTCGGTTCCGGGCACCGAAGGATCGAGCGTGGCCCGACCTTCGCGGGCGATGGTGTACACGATCGGAAAGTCGATTTGATCCTCGTCGGCATCGAGGTCGAGAAAGAGTTCGTAGACCTCGTCGACCACCTCATCGATTCGCGCATCGGGCCGGTCGATCTTGTTGATCACCAAGACGACCGGCAACGCGAGTGCCAACGCTTTTCGCAGCACGAACCGAGTCTGGGGCAGTGGACCTTCGCTTGCGTCGACGAGGAGCACGACCGCATCGACCATGGTCAACGCCCGCTCGACCTCGCCGCCGAAATCGGCGTGGCCCGGCGTGTCGACGATGTTGATCTTGACGTCGCCGTACCGCACGGCGGTGTTCTTCGCGAGGATCGTGATGCCCTTTTCACGCTCCAGATCCATGGAGTCCATGACCCGGTCGGTGAGCTCGGCTCCATCGCGGAATGCGCCGGTGTGACGAAGAAGGGCGTCGACGAGCGTGGTCTTGCCGTGGTCGACATGGGCGATCATCGCCACGTTCCGCAGGTCGTCGCGACGCATCACGGAGCGAAGGGTACCGAGGTCGCCACACAGGTCGACGCAGCCCTGCGGTTGTGTCGCGGGTGAGTCCTGTGATGTGACACCCTGGGGCCATGACCGATCACTCACCCGAGGTTGTCCCCGAGGACACGAACGCCATCTCGGACTCGGCCAAACTCATCCGTCTCGGGACGATGGCGCACGCGCTCATGGACGAGGTTCGCCGGGCCGACACCGATGAGGAGAGTCGGCAGCTGCTCGCCCGGATCCATCGCGAGACGATCGAGGAGCTCGGCACCGTCCTTTCCGCCGACCTGATGGACGAGCTCACGGAGTTTGCTGCGTGCTGCGACAGCGACGGCGTGCCGACCGAGGCCGAGGTCCGAGTTGCCCAGGCGCAGCTTGTCGGCTGGTTGCAGGGGCTGCTGCAGGGGCTGACGGCCTCGATGGCCCAGCAACAGGCTGCAGCCGCCATGCAGATGCAGCAGATGCAGGCAGCTCGGCAACGGGCGGGGCAGCCCGGATCGACACGGACCCGCGATCAGCGATTGCCTGAGCAGACCGGCACGTATCTGTGAGTGCCAGGCCCGAGCCGACCCACGGCGCGTGGCCAGCTTCACGGCATCGACGGGCTCGTTTGGAAGGGTCTCGTCGTGGGTTCTATTTGTGGATGGTGCTGAGACCGCCGCCCACCGGAATCGTGGCACCGGTCACGTACGAACCGGCGGCAGACGCAAGGTAGATCGCCACCCCGGCCATGTCGTCGGGAACGCCGACGCGGCCCATGGGTACATCCCTGGCGATGCTGGCACGAGCGGTCGGATCGTCGAGTACGAACGCCATCATCTGTGAATCGAAGGGCCCGGGGGCAATGGCGTTGACCGTCATGTGCTCGGTGGCCAAGGTCTTCGCGAGGTGGCGCGTGAGCATGATGCATGCCGCCTTGGACGACGAGTACGAGAACGTGTCCATCTCCGGTGGGGTCATCCCGTTGACCGATGCCGTGTTGATGATGCGGGCCGGCGACTCGGGCGAGGCTGCGTTTCGCAGCAGGGGCAGGAGCTTCTGGGTCAGAAAGAAGACGCTCCGCACGTTGACGTTCATGACCTTGTCCCACCCCGCAGGCGAGAACGAATCGAGTGGTTCGCCCCACGAGGCTCCGGCGTTGTTGCACAAGATGTCGACCCGGTCCCATCGCTGCGCAACCTCCGCCGAGAGATGCGCAAGGCCCTCGTCGGTCGAGAGGTCGGCCGGAATGCCCTCGATGTTGCCCTTGGCCGAGAGACGCTCGACGGCTTCGGAGACCTGGCTCTGTTTGCGGGCCGAGATGATCACATCACAGCCGGCGTCGAGCAGACCCTCGGCGATCATGTAGCCGATGCCCCGGCTCCCGCCGGTGACGACAGCGTTCTTCCCTTCGAGTCCGAACAGGGCTTGCAGGCGAGCGGCGTCCATGGGGTTCTCCTTCGCTGAACGCCGACGATGATGACACCCGCAGCCGGGCAGCACCACACGGGCAGCGTGTCGACCACGCTCGAACGGTTGCGTCAGCCGACGTCGGCGCCGTACATCTCGCCGAGCGGGTCGGCAAGGAGTTCGAGCCGTTCGCCGTCGGGTCCGTTGAAGTAGATCGAGGTGTCGTGCTCGAAGACGATCTCGACACCGGCGGCTTCGAGCTTGGACCGAAGGTGCGTTTGCTTCTCAGGGGTGACGGAGATCGCCAGATGGTGCATCGACCCGAGAACCTCTGCATAGGGACCGAGATCGAGTCCTGGGAAGTCGAAGAAGGCGAGCAGGTTCCCGTTTCCGATGTCGAAAAAGAAATGGGTGCTGCCGCGGTAGTCGCGGTTCTCGAACAGTTCGGTGAGCGGGAACTCGAGCAACCCTTGGTAGAAGCCGATCGTCCGTTCGACGTCCGAGCACAGCAGTGCGAGGTGATGGACGCCTCGGGCCGAACTCTCGGGGCGGGTGGCGCGCAGATGAGACCGTCGAAGACGGTCCCATTCGGCGCTGCGGTCGACGGCGTCGCCGTGTTCGGTCAGTGCCTGAAAACGAGGCTCGGAGTCATCCATACGTCAATTCTTTCAGATTTGAACTACTCCGCCAACCGTCGCGCGTTTCGATTGCTCGCGGCTGCACGAATACGGCGGTGCTGGAGCTGAAGTGATCGCTCGAAGTCGCCGTCGCTGCGAGCGATGAGCCCGGCCATGATGCCGAAGGCGAACCCGGCAACATGGGCCATCCAGGCGATCGAACTCTCGTTTCCGATGAGGAATTGGCTACCGAACCAAGCCAGCAAAATCGGTGCGGCCGGAATCCGCGGCCACAACGGCACCACCCCGAGCAGGATGACGGTACGAACCCGAACCCACGGGAACCAGACGAGATAGGCACCCATCAACCCGGCGATCGCCCCACTCGCACCGACGAACGGGACGGTCGAGGAGGGCTGCACCATGACGTGGGCTGCGGTCGCGACTGCGCCGGAGACCAGGTAGAAGAGGACGAACGGAATGCGCCCCATCTGATCCTCGACGTTGTTGCCGAAGATCCAGAGGAAAAGCATGTTGCCGATCAGGTGGATCCAGCCTGCGTGGAGAAACATCGAGACGATCGCAGCGAGCCAGACGTTCTTGTCGGGGAACGGGACGACCCCATCGGCAGGGGCATACTCGAGGCACGCCTCGGTATTCCCGCCGACGACCGTGGCACTGATCTCCTGCGCAGTCAGTGAGCGATCCTCGGTGAGCTCACACGGAATCGCGGCGAACTCGTAGCTGAACTCGATCTCCTCGAGTCGCTCGCCCTCGGTCGCTAGGTCGAGGCTTCGGGTACCCGATGGTTGGACGTAGAAAAACATCACGACGCACGCAAGGCCGACGAGCAGGGTCATGAAGGGCCTGCGCCTCGTCGGATTGTCGTCGCTGATCGGGATCATGCGCCCCTCCAGGCTCACCGACGGTCGGCGACCCGCTCGATACCGGCCCCATGATGCCGTACTCGACGCCAGTCGCGACCGTCAGCCCGACGATGTCGAGTGCACCGTCACCGATGGCTACCGAATCGGCTCCCAGGTCCACCGTCGCGCGGCGTCGGCGCCGAAGATGCGAACCTCTGCTCCTCCAGCCGTGCACACCGACTGGGCCGGGTCGCCCTCGGAGTCGCGTCTGCGGGTCAGGCGGACCTTCGTCGTCGCACGCTCGAGTCCGTAGTGATCAACGCCATGATGAGACACAAATGCCTCCAGCTTGTCGAGCGCGCCCCACTCGTGGAAGAGCTCGGCCACAACCTCGAGCGCGTACGGCGCATTGAAGATGCCGGCCGCAACCGTGGCCGCCTCCTTCTTGCTGAGCGGGTGCGGAGCAGAGTCGGTGCCGAAGAAGAACGAGCGGTCGCCAGAGGTGGCCGCAGTTGCGATGGCGATCCGTTCCTCCCGCGAGTTGATCACCGGCTTGCAGTACAGCTCGGGCCGCATACCGTTCGCGAGGAGATCCGATCGGTCGCAGGTCAGGTGGTGTGGTGTGATCGAGCCACCGACCTGCGGGTGGTCTCGGACGATCTCGAGTCCGGCGCGGGTCGAAATGTGTTCGACGGTCACCCGCAGTTCCGGGATCTGATCGATCACCGGCACCATCTGCTGCTCGATGAACACGGCCTCGCGATCGAAGATGTCGACCTCGGGGTCGGTCGACTCGGCATGGACGAGCAGGGGGATGCCGGCACCTGCCATCGCCTCGAGCGTTCCTCGATAGTCGAGGAGCGAGGTGCCGCCGGCGGCGCTGTTGGTCGTTGCCCCGGCCGGGTAGAACTTCGCCCCGAACACCACCCCGTCCGCTGCACCTGCAAGCAAATCTGCTGTTTCGAGCTCATCATTGAGATACAGCGCCATCATCGGCGTGAAGTCGGCCCGTGCGTTCGGTCCAGCAGCAGCGAGGATGCGATCGCGGTAGGCAACGGCCAGGGCGGTGCTGGTCACCGGGGGAACCAGATTCGGCATGATCAGGGCGTGCCGAAACGCCTCCGCCGTGAAGGGCGCAACCGCATCGAGCATCTCGTCGTCGCGCAGGTGCACATGCCAATCGTCGGGAGCGTCGATGTCGAGGGTGATGGTGTCGCTCATGCGCCGTACCGATCGCGATAGGCATCGATACGACGGAGCATCTCGTCATCGATGTGCACGACGCCATCGACCTCACGGCCGTGGAGATGCTCGACCACGTCGTCGAGGGTCACGATCGCTCGAGTCGGCATGTCGAAGTCGTGGGAGACCTGGGCGAGTGCCGAACGATCACCGGTTCCGCGCTCCTGACGATCGATGGACACGACAAGACCCGCCATCACGACATCAGCCGTCGCTCGCAGCACGGGCACCGTCTCACGAATCGAGGTACCGGCGGTGGTGACATCCTCGACGATGAGAACCCGTGAGCCGTCCTCGGGCAGGGCGCCGACGAGAACACCACCCTCCCCATGATCCTTCGCCTCCTTACGATTGAAGCAATACCCGACCTCTCGCCCGTCGGCGGCGAGTGCAATCGATGCCGTCGCCACCAGCGGAATGCCCTTGTAGGCGGGACCGAACAAGATGTCGATGTCGCCCGGCCAGCCCTCTTGGATGGCGGCTGCGTAGAAACGGCCCAACGCCGCCAGTTGGGGCCCCGTGCGGTAGCGGCCTGCATTCATGAAATACGGGGTCTGTCGACCGCTCTTGGTCGTGAAGTCACCGAACGTCAAGGCGTCTGCTCGCACCATGAACTCGATGAACTCGCGCTTGTACTGCTCCACTCCGACTCCTCCCAGATCGCAACCTAGCCGGATCGACTCCTAGGGTCGGCAGCGTGAGGATCGCCAGCTGGAACGTCAACTCGATCCGGGCCCGGGTGGGCCACGTCGTGTCCTGGGCGTCGACATCGGAAATCGACGTGCTGCTTCTGCAGGAAACGAAGTGCGGCGACGTCGACTTTCCCTTCGACGCATTTGAGGCAGCCGGCTACACGGTCGCCCACCATGGCCTCGACCATTACAACGGCGTGGCGATCGCAAGCCGAGTCGGCATCGATCGGATTCACCCCGGCTTCACGGGGCCACAGCGGCCACCCTTCGACGAACCGCGACTCCTTGCAGCAGAGTGCGCAGGGGTGCGGGTCTGGTCGGTCTACGTGCCCAATGGCCGCTCCCTCGACGACCCGCACTACCGCTACAAGCTGGTGTGGCTCGAACGGCTCCGAGCCGAGCTCGCAGCTACCGATGCCACCGAACGACGCACGGTCGTCGCCGGCGACTTCAACGTGGCACCCGCTGACATCGACATCTATGACCCGAAGCGGTGGAGACACAAGACCCACGCCAGCGCCGAGGAGCGAGCTGGGATCGGACACCTGCTCGATCTCGGCCTCCGAGACGTCATTCGCGAACACCACCCCGGTCCTGGGGTCTTCACCTGGTGGAACTACCGACCCGGGCAGTTCGAGCAGAACCGGGGCCTGCGGATCGACCTCGCCCTCTGCTCCCGTGCGATTGCGGACGTGATCACCAGTGTCCACATCGACCGGGCGGCACGGGCGCACGAGCGGCCCTCGGACCATGCACCTGTCGTTCTCGAGCTGACTCTCTAGCCTTGTTTTTATGCGAAGAGGACTCGTCATCGCTGCGCTGACGCTGGCCGGGGCTGTCGCCTGCGGATCCGACGACCCGGCTGCCCAATCGCAGCAGTCGACGACCACAACGACAACAACCACCACGACGACCACCACCTCGACCACGACCACGACCACGACCACGACACTGTTCCCGGCACCCGCCGTTTCGACCGTGACGGATCTCCTCGCCCTGGACCGACCGATCGTTGCCGGTCACGCCGGTGGAGACCAGTCGTGGCCGCATTCGACGATGTTTGCCTTCCGCGAGGCGGCGCGAGCAGGCGTCGACGTCCTCGAGATGGATGTTCAGCTCACCGGCGACGGCGTCCTCGTCGTCCAACACGACGACACCGTCGATCGAACCACCGAGCGGCGTGGGACCGTGCGCGATTTCACCCTCGACGAACTCCAGGCGCTCGACAACGCCTACTGGTGGAGCAGTGAGTGGTCGAGCCGAGACCAGCCAACCGATGCCTATGTGTGGCGCGGCGTGCGCACCGGCGATCTCGAACCACCTCCCACGTACACCGCCGACGACTTCCGGATCGAAACGTTTCGTTCGATTGCGCAGGCCTTCCCCGATCACGTCCTCGACATCGAGATCAAGGTGCCGGGCACCGTCGGCGACCCCGACGACATGGCGTTCGCAATCGAAGGAGCGCGAGTGCTCGCCGACGAGATCGCAGCGCTCGACCGCACCGACTCCGTCATCGTCGTGTCGTTCAATGGCGACGTGATCAAGGCCTTCCGTGACTTCGCTCCCGACGTCGCGACGAGTCCGTCGGTCGAGGAGATGCTGGCCTGGTTCTTCGGGACCGGCGAGTTCGACGATCAAGACGTCGTCGCCCAGGTTCCACCCGACTTCGACGGGATCGAGGTGCTCACACCCGGCATCCTCGACCGAGTCCGCGCCGAGGGCCTCGAAATCTGGGTGTGGCCCAACGACGTCGCCGCTCAGGAGAACGCTGCGTTCTATCTCGAGATCGCGCAACTCGGGCTCGACGGCATCATCGCCGGCCACCCCGAAGATGCCGTCGAGGCGTACCGCAGCAACGGGTACTACGGCTGATCCGTCTCATGTCGACGACTCACCGATGTCCTCGTTCCACAGGTCGGGCTCGTCGGCGATGAACGCAGTCATCAGGTCGACGCACGTCTGATCGTGCGCCCGAACAAGTTCGACACCACGCGATTCGAGATACGCCTCAGCCCCCATGAAGGTGGTGTTCTCACCGATCACGATGCGAGGAATGCCGTACAGCAATGCTGCACCGGCACACATGTCGCACGGCGACAGCGTCGTGTACAGCGTGGCCCGGCGGTACGCCGATGCCGGCAACCGCCCTGCGTTCTCGAGGCAATCGGTCTCGCCGTGAAGGATCGCACTGCCCCGCTGGACGCGCCGGTTGTGACCTCGCCCGACGATCTCACCGTCGATCATCAGCGCCGAACCGATCGGGATCCCACCCTCGGCCCTCCCCACCCGAGCCTCGTCGATCGCAACATCGAGACCGCGCCGATCGACGGCGTCGAGCTCAGAAGTCATAGCCGCCCGTGCCGTAGAACCCGCTCGACGCCGTCTTCGGGAGACCGAACTTCTCGGCGACACGATCGGGGGCAAAGGCACGAGGCCTGTCCCCCAGCACACTCACCCGCCGAAGATCCCGACGAGCCTCGGTGTCGTTGACCATGACGTGCAGCGTGGTTCGCTCGTCCCACATCACGACGTCGCCGGGTGACCATCGCCAGCGGGTCGAGAACTGAATCTGCTCCTGCCAGCGGAACAGGTACGAGAGCAACATCTGCGACTCCGGGCGAGAAAGCTGCGGGATACGTCGGCTGAACTGCTTGTTGACGAACAGCGCAGGGCGGCCTGTGTCCGGATGGGTCCGAACGACCGGGTGCTCGGCCGCCCTGTTGCCCCGAGCATCGTCATGGATACAGGTGAGGGACAGCAGAAAGTCCTGCAGCGCAGGCGACAACGAGTCGTACACCGCATGACAATCGATGAACATCGTGTCACCACCGTGCGGCGGACAATCGAGCATGTGCAGCAGCGCGATCGCCGGGGGCTGCTCGAGGAAGGTGGCATCGGTGTGCCACAGGTCGGCCTTCACCTGGTAGAGGCTGTCGAGGCTGACGACCTCGGGGACATCGGGGTCGACGGGGTCGAGATAGGGCACCGGATCGACGGTGCCGAAAAGGGCGGCGATGTCGCGAAACTCACGCAGCGACGGATCGAGTCCCGGTAACGCCAGCACAAGGTGATCGTTGAGCGCCTTGCGAAGCTGCGTGGCAACACCTTCGTCGATCTGGTCGGTGGCGAGACCACGAACCTCGGCACCGAGGAGGCCCGCAATGGGCCGGATATCCAGTTCCGTCATCGACTTCCCGTTCTTGTCGCCGTCCGAGTGTACGTCCGCGACCCACGTCGTTTCACGACGACCGATCAGGCCGACCTCGTCTCTCCGACGACAAGCACGATCCACGCGACTCCGGCCATCAAGATCGCACCGAGGGCAAAGGCCGATGCGTCGAGTCCCGCGGCATCGGCGACCGTGCCGACCACGAACGGTCCGATGAACAACCCGAGATTCGACACGAGGTTGAACCCGGCCAGATACGGCCCCTGCTCCCCTTCCGGCGCCAGGTCAGCACCCAGTGTCATCACCGCCCCCGAAGTTGCGCCGTTGCCGAGGCCGATCAGCACCGACGCAAAAGCCACATCGACGGTGCTGTCGGCCAGTCCGAGAACGACCATGCCGATCGCCATCACCGTGAATGCCGGCACGATCGACGAGAGACGACCAAAGCGGTCCATCAGCACGCCGGAGATCGGGAAGATCATGAAGTCGACGACGGTTCCGACCGCAAGCAAGCCTCCGATCTCTGCCAACGACAGGCCGAGTCGGTCCGCAATCAGGGGGATCACGACATAGCGACCCTCGCGCCCGGCCTGAATCAGCATCGGCCCCGTCCCTCCGAGCACGATGCGGCGACGATGCCGACGTAGAGAGGAACGGACCGGTATCGGCTCCCGATCCTCGTGCTGCACCACCTCCCGGCCACCCGGCACGATCCAGAACAGCATTCCTGCAGCTGCAAGGGAACCGGCGACGACGAACGCCGTCGAGAAGCCCCACACAGCGGCAATCGCTCCACCGACGAACGGACCGACCGCCAATGCCAGCCGGTGCGTACCGCCCATCCCCGACGTGACCCGACCCCGAATGTGAACGGGCACACCTCGGGTGACGAACAGTTGGCGGGACTGACCCATCGCTCCGAATCCGAGTCCACTGATCAGCCGCAGCACCACGAGGGCGGCAGCGAGTTCGACGAACCCGAACGCCATCAGGCTCACCGCCGATGCGCCAACGGCGATCAACAGCAGATGGTCGTTGGTGAACCGCTCGGCGAACGCACTTGCGGGAATCCCGACCAGCGCGGCACCGATCCCGGTGGCCCCCATGATCACGCCGACCATCGACAGGCTGATCCCGATGTCATCCAGGTACAGCGGAATCAGCGGCAGCGCGACCGTCATACCAGTCGTCATCGCAAAGATCGGAAGGTAGAGCGGTGGGAGGAGGCGGCGTAGCTCGACCCTGAGGTCGTGGTGCAGTTCGCTCATGTGGTGGCCGTTGGGTCGTGCACGTGTTGTGCCGTGCCAATCCGGCGGGCGACGGTGCGGCCCAGTTCGGCGATGGCATTCGCAACGATCGCCTGCGGTTCGCCGGGACGGCTGAGCCTGACCAGCGCCACCCGTGCATCGCGGTCGGTTGTCTCGACGTAGGCAACGTTGGGCAACTGGAGTCGTCGAACACCTGCCGGTACCAGCGCAATGCCCTGACCGGCTGCGACCAGACCCACGATGGTGGTGTACTCGGTCGCCTCGATCGCCGGGTCGTAACGCACATCGCGACTGCGCATGAGGGCCCGGATCTCGGCGTGCAGTGACGGCGAGCTCTCGCGAGAGAAGCCGACGAAGGTGTCGTCTCGGAGACGACTGAGACGCACCGATCGCTGGGTGGCGATTGCGTGACCGACGGGCACGGCAACCAGCAGTCGATCATGGCCGAGCACATCGGACTCCACAGCCGGACGCACGGGGACCGTGCGGGCGACGCCAACGTCGATCGTTCCGTCGGCCAACGCCCGAGCCTGCTCGTCGGACGACATCGTGTGGAGTTCGACACCGACATCGGGCCATGTCGCCCGAAATCGATGCAGGAACGTCGGGACGAACTCATAGGCGGTCGAGTCGACGAAACCGAGCCGGAGTCGACCCCGAGCGCCGACACGAAGCTCCTCGGCAGCCCGCACTACGCCCCGCGCCGACACGAGGAGCTGGCGGGCATGGGGGAGAAACGCCTCACCGTCGATGGTCAGTGCCACTCGACGAGTGGTCCGCTCGAGCAGGGTGAGACCGAGGTCGGCCTCGAGCTGGCGGACCTGCTGGCTCAGCGCCGGCTGGGCGATGTGGAGCTGCTCGGCGGCTCGCCCGAAATGGAGCTCGTCGGCAACGGCGACAAAGGCATCGAGGCGGCGCAGCGATGCCAACTCATTCATTAGCCAACCTTATCAATCTTACTGGATTTGCTCCTTCACCACTATCGATCGATGCGGCAGACTGGCGAGATGGGGAAGCACAAGCCGCCAGCCAGGTACAGCGCGTTCGGGCTGCTGTGGAAGGGGCTCCGCAAGCAGAGCTGGCCGCGAATCTGGCGTGAGCCGGAGTTCAAGAGCAGCTATGACGTCGTAATCATCGGCGGTGGAGTGCACGGTCTTGCAACCGCCTACTACCTCGCTGCCAACCACGGCATCACCGATGTTGCTGTTGTCGACCGGGCCTACCTCGGATCGGGTGGGTCGGGCCGCAACACCGCGATCGTGCGGTCGAACTACCTCACACCGGAGGGCGTGGCGTTCTACGACCGCAGTCTCGAGCTCTACAACTCGATGTCGAACGACCTCAACCTCAATGTGATGTTCAGCGAACGCGGCCACCTCACTCTCGCCCACACCGACTCGGCGCTGCGGACGATGCACTGGCGGGCCGAGGTCAACAAGCTGCAGGGCATCGACTCATCGGTGATCGACCCCACCGAGATCAAAAAACTCACACCATCACTCGACGTGTCGACCCATACCCGGTACCCGATCATGGGTGCGCTCTACCACCCGCCCGGGGGCACGATCCGCCACGATGCCGTCGTCTGGGGGTACGCCCGTGGCGCCGATGCGTACGGCGTGGACCTCTTCCAACAGACCGAAGTACTCGACATCCTCACCGAGGGCGACCACGGCTCGGGCAAGGTCACCGGGGTTCGCACCAGCAGGGGCGACATCAGCACGCCAGTCGTCGTGAACTGCACCGCAGGCTGGGCCAGCACGATCTCGTCGATGGTCGACGTACGACTGCCGATCACCACGCACCCGCTGCAGGCTGCGGTCACCGAGCCGGTGAAGACGTTTCTGCCGACCGTGGTCGTTTCAGGATCGCTCCACGTCTATGTGAGCCAGACCGATCGCGGGGAACTCGTGTTCGGCGCCTCGGTCGACCCGGTCGCCACGTACAACATGGGCGGCACCCTCGAGTTCACCGAGGAGCTTGCCGGTCATGTTCTCGAGCTCATGCCAGGGATCTCCAAGATGCGGCTCCTGCGCCAGTGGGCTGGTCTGTGCGACATGACCCCCGACTACTCGCCGGTGATGGGCCCGACTCCCGTCGACGGCTTCTACGTCGACGTCGGTTGGGGTACCTACGGCTTCAAGGCCGGACCCGTGTCCGGCGAACAGATGGCTGCCTGTGTGGCGAATGGCGCCACCCCCGACCTGATCAAACCCTTCGAACTCAGCCGCTTCACCGAGGGAAACCTCGTCGGTGAAAAAGGCGCCGCCGCAGTCGGTCACTGAGGAGGAAACAGATGTTGCTCGTTCCGTGCCCCAACTGTGGCCCCCGCAATGCTGCCGACCTGTCGTACAACGGCGAGTCACATGCGCGGCCCGACCCCACGACCTGCACACCCGAGGACTGGCGCACGTACCTGTACCTGCGCGACAACCCCTCGGGTTGGCTGCGGGAGAGCTGGTACTGCTCGTCAGGGTGCCGCAAGCACTTCACGATCGAACGACACACCCTGACCGGCGAACTACGAACCCCCATCCTCCCCGGGTCCAAGCCGGGTGCCACGAAGGGAGAGACCAAGTGAGTCACCGCCTCCCAGCATCGGAGGGGGAAGTCCTCGACCGCACCAAGACCCTGCCGTTCACCTGGAACGGCAAGAAGCTCGAGGGCTTCGAGGGCGACACGATCACATCGGCGCTGATGGCGAACGGTCACCACATCCTCAGCCGCTCGATGAAGTACCACCGGCGGCGTGGCGTGCTCACCGCCGACTACTGGGATCCGAACACGACTGTGCAGGTCGGCGACGAGCCGAACGTGCGCGCCTCTCACCGCAAACTCGAGGCCGGCATGCAGATCTCGGCCCAGAACGTGTGGCCATCGCTCACGTTCGACATCAAAGCGGCCAACGGCCTTGTCGGCCGCTTCCTCACCGCTGGCTTCTACTACAAGACGTTCATGAAGCCGGCTGCGCTGTGGCCGACGTACGAACACGTCCTGGCCAGGTTTGCACCCGGCGGTGACGTCGATCTCGACACGCCGCACGGTCGATACGACAAGCGCTTCGCCCACCCCGACGTCGTGGTCGCCGGTGGTGGCCCAGCCGGCCTTTCGGCCGCCATCGCAGCAGCTGAAGCGGGAGCATCGGTGATGCTCGTCGAGCACGAGCATCGAGTGGGCGGTCATCTCCTTTGGGGCACCGAACAGGACCGGGCCCGTGCGGCCGAACTCGCGGCGGCGGCCCGAACCGCCGGCGTGGAGATCCTCACGAACGCCACGGTCACCGGCCGCTACGAGGACAACTGGGTCGCAATCTCCGAGCGCAGCCACCCCGGTGTCATCGAGCGGCTGATCAAGGCTCGAGCCAAGACACTGATCGTTGCAGCTGGAACGATCGAGCGCCCCTACGTGTTCGAGGGCAACGACCTCCCCGGGGTCATGACCTCGGGTGCAGTTCGTCGCCTCATCACGATGTACGGCGTGAAGCCCGGTACGCAGGCCGTCGTGTTCAGCGCCAACGAATCCGGCGATGCGGCCATCGACGACCTGCGCCGCGCCGGTGTGTCGATCGCCCGGGTCGTCGATGCGCTCACCGGTGAGCGCATCGTCTCGGCCACAGGTTCCAAGAACCGAGTCAAGGAGGTCCTCCTCGACGACGGTGCCAAGATCTCCTGCGACCTGCTCGTCACTGCGGTGGGCTGGACCACGCCGACCTCGCTGCTCAACATGGCCGGCGACCGACCGGTCTACGACGCCAACGCCGCCCGCTTCTTCCCGGCCGGCGCACCGGACAACGTGCTCGCCACCGGTGGCATGGTTGGCGACGGGTCACTCGACGACCTGCTGGAGCACGGCCGGTCCACTGGGGAACTTGCAGCCGGTCGAGCGGCCGTTGTGCGTCACCGCCTTCAGGCGGCGACGGCACGAGCCAAACCCGTCGACGGACCCGAGCCTGCGTATCCGCCCGACGAGCGCGCCCCGCTCGACCGCTGGCCGCACCCGGAACTGTTTCGGGCCGTCACCCACGGCATCGTCGACTACTCCGAGGACGTCTCGTCGAAAGATCTCTACTCGGCTGCTGCCGAAGGGTTCGACTCGGTCGAGCTGATCAAGCGATTCACGACGGCAACGATGGGCCCAAGCCAGGGCAAGCTCGAGACCGTCAACACCGTCGCCGTGCTTGCCCAGGCCAAGGGTGAATCGATCGCCGACGTCGGCACCACGGTGTGGCGCCCGCCCTATGCGCCGATCTCGCTCGGCGCGCTCGCCGGCCGCATCAACGAGCCCACCCGGCGCAGCGTCATCCAGCCCTGGCACGAGGCCAACGGGGCGACCCCGATCCTCGCCGGTCAATGGGTGCGCCCCGACCACTATGGCGACCCCGCCGCCGAGGTCCGAAACTGTCGGGAGCACGTCGGCATCATCGACGTCACCCCGCTCGGCAAGCTCGATCTGCAGGGTCCCGACGTCCCGAAGCTCCTCAGCCTGCTCTACACCAACAAGTGGATGCAGCTGCCGATCGGTGGAGTTCGGTACGGCATCATGTGCGCAGAGGACGGCGTCGTGCTCGACGACGGTGTCACCGCTCGCCTCGGTGAGGAGCACTATCTGATGACCACGACGTCGTCCGGTGCCGCTCGCATCTGGTCGTGGATCGAGATGTGGCTCCAGACGGAACGGCCCGAGTGGCGGGTCCACGTCACCCCGGTCACCACGGGCCTCACATCGATCAACATCGCCGGTCCGAACGCTCGCGAGTTGCTCGGGCGTCTCACCGACATCGACCTCGACAATGACGCCTTCCCCTACATGCAGGTACGCCAGGGCACGATCGCCGGTGTCGAGGGTTGCATCGCCTGGCGGATCGGCTTCACCGGCGAACTGTCGTACGAGATCCACGTGCCATCCGGACACGGCCTTGCGATCTGGGAGCGTCTCCTCGCCGACGGTGACGACCTCGGTGTCAAGCCGTTCGGTCTCGAAGCGCAACGCATCATGCGGCTCGAAAAAGGGCACTTCATCGTGGGCCAAGACACCGACGGACTGTCGAAGGCGCCGGTCACCGGCCTCGATTCCCTGTTGCGGCTCGACAAGGACGACTGGGCAGGTATGCCCGAGGTCAGATGGTCGCTCGAATCCAGGGATCACCCGGTGCTCGTGGCCTGTCAACCCGACGATGGGACGGTCGTTCCCGAAGAAGCGGCGCAGATTCTGCGTTCGGGGACCAACGAGATCGTCGGCCGCATCACGTCGAGTCGCATGTCTCCCACCCTCGAGCGGTCGATTTGTCTCGCCCAGGTCGACAGGGCATTCGCCGACGCTGGCACCTCACTCGAGATCCTGCTCGTCGACGGGCGTCGCATCACCGCCACCGTCAACGAACACCACGCCCATTTCGATCCCGAAGGAGAACGTCTCCGTGGCTAGCTCTGTTTCGCATCTGGATCCGATGCCGAAGGTGAGCATTCGCGCTGCCGACGACACGGCGGCAGCCCATGCGCTGGGCTTGGCGTTCGGCTCGGCCGAGCACCGCAACGACACACTCGTCGTCCGCATCCGACCCGACGAGTGGTACCTCCTCGGCGCTGGAGCCCGTGCCGTGGCCGACGAACTCGACCTGTCCGGCCATGCGTCGACAGTCGACATCACCCATGCCCGTCACGCGATTCGGGTGACCGGGACCCACGCAGCCGACACGCTGGCCAAGCTCTGCAGCGCCGACTTCGACGACGCCATGACGCCGAACGGTGCTGCATGGGGCAACTCGATCGCCGGTGTCACCTGCGACATCGTCCGTGACGACGACGGGGGTGAGCGCAGCTATCTGCTGCTCTTCGACGGTTCGTTCGTGGCCTACTTCCACGGTGTGCTCGAAGACGCCGCCGGCGAGTTCTCGTCGGACGCCTAGCCGGTCGCGTACTTCCGCCGCGGTGCGTGGCCGCCGCTACGACCCGGCCAGACGGTTCACGGTGGCGAGCAGCCGCTCGACCTCGAGGCGCGAGTTGTAATGACTTGTCGACGCTCGGATGCAGTTCTCGATCCCAAGTGGTTCGAGCACCGTTGCCGAGTAGTAATCGCGCTTTCGTGCGTGCGTGCGAACCCCGTCGGCATTGAGCGCATCGACGACATCGAGACTGTCGAATCCGTCGATCCAGAACGACACCATCCCGGAGCGGTGTTCGCTCGACTCGGGACCAACCACATGCACCCTGTCGAGCTGGCCGAGCCCAGGGAGGCCACCCGTACCCCACATCATTGCGTCGACGAGATCCTGTTCCTGCCCACGGATCGCACCGGCGGCAGCTTCGAGACGCGCCCGCGATGCACCCGACTCACCAACCTCGGTTCCCAACCATTCGAGATAGCGGACGACCTCGGAGAAGGCGGCGTAGGCCGATGCATCCCGGGTGCCGAGCTCCCACACGTTCGCCGGTGCGCCGTCGAGTTGGTCGTGTGGCGCCGTTGCCAGTCGATCCGAGACCCAGGCCACGCCGAAGTTGTGTCGGCTGAAAAGCTTGTAGCCGGACACGACATAGCCGTCGATGCCGTAGTCGTCGATGTCGACGCGCCCGTGGGCCGCGTGCTGAATGCCGTCGACGATGATGAAACAGTCGGGAGCGACCGCACGGATCTCGGCAGCGATTGCGGCAACGTCGACGTGCATACCGGTGACCGGACTCGCATGGATGATCGTGGCGACGGCGAGGTCGGCCGTGATGGCGGGTCGGTACTGCTCGACGCTGACCACGGTGGTGTCGACGTCGAACGCGACCTGCTCGTAGTCCTTGCCGGTCACTTCGGCCCACCGGCGACACGCGCTGTAGGTCGCCGGATGTTCGAGGTTGCTGCCGAGCACTTTCGCTCCGCCGGAAACCAGCAGTGCGTTGCGGATCAGTCGCCCGAGCAATTCGGTGCCGGTCTCGCCGACGAAGACCTCACCACGTGAGGCCCCGAGCAGCAACATCATGTCGGCGCGGCCCTGCGCGATCACGTCCATGAGGTATCGGGACGCAACATTGGTTCGGCCCTGATTGTCGGGAAAGGCCATCAGTTCGGCCGTGCGTTCGACGGCAGCCTTCAACGTGAGTGAGCCACCGGCGTTTTCGAAGAACGCACGGGGGCCTTGGATCGGACAGACATCGGTGTGATGGAACCGATCACGGATCGACGTCAGGAGCTCAGGTTCGAAGGGCACAGGGGCAGATCCTGCCATGACAGACGGTCGTCGTCCCACCGGTGCGACGTCAGCGCGCGCCGGGCACCCGATAGAGGCTTGCGCCCCAGTGCGCCCCCGCCCCGAAGGCGGTGAAACACACGAGATCGCCGGGCTCGATCCCCCCTGCCGCCCGCTGTTCGTGAAGCAGGATTGGCAGCGTGGCTGCGGTCGTGTTGCCGTACCGGGCGATGTTGCTGGGGACCAGGTCGGCATCGACCCCCAGCTGCTTGCGAACTCCTTCGAGGATTCGATCGTTGGCCTGGTGGGCGATCACGAGGGAGATGTCGTCGACCGAGAGATCGGCACCGGCCAGCACCTCACGAACGGCGGCCGGCATGCACGTCACGGCCTGCCGGAACAGTTCCATCCCGTTCATCGACGGCCAGTGCGCCCGGGCCTCGAGCTGGGCGGCATCGACGTAGGGCTGGTGCCGAAATCCAACCCCAGGCACTTCGATCAGATCGGCATGAGACCCGTCGGTGCGCAGCACACTCCCGACGAATCCCGTTCCAGGACTGTCGTCGGTGGTGAGCACCGCCGCACCGGCGCCATCGCCGAACAGCACCGCCCATCCTCGTGCCTCGGTCGCAGCAGCGTGGTCGATCGGATCGGCAGGGCCGGACCGCTGGCCACGCAGGATCTCCCACGAACCGCCATAGGGCATGTATCCGGAGTGCACTTCGGCACCGACCACCACAACGCAGCGCGCCTTGCCCGATGCGAGCAGGGCATCGGCGAGGTCGAGTCCGTAGAGGTAGCCGCCGCACTGCTGACGAAGATCGAACGCAGCGATGTGACCCAGCCCGCACCGGTCCTGCACCATTCCGGAGATACCCGGCGCGAACTGGTCGGGAGTCATCGTGGCGGTGATGAGCACATCCACATCGTCTGGTGCGACCGCTGCGTCCCGGAGCGCTTCGACCACGGCGTCGGCTGCGAGATCCGAGGCGCCGACACCAGGATCGGCGATGTGTCGTTGCCGAACCCCGGTTCGGCTGTAGATCCATTCATCGCTGGTGTCCATGATCGCGGCGAGATCGTGGTTGGTGACGATCCGGGGGGGAACGGCCACCCCCGTTCCGATGATCACACTGCCCATGGCGAGATCGTAGGTCCCGTGTCACGACGAGGAGAGATCGAGCGGTCGTCTGGGTCGGCACGGGGCTGATCGCACTACGGTTTCGGCATGACTGCGGGAACCATCGACATCGACGCCGACGAGGTTGTCGCATTCACCGCCGAACTGGTGCGGATCGAGAGCGTCAACGATCCCGCCAGCGGGAGGTCCGAAGCGGCGGCGGCCGAGTTGGTCGCCGAACGTATGCGCTCCTTCGGTTGGCATCCGATCGTCGAGGAGGTCGCACCCGGTCGACCGAACGTGATCTGCTCGATCGACGGCGGACTACCCGGACCGACGCTCCTGTTCGAGGGCCACACCGATGTCGTCACCGAAGGGGACCGCGCCGCGTGGACCCATGACCCCTTTTCGGCCACTGTCGTCGATGGCCGCATGTACGGCCGAGGCACAGCCGACATGAAGGCTGGCCTTGCCGCCGTCATCTATGCCACACGCGCCGTCGAGCAGGCAGGCCCGTTCCCGGGCCGCATCGTCATCGCCGCACTCTGCGACGAGGAGGAAATGATGCTCGGGGTGAAGCACTTCGTCGCCGCCGGCCATTGCGCCGGGATCGACGGCGCAATCTCGGCAGAACCGGAAGGAGGCGAGATCTGCGCAGTGTCGAAAGGCGCAATCCGCCTCCGCATCGACGCCACCGGTCGCATGGCGCATGGTGCCATGCCCGATCAGGGTCTCAATCCGATCGCTGCGCTCGCACAGGTCGCCACCGCTGTCTCGGTCCTCGAATCCGAGCAGCAGCAGCGGTACGGCACCTATCAGCACCTCGGGGAGATCTGGCTGACACCCACGGTCATCCAGGCCGGCACCATCGAGCAGATCAATGTGATCCCGGCGGACGCAACACTGGCGATCGACATACGCACCACTCCCGACGTCGACCACCCGGAACTGATCGCCGAGGTCGAAGCCATGCTCCACGAAATCGCTGAGACGACCGGGGTGCGCCTCGAGCTCTGCGTGATCGATGACCGACCGGCGACCGATACTGCGCTCGACTCCCCGGTCTGCCGGGCACTCGCCGCCGCCCACGAACGCATCATGGGTGAACCACCCGTCTACGGGGGCGTTCCAGGAAGCACCGATGGCACCATCCTGTGGCGCGATGGCGGCCTCGACAGCGTCGTCTACGGCCCAGGTGGCAAGTGGATCGCTCACCAGGTCGACGAATTCGTCGAGATCGACGAAATCGTTCGCTACACCGAGGTGTTCGCCCAGGCGGCTGTCAACTTCCTCAGGGCCGGACTCGACGACTAGAGCGGTGGCGTGTAGCGGCCGTCGACCGCCAGCCAACCGCCGTCGACGAACAGGGTCGAGCCGGTCACGAAGGAGCTCGCCCGCGCTGCGAGATACACGACTGCACCGGCCTGTTCCTCGGGCTGACTCCACCGGCCCAGGGCGCTGATGTCGGCATAGGCCTGGTACCACGCTGGATCGGCTTTGATCTGCTCGGTCAGGGGGGTCTCGACGACACCGGGACACACGGCATTGACCCGCACGTTGTGCGATGCGAGCTCGGCGGCCAGCGTCTTCACAAGCGCCACTGCGCCGGCTTTGGTGGCGGCGTAGACCCCCTGTCCCGGTTCGACGACCTGTGAGCGCACCGAACTGAACACGATGATCGATCCTCCATTGTGTGCGGCCATCGAACGTCCCGCCGAGCGCATGGCGGTGAAGGTGCCCCGAAGGTTGAGATCGACGACGCGGGCGAACTCGTCCTCGCTCATGTCGAGCAGTTGTTTGCGGACATTGATGGAGGGGGTGATCACTGCGGTGTCGAAGTGGGCCGACGCGAACAGGGCATCGACCGATTCGGCGTCCGTGATGTCGACTGCCGTCGACGATGCTGCGCCGTTCTCGGCAACGATCGCGTCTGCAGTCGCTTCTGCAGCGCCGGCGTCGAGGTCGGCACATGTCACGGTCGCGCCGTGCGCTGCGAGAGCGAGGGCGCTCGCCTCGCCCAACCCGGAGCCGGCGCCGATGACGGCGGCTCGCTGACCGGTGAGGTCGAACAGACTGCGGTACTCGGCAAGGGTTGTCATACGCCACAATACCGTGAGCAGGGTGAACGGTCGTTAACATCGAACGCATGGTTCGTATCGGACACCTCGAGATCGCCCAGCCGCTCCATGACTTCGTCGAAACGTCACTGACCCCCGACTCCGGCGTCACCGCAGCCGACTTCTGGTCTGCACTCGAGGCTGTCGTGGCCGACATGGGTCCGCGCAACACCGCGCTGCTGGCGCGACGTGACGAGTTGCAGGATCAGATCGACGCGTACCTCGTCGCAGCACGAGGACACCACGACCACACCGCCTACCTCGGATTCCTTCGACAGATCGGGTACCTCGAAGACGCTCCGGCCGATGTGACCGTCGCGACCAGCAAGGTCGACTCGGAAATCGCCGGCACCGCCGGTGCGCAACTCGTCGTTCCGCTCGACAACGCCCGCTACGCCCTCAACGCAGCGAACGCCCGATGGGGCTCGCTGTACGACGCCCTCTACGGCACCGACGCCATCCCCGACGACGACGGCGCAGACGCAGGGAGCGGATACAACCCGGTCCGCGGCGCCAAGGTCATCGCATGGGCGCGAGCCTTCCTGGACTCGCACGCCCCACTCGTCGACGGGAGCCACGCCGACGCGACGGGCTACGCCGTCGTCGATGGGGCGTTGCAGGTGTCGCTCGGCGCGACCGCCACGATGCTCGCCGATCCCGGCCAGTTCGTCGGCTATGCCGGTGCCGCAGACGACCCCAGCAGCGTCGTGCTCCGAAAGCACGGACTCCACGCCGACATTCGGATCGATCGAGCCGACACCATCGGCAAGGACGATCCTGCCGGTGTCGCCGACATCGAGCTCGAGTCGGCGATCTCGTCGATCATGGACTGCGAAGACTCTGTCAGCGCTGTCGACGCCGACGACAAGGTCGTCGTCTACGGCAACTGGCTCGGCCTGATGAAAGGCGACCTCGTCTCGACGTTCCGCAAAGGCGGCGAGTCGGTGGAGCGGCGGCTCAACCGCGATCGCGTCTACATCGCTGCCGACGGTTCCGAGCTCGTGTTGCCGGGTCGGGCCTGCATGCTCGTTCGCAATGTCGGCCATCACCTCACCACCGACGCCGTGACGATGAACGGTGAGCCGATCTACGAGACGATCCTGGACTGTTTCGTCACGGCACTGGCCGCCAAACACGATCTGCTCGGCAACAGTGCATTCCGCAACAGCCGAACCGGCTCGATCTACATCGTGAAGCCGAAGATGCACGGCGCCGACGAGGTCGCCTGGGCCGTCGACTTGTTCGGCCGAGTCGAGGCTGCGCTCGGACTCGAACCGAACACGCTGAAGATGGGCATCATGGACGAGGAACGACGGACCTCGCTCAACCTCGCTGCGGCCATCGACCAGGCACGCGAGCGGGTTGTGTTCATCAACACCGGTTTCCTCGACCGCACCGGCGACGAGATCCACACCGACATGGAGGCCGGGCCAATGCTCAAGAAGGGCGACATGAAGGGTGCTACCTGGCTTCTCGCCTATGAGGACGCCAATGTCGACACCGGGCTTGCGGCGGGCATGCAAAACCGGGCCCAGATCGGCAAGGGCATGTGGGCCAAGCCATCGGAGATGGCCGAGATGCTTGCCACCAAGGCCAGTCATCCCCAGTCGGGTGCCACCTGCGCCTGGGTGCCATCACCCACCGCGGCCACCCTGCACGCAACCCACTACTTCGACACCAACGTGGCAGCGCGCCAAGAAGAGATCCACAACAGGACACCCCGATCGATCGACGATCTGACCATGATCCCGCTGCTGTCCGGTGAGCTGACCGAAGCCGACATTCAGACCGAACTCGACAACAACTGCCAGTCGATCCTCGGCTACGTCGTTCGCTGGGTCGGCCAGGGGGTCGGCTGTTCGACAGTGCCCGACATCGACGACGTCGGGTTGATGGAGGACCTCGCAACGTTGCGCATCTCGTCGCAGCACGTTGCGAACTGGCTGCACCATGGGCTGGTCGACGACACCCAGGTCCGCGAGTCGATGCAGCGCATGGCGCTCGCCGTCGATGCTCAGAACGCCGATGACAACGCGTATGAGCCGATGGCTCCCCACTACGAGGACTCGATCCCGTTCCAGGCTGCACGTGCCCTTGTTCTCGACGGTCGATTCCAAAAAAACGGGTACACCGAGGCGATCCTGCGCGATCACCGTCGCCGCCAGAAAGTGGCCCACGCCGACTGATCGAGCATCCGGCACCGCCCGCAACGGCGCAGCAGGGCGGCCGCTCAGGCCCGCTGCGCGATCACAGCACGACCGACGGATCGGGGACGAGGTCACGGGCCAGCCATTGCCACGTGCGCCAACCCATCGCCGGGTCTTCGAAACTTCGTGCGATGTGCTTCGCCATCTCGTCGGAGATCGCCTTGCCATTCGGCGCCTTCACATGCACCTCCGCAACCCGTTCGGCCAACACGAACCAGCCGACGGATTCCGCCGGTGACTGGCCACCGGTGAGCAGGCCGTGGTTTCGCAGGATCACGAGCGTATTGGAGCCCATCGCGTCGGCGATGCGATAGCCGCCATCGGTCGAATCGACCTCGAGGTCTTCGCCTTCGTAGATCGCCTGGTTGAAGACGAAGGAGCACGACTCCTGACTGATCGCCCGGAACGGTTCGACATTCGCTGACCATGGCGTACCGAAGGCAGTGTGGGTGTGAGCCGCCGAGTTGATGTCTTGGCGCACCTCCAGCAGCGGCATGTGAATGTTGTAGCCGGCGGTGTTTGCGGTGGCGTGAGCTGGACCCTCGGCCACGGAGCCATCGGGTGCGATGAGGATCAGGTCGTGGATGGTCGCAGCTCGGAACGGCACGCCATAGGACAGCATCCAGAAGTGGTCACGACGTTCAGGATCGCGGAAGGTGATGTGACCATCACCGAGCTGACCCCAGCGGAGTGCCGCGAACATCCGATAGCCGATTGCGGCTTCCCACTTCCACAGGGCCCGCTGCTCGCCCGGGTCGGTCGGCCGATCGGTGCCTTCGCGGTAAGAGATTTCGGCGTACTGGTCGAACTGCTGCGACATACTCCGAGCGTAGACCCGCAATCAGATGTCGAGCGATTGTTGCGACCGCTCATGGGCGAGCAGCTTCCGCTTCAGATCGAGTCCACCCGCGAACCCGGTGAGCGAGCCGTCGGCCCCCACCACACGGTGGCACGGAAGGACGATCGGGATGGGGTTCTTCGCGTTTGCAGCGCCGACCGCCCGGGACGCACCGGGTCGTCCGATGCGTTCGGCCTGCTCGCCGTACGACACCGTCGTGCCATAGGGCACATCGGCAAGGGCGAGCCAGGCTTCTCGCTGAAAGTCTGTCCCCTGTAGATCGAGTGGGAGATCGAATTCGCGACGGTCGCCGGCGAAATACTCGGCGAGTTGTCGGGCAGCATCCACCAAGACCGGGTGGGCCTCGTCGGCCCCGAGCCCGTCGTGTTCGGTATGGACCTCGTGGGGCCAGGAGATGCGGCGAAGCCCGCCGTCGCTGGCAACCAGGTGCAGTGCACCGATCGGCGAGTCGAAACGGGAGCGGTGGAGGGCGGCGGTCATGGTTGATCCTCCTCGACACGACGATATTCGGGTTCAGCGCTCGCCCACAGGTGTTGCGCGGCGAGCGAGCGGTACGGACGCCAGGCATCGGCTCGGGCTCGGCACTCGTCGTCGGACAGCGATCGAGGCCCGCCGTCGAGAGCTGCAAGGGCACGCCGGATCCCGAGGTCACCAGCCGGGAAGGCATCGGGATCACGGGCTGCCCGCATGGCGATCAGTTCTGCCGTCCACGGCCCGATCCCGGACAGGGCGAGGAGTTGCACTCGGAGCTCGACCGGGTCGGCGTTGTAGAGATCAATACGGCCGCTGAGGACGGCAGCGGCGAGTTCACCGATGGTCCGCGCTCGACGACGCGGCATGCCTTCGTCGGTGTCACCGGCCGCAAGCGGTGCGAGTTGTTCCGGCGTTGGAAAGAGGCGACACAGGCCGAGAGCCGGCGCTGGCAACGGACTGCCGCGACGCTCGATCAGTTTGCCGGTCACAGTGGTTGCGCCCACCACGCTCACCTGCTGACCGATGATCACACGCACCGCCGTCTCGAACCGGTCCCAGCCACCGACGACTCGCAGGTTCGGGCGGCGCCGGACGAGGCGGCCCAGCAACGAATCGTTCACCAACCATCGGCTCGCTTCCTCGAGCTCGTCGTCGAGGCCGAACATGTGTCGGACTCGCGCAACCTCGTCGATGATCGAATCGAACGACGGGAGATGCGCCACCAGTTCCACCGCGTCTGAGGCAGCGGCGAGGTCGACCTCGATCACCCCGGGGTGACCGCACATCACAATCGTGCGTCGATACACGGTTCCATCGAGCGCCTCGACTCCCGGACTGAGCCGAGGCCGTAGGTGACCGGTGATCTGCTCGACGTCGAGTGGCGAACCGGTGGGGATTCGGAGTCGAAGACCTCCGTCAGCCCGCAGCACGTCGCGCGTGCGACGCTTGGCCCGCAATTCGCTGGGGGTGAACCGGAAGGTCTGCCCGACGACCCGGTTCATCTGGCGTACCGAGCCGAACCCCGATGCCGCTGCGATCGACGTCATCGACAGGTCGGTTTCGTCGAAAAGCCGTCGAGCGAAATGCGCACGACGGCTCCGGGCCACGAAGTCGGGGGTGGCGCCGACGTGACGCTCGAACAGGCGGCGGAGTTGACGGGTTGAATAGCCGACGCGGTGGGCGAGGGGCGCCTCGTCGAAGCGGTCGAGGAACCCGGATGCGATGAGCGCCACGGCCCCTTGGACCGGGGCCGGCGCCCCGCTGACCTCTACCGAGCGCAGGTGCCGATCGGGTCGGCATCGCAGGCACGGCCGGTAGCCGGCAGCCTCGGCGGCGACCGGACTCCCGAACGGCGCTGTGTTCTGCGGCAACGGGGCAGCAGCGCACTCCGGTCGACAGTAGATCCCGGTGGTGGCGACCGCTTCGACAGGCATGAACCGAGTATGCCTGATCAGATGAGACAGATTCGGACACGGAGTTGCGACCGCCATGACGCGCGTCTCGGATCCCCAAAACTCGGGCGAGCCATGGCCGGTGATGGCCCGGCCCCGGTGGCCGGTGGCACCGGGGAACTCAGAGGAGATGAGGAGTGAAGCTCGCCGGATCGATGGGAGAGTCCCACCCGGCATCTGAAAAGAGGGTTGCACCGAGACGACCGAGTTCATCGCTCGACTTGGCCGCAGACCCATTCCCCGCAATGGCGACGGCGACTCCGTCGTCGATCCACCCGATGTACGGGGCTCCAGTGGGCGTGCCGGTGATGACGCACGGCGCAGTGACGACGTCGCCGAGCGGTGCATCGGGCAGCAGTTCGAACAGGTTCTCGGTGAGCGAGTCGATCTCGACCGGGTCACCGTCGCTGTGGAACCACTCGGTCAGTTCATGGGGTTCCAGAAGGATCGTGTCCTTGCGATTGCCACCGATCTTGATGCGAACAGAGCCGTCGGGGTACTCGACCGGCGGAACCCAGTAGATCTCGTGTACCCGATCGTCGGGGGGCTGATCGAGGATCAGACAGGGAATCCTGCCGTCATCGGCCAGCCGGACCATCACGGTCGTTCGGGCTCGGCGTTCGACGTCGAGTTCCCATTCGAACAGATCGGATCCGAATGCACCCGTTGCAACCAGGAGTCGGTCGACGATCACCGACCCGAACGATCCATCGAGTGCAAACCCTCCGTCGTGCCGACGGACGCCGGCCACCGCAGCGTCGATGACGTCGGCTCCGCCGAGCGCGGCGAGCCGGGTCTGGGCTGCGACAAGACGGCGCGGGTTGATGTAGCCGGCCGGTGCACCTTCGGCGACCAAGCCCAACCCATTCGTGATCGAGATACCGGTTGTTTCGCGTACCCATCCAGCATCGACGAGGCGAGCATCGCTGCCGTACTTCGCAGCTCGTGTCACCCACGCCGGGGCATCGGGGTAGCCGGCGATGAAGCCACACGGTTCGTGGAACGAGATACCGGACCGGGATGCGATGTCGGCGTACCGCCCGATCGAGGCAGCCGCCACGTCGGACCAGGTCTGGGTGCGAGCGACGATGCGGGTGATCCGGCCTTCGTCAGGGTGCGAACAGAACGGGCCCTGACTTCGTCGTCGATCAGCGGGCTCGCCGGGGCCGATCAACGCAGTGCGATGACCGGCTTCGGCGAGGTGTCGACCGGCTGCGGCACCGATCATTCCCCGACCGATCACGGCGACGTCGTAACGATCCGCTTGCATGTCCGAAGTGTGGCACACCCCCGCAGATCGGTCTGCGGGGTAACGACCGGTTCACCCGGCGGGCTACCGTCGTTCCGTGGACGATCTCACCGGGAAAACCGCTGTCATCACCGGCGCAGCGAGCGGCATGGGCCGGTCATTCGCCAACCGGTTCGCAGGGGCGGGCATGAACGTCGTGTTGAGCGACATCGAGGCGCCGCGTCTGGACGAGGCCGTTGCCGAGGTCAGTACCCACGGCACCGGCGTGATCGGGCATGTCACCGATGTGGCGGACGGCGGTGCCGTCGACGAGCTGGCCGATCGTGCGTTCGGCGAATTCGGCGGTGTTCACCTCCTGTGCAACAACGCAGGGGTGGGGGGCATGAAAGGTGGACCGGAGCTGATCAACAGCGCCAACTGGGAGTGGGTGCTGGGGGTGAATCTGTGGGGAGTGATCCATGGACACCGGGCCTTCCTTCCCCGAATGATCGAGCAGGGCGAGGGGCACGTCGTCAACACCGCCTCGATGGCGGGCCACATGCCAGGGCATTCTGCGTATACCGCCAGCAAGTGGGCCGTCGTCGGTATCACCCAGGGCCTCTACAACCAGATGCATCGCTCGGGCACCGGTATCGGTGTGTCGTGCCTGTGCCCCGGCTGGGTTCGTACCGACATCGCAACGTCGGAGCGCAACGGACCGGAGGCAGCCGCACCACCCGCCCTGTATGAGCCCACCGCCGACCAGGAGGCTGCCTGGCAGTTCGTCGTCGACGCGCTCGAGGGGGGACTGGATCCCGATGCGGTTGCCGACATGGTGCACGACGCAGTCATGAGCGATCGATTTTGGATCTTCACCCACCCCGAGTTCGTGCTTGCGCTCCAGGACAAGCACGAATCGATCATGGAGAACCGCAATCCCAACCCGATGGGGTGGCTCGGCTAGCTCACCCCGATGCGTAGAAGCGGCCGGGAATGAGTCGGCGGCGGCGACGCACGATCGTCAATCCGGGTGATTGGCGGGCCGGCACGAGCAGGATCGCACCGAGGACCATGACGCCGGCGATGCCCTGCTCGAGGGTGAGTGCCTCGCCGAACCAGAGGTATCCGACCACGAACATCATCGGCAGCTCTGTCGAGCCTGCGACTGCTGCCCGGGCCGGGCCGACGTTGGGCGCTGCCGCTGAGTAGATCCACTGCGGTCCGATCGCGGTGAACAGGGCGATGCCGATGGCGAGTGCCCAGGTCCGAAGATCACCCGGGATCGACTCGTCCCATGTCTGGTTGGCCATGAGGGGAAGCAGTCCGATCGTGGAACCGAAGGCGATCGGAGCAACCCGCTCGATCGGTCTCAACAGACTCAACCGCTCGGTCAGCACGGCGACGGCGAAGCCGAACGAGACCGGCGCTGCGAACGCAACGAGCAGAATCTCGCCGTCATCACCATCGAGCTCGGCTCCGAGCGCAACGAACGAGGCCGCAAGGACGACGATTCCGCTGAGCAGCGAACGACGGGTTGCCTGCTGGCCGAACAGCACCCATGCGAGCACGATCGCAAACAGTGGGTAGCTCATGTAGATGACACCGGCGGTCGAGACCGGCACGACCTCGACCGCTCGGACGTAGGCGGTCCAGCCGAGCCCCATGAACAGACCGGCACTCAGCGCCCAGAGAGTGGCCTGTCTCCTCGGTCCCGAGAAGCGCAGCAGCCCGAACAACACGACCGTACCCAAGAGATTTCGGTAGAAGCTGACCGAGACAGCGCTCAAGCCGGCATCGGTGAGTTCGCGTGCGAAAACCGGCACCGTTCCCATGAGGACGGAGGTCAGCACGACGAGCAGGGTTGCAGCCGCCTGGCCCATGTCACTCGGTTGTGCCGTTGGCTCGGCGTCGGGGGCGCAAGGCAGGGTGGTCGCCATCGCAGCTCACTTCGGGCGGGCCGGCCGTGCCGGGCTGAACGTTTGTTCAAGGAGCGTACGATCCACCTGAACAAACGTCCAGTTTCTTGTCCGGGAAAAAATTCTTTCCCGGTCTCCTCACGACCATCCCCAGCGTTTCCGATGGTGCATGGAGAAGACCCGGGATCACGTGCAGGCATCCACCCCAGACCATTTCGAGTTCGAACGTTGGCTCCGCGACGCGCGTGACGGCGGATCGCGCGGCTTCACCGCGCTGTACGAGTGGCTGGGACCAGAGGTCAAGCGGTTCGCCGTCGGTCGTGGCGCTCGTGATGCCGACGCCGTCACCAACGACGCCTTCCTCGGCGTCTTCGGCCAGTTGGCCAGCTTCGAGGGCGATGCCCGGGCCTTCCGAGCGTGGGTGTTCGCCATCGCCCGGAACCGTCTGATCGACCACTATCGAGCCGAGCAACGACGACCCCCGGTTGCGCACGAAGACAGCCACGGCGACCAAGCTGCGCCGAGTGCAGAAGCGCTGGCACTCGCCGGCCTCGGTTCCGAGCGAGTGGCAACACTGCTCGCATCGCTGACCGACGCACAACACGAGGTTGTCGTGCTTCGGCTGGCCGTTGGACTCTCGCTCGAAGAAACCGCAGAGATCGTCGGACGACCGGTCACCGCAGTGAAACGACTCCAGGCCCGAGCCCTCGATCGGCTCCGGCGAGAAAATCCGAAATAGGCGGTCTCCTGATGCACGACGACGACGTTTCCCCGAGTGACATGACCCACCACGAGTTCACCGATGACGATGCTGAGGCACTGCTCTCGGGCGCCACTTCCGGCGATCCGCGACTCGGCGACGCGCTCGATGACATTCGCTCGGCCTTCCAGGCGATCGATCCCCCGATCGTGACCGGGGCGCTGACCGAGTTCGTCGGCGCCGACTCCGTCGGCAGCGACGCAACGGATACCACCGGACCTGCCGTCGTCTCGTTGAACGTGAATCACGAATCCCCCAGGAGACATCCCATGCTCACCTCTGTTTCGACCTTTGCCGGCACCGCACTCGGAAAGATCGCAATTGGCGCGTCCGTCGCCGCTGCATCTGTCGGCGGTGCCGCCGCCACCGGCATCATCGACACCCCGTTCGAGGAGAACTCGGTCGTCGAGACCGAGTTCGTCGAAGACGAGTCGATCGAGAGCGACGACAGTGTCGACGAGAGTGTCGACGACAGCGCCGCCGACTCCCTCGACGATGATGCGATCGAAATCGAGAGCGGACTCGACGATGACGATGCTGACGACGACTCCAGCGACGACGGTGATGACTCCGACGACAGCGACGACAGCTCCGACGAAGACGACAGCTCCGACGAAGACGACTCCGACGACGGTGACGACTCCACGACCTCGACCACCATTCCGAATCCAGGTGGCGTTGCCTCGGTCAGCCACACGGTCGACGGTGTCGGCACCGTCGCCTTCACCTACGACAGCGGCATCTGGACCCTGACGAACGTCTCCCCGGCTGCTGGCTGGACGGTCAGTGAGTCCTCTGTCGACGCCGAAGGTCCCGACGTCACCTTCGAGATGGGCGAACTCGAGGTCGACGTCGACGTCGAGATCGAGAACGGCCAGATCCGGGTGCGGGTTCGCACCGAGAACGACTCGACCGATGAGGAGACCGAGGTCTTCTCCTACTACGCGATCAACTGATCGCTACGGCTGAAGGTCCCAGAGGGGATAGCTCGACATGACCTCGATCCCCCCGGAGGTCACTCGCACCAGTTGCTCGAGCCTCACCCCCTGGGATCCTCGGTCGGATCCCACAAAGCTCTCCACGGCGAGAACAACCCCGTCCTCCAGCTGACCGTCGTAGCCCGCCCACTCCCAGTCCTGGGGGTGGGGGATTTTGGGGTATTCGTCGGTCATACCGACCCCGTGGAAGACACTCGCAGACCGGTTCGCAACGAACTCGTCCGGATGCCGAAAGACCGAGTGCGAAAGCTCCTCGAACGAGGCACCCACATGCAGCAGGGACGTGTTGTGTTCGATCTCGTGGAGTGCTCGACGGTAGAGGTCCTGTTGCTCGGGGGTCGGTCCGGTGTCGCACACCCAGGTGCGGCCGATGTCGGCGCAGTAGCCGTACGGTCCAACCATGTCGGTGTCGAACGCGACGAGATCGCCGGACTCGATCCTCCGATGGCTCGCTTCCTGGTACCAGGGGTTGGTTCGCGGACCGGAACAGAGCATGCGTCCGTCGATCGAGTCGCCGCCGTGGGCGATGTTGACCTGGTGCAGGACGGCGAACAGTTGGTTCTCGGTGATGCCGGGCTCGAGGACGGACTGCATGAGCGTCATCCCGTACTCGGCGACCGCAACCGCGAAGTCGAGTGCAACCAACTCGAGGTCGGACTTGCGGCTCCGGGCCAGTTCGACCGTCGGTTCGGCATCGAAGACGTTGAGGCCGATGTCGGCGAAGGCCCGGTGACCGGTCGGTGTGGTTCGCTCCACCCCGACCGAGGCGCGTGAGTCGTAGCCGAGTTCGTCGAGCGCAAGTTCGATGTCGGCGGCGAACCGATCGGCTGCCACCGACAGTTCGAGACCGGCATCGAAGCTGGTGATCGCATGCGATCGACGAAAGACGTCGACCAACGGGAGACCCCCGCTGTGGGTTCCGTGCACGATGATCGGACCGACGATCGGCACGATCGCATAGACCGTCGGGATGCGGCTCTGCATCGACGACTGGACTCGGTAGCCAGTGGCGTACCGGATGCTCACCGGGTTGGTGAGAACGAGCACGTCGAGGCCGTCGACAAGCATCGTGCCGCGGAGGTTCTCCAGCCGCTCGGAGGCGAGGAGATTCTCGTCGATTTCCGGCGATGGGAGCAGCTCGATCAGGCGACTCATGGCCCGGATCCTAGGGGCAGAGCACACATGCAAACCTGCCGTGTCTCAGATGCCGTGGGCGCGAAGTTGATAGTGATTGGTGCTGATGGCAACGACGTTGCCGTCGGTGTCGACGAGTTCCATCTCGAGGTCGTAATCGGCCTTGCCGTGTTCGTCGGCTGCGGCCGCGACCGCTGCAGCCTGCTCCTCCGTCATCGAAGCCTCCACGCTGATGTCGGTCGCGGCGAAACGACGAAACTGGATCTCCACCCCCTTCACGATCGGGTAATACCGCGACGCGTCGAACGTCGTCGAGAACAGGGTCCCACCCGGGAACTCGGCCAGCGCAAACAGCGCACCGGCGTACATCGTGCCGATGTGGTTCTGATTCCCCTCGAACGGCATCACGAGCTTCACCCGGCCACGCTCGGCTGCGACCACTCGCACGCCGGTCTGCTCCGCCATCGGCACCGACGCCCGTGTGGACTCGGTCAGCCGATCGACGTCCCAACTCTTGTCGTCACTCATCGGCATCCTTCTCGTCGCGCGTTTCGTTGTGTGGCTCGGCGTTGTGCGGCTCGGTCACCGTCACCATGACCTGATCGAGCGACTTTCGTCCAAAATCGGGGACCTTCACCCCGGGCAGGGGGTACCCGATCGGGAACATGACAAAGGGACGCTCGTTGTCGGGGCGGCCGAGCACCCGGGTGAGAAAGGCCATTGGAGACGGTGTGTGGGTGAGCGTCGCCAACCCCATGTTGTGGAGTGCGGCGATGAACATCCCAGCGGCGATACCGACGCTCTCTTTGACGTAATAGTTCTTGCGTGTCTCGCCGTCGGGGCGCCGCTCGAAGCGTTCTTCGAAGAGTACGACGATCCACGGCGCAATCTCGAGGAACTCCTTGTGATGATCGGTACCGATCGGTGCCAGCGCCTCCTGCCACTCGTCGTTCATCCGGCTCTGGAGGTAGTTGATCCGTTCCTCTTCTTCGGCCGCGACCCGGATCGCCGCCTTGACCGCCGGCGACTCGGTCGCCACAAAGCGCCAGGGTTGCCGGTGGGCGCCGGAGGGGGCAGAAGCTGCCGTACGGATCGCCGACTCGATGAGTTCCCGCGGCACCGGTCGATCCGAGAACAGACGAGGGCTCCGCCGTCGGCTCATCAACGACTCGAACGCCGAGGCGCGCTCGACCATTTCGTCGGGTGGGTATTCCACGAAGTCGAGTTCTCGAAACGGGTGCTGCGCTTCCAACTCGGCAGGCGGATAGGGATGCTCGTAGACGGGCTCGATATGAGGCACCCCAGCATCGTGCCAGACTGGGCGGGTGAGCTTGTCGGAGACCCAAGAGCAGATCCTCGACGCCGCCGTCGAGGTGATCGTTCGCGACGGCCTCGATTCGACGAGCATGCGTGCCGTCGCAGAGGAGGCCGACGTCTCGCTGGGACTGCTCAGCTATCACTTCGACGGCAAGGAGAACCTCGTCGTCGCAGCATTTCAACGCGCCGCCGATCAGTTGATCGAGCACACCAGCAACCTCATCGCCGAAGCCGGGTCTGATCCGCGCAACCGAATCCGTGCTGCGCTTCGCAGCTGGTTCGACCCGGAGTTCTCCGACCTCGAACATCTCGAGATCTGGGCTGCGATCTGGGCAGTGGGACGCACCAACGATGAGGTCGCCGCCGCGGAGCGAGACCTGTACGAACGAGGAGCAGACCTCCTCCGAGACGCGATCTCCGACGCCCATCCGTCGCTCTCCCCCGACGCGGTCAGCCGCCGTGTCACCGACGTCATTGCGTTGCAGAACGGGCTGTGGATCAACTGGAACCGTTGGGCTGATCGCGAAGCGCTCGAACGCGGCCTCAGCCGCTGTGAGGCCATCGCCCTCGAGGACCACGGGTGAGCTCGCGCCTCGCCGGCCTCACCACGATCGTCACCGGCGCATCCAGCGGTATTGGAGCGGGTGTGGCCTCCCGATTCGTGGCAGAGGGCGCCTCGGTGTTCGCGGCGGCGAGGTCCGAGGTCGCAATCGACGGTGTCACCTGGGTACCGACGGACGTCACCGACCCGACCGCAGTCGACGCGCTGATCGCCACCGCAGTCTCACGTTCCGGTCGGCTTGATGCGATCGTCAACAATGCGGGGGTGCAGATCGAGAAGCCGATCGAGACCACCACCGACGCCGAGTTCGATCTCGTGATGGCGGTCAACATCCGGGGGGTCTTCAACTGCTGCCGGGCTGCCGTTCGGCAGATGGCCGGCCAGACCGACGGGGGCTCGATCATCAACATCGGCTCGGTCGCAGGCAACGTCGCCGATCACGGCATGGCCGTCTACAACGCATCGAAAGGCGCAGTGCACGCGCTCACCCGAGCTATCGCAACCGACAACGGTCGCCAAGGCGTCCGCTGCAACGCCATCAGCCCCGGTTGGATCCTGACCGCCCTCGCCGAGGCGGTCTTCGACGGGGCTGACGACCCGGCTGCCGCTCGGGCCGAGGCCGTGCGCAAGCACCCAGTCGGCCGGATGGGCACGCCTGCCGATGTCGCTGGCCTGGCGGTCTACCTCGCCTCGCCCGATGCGGCGTTCGTCTCGGGTTCGTGCTTCACGATCGACGGTGGGCTGACGGCGCAGTCACCGATCAGCCCGCACTGATCATCGTTCACGACGGGCTGAGATCGTCGTAGACCTCCGGGTTGTCGAGCGGAAACTGCAGCCACTCGACCATCTGCCGCACCTGTTCGTAGGCGGCGAGGCGGGCCTCGTCAGAGCCGGCGGCCTCTGCTGCTGCGAACGGCTCGTGAAGCCGCCGGGTCATGCGCGGACCGAGCTCGAGCAGTGCACTGCTTCCCTCCGACGCCCACCGACACAGCACATAGTGGACGATGGCCCCGACCGGCACACCACAGCTGGTGCTCAGGTTCGTGATCGTGGCCAGTGGATCGAGATGGGCATGGGCCGCAATGTCGGCTTTGAAATTCGCGTCCTTGTCGCCATCAGACCAAGGACCCGTCCAGCCCATCAACTCGAGGGTCGTCATCCCGGAATGATGCCAGACTCGGGTCGTGCCGCCTGATCCGTACCTGCACGGCCACTCCGACGCAGTGATGAAGTCGCATACATGGCGAACCGTCGCCAACTCTGCACCGCACCTCGTCCCCCATCTCATTCCCGGCCGGCGCCTGCTCGACATCGGTTGTGGACCTGGCACCATCACCGTCGATCTCGCAGTGCGGATCGCCCCCGGCGAGGTGATCGGGTTCGACATCGCTCCCGATGTGATCGGACGGGCCGAGGC
>JBMTIM010000003.1:0-107400 GCA_049437325.1 Acidimicrobiales bacterium
AATCAGCCATGTGACGGGTGTCGAGTGAGCTCGCATGCACGCCCCGTCGGCACCTGCCTGTGGATAATGAGGATTTCGGGGTACTCGGACAGAACCTTTGTGGCGTTTAGGGTTCGGCCATGACGTTGGGTCGACCCAGGTGTGTGCAGGGCTGCCGCAGCAACAGGGCTGGATTCGTCGGTGCCTGAATCGATGCTTCGCACTGCGTGGTGGTGGTTCGTGACGTTTGTCACGCTCGTCGTCATCGACGACCTCACGTACGGGCCGATCTACTGGGCGCTCGGTGCGTTCATCGGGCCGGTGGCAGCGGTCATCGCCTTCGTGGTCTACGTCGTCGCTCAGCTGTTCCTGATCAATCGAGGCGTTCGAGACGAACCGGGGCGAATTGCGCGTTGGCTGCTCGACCGACTCATGTTGACCCGCAAGGAAGCAGAGGTGGCCAAACGCGAGGCGGTGCTGCATGAACGCGTCACCGGAGTGGTGCTGGCCATGATGCTCGCACCCATCATCGGGGGTGTGCTCCCAGCGCTGTTGCTGCACAAGCGGGGCTGGTCGCAGGGGGCAGTGACCCGCGTCGGGATGGTGACGAGTGTCATCTACGCAGTCGAGTTTTCGTTGCTCCACGCGTACATCCCGAGCCAGATCCTCTGACGGCCACCGGGTCGTCAGGATCCGTTGCGCGCTGTGGACAACCTGTGCGTGGAAGACCGACCTGTGGAAAAATGCGACTTTTCCTGTGGATAATGGTGTGGGGTTGGTTCTATGCTGCCGCCCGTGCACCAAGAACTGGCAACCATCGATGTCGTGCAGCGCAACGACACCGTGCCCGATCTCGAACGCGTGGCGCTCATCGAGGCGGCCGTCGTGGTCGAGCGGGCAGAGACTCTCGACGACATCGACGCGGCGTTCCGGATCGAGCGGATCGTGTTCGAGGAGTCGGGGTATGGACAGATGCCCCAGGAACTCGATGCCCAATCGACGTTCTACCTCGCGAAATCTGCATCGTCGGGCGAACCGATCGGTTGTCTTCGCATGATTGCCGGTGCGCCGCAGACGTTGCCGATGATGGCGATGCCCCTGTCGGGTGAGTGGATCGAACGTCTTGCGCGCGTCGCTCCTCACAGGCTCTGTGAATACGGTGCAATTGCGATCCCGAGTGAGGTGCAGGCCGAATGTGGCTTCGATGTCGCAAAAGCCCTGTTCCGCGAGGGATACATTCACACGCTCGCCGAGGACATCGAGTGGAGCGGTCTGGTCATGGAACCGCGACGAGCGCGCGCTCTCGCCCGGTGGAACGGGCTGCGGTTCGAGCAAGCTGGACCGACCACCTATTACATGGGTGGCGACGTCGCCACGTTCGTGGCGAGCCCCCGCGCCCTCTACGGCAGCACGATTGAGCTCAATCCGGGTTTCGCGGCCTACGTGTTGCAGAAGCTGAATCCAGCTGACTATCCGCTTCTGCGCGGTGTGATCGACTGCTCGACCACCCCTGGATAGCGTCGGTGCAATGACAACGGTCTTCGCCAGCCCGGACGACCTGCTGGCTGCCGTCGGCACCGAACTCGGGAGCAGCGATTGGGTTGCGATCGAGCAGGATCGAATCGACGGATTTGCCGATGCGACCGACGATCACCAATGGATTCATGTGGATCCCGAAGCAGCTGCTGCCGGGCCCTTCGGCTCGACGATTGCCCACGGGTACCTGACCCTTGCCCTCACCAACCGGTTCCTCCCGCAGATCGTCCGAGTCGACGGTGTGTCGCTGGGCATCAACTATGGGGTCAACAAGGTTCGCTTCCCGCAAGCGGTACCGGTCGGCTCGCGGGTTCGGGGCCACGCAACTCTCACCCACGCCGAAGAGATCGACGGCGGCGTGCAGGCCGTCATCACGATGACGGTCGAGATCGAGGGAGGCACGAAACCCGCCTGCATTGTGGAGTCGGTCAGCCGATTCCTCCGATGATCACAAACGGTTGATCCGCGTACACTGGCGCCATGGCGAAGCGAAAGAAACGAACGACCCGTCCTGCCTCCGACGCAGCTCCGTCGCTTCCGCCCATCGCCCCCGGCCTATTGAGTCCAACCCGGCGAGTGCCGGCCGACATCGAGCGTCCGCCCTATGCCGTGAGCGGAGACCCTGGACCCTCGATCTCCGATCTGCGGCGTACCCCCGAGGAGCTCGAGGCCATGCGCCGCACCGGTGCAAAGGCGGCCGAAATCCTGCTCCGAGCCGGTGAACTCGTGGCCCCCGGTGTTACCACCGACGCCATCGATGCGCTCGTGCACCAGGCGTGCATCGACGCCGGCGGCTACCCGAGCCCGCTCAACTATCGCGGGTTCCCGAAGTCGGTGTGCACGTCCGTCAACGAAGTCATCTGCCACGGCATCCCCGACTCTCGACCGCTCGCCGATGGCGACATCATCAACATCGACGTCACCCTGTTTTGTGAAGGCGTCCATGGCGATACCTCGACGACATTCCTCGTCGGCGAGGTCGACGATGCGAGTCGCCGCCTTGTGCGCGAGACGGCACGATCGCTCGACCTCGCGATCGATGCAGTGAAGCCCGGCGGGCTGGTCAACGAGATCGGGAAAGCGATCGAGAATCATGCCCGTCAGCACCGACTCGGTGTCGTTCGCGAGTTCATCGGGCACGGCGTTGGTACCGAGTTCCACACGAATCTGCAGATCCCGCACTACTACGAACGGCGTCTGCAGACCCGTATCGAGCCGATGGTGTCGTTCACCATCGAGCCGATGCTCACCCTTGGAGAACCGCACGCAGCGCTGTGGGACGACGACTGGACCGCCGTGACGATCGACGGGACGCGGACAGCTCAGTTCGAGCACACGCTGGTGATGACCGATGACGGCGCCGAGCGGCTGACCGTCACCGCCGCCGGTGCGTGTGCCCACGACTATGTCGCAACGATGATGGTCTGAGGTTCGAGCCCTGCGGATCAGCGAAGGGTGGCGTCGCCGTCGCGGGGCATCTCGACCCAGGTCTGGCCCGGGAGGATTCGGATCATGGCGCCGGTCGTCGCATCGACGTAATCGATCTGATCGGTCGTGGTGACCCGGCGCCACGCAGCCCGCACGACCTGCCCGTCGCTGAGGATCCAGGCGTCGCCCACGCCGGTGGTGATGGCATGCGGTGATCGCCCATCCGCCTGAGACGCGGTGTACTTCGTGATCTGGATGATCACGGTGGTCGGCGCGATGCGGGTCCCGTCGGCGTCGACGGTCGGGTTGCCGTCCTGCGACCGGTCCCAACCGATGCCATTCCACGAGTAGGCGACCGTCGTCTTGCCATAATCGATGTCGACACCTGCGGCGGCTTCGGCATCGGGATGGAATGGGTCGTCTTCGGTGCGGAACTCGAAAATGGGCGACGGTAGTCCGGTCGGATACTCGTCACCCTGCCCAACCTCCCAGAGGTTGGCCGGGTTGGTGAAGAGATTGTGCGGGGCGGGACGCGAGGTGCGGTAATAGAGATCGCCCTCCGAGCCGGCACCGATGTCGACCAGGGTTGATTGCCGCAGGAGTTCCACCGCGGTGCGGTTTCCTCCTGAGTTGGCGAACAGCGGCGAGTTGAATTGGGCCAGAAGGTCGAAGTCGGTGGTGCGCATCGACCGGATCGGGCCGACTTCGGTTGGGGTTTGGCTGTGGAACACTGCAGCCAGGCGGGTCAAGCCCCCTTCGACCTCCTCGACATAGACGATGTCGGCCTGAGCGATCCCCGCCTGCGGGCGGGCGGCAACAACGTTGTCGATCTTGACCGCAAGCACCGGACGAATCGGTTCGTCGAAGATGACGAGACCGGTGAGGAGTGCCTTGCCCTGAAGTGCCCTGAGCCGAGCGATCCTGACCGAGGTCTCGTCCAGATCGAGGACCAGTTGCGCTCGGCGCTGCCCGAGTTCGAGGCGACGAGTATCGGCGTCGGCACGCAAGCCGTCCAGTGCCTCGCGCTCGCTGCGGGCACTCGCCAGTTCGTCCTTCAGTCGCCGTAGCCGTTCATCGGCCTCGTCGAGCTTGGCCTGGGCGTCGTCGATCACGGCGCTGTAGAGCTCACGAGCCCGCGACGGATCCCCGTCGTCGGTGCCGGACAGCACGCGGATCTCGTCGAGAACGGCGTTCTGCCGAGGGTCGCCATTGGTGAAGCCGGCGATCGCGATCTGCACACGGGTCGCAGCCGGGATACGTCGTTGGTCGACCGCTCGTTCGAAGTCGTCGGCGAGGAGCTCGATGTGGACCGTTGCGGTGCGCAGCGCAGCATCGATCCCGTCGAGCTCCACCTCCGACGCAGCAAGTTCGGCGTCGACCCTTGCGAGCTCGGTTCCGAGATCGTCACGAAGGTTCTCGAGTTGCTCGATTTCGGCCTCGGACTGCGCGCCCACCGGCACACCGGGGACACTCAGCAGGGCGGCGGCGAGCCCACCGAGCAGGATTCGCGATCGTCGAGGTCGATGCATGGGTTCCGAACTGCGGCCGAGTGCTCCGGCGCAGATGGTACTGCGTCAGTTCGGGTCGGAGGGGGCGCGTGGTGTCCAGCCCTGGGGTGCAAGCTCGAAGCCGGAGAACTCGAAACCCGGGGTCACGGTGCACCCGACCAGCGTCCATGCCCCGGCCGTGCGTGCGGTCTGCCACTCGAGGGGTTCGACGACGAGCTGCGGTCGTTCACCCGATGCGAAATCGGTTCCGAGGACGCGTCGGGTGATCGAGGTTCCGTCCGAGGTCTCGAGGACGAGGGGAGCGCCTGCGTAGTGATGCCAGATCTCAGCGGCATCGACCCGATGCCACTGCGAGTGTTCGGCATCGGTCAAGAGGAAGAAGATGGCTGTCCCGGCCGATCGAGCGCCGTCACTCGACACAGACCGCCAAGTCTCGGCGTACCGGCCGCCCTCCGGATGTGGCTCGAGCCCGAGGAGCGCAACGATGCGGTCGACCTCGACCTGCTGGGCTGGGTTCATCGTCCGATGTTGCCAGCTACGGTGCCGAGTCGTGGCGATCACGATCACCGAAGTTCCCTTCCATCGAGACGAACACGAAGCCGTCACCGATGCGATGCGGCGTCTCACCGACCGAGGTGATGGGCAGGGCTGGATCAACCTGCAGCCTGCGCTGAGCGAGGAGGAGTACAACCGCGTGCCGGACCGCAGTGGTCTCGGGGCGTGGTTCAGCGGTCGGGGACCGGCGGTGGCGATGGCGACATGGACACCGCCGACAGTGGAGGGACGAACGCGGCCCGCCCAGATCGGCCTCGAACACGGAACCGGTCCAAAGGCGCTCGATCGGCTGGCCGAGATCGGTGTGGGTCTGCCCGAGCGATGGGTCACCCGTCAGGACCATGCGAAACACGGGATCGTCGCCGAGTTGCCCGCCGACGAGGACCCGAGCGTGGTCCTCACCTGGCTGATCGTTGCAGCAACGGTGCTGCGAACGGTCGTCGAGCCCGGAGAGCACTGGATCGCAGTCGTGCACGAGCCGGCCTGAGCGGTCGATCAGCGGTTGGTGAGACGGAGATCGACCTCGAGGTCGGTGGTGAGCGATCCGTGACCGTCGGAGGCTGCGACTCGGAGGTGGCCGGGGTCGTCGGGGTCGTCGTGTCGCACCATGCCGGCCCACCCGGTCCAGGCGTGGACGATGTCACCGTTGCGCCAGGCGTGACTCACCGCGAGCCGCCCCGGCTCGACATCGACCGACACTGTCGCAGGAGCGGTGTCGCTCCACAGAACCAGCCTCGGTAGCACGACCTGGTCGATGGTGAGGGGGAGCTCGCCGTCGAGGACCAGACCCTGGGGCCGCGTCGGGTTGGCATTCGCCCGGCTGATGGTGAGCGTTGCAGATCGGTCGATCTGGAGCATGAGGGCAGCGAAGACCGGCTCGCCGCCACGTGCTGCGACATCGGTGTGGTGGTGGAGCCACAGCTCGGCGGGGGTGTTCATGAGCCAGGCTCTGATCCCACCGAGTTGGTCGCCGCGAATGGATCGGGTGGGTCATCACGCCAACCCGGGCGGGCAGACCGGAGATCGACGATGCCGAACTCGACCTCGCCGGTGATCGGGTTGTAGCGGCGGGGTGGTCTCCCACCGCCCATACGGTCGCGATTCGCAGCACCCCAGGCATCGGATTCGGCGTGGTTCTTCCACACGCGGGACCGCACGGTTGCTGCGGTCGGTGGCCGTCCGGTCGGGGAAAGCATCCACGGATCGTCGCCCCGGCCCCAACGCCCGCGCGGCATCGCCGGATGGGCGACGAACGGGTCGCCGGTCCATGTGCCGAGCAACGGTTCGTCGGCCTAGAACTCGTCGCGGAACCAGGGAAGGGAGGTCCACAGCGTTGGTTCGGGTGATGCAGTGACGGTTGGATCGGGGCGAACGAGCATCTCGTCGGCTTCGATCGCAGCCGCCTCGCGGGCCCGGTTCCACGTCACCTGGAGGCTCGATGAGCCGTACGCGTCGCGCAACGTCGAACGCACGGCAGCGTCGTCTTCGGCTCGTTGGCGGATCCGGGCTGTTCGACGTTCGCGCCTCGTCCCGTCGACCTGTTCTCCGTTGGGCCGAAAGCGACCGCGACTCGGATTGCCGACCCAGTCGAGGGAGATCCAAACCACGATGGCCGATGCCCACACCCAGACGAACGAGAAAATGATCCGATCGCCGGATAAGACGTCGGCAACGAAGTCGGCAATCACGCCGAATCGAGGGCGATGACGGCATCGACGATCGAGTTGACGACCGCCTCTTCGTCGGCATCGAACAGCACGCGTGCGTTGGCGCGCCCGGCATCCTCACCAGCCCTGCCGGTTGGCCGCTCATCGACCACGGTCATCCCCCGGGTCAGCGTGCCGGCGAGCTCGACGTCGACGGGGTGTTCTTCACCCTGGAACAGATCGGGACGAACCACGGCCATCACCGCACTTGCGTCGTGGATGGGAGCACCGTCGCGGCCCGCGATCTCACCGGCGCGCGCAACGGCGAAGTCGAGCAGATCGGCGGCGAGACCGGCCGCCGATCCGCCTGCCGCACGAAGACGGTCTCGATCAGCGGGTCGCATCAGCACGCGATGGGTCACGTCGAGCCCGACCATCGTGGTCATCGGAAACTCCCGGAAGACGATGGCGGCTGCTTCCGGGTCGGCCCAGACGTTGAACTCGGCCACGGCGGTCACATTGCCGGCATGGGCACCACCACCCATGATCGTGAATCCCCCGAGACGACTCGGGAGATCGGGATCGGCCCGCAACGCAAGCGCGATGTTGGTCAGCGGGCCAACGGCGACGAGGTGCAGATCATCGACGGCACGGGCCGTGTCACAGATGAACCCGACGGCGTCGTCGGACGCGATCGACCGCGAGAGTTCAGGGAGTTCGACCGACCCGAGTCCTGTCGGCCCATGGACGTGTGCGGCGTCGATGGTCGGAGCGATCAGCGGACGGGCAGCACCTCGGTGCACCGGAACGTCGAGATCGGCGATCTGGGTGACGGCCAGCGCATTGTGTGTTGTGTGATCGATGCCGACATTGCCGTTGACGGTGGTGATACCGACGAGATCGGTCAGCTGCGCAGCAGCGAGGAGCGCGATGGCATCGTCGAGTCCGGGGTCGCAGTCGATCAGCATCGGGATCCGCTCCATGGCGAACGATGCTACGGCCTCGGTCGCCGCCGAGATGGTCAGCCGAGAAGCTGCTCGACCTCGGCGGGGGTCGGCAGCGACGGTTGCGCTCCCGGCCGCTGGGTTGTGGCGGCACCGACCCGAACCGCCCACTGGGTGGCGTCGGTCAGCGTTTCGCCGCGCACCAACGCATCGGCGAGCGCGCCACAGAACGAGTCGCCGGCGGCGGTGGTGTCGACCGGTGTGACGGGAGGTGCCGGGACATGGGTGGCGACGCCTCGATCGACGACGAGCGCCCCGTCTGCGCCGAGGGTCACCACGACGGCGGGCGAGGGCAGGGTCGGTGCAAGCCGGGCTGCGATCTCGGCGTTGATCGGGCCGTCGTGACCGGCGAGCGTTGCGAGTTCGGTCTGGTTGGGCACGAGGATGTCGACCCGGGAGAGGAGGCTGGCCGGCAGCGGCACGGCCGGCGCCGGGTTGAGGATCACCGTCCCTTCTGCTGCGACTGCAGCAGCGGTCACGGCGTCGAGCGGGATCTCCAACTGCAGCAGCGTCACGACTGCAGTGCGCAGCATGTCGGCAGCAGCCTCGACGTCGGCTGGGGTGACTCGGGCGTTCGCCCCGGGGCTCACCACGATTGCATTGTCTCCATCGGAGCCGACAGCGATCAGGGCCACGCCGTTCGGTGCCTCGTCGGTGGTGATCAATCGGGTCGTGTCGACACCGTCGGCGGTCAGCGCCGCCCGCAGGATCTCGCCCCCTTCGTCGGCTCCGAGCCGGCCGACCATGGCGACGCTGCGCCCGAGGCGGGCTGCTGCCACCGCCTGATTTGCGCCCTTGCCACCCGGGATTCGGCGGAGATCACCTCCCATGACGGTCTCGCCGACAGCAGGAATCTGGTCGACCTCCACTACGAGGTCGAGGTTGGCGCTGCCGACAACGACGATCTCGGCGGTCATCGGGTGTGGCGTCGCATCAGCGGACAACGCCCTCCTCGATCTCGTGCAGCCGCTTGACGGCACCCACGAGGATCTTTTTGGCGATCGCAGGGTTCCCGTCGAGCAGCGAAGAGAACTCGCGCCGATTGAGGACCTCCACCACAAGGTCGGTCTCGGCGGTCACCGTCGCTGTCCGTGGAACGCCGGCGACCACCGCGAGCTCGCCGAAGAAGTCGCCCGGTCCGAGGTTGGCGATCAGTCGGCCGTTGCGCCGCACCGACGCCTCACCCTCCCTGATGATCATGAATTCGCGACCGACGGCACCCTGGGTCGTGAGGTTCCGGCCCGCCTTGGGGTTCACGGTGGTCATGAAGGAGGCGAGCTTCTTGAGTTCCTTGTGGTTGAGCTCGGAGAACAGTTCGATCTGGGCAAGACGTTCGAGCACGGACACGCCGAGCGTTCTATCAGAAAACGGCAACCGGGCTCACCGGAGCGCCGCAGCCGCCGACGAACGGTTCCGGGTTGGCTGCGAGGAAGAATTCGTAGCGGTTCTCGTCGGCGCACACCATGGCCAACGCCTCGAGATCCCAGATCTGGCCGGTGGTCAGCCCCATGTCGACGATGGCGAGACAGTGCACGGCCAGCATGTTGTCGGGTTCGTCGCCCGGAAAAACCTCGAAGGTCATGACGTCGTCGGCAACCGCAGCGATGTCGTTGCGGTGGAACCAGCGGCAGGCGTCGATCCCCGGGCCCGGGTTCGATGCATCTCCCTCGGGACCCATGATGTAGGCGAGTCCACCACCCTCGTGGAAGGAACAGATTCGTCCGGTGCGGATGAGCACGATGTCGCCGGAGCGGATCTCGAGCCCGGCCCATTCGGCCGTCTCGTCGAGTTCGTCCCCGGTGATCTCATGGCCACCGGGCAGTTGGTCGACCCCGCGCATTGCTGCGACATCGAGCAGGACTCCGCGTCCGACAAGTGTGCGAACGTTCTCGATCCCCAGCACGGTCGCCCCGCCCAGTGCGGTGACGCTGTCGGCAGGGACGCCGTTGTAGAGGTGATGGTCGTAGCTGACGTGACCCAGCGCGTCCCAGTGAGTGCCCGCCTGCAGACCCATGACGACATGGTCGTCGTTGAAATGCGGAACCATGGCGTTGCCGTCGGGGTCTCCGAGATCAGCATTGTTGATGTAGTTCATGCTGCGCAGCGGGTTGATCCGTCCCGGGACCGATCCGATCTGGGGGCCGTTCGACGAAAGATCGATCGCACACGACACCCGACGACCACTTCGGATCGTGGCTGCACCGGCGGCCACGGCCGCGTCGGTCAAGAGGTTCAGGGTCCCGAGGCGGTCCTCGGCTCCCCAACGACCCCAATTGCGAACCTCGGCGGCGACGGAGTGAAAGTGATCGTTGAACGACATGAGGTGAAGCCTGACAGGGTGATACTGCGGTGTCGATCCAGGTTCAATAGCCCGCCTCGACATCGACCACACCGGTCAGCGGTGTGCCGGCTCGCCAGCGCAGATAGTTGTCGTGGAATGTCGAGATGATCTCTGCGAAGGCGCCCGGTCCCGCCCAACTCGTGTGTGGGGTGAGGAAGACCTGGGGGTGTTCGTAGAGCCAGTGGCCGGCGGGCAACGGCTCAGGATCGCACACGTCCAACGACGCCGTGCCGATCCGGCCGTCGTCGAGGGCCCGGCGCAGCGCGTCCTGGTCGACGAGGGTGCCGCGGGCGACGTTGACGAGATGAACCCCGGGCGTCACCAGGCCGAGCATCTCGTCGTCGAACAGTCCCACGGTCTGTGGGGTTGCCGGAGCCGCGATGACGAGGTGGTCGGCCTCGCCGATGACGGTGGCCAGATCGTTGACGATCGCCATGCCGGCCACCGGGGTGTCGGTTCCTCGGCGACGGACCCCGATCACTCGCATGTCGAGCCCGAGCGACAGCCGAGCAACCTCTGCTCCGATTCCTCCGGTGCCGAAGATCACCACCGTCTTGTTGCGCAATGTCGAGATCCCGGCGGAGGGTGCGTGCCAGTCGCTGGGCGGTGTATCGAGCGGCGCGGTCCGAACCGCTTTCGCAACGGCGAGCATCTGGGCGAACACCCACTCGCCGATCATGTTGCCGCTGATGCCGCGAGAGCAGGTCAAGACCTGACCCCGGAGGGCCTCGAAGGGAAAGCTGTCGACCCCGGTGCCGAGGGTGTGAACCCATTTCGGACTTCTCTCCAGCAACGCACCGAGATTCGGTCCACCGTCGGTTCGGGTGAACACGATGTCGCCGTCGATGTCGGCGGGGAGTGGGCCGTCGCGGTCACAGTCGACGATGCGGATCCCAGGCCAACTCGCCACCGCCGCCGGAAACGGGATGCCGGAGTGATTGACGACGGTGCAGATGGTCTCGGCAGGCATGGTGGAACGGTACCGCCCGACGTCGTCACGCCCCTTTTTCGGTCTAGATTGGCCCGAAGGAGTAGCGGATATGGATCTGTTGTACGGCTTTTGTTTTGCTGTAGGCGCGCCGTTGCTGCTCTGGTTCGCGTTCGCCGGCGATGCGGGTGCCGACGGCCCAGGAGCCGACGGAGCCGACAGTGGACCACTGTCGGTCATCTCGCTGTCCTCGGTTGCGTTCGTGTTGGCCTTCTTCGGATTGTCAGGGCTGATCGGCAGCGCCACCGGCACGGCGGCGGCGTTGGTGTTGGTGTTCGCCGTGGTCGTCGGGGTGGTCGCCGGGGCGATGAACACCGCTGCGTTCTCCTGGTTGCGACGCCACTCGAATTCGTCCGATGTTGCCGACCGCGAACTCGAGGGCAGCATCGCCGACGTCGCTCTGCCGATCAGCTCCGACCATCGCGGCAAAATCATCGTCAGCAAAGCGGGCGCCCGTGAACAGATGACGGCAGCTCCGGTCGACGGTTCGGTGATCGAACCCGGTGAACGGGTCGTCATCGTCCGCGTCGACCGAGGGGTGGCGTTGGTCGCCCCGCTCGGTCCCGACCTCGAACTCGAGTAGCCCCCGACTCGAACAGAAAGAGAGAACACCCATGTCCACTGTCCTCGCTACTGGCGGTTTGCTCGCCCTGATCGTGATCTTCATGGTCATGATCGTCAGTTCGCTGATCATCATCTGTCCGCCGAACCAGGTGGCAGTGATCTCCGGGCGCACCCGCACGCTCTCCGACGGGCGCACCGTCGGCTATCGAATTCTCAAGGGTGGTCGCACCATTCGGATTCCGATCATCGAGAAGGTGTCGTGGATGGACCTCAACACGATTCCGCTCGAGGTCTCGGTCACGAATGCGTACTCGCGAGGGGCCATTCCGCTCAACGTCCAGGGAATTGCCAACGTCAAGGTGTCGAGCGCCGAAGGCCTGCTCGAAAACGCGGCCGAGCGCTTCCTCGATCGACCGACCGAGCAGATCGGGCAGATCGCAAAAGAGACCCTCGAGGCGAATCTCCGCGGTGTGCTTGCGACCATGTCACCCGAGGAGGTCAACGAAGACCGCCTCAAGTTCTCTCAGCAACTGATCGACGAAGCTGACGACGACATCAAGACACTCGGGCTCGAGCTCGACGTCATGAAGATCCAAAACGTGACCGACGACAACCAGTATCTCGACTCGGTCGGTCGCCGCCTCACGGCCGACGTCGTCAAGCAAGCGCGGGTGGCTGAGGCCGAGCGCATGGCGGAGTCCGAACAAGCCGAAGCCGCCGCTCGAGAGCGAGCCCAGATCGCCTCGGTGCAGGCCGACAAGAACATCGTCGAGGAGCAGAACCAGCTGCGAGTGCGCACCGCCGAACTCGATGCAGTCGCTCGAGCCAAAGAAGCCGAGGCCGCCGTCGCTGGTGAGGTCGCTCGGGCCACGGCAGAGCAGGAGCTCGAGCAGCAGCGCATCGAACTCGAGCGCCGTCGCCTCGAAGCCGATGTCGTGGCGCCGGCACGGGCCAACCTCGAGGCCAAGCAGCTCGATGCGCAGGCTGAGGCAGCCCGAATCATCGAAGACGGAAAGGCACAGGTCGAGGTCTTCCAGCGGTTGACCGAGCAGTACCAGGCCGCAGGTGACGATGGTCAGCGCATCTTCGTGTTGAACATGCTCCCCGACCTCGTCGACAAGATCGTGTCCACCGTCAACAACGTCGACATCGATCGGGTGGCGGTCATCGATACCGGTGGCGGTCATGGCCAAGGCGGGATTCCCGGGTTCATGAGCCAGCTTCCCGCTGCCGTCGTGTCCCTGTCGGAGCAGATCGAGGCGGCGACCGGCGTCGACATCCTCCAGTCGATGCGCGACGAGACGTCCGAGGCAATCGCAGGTGCGGTCGGTGGTTCGGATCTTCCGCCGCCACCGCCCCCACCCGAAGGCTGAGCGCCGTCGTTCCCCCGGTTCTGCTGGGCTTCGGCCCTGTCGTTGGGGTCGGTTTCGCACCGAGCTCGAGGCCAGATGCTGACCTCGATTCGCTTTCTGGTCAGCTCGTGCTCCACACTCGCACGATGGCCACGTCCGCCACGCCACGAAATCAAGGCCAGAACGAGCGGCGAATTCGGGTGCTCGAGACGGCGATGCGCATGGCGGGAGAGGGCGGGTACGAGGCGGTCCAGATGCGGGCGGTCGCCGAACAGTCCGGTGTGGCGGTCGGTACGATCTACCGCTACTTCTCCGGCAAGGACGAACTGCTCATTGCCGGGCTTGCAGGGTGGCTCCACCACAGCCGTCGGCGCATCGAAGCTGCGGGTGTCCCCGGCGACACACCGGCCGAGCGGCTCATCGGTCTGCTCGAGAAGGCGGCGGCGGTGACGCAGAAACGGCCCGTGCTCATGGGGGCACTCGTGACAGCACTGGGAACGACATCACCCTCAGCTGCGCCGTACAAGCTCGAGGTGGAGCACGAGTGGCGGGCACTCGTCGTCACTGCGCTCGGACCATCCCCCGACATCGATGCCGAGGGGGTAGCCCGCGTCATGCACCATGTCTGGTCGAACGCACTGTTCCGGTGGGTGGGTGGCGTCGCACCCGATGGGTCGCTCGCCCACGAACTGACCAACGCAGCGCGGCTGCTCGTCGGCGGTGCAGTGCGGGTCTGAGCGGGTTCAGGCCCGGCTGAGCGTCTGGTCGAACGCAGCAGCTTCGCGTGGTTCGGAGAAGAAGAACCCGAGGGCCTGGTCACAACCGAGTTCGGCGAGCACCTCGAGTTGCCCCTTGGATTCGACACCTTCGGCAATGACGATCAGCCCAAGCGCATGGGCGAGATCGATGATTGCCGAGACGATCACGGCTGCATCAGGCTCGGTGCCGAGCCCCTGCACGAAGTAGCGGTCGATCTTGAGGACGTCGAGTGGAAGTCGGTGCAGATACTCGAACTGGCTCCAACCGGTCCCGAAGTCGTCGATGCCGAGGCTGATGCCGATGCGTCGTAGTTCGTCGAGTTGCTGGGTGGCAGAGTCGCCGTCGCCCATCAGCACCGATTCGGTGATTTCCATGCAGATCTCGTCGGTGGTGATCCCGGCTCGGGAGACCGTGTCTTCGACGAATGCGAGCAGATCGGGATCCTCGAGCTGACGGGCCGAAAGGTTGACCCAGATCCGGACGGGTTCTTCGTCGGGGCTGCGGTATACCCGCCAGCGGCTCGCCTGACGACAGGCTTCGGTGATCACCCAACGTCCGAGTTCGACGATCAGCCCGGTTTCCTCGGCGAGTGGGATGAACTCGTTCGGTGGGATCAGGCGACCGTCGGGTGCCTGCCAGCGAACGAGCGCTTCGAATCCGACGATGAGGCCCGACTCCAGGTCGAGTTCCGGCTGGTAGTGCAGGCGCAGTTCGCCGTTTGCGATTGCGCGGCGGAGGGCAGCCTCGGTGTCGTGGCGCTCGAGGTCGATGCTTTGCTCGACCTCGTCGTGGATGACATAGCGGCCCCGGCCATTGTGCTTGGCCTCGTACATCGCTGTCTGGGCCCGTTCGATCACTGCGTTGGAGTCGCTCTCACCGGTGGTGGTTGCGATACCGATCGATGCGCTGAGTCGTACCTCACGCCCATCGAGCATGAAGTCTCGCTCGAAGGCTTCGAGGATGCGCCGGGCGACGAGCGATGCACTCTGGGCGCCTTCAGTGCCGGTGCACAGCATGACGAACTCGTCACCTCCGATTCGGGCGAGTGTGTCGCCGGGTCGGACGATGGCGATCAACCGCTCTGCGACCTTGGAGAGCGCTCGGTCGCCAGCATGGCGGCCGAGTGTGTCGTTGAGGGTCTTGAATCCATCGAGGTCGATGAACAAGACGCCGATGGGCTGGTCGGTGCGGGTCGCGGTGGCGAAGGCGTGGCTCATGCGGTCGAGGAGCAGCGCTCGGTTGGGAAGACCGGTGAGTTCGTCGCGGAAGGCCTGCTTGAGGAGTTGCTGCTCGTTCTCTCGTTGCTCGGTGATGTCACGACTCGACGATTGCAGTTGGTGCAGTTCGCCGTCGGTGTTTCTGATCGGCGTGATCACGGTTTCGAACCATCGAGTGCCGCCGTTGCGGTGCCGCAGGCGGTGACGGAATCGGATCGGTTCGGCCCCCCGTCGAGCGACGTCCTGGAGCGCGCCGACCAGCGCGTCGCGGGTCTCGGCGTGGGCCAAGTCGACGGGATGGGTGCCGACCAGCACCGCAGGTTCGAGGTCGAGCAGTCGGCGCACCGATGGCGACAGATAGGTGAAGGTTCCGTCGGTTTCGTGCAGACAGACCAGGTCGGAGGTGTACTCGGCGACGGCTTGGAAGATGCCTTCGGCGGCTGCGAGTCGTTGGGTGGTCTCGGCAAGGATCGCGTCGCTCTGCTCGTTGGCGCCGAGGCGCTCGAGTCGGGCGACCAGCAATACCGACTCGCCGTCGACGGTGACCGGGGTGACCGACAGGCGGATCGGACCGGCGTCATCGACCGTGTCGAGGGTGCGCGAGCCGACACGACCCTGCGAACCGGCCTCGATGAGTGGCGTCAGGACGCCAGCTGCGTCGGGCAGATCCCAGGTGTCGATCGCCCAGACCGGGCGGCCTCGCACGTCGTCGCGTCGGATGTCGAGCCCGACGATTCCATCGTTGCCGTCGAGGATCGTTCCGTCGACATCGAGCAAGAGGACAGGAGTGTCGAACTGCTCGACCGCGATCCGCATCTGCAGTTCTCGGGCGAGGTCGTCGAGGCTCGGGTCGACCAGGGGCGCGAGCTGGCCCAGCTCTTGCGATCGGCCGGGGTCGGCTCCGATCTCCGGCTCGCGATGCGACGGGCTCACGCGGGAAATTCCTGCTTCTGTCGGCGACTGAATTCGGTTGCAAAAGGTAGTGGTGGTCGATTGCGCACGGGTGGATGGGTCAGTACTCCCTGTGGTCGAAATGGCCACCATCTGCGGTCGAGGTCGGCCGTGCGGCGAGCGGAAGCGGGACGGCCGAACCGAAGCCACTACAGTCCGCGCCATGAGTGGACACCTCGCAGGCAAGAACATCGCCATCACCGGAGGTGGTGCCGGAATCGGCCGAGCCGTCGCCCTTGCGTGCGCGGACGAGGGCGCCAACATCGTGGTGGCCGATTACGGCGTCGCGATGGATGGCAGCGACCCGTCGAGTGCGGTCGCCGATGCCGTCGTAGCCGAGATCGCAGACAGGGGCGGCAACGCCATTGCCATCGCCGGCGACATCTCGCACTTCGATGTGGGTGAAGAGGTCATCGCAGCAGCGTGCGACACCTGGGGTTCCATCGATGGCGTCGTCTGCCCGGCTGGTGTGTTGCGCGAACGGATGCTGTTCAACATGGCCGAGGACGAGTGGGACCACGTCATCGCCGTGCACCTCAAGGGCCACTTCAACGTCTACCGGGCTGCGTTCAACCGCATGCGGAAGCAGGAGACCGGGGGTTCGTTGGTCGGCTTCACCTCGGGAGCGTTCACCGCATCGACTGCACAGGCCAACTATTCGGCGGCGAAGGGAGGCATTGTCAGCCTCACCCGATCGGCGGCTCTCACCGCAGCGAGCATCCGGATGCGAGGTGGGCCGGCGATCAACGCCAACTGCATCGCTCCCGTCGCCAAGACGCGGATGAGCGAGAACGTTCCCTTCGAGATCGAGACCGGCGAACCCGAAGACATCGCGCCGATGGTGATCTACCTGATGAGCGACGCCGGGCGTGACGTCAATGCGCAGATCTACACGGTCGTCGGCGGCCGAATCAGTGTCTGGAATCAGCCCATGGAGGTTCGCACCATGATGGCCGAGGGCGATCGCTGGTCTCCAGCGGACATCGCAGCCCGGTTCGACGAGATCGGTCAGGAACCGAACCCATTCGTCGCCGATCTGGAGCGCCGCATGGCGGAGATGGAACAGAACAACGATGGGTGAGGTGCCGACGAGCCACGATCTGCTGGTCGGCAAGCGGGTCGTGGTCACGGCCGCTGCCGGCACCGGCATCGGCTCTGCGGTGGCGCAACGCTGCCTCGAGGAGGGGGCCAGCGTGCTCATCTCCGACATCCACGAACGCCGTCTGGGAGAAACGGCCGATCGGCTCGCCGAGACGACCGGCGCACGTCCACACACGGCTCTGTGCAACGTCACCGTCGAGGATGACGTGCAGGCGCTGGTCGCGTCAGCGGCCGAAGCGATGGGGGGTGTCGACGTCTGGATGAACAATGCCGGACTCGGCGGTGACGTCGACCTCGTCGACATGACCGACGAGCAGTGGTCGTCGGTGCTCGGGGTCACCCTCGATGGCACCATGCGATGCACGCGGGCTGCGCTTCGCCACATGATCGATGCAGGGATCGAGGGAACGATCGTCAACAACGCCTCGGTGGTCGGCTGGCGGGCCCAAGCCGGTCAGTGCCACTACGCAGCGGCAAAGGCGGGTGTGATGGCACTCACGCGGTGCTCGGCGATCGAGGCGGCACCGCATGGCGTCAACATCAACGCAGTGGCGCCGAGTATTGCGATGCATCCCTTCCTCGAGAAGGTGAGCGACGCCGACCTGCTCGAGGAGCTCTCGAGCCGTGAGGCATTCGGCCGTGCTGCCTCGCCGGTCGAGGTCGCAAACGTGATGGTCTTCCTCGCCTCCGGTCTTGCCTCGTACATGACCGGCGAGGTCGTGTCGGTCAGCTCCCAGCACCCCTAGAGACTCAGCGCAGAACCCAGACCGTCTTGGAGGAAAGGGTCGACGCGTCGGCAACGGCACGTTCGACCGTCCCCTCATCGTGAAGCTTCCGCAGATGCGAGAGCACCGATCGGGCCGCCGGCTTGTGAAGCTCCTTGCGAACGTCGGCGTAGAGCACCTTCACGATGTCACGGGCCGACATCGGGCCCTGTCGGAGCTGCCCGATGATTCCTGCCTCGCGGGCGATGCGATGGTCGAGCAGCGCCTGCACGAAGTCGTGATGGTGCTCGACCGGTGCGCCGTGGGTGGGGTACAGCCGTTCGTCGTGGGGTCGGTCGAGCAGCACGCGGAGTGAGTCGAGGTAGGAGGCAACGTCTCCGTCCGGAGGCGGAATGATGGTGGTCGACCAGCCCATCACATGATCACCCGACAGGACTGCGTTCTCCTCGGCCAGCGCAAAGCACAGATGGTTGCTGATGTGGCCCGGGGTGTGCAGTGCCTCGACCGTGTAGCCCGGACCTTCGACGATGTCACCATGAGCCAGCGTCGTGTCGGCCTCGAAGTCCACATCAGGTGCATGTTTGCGCTGAAACTCGGGGTCGTCCTCGATCTGGGGTTCACGCAGGGCCGATGAGGCCTCGGAGGCGTCCAACTCGTCGTCATCGTCGTCGCCATCGGCGTCGTCACCCTCGCTCACCGAGCCTTCGGGGTGTTTGCCGAAGCCCAGAATCGGTGCTCCCGTGGCCTGGTGCAGGGCGTGGGCCGCAGGGGAGTGGTCACCGTGGGTGTGGGTGATCAGAATGTGTCGCACCGTCTCACCGTCGAGCGCTCGAAGGAGCGCCTGGATGTGCTCGTCGTCGCGAGGCCCCGGGTCGACCACCGCAACGTCACCTCGCCCGATGACGTAGGTCCCGGTGCCGTGAAAGGTGAACTTCGACGGGTTCTTGCACACGAGGCGACGCAACAGCGGTGACACCTCGACCATCTCGCCGTACATGGGCTCGAAGTCGATGACGAATTGTGGTCCGGCCATGGTCAGCCCTCCTCGACCCGGCGAGCTTGGCGCATGGCGGTGCGGATCCGCCAGGCAATGAAGCTCACGCCTCCCACCAGACCGAAGAACAACACGAATTGGAGCACACCGCCACGGTCGCCGGAATGGGTCGGGTCAGGGCCGGGATCGGGCGATCCGATGATGCGGCCTGCATCGTCGAGGTAGTCGGGATCGGTGACTTGGGCGAGGTCGGCAAGTGCGGCAACGACGGTGGCGATCATGTCGCAGTGGCCTCGCCGGTTGCCGCCCCGAGGTAGGCGGCTCCCTCACCGCCGCCATCGATCGGCACCGTGCAACCGGTCATCCATCGAGCGAGCGGCGACACACAGAACAACACGATGTCGGCGACATCGGCAGGATCCCCCATCCGCTTCATCGGGAGGAGGCGGCCGACAGCATCGATGCCCTCCTGGTCGCCGTAGAAAAGGTGCGCGTCGTCGGTGACGATCATGCCGACGACGGGGGCCAGCACCCGGATCTTCGGACCCCACTCGTGGGCGAGGGTTGCGGTCATGTTGATGAGTCCGGCCTTGGCGGCTCCGTACGCAACCCCCTTGGGATTGGCTCGCTGGCCGGACACTGACGCGATGTTGATGATCACACCGCCGTCGGTTTGGGCCTGCATGGTGTCGTGAACGGCTTGGCTGAACATGAGCGGAGCGAGCAGATTCAGCCCGACGATCTTCTCGTTGAAGCGGGGTGACACGGTTGCGCTGTCGGCGGGTGGCGCCCCCCCTGCATTGTTCACGAGGATGTCGATGCGGCCCGTACGGTCGAGTGCTGCCCGAACGACCGCCGCGATCTGCTCGGGATCGCGCACATCGGCGGCGACGAACTCGGCGCTGCGATCGAGCGCCCGAACTGGCTCGAGCGGCTCGTTGCGGGCACAGACGACGACATCGGCGCCATGGCTGAGCAGCCGCGCTGCGATCTCGCGGCCGAGGCCCTTGGTACCGCCGGTAACGATGGCGGTCTTGCCGGTCAGATCGAACGGGTCGCCCATGCGGGTGAGAGTACAAGGGACTGCTACCGTCCGGAGCCGTACCTGACGGGCCGTCAGATTTCTCGAGAGGAAGGGCGAGCGTGGCCGACAAGCGGATGACCGAAGACGAGGTCGTCGCTGAGCTCGAGAGCGGAATGACCATCGGGATCGGCGGCTGGGGTTCTCGGCGCAAGCCCATGTCACTCGTCCGTGCGATCCTTCGCAGTGATCTCACCGATTTGCACATCGTCAGCTACGGCGGTCCCGACGTCGGTGTCTTGACCGCTGCCGGCAAGTGCCGGAAGGTCACCTACGGCTTCGTGTCGCTCGACTCGATCCCGCTCGAGCCGCACTTCCGGCGCGTGCGGCAAGGAGGTCTCCTCCCGGAGTTCATGGAACTCGACGAGGGCGCCTTCTACCTGGGACTCCTGGCTGCTGCACACCGGGTGCCGTTCTACCCAACACGAGCCGGACTGGGTTCGTCGATGCTTGCCCACAACCCCGAGCTTCGAACCGTCGCATCGCCCTACGACGACGGCGAAGAACTCGTGGCGATTCCGGCCTTCGAGATGGATGCCGTGCTGATCCACATGAACCGGGCCGATCACAAGGGCAACGGCCAGTTTCTGGGTCCCGACCTCTACTTCGACGACCTGTTCGCAATGGCCGGCAACAGGACGTTCCTCTCGGCAGAGCAGATCGTCCCGACCGAGAACTTCTTGCAGGAAGGTTCGGTTCACACACTGCGCATTGCCCGCACGCACGTCGACGGTGTGGTCGAAGCGCCGATGGGCGCCCACTTCACCGAATGCCCCCCCGACTACGGGCGGGACGAGGCGTTCCAGAAGGAGTACGCCGCCACGGCGAGGGATCCCGAACTCTGGGCGCAGTTCCGGGCCGACTGGCTCGAACTCGAGTCACACGAGGCGTACCGCACCAAGCTCGACGAACGGCGTTCGCAATGAGCCCGGTCGGCTACGACGAAGCCGTCGGTGACGTGACCCTCGACGAGATCTGTGTGGTCGCCCTGGCCGAGGCATTCCGCGGCGACGGTGAGATCCTCTGCAACCCGATGGGTCCGGTTCCCGTCATTGCCGGTCGCCTCGCACGCGCAACGTTCGAGCCCGACCTCATGCTCACGGACACGATCGCCTACGCCATCGAAGGCAACCTGCCGCTCGGCGGCGATCCGTCGAATGCCACGGTCGAGGCGTACATGCCCTTTCGATCGATCTTCGATCAGGTCTGGTCGGGAAAGCGCCACGTCGTCATGGGTGCGCCCCAGATCGACCGGCACGGCAACCAGAATTTCGCGGCGATCGGTGACGACTACTCGCATCCGAAGGTGCAATTGCTCGGCATGCGCGGCGCGCCCGGGAACCTCATCAACCATGTCACCACGTACTGGATTCCCACCCAGGCCCGCTCGTTCGTCGAGTCGGTGGATGTCGTGAGCGGACCCGGCTACGACGCGATCGCACGGTTGCCCGAACCGAGCCGCCGCTTCCACGAGATCCGCAGAGTCGTCACCGACTTGGGTACCTACGATTTCGAGACCGAGAACAGAACGATGCGCGTTCGTTCCCTGCATCCGGGGATCACCCTCGAACAGGCACAGGAGGCCTCGGCGTTTGAGCTCGCCGTCACCGACGACGTGCCCGAGAGCCGCCTTCCCTCTGCCGAGGAACTCCACCTCATCCGCGAGGTGTTCGACCCCAGTGACGTTCGCAAGGCCGAGTTCCGCTGATGGACCTCGAGTTGTCGCAGCGCCATGTCGACTTCCGAGACGACGTCCGCACCTGGTTGGCCGAGAACCACCCCGGACGCATCGCTTCGATGGACACGCCGGACGGCTTCGAAGCGCATCGTGAATGGGAACGGGTGCTCTTCGATGCCGGCTGGTCGGTTCCGGCGTGGCCGGCGGCCTACGGGGGCCGTGACTGCGACCTCGTCGAGTGGCTCATCTATGAAGAGGAGTACTGGTTGTCGGGAGTTCCCGGACGGGTCAGCGCCAACGGCGTGAGCCTGCTCGCCCCCACCATCTTCAACTTCGGGTCGCAGGAACAGCAGGACTATTTCCTGCCGAAGATGGCGTCGGGCGAGCACATCTGGGCCCAGGGCTGGAGCGAGCCCGAGGCCGGGAGCGATCTCGCAGGGATCAAGACGAAGGCGATCCGCGATGGAGACGACTTCGTGCTCAATGGACAAAAGACATGGTGCAGCCGGGGTGCCTATGCCGACTGGATCTTCTGCATCGTGCGGACCGACCCCGATGCGGAACGCCATCGCGGGCTCACCTACCTGCTCGTGCCCGCTGACAGTCCGGGCCTCGAGCGACGACCGATCAGCCGGCTCGACGGCGAGCCGAGCTTCGCCGAGCTGTTCTTCGACGACTGTCGCGTCTCGGCCGACCACGTGCTCGGTGAGCAAGGTCAGGGTTGGGCGGTAGCGATGGCTGCAGCTGGATCGGAGCGCGGCCTGAGTCTCCGAAGCCCGGGCCGGTTCATGGCGGCGGCCGAGCGCCTCACCGAACTGGCGCAGTCGATCGGCTCGGTCGATCCGCGCCTGCGCGACGAGGTCGTCGACGCCTGGATTCGGGCGCAGGCCTACCGCTGGCAGACCTACCAGCTCGCCGCCGGATTGATGGACGGCGCCGAGATCGGCTCGGAGGCGAGCCTGGGCAAGGTGTTCTGGTCCGAGCTCGATGTCGAGCTGCACGCCACTGCACTGCGCCTCCTCGGTGACCGAGCCGAACTCGTCGACGACAACGACTGGCTCGACGGGTATCTGTTCGCACTCTCGGGGCCGATCTATGCCGGCACCAACGAGATCCAACGCAACATCATCGCCGAGCGAGTGCTCGGACTGCCGAGGCGCTGACCGCCGTGCGATTCCGGTTCACCGACGAACACGACATGTTCCGCGACACGGTCCGAACCCTGTTTGCCGACCGTTGCGCTCCCGAAGCGGTCAGGGCCAGCTGGGAGACCCCCGGCGCACGGGTGTCCGGACTCTGGGAAGGGCTTGCGGGGATGGGAGTGCTCGCTGCGCTCGCGCCGGAAGCGGTTGGTGGACTCGGGATGGACGAAGTCGCCTTCGTGCGCATCCTCGAGGAGGCCGGCTACGCAGCGGTACCCGAGCCACTCATGGAGCACGCCTTCGTGGCCATTCCGGCACTCGCCGAGGCCCGCAGTGACGCACTCGCCGCAGCTATCGACGGGTCCACCACCATCACGATCGACCTCGACGGCAGTGACATCATTGCGTCTGCTGCGATTGCCGACGGGATCGTCACCGGTGTCGATGGAGGGCTGGCGTTCACCACCGGACACGACGCCACGTCGGTGACGGCCATCGATCCGTCGCGTCGACTCGGATCCGTGACCGGCGGAACCACCATCGGGCTCGACGGAGCCGATCTGGACGTGGCCCTCGACCGGGCCGTGCTCGGCGCGGCAGCCCAGTGCATCGGCGTTGCCCGTCGTCTGCTCGATGCCTCCGTCGCTTACGTTGCCGACCGCCATCAGTTCGGAAAACCCGTGGGGTCGTACCAGGCGGTCAAGCACCATCTGGCCGATGTGCGCATCGCAATCGAGTTCGCAGCACCGCTCGTCTATCGAGCGGCATGGTCGATGGCGCACCCCGAGACCCATGAGCCGCTCAGACGAGCCCGCGACGTGTCGATGGCAAAGGCTCAGGCTTCCGATGCCGTCGATCTCGCAGCCCGCAAGGCGCTGCAGTGCCATGGAGCCATCGGCTACACGTTCGAATACGACCTGCAACTGTGGCTCAAGCGGGCATGGGCGTTGTCTGCGGCCTACGGCGATGCTCGACACCATCGTGATCGGGTCGCAGCCGCCATCGGTTTGGTCTGACGTTTCATCGGCAGGCGCAGACGTGTCTGGCAGGCCCCGGCGGCCTACGCTCCGCTCGTGCCCGAGGCCGCCCCGTCCCCGTCGATCGACTCCGCCGAGCGTGTTGTGATCGTGATGGCGATGGAGGCCGAGGCCGCCCCGCTGCGCAGCGCACTCGGTGCTGCGACGATCGACCCTCCCGGCTGGGCAGCAATGCTCCCGGTTCGACTTGCGGCAGCAGAACCGTCGGGTTGTCCCGAGGTGATCGTGGCAGTGAACGGCACCGACCCCTATCGCAAGGTCGATTGCATCGGTTCGACGGCGGCCGCTCTCACCACCCAGGTTGCGTTGGCCGCAGCCACCGAGCGCTGGGGATCCGGTCCCGATGTGGTGCTCTCGATCGGGACGGCCGGTGGATGGGATCGAGCTGGCGCCAAGATCGGTGATGTGTATCTGGCATGGGATCGATTCGTCTGTCACGACCGCCGCATCGATCTTCCCGGCTTCGACGAGTTCGGTCGCGGCGATCATCCGGCTGCGGATCTGCGTTCCCACGCCCATGCGCTGGGTTGCAGGCTCGGCGTCGTGACCACGGGTGACTCGCTCGACGAGTCGGCCGACGACGCAGCGCGAATTCTCGACAGTGGAGCCGAGGTGAAGGAGATGGAAGCCGCTGCGGTTGCGTGGGTCTGTCGCCTCCACGAGGTGCCGTGCGGGGCAGTGAAGGCAATCACCGACCTCGTCGATTCACCTGTCGCCACCGCTGCGCAGTTCACCGAGCACCTCGCCACTGCCGCAGCGTCACTGCAGGTCACGACCCTCGCCCTCCTGCACCGACTGGCGGGGACAGCTGCCTGATGGCTTCCGATGAAGACCTTGCCGACGAGTTGCGTGCGCTGGCACTCCGCTTGCACGAGGTTCGCGCAGACGCCGACCGACGGGCGGCGGCCTACGAGCACCTCCGTCATGCCCTCGACCTGCTGTCGGAGGGTGAGCGACGGCTCCGCTGGTACGAACAAGACAAAGATGCCGACGGTCGGCGCGCCCGGAATCGTGACCTGTCTGCCTGGTCCGGTCAACTGAATGTGGTGGCACCCCCGATCCGACTCGAGCTGGGGGAGCGCAACGGACAGCCTGCGATGCTCGGCCATGTGCGGCTGACCCGCCTGCGGGAAGGACCCCCAGGCAGCGGTCACGGTGGTGTGCTCGCCGGCCTGTTCGACGAGGTGATGGGCGCAGCCCAGCGGCTTGGAGGCGGTGAAGGGGGAATGACCGGGCGCCTCACCGTGCACTACCGCAAACCGACACCGCTCGAGACCGACCTGTTGTTCCGAGCTTGGATCCATGACGAGCGGCCGACCCGGGTGATCATCCGGGCCGAGTCGGTGCTTGCTGCATCGGTGGCTGACGGCGGTGGCGGTGAGGTGACGGCGAACGCCGACGGCTTCTTCGTCAGGCCCCGGCGATGACGTCCATCGATCGCCCCCGGATCACGATGGTGTGCACGGGCAATGCGGCCCGTTCGGTCATGGCTGCATCGTTGTTGCGCAACCGACTCGGTCCCGACACCCCGTGGGAGGTCGCCAGCGCAGGAACACTGGTGATTCCCGATCAACCGATGAGTGTTCGGACGCGAGCAGCACTCGCTCGCCACGGGCTCGAGGATCCTCACCACCGTTCTCGACAACTCACGATGAGCGATGTCGACGCGAGTTCGCTTCTCCTGGTCATGGAGCCGTCACACATCCACTGGATGCGCCGTCGACTCCCGGAGGCACTCCCGATCACCGGGATGCTCCGCAAGGTGGTTCACGATCTGCCGAGCATGGCCGGTGCGACGCTGCGTGAACGGGTGGCATCGCTCGACCTCGGCAACCACGAGGTGGAACCCTGGGAAGAGCTCGTCGATCCCGGGTCGGGCCAGCAGGAAGCCTTCGACCTCTGCATCGACGACCTTGCGGTACTCATCGATCGGTTCGTTGCCACCTTGCGCAGGCTCGGCGGGTGAACGGGCACCGTCGGGAAGGCTTCGTTCTCGCGGCAGCGACGGGAATCGTCGGGGTCACCTTTGGCGTGCTCGCCGACGCCGCCGGTCTCAGCCTTCCCCAGGTACTCGTGATGTCTGCGCTGGTCTTCACCGGGGCGTCACAGCTGGCTGCGGTTTCTGTCGTCGGGTCGGGCGGCTCCGAGGCCGCTGCGGTCGGCTCTGCGCTGTTGCTTGCCGCCCGAAACGCTCTCTACGGCCCCGTCGTGGCGCGACTGCTTCCCGATTCCTGGCTCCCGAAGGCGGCGTCGGCCCAGTTCGTGATCGACGAGACGACGGCGATGGCAGTGATCCAAGACGATGACGCCCACGCCGCTGACGCCTTCTGGTGGACCGCACTCTGGCTGTGGTCGTTCTGGAACGTCGGCTCGATCGTCGGCGTGTGGTTGGGCGCAGTGATCGGCGAACCCGAGGCGTGGGGCCTGGATGCGGCGTTCCCGGCTGCGTTCGTGGCGCTGTTGGTTCCTCACCTGCGCCACCAACCGGGTCGGGTAGCCGCCTTCGGTGGAGCTGCGCTGGCGGTCGCCACCATACCGATTGCACCGGCCGGCGTCCCGTTGCTCGTTGCCGCACTGGCTGTGGTCCCTGGATGGTTGGTGGGCCGTCGCAGCAGCGACGAGGTCTCGACGTGAGCTGGACGTCGATCGTCGTGCTCGTCGCAGGCGCGTTCGGATGCAAGCTGTTCGGTGTGTTCGGTCTCGGACGTCTCGCCGGAGGCGCGGCAGTTCGTTTCGATTCGCTCACGGCGTTGATCCCGGCGGCACTGTTTGCTGCGCTGATCACCACCCAGACCATCGCTGGAGATCAGACACTCGTGCTCGACGCCCGCATCGTCGGCGTGGGAGCCGGCGCGCTCGCAGTGTGGCGTCGGACGCCGTTCGTCGTGGTGCTCCTGGTTGCCATGGCAGTCACCGCAGCAGTGCGCTGGCAGACTTGGCTGTGATGCAGTCGTTCACCCACATCACGGTCGAGGGGGGAGGTCCCCTCGAGGGCACGGTCCCGGTCGGCGGTGCCAAGAACTCCGTCCTCAAGCTGATGGCGGCAACGCTGCTTGCCGAGGGTCGCTACGTGTTGTCGAACGTACCTCGCATCACCGATGTCGACTTGATGAGTGAGCTGCTGCGGGCGACCGGTTGTACGGTAGCCCGCGACGGTTTGCTGCTCACGATCGATGTCCCGTCCGAGATCGAGCCGGTCGCGCCCTACGAGATCGTCGAACAGTTCCGCGCCTCGATCGTGGTCATGGGACCGATGCTTGCCCGCTGCGGCGAGGCCCGTGTGGCGCTGCCGGGTGGTGACGACTTCGGCCCCCGCCCGATCGACATGCACGTTCGCGGTTTGCAGGAGCTCGGTGTCGAATTCGAGACTGCTCACGGCTACATCCACGCCCGGACCGGAAACCTCCAAGGCGCTCGTGTGCTCCTCGAGTTCCCGTCGGTCGGCGCCACCGAAAATCTCTTGATGGCGGCGGTGCGGGCCAAGGGCATCACCGTCATCGACAACGCAGCCCGCGAGCCGGAGATCGCCGACCTTTGCGAACTGCTGAACAAGATGGGGGCGCGCATCGTCGGCGCCGGGTCGTCGACGCTCACCATCGACGGTGTCGATTCCACCGATGCGCTCCATGCGGCGACGCACACCGTCATTCCCGATCGCATCGAGGCTGCCACCTACCTGTGTGCGGTCGGCATCTCCGGTGGTGAGATCACGGTGGCGGGGGCTCGTCACGAGCACATGACCATGCTCTGTCAGAAGCTCGGCGAAATGGGAATGCGAATCTCCCACGACCGCGAAGGCATCTGGGCGCTGGCGAATCGTCGAATGATGTCGACCGACTGCCAGTCGTTGCCGTATCCAGGGATCGCCACCGACTTCAAGCCGTTTCTCGTCACGATGCTTGCGTCGAGTGATGGGGTGGGAATCGTGACCGAGAACCTCTTCTCGGGTCGGTTCCGTTACGTGGACGAACTTCGCCGGATGGGTGCCGACATTCGCACCGATTCGCACCACGCCATCATTCGCGGTGTCGACAAGCTGTCCGGAGCGCCCGTGCGCGCACACGACATCCGAGCCGGCGCAGCGTTGGTGATCGCAGGCCTTGCCGCCGAGGGCGAGACGGTCGTCAGTGACGCCGAGCACATTGCTCGGGGCTACGACGACATCGCCGGCAAGCTCAACGGCATCGGCGGGAAGGTTGCCTACCGCTAGGCGGTCGGATCCTCCTCAGTGCTGCGATCGGCCAGCGCAAGGGCCCGTCGACGCGCCACGGCGAGCAGGCCACCGAAGACCACCAGCGGTCCGGCGACGAGGAGGATCTCGTCCCACCCGCCCTGGTGGGCCAGCAGCGTTGCGACAAACACAGGGCCAAGGGTAGAGCCCCGGTTGGGTCGCTCTGCGCCCCGGTACTACCGTCAGTGACATGGACCCGACCTACACCGAGGAGGCGGAGGCGTTCCGCGTCCGCATCAAGGACTTTCTCGACTCGAACCTTCCCGACGGATGGGCCGGCTACGGCGCCATGTCGGTAGACGACGCGTATGCATGGACTGCCGACTGGCGCCAGAAACTTGCGGCCAACGGTCTCCTTGCGCCGTCGTGGCCGACCGAGTACGGCGGTGGCGGGATGTCGGAACTCGAGCAGGTGATTCTTGCCGAAGAGTTCGAACGGGCTGGTGCGCCGACCGGTGCCGCCAACGACGCCTTCTCGATCCAGATGGTTGGGAACACCATCCTGCACTGGGGTACCGAGGAACAGAAGCGGCATTTCTTGCCGCGGATCATCAGTGGTGAGGATGTCTGGTGCCAGGGCTATTCCGAGCCTGACGCAGGCTCTGATCTCGGCGGGCTTGGCTGCAAGGCCGTGCTCGACGGCGATGAGTGGGTCATCAACGGTCAAAAGATCTGGACTTCCGCCGGCCAGTACGCGAACTGGATTTTCGTGCTCTGCCGCACCGATCCCGATGCGCCGAAGCATCGCGGGATTTCCTTCCTGCTCTGCCCGATGGAGCAGGACGGCGTCGAGGTACGACCGATCCAGATGTTGTCGGGCGACCACGACTTCAACGAGACGTTCTTCTCCGATGCCCGTACCCATCGGGACAATGTGGTGGGGGAGATCAACGGCGGTTGGGCGGTTGCCATGACACTCCTCGGCTACGAACGCGGTGAGTCGGCGGCCACACAGCCACTCATGTTCAAAGCCGAGTGGGAAAAGCTCGCCGAGAAGGCGAGACAGACAGGTGCGAACATCCACCCTGTGCTGCGTGACCGGCTCGCTTCGACCTACATCGAGGTCGAGATCATGCGGTACCTCGGCATGGGTACGCTCACCCGCTTCCTGGGCGGAGCCCAGCCGGGTCCGGCCGAGTCGACCTTCAAGCTGTACTGGAGCGAGTACCACAAGCGGCTCACCGAACTCGCTCTCGATGTGGTCGGTCCGGAGTCGATGCTCTCGGGTTCGACGGCGAAGAAGTCGTTCCACTCCGACGCTCCGGGTTCCCCGAACGATGCCGGTTCATGGGTTGGTGCGTTCTACAACGCCCGCGCCGGCACGATCTACGCCGGGACGAGTCAGGTCCAGCGCAACATCCTCGGTGAGATGGTGCTCGGGCTTCCGAAGGAACCGAAGCCCCAGGGCTGAGGCCCGTTGCGCGTCAGGGGTGTCTGCAGATCGTGACCCATCGGTCGGGCGGCCTACGCTCCACGACATGAGCAACGCGCCCGTTCCCATGGTCCCGATGCACGGGATCACCGAAGCGAGGCACCTCGGAGCGGACGAGGTGCCCTGGGTCTACGCAGGAGACCTGGGCATCAAGTTGCTCCACGTCGACCTGAACCAGGGCCTGTGGGTGCTCGTCAACCGGTTCCCGCCGGGGTATCAGGTGCAAACCCACTATCACACGGGGGCGGTCTTTGCGTACACGATTGCCGGTGCCTGGGGATACGTCGAGTACCCGCACTACGAGAACCGTGCGGGTTCCTATCTCTTCGAACCGGCACACTCGGTCCACACCCTCACGGTTCCCGCCACCAACGACGAGATCACCGAGGTGTGGTTCGCCATCTACGGCGCCAATGTGAACATCGACGGTGACGGGCAGGTCATTGCTGTCACCGACGCCCAGTCCGTGCTGGGCACCTACCGTGCCCTGTGCGAGGCAGCCGGCGAGGACCACTCCAAGGTCATCGTGGTGGGCGAGCCGACCTGACTGGCCGAGTCCAGCGACTGCGAGGAAACGACATGGCACTTCGTATCGATGACATCGCCCCCGACTTCGAGGCGCAGACAACGCACGGCTCGCTGTCTTTTCACGACTGGATCGGTGACGGTTGGGCATTGCTGTTCAGCCACCCCAAGGATTTCACCCCGGTCTGCACGACCGAACTCGGCACCGTCGCCGGCATGCAGTCCGAGTTCACGGCGCGTGGCTGCAAGATCATCGGAATCAGTGTCGACGGCGTTGCCGATCATGAGGGGTGGGTGGCCGATATCGAGGCAGCGACGGGCAACATCGTCAACTATCCGTTGATCGGCGACCCGACGCTCGAGATCGTGAAGGCCTACGACATGCTTCCCGCCAGTGCCGGCGCTCAGGCGGCTGGGCGAACGGCGGGCGACAATGCCACTGCCCGAACCGTGTTCATCATCGGTCCCGACAAGCGGGTGAAGGCACAGCTCACGTACCCGATGACCACGGGGCGAAACTTCCACGAGATCCTGCGGCTCCTCGATTCCCTGCAACTGACGGCGGCCGAGCAGGTGGCAACACCGGCGAACTGGCATCGGGGTGATGACGTGATCGTCGTTCCGTCGGTCTCCGACGACGACGCCCGCGCCCGGCACGGTGAGTTCACCGCACCACTTCCGTATCTGCGGTTCGTCCGGCACCCCGAGCAAGACTGATCCGACGTCATCGTGCGACGGCGTTGTCGCTGCCCTTGACACCGCAGTGTCACAACAGCGGGCTACCTTCGCCCTGTGCCTGCGAAGACGCCCGCCTCCTCCGGCTATGACGCCGACGCCATCCAGACGCTCGAAGGGTTGGAGGCCGTCCGGAAGCGCCCCGGGATGTACATCGGCGGCACCGGGTCCGAAGGCCTCATGCACCTCATCTGGGAACTCATCGACAATGCGGTCGACGAGGCATCGGCCGGATTCGCCAGCAAAGTCGACATCACGTTGCACCGCGACAGGTCGATCGAGGTGGCGGACAACGGCCGCGGTATTCCGATCGATCTGCATGCCAAACGTAAGGTGTCGGCGCTCGAGGTCGTGTTCACCGAGCTGCACGCCGGGGGGAAGTTCGGAGGTGGTGCGTACTCCTCCTCGGGGGGTCTCCACGGGGTCGGGGCGTCGGTCGTCAACGCCCTGGCTGCGAAGCTGATCGCCGAGGTCGATCGTGACGGCGCAACTCATGTGCTCGGCTTCCAGGAGCGCGTCGCCGGCCAGTTCACTGGCGCCACCTTCAAGGCCGGTCACACGCTCGAGAAGATCAAACGCATCTCCAAGAACAAAACGGGCACCCGCGTGCGTTTCTGGCCCGATTTCGACATTTTCGACCCGGAAGCCACCATCGATGTCGACGAGATCTGCACCCGTGCCACGCAGGCGTGTTTCCTCGTGCCGGGAATGAAGGTCACGGTCGTCGACAAGCGGACCGCAGGGTCGGTCGGCGACGGCAACCGCTTGTCTGAGCCGTTCGAGTTCGTCAGCCGAGGTGGGCTTGCCGATCTCGTCGAACACCTTTCCTCCGGCGCACCGGTCAACCAGATCATCTCCTGCTCAGGGATCGACACCTTCATCGAGAAGGTGCCGGTCGACGGCAAGATGACCGATGTCGAACGCGAGTGCCGAGTCGACGTTGCCTTGCGATGGACCGGTGGCTACGACACCAAGGTCGCATCGTTCGTCAACACGATCCCCACGAGTCAGGGTGGCACTCACCAGGCCGGGTTCGACAAGGCGCTCACCCGAGTCGTCAACAACGTCGTTCTGAAAGACAATCGCAAGCTCGCCAAACTCAAGAAGGAAGACAAGCACAAAGCGATCAAGGACGATGTCCAAGAGGGCCTCGTCGCTGCGATCAAGGTGACGTTTCCCGAGCCCCAGTTCCGGGGGCAGACCAAGCAAGAGCTCGGTACTCCCGCCATCGAGGGCATCGTCAGTCGAGTCGTCTACGAACAGCTCAAGGAGTGGATGGAGCCTGGCGGCGGTCCACGCAGTCATGTCAAGGCGATTGCCGACAAGCTCGCCACCGCGATCCAGAACCGGGTCGCCTCCAAGCAGGTACTGGAGAACAAGCGCAAAGCGGCGAGACTCGGCTCCACCGGCATGCCGGAGAAACTCGCCGACTGCCGTAAGCACGGACCGGACAGCGAAATCATTCTCGTGGAGGGTGACTCTGCTGCTGGCCCGGCGAAACGGGGCCGCGACTCCGAGACGATGGCCATCCTCCCGCTGCGTGGCAAGGTCGTGAACGCTGCAAAAGCGAGTCAAAAGCAGGTGCTCGACAATGCCGAGGCCCAGGCACTGTTCACCTCGGTAGGAGCGGGTGCTGGGCGCGACTTCAATCTCGACGATGCTCGATACGGTCGGATCGTCATTCTGTGTGATGCCGATGTCGATGGCAGCCACATTCGGTGTCTGTTACTCACCCTGATCCATGAGTACATGCGGCCGATGCTCGAAGCGGGGAACGTCTACGCCGCGCAGCCGCCGCTGTACACCACCAAGGTCGGCGACCAGATCTACCGGGTGTACAGCGACGCCGAGCGCGATGCAGTCACCGATGAACTCTGCAAGGGCAACCGCAAACGCGAGAACATCAAGTGGCAGCGGTTCAAGGGGCTTGGCGAGATGAACGTCGACGAGTTGCGGCACTGCGCACTCGATCCCGAGACCCGGACCCTGAAGCGGCTCACCATGGACGATGCCAAGCAGGCCAAGGAGGCATCGAAGATGTTCGATGTCCTGATGGGCAACGACGTCGGTGTTCGACGCGACTTCCTCGTGAAGAACAGCGCCCTCGTCGATACGGCAACACTCGACGTGTGACGGTCAGTCGGCGGGGACGAGGCGTTCCTGTCGTCCCGACGTCTGGATCGCCACGAGGCCGAGACCGGTGAAGCCTGCCATGACGATGGCGCCACCCCAGATCTCGATCGGCCACTCGACCCCGAGATCGCCTGCGGCGATCGCAAAGTATGTCGCAAATGCCGCAGCGGGGCCGACAAAGGCAGCGATCGACAGCTGTCGGGCGGGCAATGGCGCGAACCGATTGGTCAGGTCGAACATGAGTCCACCGACGACGGCCGACAGGACGCCGGACCACCCGTCACCGAAGGCAGTGCGCTCGGCGAACGCAGCGAGCCCCCAGATGATCGCCGCCGAGCCGAGCGGGAGTCGCCAGCGACTGGCCACGAGGAGAAGCGGACCCAGGAGGACACCCACCTGCACGACCGCACCGGCCAAGAAGACCGACACGTACTCCCAGCCGTCGTTGTCGTTCTCGGGGGTGAAGGGAACGCTTGCGATCCAGGTTTCGGAGAGGAAGAAGATGTATTCGATGAAGAACACCATCAACGCCGTCGCGACAGCAGCGGCGCCGAGGGCGAGTGCGGGGGTCGGGTCGTTGCGGGCGGTGGAGGCACGCACCGGGCTCCAGATGAGGATCAGTGCGCCCGAGAACAAGACCAGGTGCATTGGCGACAGCAACGCATCGATCCCAACCTCTACGCCGAATGCCGTGTGCCAGATGCCATCACCCACACCGCCAACTGCGAAGATCGCGATGCCGAGTGGGGCTTCGCGGTAGCCGGTGGGGAACCACTCGATCAGCGGTGCCTCACTGCGCCGTCGGTAGGCGATCCAGCCGATCCACCCGGTGAGCGAGACGAACGCTGCGTAGAAGATGGCGTGCCAGAGGGTGAAGAAATCCTCGGTTTCGGTGTCGATGATGTTGACGTGCGCATAGCCGTCGACGAACACGCCTGCAATGAGCCAGGCGGTGATTGCCAGGGTGATGCGATCCTCGGCTCGCGTCGACATAGGCGGAACCTACCTGGCAGCCCGATCGATCCCGGCGATGCCGACGGTCCGGGCGGACGTCAGCGCCTGGCGAAACTGGAGCCGAGTTCTGCGTTCTCGAAGCCCGCAGGCGCAGTTCCCGTGGTGGCGAAGAGGTACAACGCCGCCTGGAAGATGCCGCTCATTGCGCTGATGACGGCGAACACGATCCCGACGTAGACCGCCACGACAAGTGCGCCGATCACTGTCACGACAGCAGATCCGGCAACGCCGACGAAGGCGATGAGCAGCACCGCAGGAAGCACGGCGACGAATCCGAGCAGGCCGAAGCCGACACGAGCGGCAAGATTCTCGCCCCAAGTGGTCCGGAGAAGCCTCGCCGACGTCTTGAACCCGTCGACCGGTCCCTTGTCGTCGATGACGATCGCCGGAATGGTGAGGAAGGCAGCCACATCGAAGCCGATCTCGACGGCACCAAAGATGAGGTTGCCGACCTTGCCGAGCCGCTCGCGCAGCGCTCGGAGGATGTTGACGACGGTAAAGCTGAGCAGCGCCCACGGCACCAGTCCCGGAATGCGAGCGTACGCGCGAGCGATCGAACTCCGCACTGTTGGATCGCCACCCGACAGCCGTTCGTGTGCGCCGGCGACCAGTGCACCGACGAAGAAGACGTTGACGATCGCGGCTGCGGCACCACCGAGCACGAAGAGCAGGTAGCTGAGCGCCGGGATGGCCGGTTCGTCGTCGACGGAGCGCTGGTCGAAACCATCCCAGTCGACGGCCATCAACCCGGGAACGATGAACACTGCGAGTACGAGGAGTGTCAGCAGCGCGCTGAGGACTGGCAGAAGCGCAAGTTCGCGATCTTTTTGAAGTACGTCCCAGGAGGTGCGGGCGAGACGAATGGTGTTACGGATGCGATCCATGGGATCGTGCTATCACATCGAGTAGTCGATGAGGCCGCGAATGATCTCGCCGGCATGAAGCGCCCGGTACCCCTCGTTGATGTCGTCGAGCGAGTACTTCTGTGTGACGAGTTCGTCGAGCTTGAGTTTGCCCTGGTCGTACAGGCGAAGCAGTTTCGGGATGTCGGCCCGCGGGTTGCAGTAGCCGTAGATCGAGCCGTGCAGATGCTTGCCGCTCATTGCGAAGTCGACCGTGTTGAGGCTGATGTCGTTCTGCGCCATGTCGGACAGTGACGTGAGTGTGAGACTGCCGCCCTTGCCGACGAGGCCCATGGCAGGCGCAAAGAGATCGGATGTGGCATCGCCAACCGTGATGATCACCTCGTTCGCGCCGCGCCCCCATGACAATTCCTGTACGAGGGGCCCGGCTTCTTCGATCGAAGCGACCGCATGGGTAGCCCCCATGGTCTGCGCGAACTCGCGCTTCATCTCGACGGGGTCGACTGCGATCACGTTGGCGGCTCCGGCCATGGCCGCACCTTGGACTGCGTTGACGCCGATACCACCGGTGCCGATGATCACCACGGTGTCGCCCGCCTTGACCTGGGCGACGTTGACCGCCGATCCCCAACCGGTGGCGACACCACACGAGCACAGCGAGACGGTCTCGAGTGGATACCAGTCGCCGACCGGGACCAACGAATTCTCGTGAACGACGGAGTACTCCGAGAAGGTCCCGATGCCGCTCATCGCCCGAACGTCTCCTCGGGGGCCGGTGAACTTGGTGTCGCCGGCCATGATCTCGGCACCGTTGTCGCAGAGATACTGCTCACCGTTTGCGCACGAGGGGCAGCGTCCACACGACGGAATGAACGATGCTGCAACGTGATCGCCGACCTCGAAGCCGCGCACGTTGGCGCCGACGTGTTCGACGACGCCGGATCCTTCATGGCCACACACCATGGGGAGGGCAGCTTCGGTGAAATCCCCCATGCGGATGTGTTCGTCGGAATGACACAGGCCAGCAAAGCTCATTTTGACGAGCAGCTCGTCGGGGCCGGGTTCACGGAGCTCGAACTCGTCGATCACCCAGGGACCGTTCACTTCGTAGGCGACGGCAGCACGTGTTTTCATGGGGCGCACGGTAGAGCAGGGGATCGGCAGCTGTCACACCCATGCAGTAGAACTCCCGATGTGGAATCTTCTCCCGACGGCGAACCCCCATCCGACGACACAGCCAAGTCGGCAGCAGTTCCGACCCCGCCGCGGCGACTCTCCCCTTCGAGTGCCGGCATGTTCGAGCAGTGTCCTCGTCGGTGGCGGATGCGCTACGTCGAGCGGCTGCCCGATCCACCCGGTGAAGCTGCGATCGCCGGCAGCTTTGCGCATCGGGTTCTCGAGCTCTTGATGCAGCGCCCGCCCCATGAACGCACCGTCGAGTCGGCCAAGGCCATCGCTCGCCAGGAGTGGCCCGACGTCGAGGTTTCCGACGACTACGTGGCACTGGGGTTCGACGAGGCCACCGGAAAAGAGTTTCGCTGGAAGGCATGGAAGGCGATCGAGGGTCTGTGGGTCCTCGAAGATCCGACTGCCGTCGAGGTGCGGGCAACCGAACAAGACATCAAGGCAGACCTCGGTGGGGTGCCCTTTCGCGGCATTGTCGATCGGCTCGACCAGGAAGGTGACGGTCTCGTCGTCACCGACTACAAGTCGGGAAAGGCTCCGTCACCGCGCTTTCGTCGAGGACGACTCGACCAGGTATTGCTGTACGCCGCTGCTGTCAAGGAATCCACGGGGGAGATGCCGGTGCACGCTCGACTCCTGTACCTCGGCCAGCGACCGGTCGGTATCACGGTCACCCGAGAGGAGCTCGATCTTGTCGTCGAGAAGCTCGGGGTCACGTGGTCCGACATCAACAACGCATGCGCGTCCGACGAGTTCGAGCCCCGGACCGGTCCACTGTGTGGCTGGTGCCCCTATCTCGAGCGTTGCCCCGAGGGTTCGAGCGAAGTTGCAAAGCGGCGAGCTGCGCGCGAGGCCAAGGCGGAAGCGTTCGACGACAACGCGGAAACGTTCGACGACAACGAGGAGTAGTCGAGAGGTCCGGGTCTGTCAGTCGGCGGCGGTGCCGACGACACCGCGCCTGCGCTTCCAGATCCAGCGCAGCACCATCACGAGGACCACGCCGGCACCGAGGCCGGCAGCCATACCGGTGCTTGCGACGACCACGTCGGGGACCGGGTCGGCCGGATTCGGCGTCACGCCGGGACCGGGCGGGGGATCCTCGGGTTTGGGGCCGTCCTGGTTCGAGGAGCTCTCCGGAGGCGAGTCACTGCCATGTTCTTCGTCGAGCAAGGCATCAACGGGAGCGGGTTCTGAATCGACCGGCTTGGGACGGCGGCGGTTCGCTTGCGGGTCATACGCCATGGGAAACCTTGTCTGAAGGGGAGGGGGCGGGGTCGAGTTCGGGCAACACCGTGTCGAACAGGTGGTCGAACTCGGCCGCTGCTTCGGCAGCGCCGGGGCGAGCACCCAATGCATGGATCGGAAGCGACGACGCCGAAGCCTCCGGCACCGCTGCGCGGAGATGGATCGGATCCAGAACGATGGCGCCGTGGTCGGCGCGCAGTTGCTCGTTCCAGTAGCGAGCATCACGGGTCCGGCCCAGTCGGTTGACCGCCACCCCGGCGATCCGGAGATCGTCGCCTCGCCTCGATGCGATCCGTTCGACGGTGCGAAGGATTTGGCTGACACCGTCGGACGCCCAGGCGCCCGGTTCGGTGACGATCAGCGCCCGATCGGCCGCAAACAGTCCGTTGACCGTGAGCAGTCCGAGCGAAGGCGGACAGTCGATGATGACGAGTTCGTGGTCGAGTCCTTGCAGCGCAAGCGCAAGCCGATCGTTGGCGCCGATCGGATCGGTGAGCAGTTGTGGTTCGCGCATCGCAAGGGCGGGTGTGGCTGCCACCACCGAAGGGGCCCGAACCCCCTGCGGGTGATCGGGCCATGCACTCGGCGTCCGGAGTCCGGCAATGGAGCCAGCGCGCTCTTCGGCGAGTGCCTGGTCGATGGAGAACGGAGGATCCCACACACCGAGGCCGGTCGTGGCGTTCCCTTGAGGGTCGAGATCGACGACCAAGGTGTCGATGCCTCGCGACCAGGCGGTGGCGGCGAGACCGAGCGCAACCGTGGTCTTCCCGACGCCGCCTTTCTGGTTCACCACCGCAATCACAACCACGGAGGCAACGGTAGCGGGCGGCCCGCTTCGGCGTGCAGGTACGCTCAGAACCGTACCGAGATGAACGTTGACCTGCTGCGACACCCGCCGTTCACAGCGATCGATGCCAGCAGGGAAGCAGGTTCAGGCGGCCTGTGAGCGGGTAGCTACCCGCATGATGTCATCGAGCGCGTCGATGAGCTCGGGGTTGGCGCTGAAGAGTGCGTGGGCTTCGGGGCCCTCCCATGGACGGCAGAGTCCCTCAGCAGACAGGCCTGCACGGGTCCAGGCGGTGGCGATTCGGCGAATTGCACCGTCGACCGCAGGCTCGGCAGCAGCGATGGTCTTGCCTGCCATGTGCTCGAGGTCGAACTCGTCGATCGACACCAACGGGCCACGCACAAGCTTCAGCCGGTAGCGCAATGCCTCCGCTGCAATTGCCGCATGATTCACCCGTCGGACCCCCAAGCCTGTGGATATCCACCGATCGTAGAAATGTCCGCGCGCAGGTGGGTGGATGCTCGTCGGGTACAGGATCAGCGGGTCGGGGCAGGACAGCAGTCTGCAGGGCAGACGTCGGGCCGAATCGCCAGCCCACCCAGGGCGCGGCGCTTCGCGCCGAGCGCGCGATCGGGGTCCTCTTCCACGGCGATCCGTTCCTCGATCAGTTCGGCCCACATGGCGATGAACGCCGGATCGGGTGCCGTGCCAGGCGAGATCGCCCGGCGGATTGTCACCCCATGGTCGTTCGCCGTCGCCGTGGCCTGGATGTCGAGGTCCCACGCGACTTCCATGTGGTCGCTCACGAAACCGATCGGGACGATCACAACTGCCTCCACACCGCCGGCAGCCAGCGAGGCGATCTCATCGTTCACATCGGGCTCGAGCCACGGTACCTGTGGCGGTCCGGACCGGGATTGCCAGGCAAGTCGCCAGGGCAGTGGACGATCGATTCGTTCGATCACGAGGCGACAAGCCTCGAGCAGCTGCGCCTCGTAGTCGCAGCCAGCCGCCATCGACGTCGGGATCGAGTGTGCAGTGAAGATGATCGTCGGCTCGGCGTCCGCTCCGAGATCACGAACGGCGACATCGGTTGCCGCGGCAAACGGCTCGATGAAGCCAGGGTGGTCGTAGAACGCGCGAACTTTGTCGATCTGTGGCGCACCGGCGACCTCGGCTCGAGCAGCCTGGATGTTCTCGCGGTATTGGCGGCAGCCGGAGTACGACGAATAGGCCGAGGTGAAGACCGCAAGCGCGCGCTGTACACCGTCGTTGGTCATCTCTTGGATCGTGTCGGCGAGATACGGCGCCCAGTTGCGATTTCCCCAGTACACCGGCAGGTCGAGTCCGCGTCCGGCGAGTTCTTGCTCGAGTCCCGCCCGCTGGCGCCGGCACTGCTCGTTCAGCGGACTCACCCCACCGAAGTGGTCGTATTGTTCCCCGACGACGGCGAGACGTTCGCGGGGAATGTTGCGTCCCGCCGTGACGTTCTCGAGGAACGGGATGACGTCGTCGGGACCCTCAGGGCCACCGAAGCTGACAAGAAGAACAGCGTCGTAGGGCACGGTCACATCTTGGACTGTATGCCGTCGGGTCCCGTCACCCTCGGCGCGGTCACCACCAGCTGCCGGCGCCGGGATCTGCCTTCCCCCTTTTCGTTCCCGAGGACAGTCGATAGATTCCCGATTCGTCGGGTGGAGGTTCGACCGGGCGCAGGCGCGTCCAGGGGTGCTCCCGCTCTCGATGCGCCATGAAGACCTGTCTGCGTTCAGTTGCACCGGACGACATCCGATCCGGCGGTTCCCTCGATGTGGCGCGGTCGGAGTTCCACGAACGCTTTGACATCCCCGAGCGCCGTCCGCCCCGATTGCGGGTCTTCGTCGGGTTGCTTGCCGTGCTCGGGGTGCTCAGTGGCATGTATGCGCTGGCCGCCTCGGCAGAGACGGTCGAGGATCTGCGCGGTGACATTGCGACCGGTGATGCGTTGCGAGCCGAGCTGACCGGGATCGCAGCCGAACGAGCGGCGCGGCTGGTGGCGCTTACGTCGGCGGAAGCACAGTTGGCCGAGGTGCTGTCCGACCGTGACGCGCTCGGTGACGATCAGCGCCGGTTGGCTGCCGAGATCGAGGCTGCAACCGTGAACCTCGAGCGGCTCGCCGTGGAGACGTTCATCACTGGCGGCGACACAGGATCGCTCGAGTACCTTGCGGCGGTCGGCGATGCCAACGATGTTGCTTGGCGCCGAACCTTGGTTCGTTCGCACGCAGGCTCGTCGAAGATTGCAATCGATCGGTTGCGTGCGCTGCGGGGCCTTGCCGACTCGTCGGTGATCGAGACCATCGAGGTCGCAACGAGCCTCCGGTTCGAGATCGGCGTCCATGAGCGGGTTCTCGAGAGCCTGGCTGACCGTGAAGCGGAGATCTTGGCCGTCCTGCCGCTGGCAGAGGCATGGGATCGAGCTGCCATCGCGATCGCCAGCGGCCAGTACGGCATTGCCCCGGCAGAGAAGTGGGAGAAACTCCGCCTTTGCGAGTCGACGCATGACTATCAGGCGATCAGTCCTTCCGGCCTGTATCGGGGGGCGTACCAGTTCGACCTGCCGACGTGGAAAGCCGTGGGCGGAACCGGTGATCCTGCACTCGCCTCGCCGGAGGAACAGGATGCCAGGGCGCGTGAGCTCTATGCCCGTCGTGGCCCGCAGCCATGGCCCGTCTGTGGCCGCTTCCTCGAGTAGAGCCGCTTCTTCAGCGAGGCTGCAGCCGCTCGCCGTTCCGAATCGAGAGGGCCGAGACGCCGTTCACACCCGGGGCACGAGGTGTGGCGCCTTGTCGACGAGCACTGCGAGGACGTCCTCGGCCGACGGGTTCACCAACGCCGTGTCGCCGATCACGAGTGTCGGGACCGTCTCGTTGCCGTTTGCATGCGATCGCACCACGCCGGCGTGTGACGGGTCCTCCCAGATGTTGTGTTTCGACAGTGGGATCCCGGCCCTGTCGAGGTTCCGCTCGAGCATCATGCAAAAGCCGCAGCCGGGTCGCCAGTAGAACTCGACAGCATCGATCTGGTTGACATGCTCGGCCATGGATTCCTCGTTTCGGGCGCACGGGCCACTGAGGTCAGTCTACGGACAGACGGGCGGCCACTGCTCGATGGATTCAACGCTCCGTGGCACCCGCCCCGACTAGCTTGCGCCCCATGACCTCCGCTGCCATCGCTGTTCGACTCGAGGGCCTTCGCCGAACGTTCGGCAATCTCACGGCGGTCGATGGCATCGATCTAGAGGTCCGGGCCGGGGAGATTTACGGGTTCCTCGGCCCGAACGGGGCGGGCAAGTCGACCGTCGTGCGCATGCTCACCACGCTTCTCGCCCCGTCGGGTGGTCGCGCCTGGGTTGGTGGTCTCGACGTGCAGCAATCGCCCGACGCCGTCCGCCTCGTGATCGGTGTTGCGCTCCAGGAAGTCGGACTCGACGCAAACATGACCGGTCGCGAAATCCTCGTCACGCAAGGTCGACTGTTCGGTCTGGCTCGTGCGCAGATCGATGCCCGTATCGAGGAGCTGGCTCCCATCCTCGACATGCGTGCGCTCGACCGACTGGTCGGTACCTACAGCGGCGGGATGGCCCGACGGCTCGATCTCGCTGCTGCGCTGATGCACAACCCGTCGGTGTTGTTCCTCGACGAACCGACGACAGGCCTCGACCCGCCGGGACGGCTTCGAGTGTGGGAAGAGGTTCGTCGTCTCAATCGCGAGGTCGGACTCACCTTGTTTCTGACCACGCAGTACCTCGAGGAGGCCGATGAGCTGGCTGATCGGGTCGGCATCATCAATGCAGGCCGACTCGTGGCCGAAGGAACCCCGGCCGAACTCAAGCGCTCGATCGGTACCGATGTGGTCACCGCCATCGTCGAGGGTGACCCAGCGATTGCGAAAAGCGTGCTCGACGAGGTCGACGGGCTCGACTCGGTCGATGTCTTCGGGGACGAGATTCGCGTGAGCACCGATAATGGCAGTCGGGCGCTCTCTCCAGTGGCGCTCGCGCTTGCCGGGGCTGGGGTGCACGTTCGCGAACTGAGCTTGCGGACCCCGACGCTCGACGATGTCTTTCTCGACGTCACCGGCACTCACCTCGAGGGAGGCTCGACATGACCGGTACTGCCGAGATCCGAGCCCGAAAGGCAACGTTCGTCGAGGATGTGTGGGCGATCGCACGCCGCTCTATCCGCCAGTTGCCCCGCGACCTGCCCACCGTTGTCCCGGCGCTGATGATCCCGCTGTTCTTTCTGGTGGTGAACATCGGCTCGCTGCAGTCGGCTGCAGCGTTCACCTCGATCCAGATCAGTTACAAGGCGTTCCAACTTCCGGTTGCGATCGTGTTTGCAGTGACTGGCGTCAGTCGTGCACCGGCGCTTGTTCTCGACATCCAGAACGGCTACTTCGATCGGTTGATGACGACTCCGGTGTCGCGTCGAGCGCTTCTCCTCGGTCACATGCTGGCCGACTTCGTGCTGGTCGTGGCGCTCATCGTTCCCGTGTTGAGCCTGGGTTTCGTCATCGGGGTCCGCTTCCCGACCGGTCCGTTCGGGGTGGCGGCCTTCATCTTGATCGGCGCGTCGTGGGGCCTGGCCTACACCGGCATCCCGTACGCCATTGCGCTGAAGACCGGCAACCCCGGCGCAGTCAATTCCTCGTTCCTCTTGTTTTTTCCGTTCGCCTTTCTCACCACCGCCTACCTTCCGATCGAGAACATGACCGGATGGCTCGGTGCGATCGCCGGTTACAACCCGGTCACGTACCTGCTCGCCGGTCTTCGGTCGCTGTTCGTCTCGTGGCAATGGGGCGAGCTGGGCAAGGCGCTGCTTGCCATCGTCGGACTCGCCGCCGTCAGTCAGACGCTGTCGTTCCGCGCATTGCAGGGGCGCGTACAACAGAAGTGAACGTGCCGTGCGCGGGAACGAGCTCGGCATCGATGCCGAGCGTTGCGGCGAATGCTCGGACCCATGCGCCGTACCCGGTGTCGTTTGGATGGAAACGGTCGATGGAAAGCCCCTTCAACGGGCTGACCAGGTGTGGTCCGAGTTCTGCGACGAGGTGTCCGTGTGCGGCTGCGGCCCGGCGAAGCGCTCGATTGACGTGGATACCGGCTGGACTGAATCGCGGCGCGGGAAGGGAGGCGATGACGGTGCCGCGTGGCGCAGCTGCGGCCATGCGCTCGAGACGACGGGCCAACCGGGGCGGGTACGGATTGCGCATCAGGTCGTTTGCACCGGCACAGATGGTCACCAGCGATGGTGCATACGGCAAGAAGGCAAGGAGCGGCAATTGCTCGTCGATGACGTGGGTGCTGTCGGCTCCACTGCGGCTGAGATTGATGACCGCATGGCGACGTCCAGCAGCAGCGAGCGCAGTTTCGATTCGCGAGACCCAGCCGTGGTCGAGCGTCGAGGCACCGATTCCCTGCGCCGTCGAATCTCCGAGTACGACCCAGATCGGAGGTCGGTCGGCCGGCGGAGTCGCCGGTTGCGTGACCTCGGGTCGGTAGGGGATTGCGCCCGTGTCCTCGAGCGACTCGACTGCGAGGTCGTGCCATGTTCGCTCGATCCCGTCGATCGCAGCAGACACGGAACGGACCGCTCCGCTGACGTTGGTCAGCAGTCGGGTGAGTGGAGCGGGCTGCCATGGACCGCGAGCTGCGAGGGCATCGGCGATCGGGTGCCGCAAGGTGATGGGTTGGCTCGTAGTCTGCGCCACGTGATCCTCGTCGACGTCGAGAGCGTCAGCATGAGCAGACCGAACCGTCCGCTCTTTTCCGACGTATCGGTCACGGTAGCCAGCGGTGACCGGCTGGGGGTGGTCGGCATCAACGGAACCGGCAAGTCGACCTTGCTGTCGATCATTGCCGGAACCTGTGAGCCCGAAGGCGGTGACGTGCGTCGCGGGCGCGGTGTCACCGTCGCAGCTGTTGATCAGGTAACCACCCTCCCGTCGGGTTCGGTGCGCAGCGCGGTTGGTGCCGACTGGCGAGGCGAAGCAGTGATCGATCGGCTCGGTCTCGCCGATGTGATCGATCGTCCTACCGAGGAGCTGTCGGGCGGTCAGGAGAAGCGAGTGGCACTGGCAAGGGCGCTCGTGGCCGATGCTGACCTGTTGGTGTTGGACGAGCCGACCAATCATCTCGACGTCGATGCAATCGAGTGGCTCGAGAACGAGTTGGCTCAGTTCAGCGGTGGGCTCGTGGTCGTCACCCACGACCGCGCCGTGCTCGATCGGCTCGCCACGAGAGTTCTCGAACTCGACCGGGGATCGGCCTACACCCACGACGGCGGCTACGCCGGCTACCTCGAGGGCCGAGCGGCTCGTGAGGAGCGCGCGGCCGCTCACGAGAAGACCCGTCAGAATCTCGCACGTCGCGAGCTCGCATGGCTGCGGCGCGGCCCGAAAGCTCGCACCAGCAAGAGTCGAGCTCGGGTCGAACGAGCGACCGATATCGTCACCTCCCGACCACAGGCCGCGGCAAGGGCGGGTGACCTCGACCTTGCCGCACTTCACGACGGCACGCCTCGGCTTGGTGACCAGGTGATCGAGTTGCACGACGTCGTCATCGGGTTCGACCCGGACGCCCCCTTGATCGAGGGCCTGGATCTGCTCCTCGATCGGCGTGAACGGCTCGGGATCGTCGGTGCAAACGGTTCGGGCAAGTCGACATTGCTCGACGTGATCGCCGGGCGTCGAGATCCACTCGCCGGATCGAGAGTCGAGGGTTCGACGGTTCGCGTGGGACTCCACGATCAGCAGGGGCGTGCGCTCGATCCGAAGCTGCGGGTTCGCCAGACCGTGGCCGGCGATGGCGCCGAGCCCGACTGGTGGGACATTGCCTTGCTCGAGCGGTTCTGGTTCGACACCGATGCCCAGTGGGCGCCGATCGAGCTGCTGTCCGGAGGCGAGCGCCGACGGCTCCAGCTCGTCGTGACATTGGCCGCCAAACCCAACGTTCTGCTGCTCGACGAGCCGACCAACGATCTCGATCTCGACACCCTTCGTGCGCTCGAGGACTTTCTCGAGGATTGGCCCGGCGCCGTCGTCGTCATCAGTCACGACCGTTCCTTCCTCGATCGGACCGTCGACGATGTAATCGTCATCGACGATGGTCGAGCCCAACGCTGGCCTGGTGGGTACGCCGGCTGGTTGGCGCAACGGGCACCCGCATCAGCACGAACCCTTGGCTCGTCGGCATCTGTTCGTCCTTCCTCCACCAGCGTGGAGCGATCCGGCTCCACATCCGGCCGGTCTCGCTCCACGGTTCGCCATGAGCTCAAAGTGGTGGAGAACGACATCGCCAAGGCGGAGCGAGACGTCGAGGAACTTCGTCAGGCGCTTGCAGCCGCCGCCGACCACCTCGAACTTGCTCGGGTCGGAGCTGCATTGGCGACCCGCGAGGCCGAACTCGTTGCGCTCGAAGAGGTCTGGCTGGAGCGCACCACCGAACTCGACGAGATCGACGGACACGCCTGACCGGCCCCAAACGCGGGCATGCACCGAGGCCCGGTGCCGTTAGCCTCTGAAGCATGACCGACACCGCGGAAACGACCGACATCGGAGAGGTGATGATCGTCACCGATGCCGCCCGGGAGACCGTTCTGGAGATCCGTGCCAAGGAAGACGATGCCGACGGTCTGGGCTTGCGTGTCGAAGTCACCGGAATCTCCGGTGTCGACTACACCTACGACCTGTCGCTCGAACCGGTTGCCGAGGCGGCCGACGACGATCATGTGCACATGATCGACGGTTTGGCCGTGATCATTCCTGCCAACTCGGTCGACTCCATGCGGGGTGCCACCCTCGACCTTCCTTCCGTTGCCGGGCAGGGCGGCCTGGTGATTCGCAATCCGAACCGCCCCAATCCACTCGGTGACATGGGTCAACTCGAGCTCACCGGCGACGCTGCCGACAAGGTCCGGGTGTTGCTTGCCGAACGGATCAACCCGGCGTTGGCAGCACATGGTGGCTTTGCCGAACTGGTCGGTGTCGAAGACGACAGGGCCTTCGTCACGATGGGTGGGGGTTGCCAGGGTTGTGCCATGAGTGCAGCGACGCTTCGCGAGGGCATCACCAAAGCGATCCTCGAAGCGATCCCCGAGATCACCGAAGTGGTCGACACCACCGATCACGACCAGGGTGAAAATCCGTACTACAGCTGAGTCTCAGCGGTCGCGAAGGTTCCGCAGTGCATCGTTGAGAAACACCCCGTTGGGGTCGAGTGTGTCGCGAACGTCCCCCCAGTCGTCCCACCGGGGGTGCAGCGACGCCATCTCAGCTCCGCTGCGGTAATGGACTTTCCCCCAGTGGGGACGCCCGTCGAAATCGGTAAAGACGGCCTCGGCAGCGCGAAACAACGGCTCGTCGTCTTCACGAGCGTCCATGTGCAACGAGATCGTGGCCGTCGGTCGCTCGTACGCAACCGACAGCCAGACGTCGTCGGCTGCCAGCGTCCGGTACTCGATCGGAAAAGGCATCTCGGGAACCTCGCGCCGGAGGAGATCGCGTATCGCAGCGAGGCAGTCGGGGCCGGCCTCGAGCGGGACCGCGTATTCCATCTCGGAGTGGGGCCAGGTACGACTGTTGGACAGCACTTCGTGGGACCAGCCGCATCGGTTGCCCTCGTCGGCGATCGGATACTCGGCCGGGTCGTCGGTCTCGTCGGTGGCCTTGATCACAGCATTGTCGGCCGTTGGGAACCAGAAGAACTCGAAGTGACGGTGAGCGTGAACGCTCTCGGCCAGCGTCTCGAGTGTCTCGTCGAGCGTTGCGTTCCAGCCGGTCTCACGAACCCGGTAGGCATCACGAAGCTGCAGTTCGAGATCGGTGACGATCCCGAAGGCGCCGAGGTGATGGCGAGCTGCGGTCCACACCTCCCGCTTGTCGTCTTCGGACGCTCGGACGAGGTCTCCGTCGGCGGTGGCGATGCTGAGTCCCGTCACCGTCGCGCTGAAGTTCTGCAGAGTCACTCCCGTGCCGTGCGTACCGGTTGCGGTGGCGCCGGCGATCGTCTGCCTGTCGATGTCGCCCTGGTTGAGGAGGCCGAGTCCAGCGTCGAGCAGTGGCAGTCCGAGCGCATGGATTGCGGTGCCAGCCCGGACCCGGGCCCGCTTGGCGTCCGCATCGATCGAGATGACGCCGCTGAGTCCCGACACGTCGACGATCGTGCCGTCCGTCGGCACCAGCGGATAGTGGCTGTGAGCGGTGCCCACCGATCGGATGGTCGAGCCGGCACGGGCGGTTGCGGCGGCAAGGGCAACGGCATCGATCTCGGACTTCACGAAATGGATCGCTGCGGGCCTTGCCGTCACCTTGCCGGACCAGTTGGACCAACGCTGCATGGTGAAGAGTTTGGCAGTGGAGACGCCGACGCGCCCCCATCGGTCAGTCGAGCAGTTCGTGCACGCTCGAGGCGATGCCGGGACCGTCGAGGCCGAACGCTGCGTGGATCAGGTCGGGGTTTCCGTGGGGGATGTATTCGGTGGGCACACCGAGCACCTTGACCCGACAGTCGGCGCCGCGCTCGCCGAGTGCGTCACGCACACCGGCACCAGCACCGCCGATACGAAGACCGTCTTCGATCGTGACCACGAGGTCGTGGTCGGCGATGTCCTCGATCATCGCCGGATCGAGGGGCTGCACGACGCGCGGGTCGTACAGGGTGCAGTCGATGCCCTGCTTCGCAAGTAGGGCAGCAGCATCGCTCGCAGCGGTGAGCATCTGCCCGAACCCGAGCAGGGCCACGCGGCCGTCACCTGAGCAGAGTTTTCGAGCGCTCAGGCCAGCGCCGACCTCGCCGTGGCCGACATGGGGTGCAGCCCCTCGGCTCCAGCGGATGGCGACAGGCCCGCCGGTCAGGTCCATGGTGTCCACCATCATTTGCTGCAGTTCCTGGTAACTCGACGGCGCGAAGACGGTCATACCGGGAACCTTGGTGAGGAGGACCAGATCGAGGACGCCGTGGTGGCTGGCACCGTCGGGGCCGGTGATGCCGGCACGATCGAGGCAGAAGATCACCGGCTGGCTGTGGAGACCGACATCGAGATTGACCTGATCGATCGCACGGGTCAGGAACGTGGCGTACACCGCAATCAACGGACGCAGCCCACCCATCGCCATGCCGGCAGCGGCGGTGACTGCGTGCTGCTCGGCGATCCCCACGTCGAAGCATCGATCGGGGAAACGCTCGCGGAACGGCAGCAGGCCGGTGGAGTCCGGCATCGCAGCCGTGATCGCCACAAGTTCGGGATATTGGTCGCCGAGTTTGACGAGTGTCTCGCTGAAGGCGGCGGTGTAGGAGCCCTCCTTGAGCGCGCTGCCGGTTTCACGCAACCCCGGCTTTGCATCGTGCATGTTCTTGACGTGATCTTGCTCGGCTGGTTCGTAGCCCCGGCCCTTCTGGGTCAGGACGTGGACGACGACGGGTCCGTCGAATTCGGCCGCGTTGTCGAGAGCTTCTTCGACCGAGGCGATGTCGTGGCCATCGAACGGCCCCATGTAGCGAACGCCGAGATCCTCGAAAAACGCTGGCGGTTCCCACATCTCGCGTACGGCAGCTTTCGACATGCGGACGCCGCGACTGATCTGCTCTCCGACCCAGGGAATCCGACCTGCGATCTCCTCCACCTTGGCTTGGCGGTTCATGTAGGTGGGGTTGTTGCGGATCTTGATCAGGCTCTCCGACAGGCGAGAGACGGTGGGGGCGTAGGAGCGACCGTTGTCGTTGAGCACGATGGTGACGTCGCTTCCTGCGTGGCCGAGGTTGTTGAGACCTTCGAAGGCCATGCCGCCGGTCATCGCTCCATCACCGATGACCGCCACGATGCGACGCCGCGCATCGGTTGCCCGGAATGCAGTGGCCAGCCCGTGCGCATAGCTGAGCACGGTGGAGGCGTGACTGTTCTCGATCCAGTCGTGCTCGGATTCGGCCCGACTCGGGTACCCGGAAAGCCCACCCGACTCGCGCAGCGACGAGAAGTCGGCGGCACGGCCGGTGAGAATCTTGTGCACGTACGCTTGGTGGCCCGTATCCCACAGGATGAGGTCGTGGGGTGAGCGGAAGACGCGGTGCAGCGCGATCGTGAGCTCGACCGCACCGAGGTTCGAGCCGAGGTGGCCGCCGTGTTCGTTGACCGAGTCGATGATCAGGCGCCGAATCTGGTCGGCGAGATCGTCGAGTTCGGCGTACGACCGACCGCGGAGATCGTCGGGACCCGAAAGCGCATCGAGCAACATCAGGAGTTGAGCGTACCGTTCGGGCCTGGGAGAAGACGGGTCAGGGACGGTGCAATGCGAAGGCCGATGGCCAGGGCGACCAGGCCTCCGACGGCGTCGAGCCAATAGTGGTTGGCGGTCACGATGATCGCGAAGAAGGTCAAGATCGGGTAGGCCACGATGGCGATGCGGGTCCAGCGACGACGCAGGGTCGGGTAGAGCCCGATGGTGCACCAGACCGCCCAGCCGATGTGCAGGCTCGGCATTGCCGCGTACTGGTTGCTGATCACTTCCATCGTGCCCGACTCGAACGACCACAGTCCGCCCGCTTCGACGAGGGTGTCCACATAGTCGAAACCGGGCACACAGGCCCCGAATGGTGACGTGCAGTTCGAGAGCAGCCGCGGCGGCATCAGCGGGAAGAAGGCAAAGCCGAGCAGTGCGATTCCGGTCATCGCGCACAGCGTCGACCGCATGAAGGCGTACCGGTTCGGCCAGTGGCGAAAGAGAAAGATCATCGTTGCGATCGTGACCACGAAATGAAGCGAGCCGTAGAACAGGTTCCAGAAGATGATGAACCCGTCCCAATCCACGAACCGGTTGTGAATCCACTCTTCGTGGTACAGCCCCATCGCCCGTTCGAGGTCGATGATGCGTCGAGCATTGTCGAAGGCGTCATCCTTGATCGACTGGCCGAGCGCCGAGCCGAACTGGTTTCGGATTGCCGAGTACACCGCATAAAAGGCGATGGTCAGCAGGATCTCGACCCACCAGCGCAGGGGCGCGTGACGTTGGCTGGTGTCGACCGAGACCGTCGGGGGATCGGACGGCGGTGCCTGCTGCTCCGACATCGACCGCCGATCGTACCCCGGTGCCCGCTACGGTCATCGGTGTCTTGCGGTGCGACGGGCTCCGCCTTCCGACGTGGTTCGCCCCGGGAGGTGAGTGGTGCCGAGGCCAGGTGTCCGTGTGGTCCTCGTTGGTGTCGTGGTCCTCGCTGCTGTTGTTGTCGTTGGTGCGAACCGGATCGGTTCGGATCTCGCGCCCCGAAACTCAGCGCCCCTCGACAGCGGTCCGCCTGCGCTGTCGACAGGTGAACGTGAGCTGCCGATCGTGCACTTCGGTGATCGCGGTTGGCTGATCCGAACTCTGACGGTCGTCTCGGAGCTTCCCTCGGCAGACCCACTCGAGGTCGTCGTCGAATTGCGTTTCGTCTGGACGAACGGCGTCGGTCACGTCCGAATCGTCGGGTCGGGATCCGCCGAGCGTGTCGAGGAGGTGATCACCGACGAGATTCGTTCCGGCGCCGCCCTCGAGGCTTCGATCGAGCAGTTGCAGCGGATGTTCGACGAGCTTCGCGAAACGGGGGGCTCGATCGAGATGTCGAATGGCGTCACCGTTGCGCGCCAGCGCATGATCACTCCGGACGGTGAGGCCGCAGATGTCTGGCGGATCGGGGTCGGCGACCCGCACTGGTGACCGATCGGGCGAGCGGTCATCGGGCCGATACGATGATGGCTCGCAGACCCGGGAGGCCCAGTGCTCGACCACGAGCTGATCAACCGTACGTTGTCCACTGCGATGAGCACCGGCGGTGACTTCGCCGAAGTGTTCGTCGAAGACAAGCGCTCGTCGTCGGCGGTGCTCGACGACGGGCGGGTCGAAGAACTCACCAGTGGCCGCGACCGAGGTGCCGGTGTCCGGGTCGTCGTCGGCGACACGACCGGATTCGCGCACACTGCCGATCTCAGCGAGGCAGGCCTGCGCAGCGCGGCCGAGGCGGCGGCGACAGCTGCCCGCGGCGGTGGAGGCGGCGCCAAGACGATTGCCGTTTCTCCGATCGATGTTGCTCGCAGTGCACCGGCTCGCATCCCGCCCGAAGATGTCGCCAAGGCGACGAAGGTCGGTCTGTTGACGCTGGCGAACGAGGCCGCTCGCAGCGAAGGAGCCGCCATCTCGCAGGTATCGGCCCGTTACGGCGATTCACGACGCCGAATTCTCGTCGCGAACAGCGACGGGCTGCTTGCCGAGGACGACCAGGTTCGAACCCTGTTCAGTGTCTCGTGCGTCGCCACCGGCGACACCGGGTTGCAGACCGGTCGCGAGTCGACGGGCCGTACCGTCGGCTTCGAACTCTTCGAGGAAACCGATGTCGAAGACATGGGTCGTCGTGCCGCCCAGCGCGCCATCACCAAACTGGCGGCTCGACCGGCACCCTCCGGAGCCATCCCGGTCGTGGTTGGCCCCGGTGGAGGCGGCGTCCTGTTCCACGAGGCGTGCGGCCACGGACTGGAAGCCGACCTCATCGCCAAGGGGGCATCGGTCTTTGCGAATCGCATCGGTGACGAGGTTGCGTCGCCGCTGGTCACACTCATCGACGACGGCACCATGGCCGGCGAGTGGGGCCACTTCGCCATCGACGACGAAGGGCGACCGGCGGCCCACAATGTGTTGATCCAAGACGGCGTGCTCACGGACTACATGTGGGATCAACTTCGGGCCCGCAAGCAGGGGCGTCCGAGCTCGGGGAATGGTCGGCGGCAGAGCTATCAGCACCTGCCGATGGTTCGGATGACCAACACGTACATCACCGCCGGCCACGATGATCCGGCCGACATCATTGCGGCCACCGATCACGGCGTCTACGTCGCCCAACTGGGCGGCGGGCAGGTGAATACCGCCACCGGCGATTTCGTATTCGGTATGACCGAGGCGTATCTCATCGAAAATGGGGAGATCGCAGAACCGATCCGGGAGGGCAACCTGATCGGGAATGGACCCGAGGTGCTCACCCGGATCGACATGCTCGGCAACGATTTCAAGATGGGTTCACCCGGAACGTGCGGCAAGGACGGTCAGGGTGTTCCGGTCGGTGATGGCACCCCGACCCTGCGGGTCACCAGCCTCACCGTCGGCGGCACCGCCGCCTGATTCATGGCTGAGCTTCTCGACATCGCGCACCGCGTCGTCGCGTGGGCCAACGACGGCGAACACATCGAGGCGTACGTGGTCCACGAACGCGAAACCGAAGCCCGTGCGTACGACGGTTCGGTCGAGGCATTCACGAGCGCCGAGAGCCAAGGCATCGGTGTGCGGGTCGTCGTCGACGGCAAGCAGGGGTTTGCGTACGCCGGAACCCTCGATGACGATGCACTGCAGGAGACGCTTCGCGAAGCCCGCGACAACGCTGCGTTCGCCGAGCCCGACGAGTTCAACGGTGTTGCCGAGCCCGATGGGGTCGCAGCCGTCGAACTGGAGCTGTACGCCCCTGGCCTCGACTCGTTCTCCACCGACGACAAGGTCGAGTTGGCAATCGAACTCGAGCGGGCCACACTCGCCGCTGATCCGCGCATCTGCGGCATCGAGTCGGCCGAGTACATCGATTCCGTCTACGAATCGGCTGTCGCCACCAGCACCGGCATCGCAGTGGTCGAGCGTGAAACGGGTTGCTACGTGTCGGCCTATGCGCTGGCGGAGGCCGATGGCGAGACCCAGACCGGTTTCGGTTTTTCGATCGGCCGTGATCCGCGGACGCTCGATCCGGGGGCGGCTGCACGGGATGCCGCTGAACGTGCGACCCGACTGCTCGGCGCGTCCAAACCGGCAAGTGAGCGGCTCACGGTGGTCCTCGACCCGTGGGTCACAGCACAACTCCTCGGCATCGTCGGCCACACACTCACCGGTGAGGCGGTTGTGAAGGGCCGGTCGATGTTCGCCGAGCGGATGGGCGACATGGTGGCCCATCCCTCGATCACGTTGGTCGACGACCCGACCAACGCCGCTGCGTTCACCGCGACCGCCATCGACGGGGAGGGCCTTGCAACTCGCCGCACACCCCTCATCGACAACGGTGTTCTCACCGGGTTCCTGCACAACTCCTACTCAGGGCGACGCGCCGCAGTGACGTCGACCGGCTCAGCGGTTCGCGCCGGTTTCAAGAGCGCACCGGGGGTTGGCGCACAGGCGCTTGCGTTGGTTCCCGGTGACCGGTCGCAGGCAGAGTTGATCGCCGACATCGACAACGGCTTCCTCGTGCAGGGTGTGGCTGGGCTGCACTCCGGGGTCAATCCCGTGTCGGGTGACTTCAGTACCGGAGCCGAAGGTCTTCGTATCCGCAACGGGACCTTGGCCGAGCCGATTCGAGAAGTGACGATCGCTTCGACGGTGCAGCGACTGCTCCAAGACATCATTGCGATCGGTGACGATCTCGAGTGGCTTCCGATGAGTGCTGCCGGGGTCTCCTTGGTCGTCGGCGACGTCACGATGTCCGGCGCGTGACGGTGCCCGAATCAACCCGCCTGGCCCGGCGCCTGGTGGGTCAGGCACAACCAGGTGAGCAGATCGAGGTCTGTGCCGGGTCGGCCGTGCGGACCGAGGTACGGGTTCACGGCGGGATGGTGGAATCGCTGACCGTGGCCGAGAGCCGTGGGGTTGGCGTGCGTGTGGTCGTCGATGGCCGAGAGGGATTCGCGCACGCCGGCACCTTCGATGCCGATGTGGTCGACGAACTCGTCGAGGAGGCACGTGACAACGCAGCTTTCGCCGAACCTGACGACCGAGTTGGGTTGGCCGAGCCCGACGGCGTCGCTGCGGTCGACCTCGACCCGTGGGACGACCGGATCGCGTCGACCAGCGTCGACGACAAGCTTGCGCTGGCGGTGGAACTCGAACGGGCCACGATCGGGGCCGACCGGCGGGTGCGGAACGTGCGCACGTCCCTCTACGCCGACACCCGCGCCGAGAGCGCCATCGTCAGTTCGTTGGGCATCGACGGTTGGGACCGCGGCAGCTCCTGCTCACTGTCGACGAGTGCCTTGATCGACGACCCGGATGGCTCGACCCGAACAGGTGGAGCCGTCGACGCTGCCGGAGCGCCGCAGGATCTCGACGTCGAGAACGTCGCCCGACTCGCCGTCGAGCGGGGTGTGCAGCTCATCGGAGCTGGCCCACCGACCACCGGTCGTCCGATGGTCGTGCTCGAACCACGGTTCGCAGCAACCATGCTCGGCATCGTCGCCGGCATGCTGTCGGGCGAGCGAGTGGTGAAGGGCCGAACGCCCTTTGCCGATCGGTTGGGCGAAGCGGTTGCTGCGGCAGCACTTTCGGTCATGGATGACCCCATCGATCCGGAGTCGTTGTCGGCATCGTCGTTCGACGGTGAAGGGATTGCGTGTCGTCGCGTCCCGTTGATCACCGGTGGCGTACTCGACGGCTTCTTGCACGACAGCCGAAGTGCCCGCGGACTCGACACGGTCACGACTGGCTCGGCGTTGCGAGGTGTGAGAGGCACGCCGAGTCCGGGCCACCGTTCGCTCTCGGTTGCACCGGGTGAGGGCGACCTCGAGCGTTTCATCTCGTCGATCGACGACGGTCTGCTCGTCGCCAGCCTCCAGGGTCTGCACTCGGGGGTCAATGCGGTGAGTGGCGACCTCAGCGTGGGTGTCGAGGGAGTGATGATCCGCAACGGCCAGCTCGCCGAGCCGATTCGCGAAGGCACGCTGGCGGGGGCGATCCCGCGAGTGCTGCTCGACATTGCGGCCGTCGGAGCCGATCTCGAGCGCCTCCCCGGCGGATCGTTGGTGCCGACGCTCGTGCTCGAGGGACTCACCCTCGGTGGCGGATCTGCTGCGTAGCCTCGTCATCGCATGCCGATCCTGCACGCCATCGTCCTGGGTATCGTTCAGGGGCTCTCGGAGTTTCTTCCGATCTCCAGCAGTGGGCACCTCGAACTCACGAGATGGGCCTTCGGCTGGGACTCGTTGCCCGATGATCTTGAGCGGCCGTTCGATGTCGCAGTGCATCTCGGCACGCTGGTTGGCGCAGTGGCGTACCTGCGTCACGACGTGGTGAAGTACCTGCGTGCCGGGCTCGCCCCGCTTCGTGGCGCAGCCTTGGGGGTCGACGGCCGGATCGCGTGGTTCCTCGCAGTGAGTGCCGTGCCCGCCGCCAGTGCCGGGGTGGTCGCCGACAGCCTGCTCGACGACCTCGATCACATCTGGCTGATCGCGGTGATGTTGATCGTGTTCGGCTTGGTCCTGCTGATTGCCGATCGCAGACCTGAGCGACGCGCCCTGCGCGAGTTCCGGTTGCGTGATGCGCTGATGATGGGGTTCGGTCAGGCGTTGGCGCTGCAGCCGGGGGTGAGTCGGAGCGGTGCCACGCTCACCGTCAGCCGGATGCTGGGATTCGAACGCGAAGCGGCTGCCCGACTCGTGTTCTTGATGAGTCTTCCCATCGTGGGCGGGGCCGGGGTCTACTCCCTCCTCGATGCCTCCATCCCGGCTGACTTCTGGGCGCCGTTCCTGTGGGGTATGGCCAGTTCGGCATTCACCGGTTGTGTTGGCGTGTGGGGTATGGTGCGTTTGGTCAACACGCGTTCGTTCACTCCGTTCGTGATCTACCGGGTCGCAGTCGGTCTTGTCGTGTTGATCGTGGTGGCGATTGGCTGACCGTTTGCGAGCGAGACGGTCGATCATCCAACGGTCTTGGCCCCGGTGTTGCGGCGGCGTACATGGCGCACGGCGCCTGTCGTCAGCCCTGGTTCAGCGCCGGCCGCATGATCGCGACGACGGTGCCGCCGGTGCCGAGTGCTGCGACGAGGTCGCGGGTGTTGCGCTCTGGGACGGCCACCGTGATCATGTCGTCGTGGCGGTTCAGAACTCTGGCGCCGTCGACCGCGACCCGGTTGGTGGTGAGGTCGTACAGTCGGACGACGTCACCGGCGACGGCCTCGGTGTCGTCTGCCGGGATGGTGAAGGCAAGATGGTCATCGGGAAGGACCGCAGCCAAGCCCGAGCCCGCCTCACGGTCCACTCGTGACGATCGGAGAATCTCCCCGACGGCAAGGTCCACCATCGTGCGGGCACCGGGTTCGATATCGGTCAAGGCATCGGGGGGCCGGAGGCCAGCAGGAACCGGCATCGCAGTGATCGATGCTGGGCCGAGCAGTTCGCCGGCAGGGATGTCGGCGGCGGCAACGAGCACGCTTCCGGTCGTGGTCCAGGCGGCCTCGGCGTCGGCAGCCCTGTCGTGCGCTCGCTCGAGTGTTGCTGCGACCACGAGGGCGATCGTGACCACGGCCGCGATCCGAAGGAGTCGGTAGCGGGCCGCAGCCGTGCGCAACCGTCCTGCGACGGTGATGTGAAGCGGTGTGGGCAGGGACGGACGCGGGGGTACGACCACAGGAGACAACCTCGCAGATTCGAGAACGGATCGGGGGAGGTGTCGATCGGATGTCGTCAGTCGGCGGACGACGAGCTGCTCGAGGTGTTGGAGGCTTTCGTCGCAGTGGTGGAAGCGCTCGTCGTGGACGCCGAGGAACCCGACGACTCGGAACCCGACGACTCGGAACCCGACGACTCGGTCGATGACCGCTGGGACGATGAGCCGTGGTCGTTCTTGTAGAAGCCGTCACCCTTGAACGCGATGCCGACCTTGGAGAACACCTTCTTCACCTCGGCTCCACACACGTCGGTATCGCCATCGTGGGTTCGCGGGCAGACCGTGAGGGTGTCCTCGGCAAAGGACTGCCACATCTCGAACATCTCGCCGGTGCGTTCACACCGATAGTCGTAGGTCGGCACGAGTCGGAGGATACCGGTACCGGCGGTGCTCGGCACCGTACGATGAGGCCATGTGGTTGGCTGTCGGGCTCGTTGCCGCCTATCTGGTCGGGACCTTTCCGACCGCGCTGTGGCTCGGCCGTCGGGCGGGTGTGGATCCAACGAAGGCCGGCTCTGGGAATCCAGGTGCATCGAACGTCTACCGACTGTCGGGAAAGCGGATCGGTGTGTTGGTTGGCGTCATCGATGCGCTGAAGGGGGTGATCCCTGTCGCCATTGCGCTCGTGCTCGCCGGCAGAGGCGAGGCACATGCGGTCTGGATCGCTGCCGTTGCGGGTCACGTCTGGCCCTTCTACCGGCGCTTTCGTGGTGGAAAGGGCGTGGCGACGGCGGGCGGTGGCGGCCTGGTTCTCTCACCGCTGGTTGGGCTTGCGTGTGCCGTCCTCTTCTTCTCGGTGGTGAAGCTGGGGCGGGTCGCAGCCGTGGGCTCCCTCTCGATCGCGCTCGGCTATCCGATCATGATCTTCGCAATCGGTCGCTCCGGCTGGGAGGTCGCCGTCGGTGCTGGGGTCGCATCGATCGTCGTCGTTCGCCATCAGGCCAACATCAGGCGGATCATCGGTCGGTCCGAGCAACAGGTCTGACCCCCGATCGCCGCTCATCGTTCGAGAGGTGTCTTTTCCATGACCGCTGCTTGCGTCCGCACTGCTGTGATCCCCGCCGCCGGCCTCGGGACTCGCTTTCTTCCCGCCACCAAAGCGGTGCCCAAGGAGTTGCTCACCGTGGTGGACCGGCCGGCGATCCAGTGGGTTGTCGAGGAGGCCGTTGCGGCCGGTATCGACGAGATCGTGATCGTCACGAGCCCGCACAAGAAACCGATCGAAGACCACTTTGCCCAGATGACCGACCTCGAATCGGCCCTCGAAGAACGGGGGGAATCGGAGCTACTCGCTCGGGTTCGACACGTCAGCGAGCTTGCCAACGTCCGCTTCGTGTCGCAGGCGTCGCCGCTCGGTCTCGGCCACGCAATTTCGATGGCAGCCCCTCACGTCGGAGACGAGCCGTTCGCCGTGCTCCTACCCGACGAACTGTTCCCCGACGAGGGTCACACGGTCCGGCGGATGATCGACGTCGCCGAGTCGGTGGGGGGGTCGGTGGTCTCGCTGACAGAAGCCGTGGGCGAAGAGATCACGAAGTACGGCTGCGCCGGCTACTCGACGCGTGATGGCGCAGTGGTCGTTGTCGATCGACTCGTCGAGAAGCCTGTGTTCGAGCGTGCCCCGTCGAACCTGCGGATCAACGGTCGGTATGTGCTCACCCCCGACATCTTCGACAAGCTTGCCTGCACCGAGCCTGGCCGGGGTGGCGAGATACAGCTCACCGACGCGCTGGCCCTGCAGATCGGTGACGGCGGGTTGCGCGGTCTGGTTGTCGACGACATGGGTTTCGACACCGGGCGCAGGGTCGACTGGCTGCGAGCCAACGTCGAATTGTCGCTGCGAGGAACTGACGGGTCTGCCGTCGCGGTGATGCTCGAAGCGGCTCTGGAGTCAAACGGCTTCTAGTCTGGGGGGGTGCTCCCGCTCGACGAAGCCCGCCAACACGTTCTCGATCGCGTTGCTCGGCTGGAGCCGATCGAGGTGCCGATCGCTGATGCGGGTGGCCTCGTGCTGGCTGCCGATGTCGTGGCTGCGGAGCTGGTACCTCCATTCGCCAACACGGCGATGGACGGGTTTGCCGTGCAGGCCGCCGACACCCATGGCGCGCCGGTGACGCTCCAAGTGATCGGGACCATCGCAGCGGGATCGACGCTCGATGGTGAGGTCGGTCCCGGGCAGGCGGCGCGGATCATGACCGGTGCACCAATGCCGGCCGGCGCAGACGCTGTGGTGATGGTCGAGCGCACTTCGCTCGACGAAGCAGCGGGCACGGTCGAGATCCACATCACTGTGGATGTCGGGAACCACGTTCGCGGCGCCGGTGAGGACGTGCAGCCCGGTGATCTGCTCTTCCCGGCGGGAACGCGACTGACCGCCGGTCATCTCGGCGTGTTGGCCAGCGTCGGCGTGTACACCGTCTCGGTGGTTCGTCGGCCGCGAATCGGTGTGATCTCCACTGGCGATGAACTGGTCGATGACGGCCGGCCACTGTTGCCCGGTGAAATCCGCGACTCGAACCGACGCACGCTGTTGACACTTGTGGCCGAGGCGGGCTGGGATGCAGTTGACCTTGGGATCGCCGTCGACGAACCCGACGCGATCCGAACCGCCTTTCTCGCCGGGGCGGCGTCTTGCGATGCGATCCTCAGCTCCGGGGGCGTGTCGATGGGAGCCTTCGACTATGTGAAGGTCGTGCTCGACGAGATCGGTGATATGCGGTGGATGCAGATCGCGATCAAACCCGCCAAGCCGTTCGCCTTCGGTCTTGTCGGCACAACACCGGTGTTCGGGTTGCCGGGCAACCCCGTGTCGTCGATGGTGTCGTTCGAGCTTCTGGCTCGCCCGGCGATCGGGTTCATGGCCGGCGACGACGACACGGCGCTGGGCCTGCTCCGAGCGGTCAGCGAAGACACGCTCGAGCATCCCGGCGATGGCAAGGTTCATTTCCTTCGGGTGGAGGGCCGAGTTGACGAAACCGGTCGGTGGCATGTTCGGCGAGCCGGCGGGCAGGGCTCGCATCAACTGACTGCGATGGCTCGGGCCGACGCACTGGCGCTCGTCCCCGACGGTGTCGACATTGCGCCGGGCGACGAGGTCCAGATTCTGCCCCTCCGGTAGCCTTGGCCCATGACTATGCAGCTGATCGACGGGTTCGGCCGAGTGCATCGCGACCTTCGGATCTCGGTCACCGACCGCTGCAACTTCCGCTGCACCTACTGCATGCCGGAGGAGGGGATGCAGTGGCAGGAGCGCAGCAACTTGCTGACCTTCGAAGAGATCGAGCGTGTTGCCAGGATCATGGTCGAGCGATACGGGGTCGATGGCATCCGGCTCACCGGGGGTGAACCGCTCGTCCGCGCCCGCCTGCCGCTGCTGGTGGAGAAGCTCGCAGCGCTCGGTGTCGATCTTGCGATGACGACCAACGGCGTGAGCCTTCCGCTCGTTGCCGCCGAGTTGAAGGCTGCCGGTCTGACCAGAGTGAACATCAGCCTCGACTCGTTCAGGCCCGATCGGTTCTTGAAACTCACCCGGCGCAACGATCTCGACCGGGTGCTTGCAGGCGTCGAGGCTGCACTCGAGGTCGGATTCGATCCGGTGAAGATCAATTGTGTGGTGATGAAGGGCATCAACGACGATGAGGTCCTCGACTTCGCCGAATTCGGCCGTGAGAAGGGTGTCATCGTTCGTTTCATCGAGTTCATGCCGCTCGATGCTGATGAGATCTGGAACAACTCGCTCGTGCTCACACAGGCCGAGATCCTCGCCACCCTTCGGACCGAGTACGAGCTCGAGCCGATCCAACGTTCTTCGGCGCCCGCCACGCGTTGGCGCTACGCAGACGGCAACGGGGAGATCGGTGTCGTCGCCACGGTCAGCGAGTCGTTCTGCGATACGTGTGATCGCACCCGAATCACTGCCGACGGGCAGTTCAGGTCCTGCCTCTTTGCCGTTGACGAGACCGACGTTCGGGCACTGTTGCGCAACGGTTCCGGTGACGACGCCATCGCCGAGGCCCTCGAACGCACTGTCGCCGCGAAGTGGGCGGGCCATCAGATCAATCAGGTGCACTTCATCCGCCCCCGGCGATCCATGTCCGAAATCGGTGGCTGAGTACCCCGTAGACTTCGCCCATGTCTGAACGCGGCTTCACCCATCTCGACTCCGACGGTCGGGCGCGTATGGTCGACGTCACCCCCAAGGAACCATCACATCGACGTGCGGTGGCCCGGGGGCGGGTCAACATGACGCCGGAGACGGCATCGGCGGTCGCTCAGGGAGCGATCAAGAAGGGTGATGTGCTCGCCGTTGCCCGCGTCGCAGGTATCCAAGCCGCAAAGCGAACGTCGGACCTGCTGCCGTTGTGCCACCCGCTGATGGTCGGCGCAGTGACGGTCAACTTCGAGATCAACGACGCCTCGATCGAGGTGGAGGCGGCGGTCGACACATTCGATCGAACCGGTGTCGAGATGGAAGCCCTGACCGCCTGCTCGGTAGCAGCCTTGACCATCTACGACATGTGCAAGTCGATGGATCGATCGATGGTCATCGACGCAGTGACACTGTGGGAGAAGACGGGTGGGCGTTCGGGAACGTATCGGCGCCTCGACGACACCTGATGTGCTGTTGGTATGGCGCAGTGCGATGACATCACCGGCAGGTAGCGAGGAGAAATCGAGTCACTCGCATTGCCAAAAGATGTCGTTTCGTCATAGAGTCGTCATTCGGAGTGCGCGATTCGGGCGATCGTCTGAGTCCCATGCGGTGCGCGGCGCAAGCATGCGCTGTTTGCTGGAGGGTTCTGTTCAATGATGTCGACGTCGATCGTGGTGTTGTTGTTGGGCGTTGCCTGGTGCGCGTATCTCGCAACGATGTGGAAGGGTTCACGCCTCTCGGCCAGCGCCCGCAGCGATCGCATCGACGCCTTCTCTGCCGGTATGGGAAGCCTGGGTGGGTCGGCGTCGAGGTCGGTCCAGGGGACGGGTCTCCCACGGTTCGAACTCATGCCCCGATCATCGGTCGCTGCGGCTCGCCGACGCCGGCACATTGCCCTTGGGCTCGGCGGTTTGGCCTTGCTCACACTGCTTGCATCCTTTGCGCTCGGTGCCACCGCAATCGTCGCCCACGTGCTGCTGGACCTTGCGCTGGGCGTCTACGGCGTCGCCGTGTTGCAACGTCGCAATCGCGCGGCCGAGCGAGAGATCAAGGTGCAGATGCTGTACCCGGAGGGCGTCACGCCTCTTTACGCGCCGCGTCAGCAGGTCAACGCCTGACCCACTGACCGACCGTGTCGGTTCGGCCCAGGGTGCCGCTACGCTCGTTGTTCCCACGGGGGTGTAGCTCAGTTGGTAGAGCGCCTCGGTCGCATCGAGGAGGCCAGGGGTTCAACTCCCCTCACCTCCACTCCGTGAAAGCCTGAGCCCCGAGATCGACACGTCTTCCACAGCACGGTCCACAGCCGCAGCCAAGGTTGTCCACAGGGCAAGAAATACCCAGGTTTTTCCACAATTCGGATGAATTGACACCGGTGAAATTTGCCCTAGGTTGGCGGTGCACTCACTTGGGAGGGAGTACCCATGCAACGCCGACTTCGGCTCTTTCTTTCTGTCCTGTTCGCTTTCACCCTCATCGCCGCTGGCTGCGGTGATGACGATGACGCTGCGGTCGACTCGGGAGGTGATGCATCGGCTGACGACTCGGCTGGCGACGAAGCCTCTGACGACAACGCGGCGGGCGAGTGTGCTCCGATCAAGCCGGACGACACCACCAGCTCGGTCGACGCATCCGATGTGACCGCTGCCTTCGTGTATCTGACCGATCCGGGCGACGCCGGTTGGACGTGGGCCCACCATCGCGGTGCCGAGCAGGCGGCCGCAGCCACCGGTGCCACTCTTCTGACGGTCGAGAACATCGCTGAGGGCAGCCCCGAGTTCGACCAGTCCGTCCGTGACTTCATTGCTGATGGAGCGGATGCCGTGTTCGCAACGTCGTTCGGCTACATGGATGCGATGGAGGCTCTGGCAGCCGAGTTCCCCGATGTCGATTTCTTCCACGCCACCGGCTACAAGAGCAACGACACCAACTTCGGCAACTACTTCGGGCGGATCTATCAGGCTCGGTACCTCACCGGCCTCACCGCTGGTGCAGCCACCGAGACCAACGAGATCGGCTACGTCGCCGCCTTCCCGATTCCCGAGGTCATTCGCGGTATCAATGCCTTCACGCTCGGTGTGCGAGAGGCCAACCCCGACGCCACCGTCACCGTCAACTGGACCAGCACCTGGTTCGATCCTGCGGTCGAAGGCGAGGCGGCGCAGGCCTTGCTCGACGGCGGTGCCGACGTGATCGCCATGCATCAGGACTCCACCGCCGCAGGCGAGCGTGCCGAGGCGGCTGGTGCCCGCTGGATTTCCTACAACTCCGACATGTGCGAGTACGCGCCGAACGCCTATCTCTCGTCGGCGATCTGGAACTGGGGTCACTACTACGCGCTGGCCATCGAGTCGGTCGCCGACGGCTCCTTCGCCGGTGGGGGCACCTGGCCCGGCATGGAAACCGGCATGGTGCAGATCGGTTCGCTCGCCTCCGACGTCTCCCAGGAGATTCGCGATCTCATCGATCAGCGGAGCGGGGAAATGATTGCAGGCACCTTTGATCCGTTCACGGGTCCGATCAACGATCAGGACGGCAACGAACTCATCGCCGCTGGAGAGACCCCGCCAGACTTCGCTCCCGATGGCTTGAGCCTTCTCGGCATGAGCGTGTTCGTCGAGGGCGTGGTCGGGTCGGCCGCAGGGTGACCCACCCTGCCGTCGAACTCGACGGCATCTGGAAACGATTCCCCGGTGTGATCGCCAATGCCGGGGCGGGCCTGACGGTTCGCCCCGGCACGGTGCACGCCGTTCTCGGTGAGAACGGTGCCGGAAAAACAACCCTCATGAACTGCCTCGCCGGGGTGTACCGACCCGACGAGGGACATGTTCGTATCGACGGTCGAACGATGATCTTCGCGTCCCCAGCCGATGCGTTGGCGGCCGGGATCGGCATGGTGCACCAGGAGTTTCGCCTCGTGCCGTCGTTCACCGTTGCGGAGAACGTTGTGCTCGGCGCTGCACCACGCGTCCTCGACACAGCCGAGATCGAACGTCAGGTCGGTGAGGTGGCGGCGCGCTTCGGCTTTCAGGTCGAGCCGGACCGTCCGGTGTGGCAGCTCTCGATGGGAGAGCGGCAGCGAGTCGAGATCCTGAAGGCACTGTGGCGCGACGCCCGGGTCTTGATCCTCGATGAGCCAACTGCGGTGCTGACACCGCAGGAAGCGGTGGAGCTCGGAGACGTGCTTCGCCGGATGGTTGCCGATGGCCGCTCGGTGATCTTCATCTCCCACAAGCTCGACGAGGTTGTGTCGTTCTGCGACGAAGCGACCGTACTGCGCGGTGGCGAGACGGTCGCAGCGTCGGTGCCGGTTGCCGACGTGGATGCATCGGAGTTGGCGCGACTGATGGTCGGCGATGTCGCCGTCGAGGCTGTGCCGATCGCTGTTGCCATGCCCGGCGACCCTGCGCTCACGGTCGACAACCTCTCCGTTCGAGATGCACGCGGGCTTGTGGCCGTCGACGGTGTCTCGTTCGATGTCCGGTCAGGTGAAATCGTCGGTATCGCTGGGGTTGCCGGGAACGGGCAGCGAGCACTCACGGACGCAATCGCGGGACTCGAACCGGTCGAGGCCGGCACGGTCACCGTGATGAGAACCGACGTCACGAATGCGCCGCCACAGCGGCGGTTTGCGGCAGGGCTCGCATACGTACCCGAGGATCGACTCGGGGTCGGTCTTGCGCCGAAGCTTCCTGTCACCGAGAACGCAGTGATGCGCGAGTTCCGGACGTTGCGGCGCGGTCCGTTGCTCAATTGGGCGAGTGCCCGGGCGTTCTGCGATCGGATCGTGGAGCGATTCGAGGTGAAGATCGGCAAACGCGATGCGCCGCTGGCCGGGCTCTCGGGTGGCAACCTCCAGCGGCTGCTGCTCGGGCGCGAGCTCTCGGGCAAGCCCGACGTCGTCGTTGCCTCGCAGCCGACTCGTGGACTCGATGTCGCCGGGGTACGGGCCATCCAGCGACTCATCGTGCAACAGCGTGACGAGGGCACCGGTGTGCTCATGGTGTCGGAGGATCTCGACGAACTCCTTTCGTTGGCGGATCGGATTCTGGTCATGAACGCAGGTCGTATCGTCGGCGAGTTCAACGCCCGTGAGGCGACCCGCACCCAGATCGGTGAAGCGATGATGGGCACCACCGCCGAGGCATCGGCGTGAAACGGTTGGTGCTTCGCCGTCGAGAAGCGGCGGTGCGAGGCGGTCAGCCGATTGCGTTCGTGGTTGGCCTCGTCTTCGCGCTCGTCGTCGGCGCGGCCTTGCTCACGATCTCGGGCGACCCGGTGTTCGACACCTATCAACGCATGTGGGATCGCAGCTTCGGGACGGCTGACACCCTGTCGGCAACGTTCAATCGAGCTGTCCCACTTGCGCTGGCTGGGCTGGCGGTCTCGATCGCAGCAACCATGGGTCTTTGGAACATCGGTGCCGAGGGTCAGATCATGTTCGGTGCAACCGCCGCCACCCTGGTTGGGCGGATCGGAGCAGATTGGCCGAGTCCGGTCCTGATCGTCGCCATGCTGATCGGTGCTGCGCTCGGTGGCGCCCTGTGGGCGCTCGGTCCCGGGTTGGCCAAAGCCGAGATCGGCGTGAGTGAGATCATCACGACGCTGATGCTCAACGAGGTTGCTGTCCGTCTCATCGTGTACCTGCAGACGGGCCCGTGGAAAGACCCCGACGGCTTCGGGTTCCCTCAGATCACGGTCAAGCCCGAGGGTTCGCAACTGGGAATCATCTGGGAACGATCACATCTCGGTGTGCTCATCGCGCTTGCTGTGATCGCCGGATTCGCGTGGTTCGTCAATCGCAGCGTGTGGGGGTACGAGCTCCGCATCGCAGGCGCGTCGGCCAAGACCGCGGCCTATGCGGGCATTTCGATGCGAAAGAAGGTGCTCGGCGTCTTGGTTCTGTCAGGTGCAGTCGCTGGTTTCGCCGGTGGTGTCGAGCTCACCGGTACTGCGGCGCGGCTGAACGAAAACATCTCGAACGGGTTCGGGTTTGCCGGGATCATCGTTGCCGCCCTCGCCCTCATGCGACCGAGCGGTGTTGCGCTCGTCGCTGTCTTCTTCGGTGCGGTACAGGTCGGTGGGCAGTCGATCCAAACCCTTGGTGTGTCGCCGGCGGTGGCCGGGATCCTCCAGGCCCTCATCCTGTTCGGCGCCATCGGTGCCGCTGTGCTCTCCACCTATCAGGTGGCCCTCGTCGAGCGGAAGGTGGTGACACCATGATCGGCCTGCTCGCTGCGCTCGACATCAGCGAAGCGGCTTTTCTCGGGCTCGTTGTCGCCACGATCCAGTTCGCCACATTGCTGTACCTGGCTGCACTCGGCGAAGCGATCGCCGAGCGATCAGGCGTGCTCAACCTCGGTGTCGAGGGAATGATGGCGGTCGGCGCCGTCTGCGGGTACATCGGTGCTGTCAGCACCGGCTCGCCGTGGCTCGGCCTGGTGATCGGGGCACTGGCGGGTGCAGGAGCCGCTGGTGTTCATGCTGTCGTCGCCGTCGGTCTCGGGGCCGATCAGGTGGTGAGTGGTCTGGCCCTCACGATCCTCGGCCTCGGTCTGGCCAACTTCATCGGTGACGGATACACCGATGACCCCCGTCGTTCGCAGTTCACCGATATCGACCTCCCACTCTTGAGCGACATCCCGTGGATCGGCGAAACCGTGTTCTCCACCACCCCGGTCACGTACCTTGCGGTGGCGCTGGGGGTCGGGACGTGGTTCGTCATGAACCGAACCGCACTCGGACTTGGTGTTCGTGCCGTGGGTGAGAGCGCCTCGACCGCCGATGCCGCCGGGCATTCGGTGGCGGTGATTCGAGCGATGGCGGTGCTGGTCGGTGGAGCCTTCGCCGGCCTGTCGGGTGCCTATCTCACCACCACTGCAATCGTCGGTGCGTGGAGCGAGGGGCTCATCGCTGGGCGGGGCTGGATCGCAGTGGCGCTCGTCATCTTCGGGGCATGGCGGGCTGGTCGAGTTGCCACCGGGGCAGTCATCTTCGGTTTCACACTTGCACTGCAGACCCGACTGCAGCCGTTCGGCGTCGACTTTTCGCCGATCCTGCTGTCGATGCTGCCCTACATTCTCACGGTCATCGTCCTGATCGTGATCTCGATCCGGGCTCGGCACCAGCCGTCACCTGCCCCTGCGGGACTCGGCATCGCCTATCGCCGAGAGGAGCGCTGATGGAGTTCTCGTATTGGGCCAGCCCATCGCAGCCCTGGGATCAGATCCTCGAGGGTGCTCGATTCGCCGCTGACGCAGGTTGGCGAGGGGTGTGGGTTCCCGACCATTTCATGCCGGCGGCCGATCCGAGCAACGGTCCGGGTCCGACCGACGCCGAGATGGCGCCGTTGCTCGAGGGCTGGATGCTGCTGGGTGGGCTCGCCACCGCAGTACCCGACGTGCGGCTCGGGCTCATGGTGGGGGGAAACACCTACCGGCATCCGGCCGTGACCGCCAAGATGGCGATCACGCTCGATCACATGTCCGGTGGTCGTGCGGTGCTCGGACTCGGAGCCGGGTGGCAACTGAATGAACATCAGCGCCTCGGTATCGAGCTCCCGTCGATCAAGGAGCGTTCGGACCGTCTCGAAGAGGCTGCAGCCCTGTGCCGGACCATGTTCGAGGCCGGCGGACAGCGGGTCGACTTTGTCGGCAAGCACTACACGCTCACGCAGGCGCCCGTCGAGCCCGGACCGGTCAACGGGTCGCTTCCGATTCTGATCGGCGGTGCGGGCGCAAAGCGCACGCTGCGTACCGTCGCCCGGCACGCCGATGAGTGGAACGCCTGGGGTCGTCCGGACACGATTGCTGCGCATCTGGCCACCCTCAGCGGCCACTGCGAACAGGAGGGGCGCGACATGGCCAGTGTCCACGTCACCGCAGTAGGGCTCCTGATCCTCGTCGACGACGCCGAGAAGGCCGAGCAGATCCGAACCGGATTGGATCACCGTTCCGGACTCGTCGGGACGGTCGACGAACTCAAGGCCGTGATCGAAGACTACGAAGCGGTCGGGGTCGATGAGATCGTGGTACCCGACTTTGCGATCGCCGGACCAGACAAGATGGCCACCCTCGAACGTTTTCAGCGAGAGGTGCTGGGCAGCTAGACAGCCCCTAGGCGTCGAGCACCTTGTGCCGTGCCTCCTCGGGGCTGACCACCGGTTCGTCGGTCGACCACGGGAAGTTGATCCACTGATCGGTGCGCTTCCACACGTATTCGCACTTCACGAGCGAGTGCGACTTCTCGTAGAGGACAGCCGAGCGAACCTCACCAACCCGCTCGGCGCAGTGGTCATAGACCATCTTGAGTGTGTGCCCGGTGTCGGCCACGTCATCGGCGATGAGCACTTTGGCATCTTCCATGTCGACGAAGTCGACGTAGGGCGGCAGCATCACCGGCACGGGAAGGCGTTCGTCGACCCCCGTGTAGTACTCGCAGTTCATCACGTAGATGTTTTTCACCGACAGCGCGTAGCCGAGTGATCCGGCCACGAGAAGCCCACCGCGTGCAATGGCAAGAATCATCTCCGGCCGGAAGCCGTCGTCGGCAACCTGCTGGGCCAACTCACGCACTGCTGTGCCGTAGGTGGCGTAGTCGAGAACCTCGCGCTCGTTGCTCATCGAGGTGACCATAGTGGGTGCGGTGCGTGAGATGATCAGGTTTCTATGCACAACTCCGATCCGATCTTCTCTGTCATGGACCGCTGGTTCCAGCACCTCCGGGGTGAGCTGGAAGGGGGTCTCGATGCGCTCCTTCATGAAGACTGTGTGTTCCTCTCCCCAGTGGTCTACACGCCCCAACGAGGGCGCGAGATCACCAAGCGCTACCTCACGGCGGCCGGCACCGTGCTGCCCGGAGAGCCCACAGACGATTCGGCGCCGAGTGCCGGGTCGTCGGCTGGGTTCGGTTACACGAAGCACGTCGTGCAGGGAACGCATGCCGTGCTCGAGTTCGAGACCACGGTCGATGGCATGTACGTGAACGGCGTCGACATCATCACGTGCGATGACGACGGCTGGATCACCGAGTTCAAGGTGATGATGCGTCCCTACAAGGCACTCGAGGTCGTTCGAGACCAGATGATGGCGACGATGGAGAAGCTCTCGGCCGACTGAGCCTCAGCCGTGGCCGTCGAGCAGACCGGCCACCAGAGCGGCGACCGGACTGCGTTCGCTGCGTGTGAGGGTGATGTGTCCGAAGAGTGGATGGCCTCGCAGGTGGTCGACAACTGCCCCGATGCCGTCGAAGCGACCGACCCGCAGGTTGTCGCGTTGGGCGACGTCGTGGGTGAGCACGACCTTCGAGTTCTCACCGATTCGCGTGAGTGCCGTCAACAAGACGTTGCGTTCGAGATTCTGCGCTTCGTCGACGATGATGAATGCGTCGGTGATCGAGCGGCCCCGGATGTGGGTCAGGGGAAGGATTTCGAGCAGTTCGCGGTGCATGACCTCGTCGACCACCTCAGGACCGGCGATGGCCTCGAGTGCATCACCGACGGCCGCAGCCCACGGCGACATCTTTTCGGCCTCCGAACCCGGCAGATAGCCGAGATCCTGCCCGCCCACGGCGTAGAGCGGTCGGAAGACGATCACCTTCGAATGGGTGCGCTGTTCGAGCACTGCTTCGAGCGCTGCGGCGAGAGCCAGAACGCTCTTCCCGGTTCCGGCTCTGCCACCGAGTGAGACGATGCCCACCGAGTCGTCGGTGAGCAGGTCCAGCGCGATGTGCTGTTCACGGGAGCGTGGTCGCACGTCGAAAACCGAACGGTCGGGAATGCGATGCACGCGCTTGTCGTCCCACAACCGTCCGAGTCCCGACTGCGATCCGGCAACGAGTGTGATTCCGGTGTTGACCGGGAGCTGTCGAGCGTCGTCGAGGTCGACGACGCCCTCGTCGTAGAACTCGTCGATGACGCTGCTGTCGACGACGAAGTCGGTGTAGCCCGTCCACGAACCGTCGGCCACGTCGGTGTCGCGGTATTCGGCAGCGTCGAGGCCCACCACACCGGCCTTCAGACGCAGCGGGAGATCTTTCGAGACAAGCGTGACCGACAGACCCTCGAGGGCAAGGTTGTTGGCGACCGTGAGGATTCGATGGTCGTTGGCGTCGACACGAAATGCCTCGGGAAGTGGCTCGGTGCTCGTGTGGTTGAGCTCGACGCGGATGGTGCCCCCGTGTTCGTTGACCGGTAGCTCCTCCAGCAACGATCCGTGATGCTCGCGCAGCTCTTCGAGCGTACGAAGCGCAGTTCGGGCCGCCCAACCGAGCTCTGGATGGTTCCGTTTGGCTTCCAGCTCGGTCAGGACCACCAGGGGAAGAACGACTGCGTGCTCCTCGAAACGCTTCAGCGCCTGCGGCTCGCTCAGCAGGACCGAGGTGTCGAGAACGTAGGTTCGACGGTTGCTCGTCATGTTGCCCCCGAACCGTACGTAGGTTGCGCGCGCGGTTGGTGGATGGCGGGGCGGAGACTGGTCAGACGACCTCGACGAGGATGGCGTGCCATCCTTCGGCCCCGTCGGGAGCGACAGGCTTCGGTCCTTGCGGCTGGAGTACGCCCTCGCCGTCGAAGGCGCGAACGTCGATGCGGTGCATGCCCGGATCGGCGTCCCACTCGACCTTCCACTGGACCCAGGCTTCGTCGGTACCCGGAACGGCGAGATCGCACAGCTGCCATTCGCCCTCGTCGACCGCCACCTCGACGGCGGAGATCCCCCGGTTGGGGGCCCACGCAACTCCGGCGAGGATCTGGGTGCCGTGCTCGAGTCGTTCGCGGTGTCGGGGCACGTCGATACGCGACATGGTCTTCATCGGTCCCTCTTTGGACCAACCAAGGTTGATCCAGTAGCCGTTGAAGCCTTCCCAGGTGGTGAGATTGATCTCCTCGATCCACTTGGTGGCGGAGACGTAGCCGTAGAGCCCGGCGATCACCAGCCGGGCCGGGAATCCGTGACGCACCGGCAGAGGCTCACCATTCATCCCGACAACAAGCAGCGCGCTGCGACCGTCGTAGAGCACCTCGGTCGGGAATCCGGCCGTGAAGTCGTCGACGGATCGGCCCACCAGCTGGGTTGCGCCCTCCTGTACCCCCGCACGCTCGAGGAGATCGATCAGCGGGACGCCGGTCCAGACGGCGTTGCCGACCAGGTCACCACCCACGTCGTTCGACACGCACGACAGGGTGATCGTCTCTTCGACCAGATCCATGGCAAGGATGTCGTCGTAGGTGAATGCGAGCGGATTGTCGACCATGCCGGTGATTCGCAGCGTCCAGTTGGCCGGGTCGACCTGGGGGATCTGCAGTGCCGTGTCGATGCGATAGAAGTTGCTCTTCGTCGAGGGCGTCACCCAACTCGCCAGCCCGTCGATCCCGTTGAACTCGGTGGAGCTGACCTCACCCGATGCAGTCATGCGGGCGATGGGGGCACGGGTCGTGGTCGTGCTCGCCTGGACCCGTTGGGTGGTGGTGCTCGGGAGTGTGATGCTGGCCCGGGCAAGTTCGGCCGCTGATTCTCCCGCTGCAGCGCGTCCGAGGCCAACCCCCGCCAATGCGACCGCTCCGGCGCTGGCGGACCATCCGAGGAACGAACGACGAGAAGCCGGCGGTTCGAGGGGGCTGGCGAGGACTCCGCCGGAGTCACCTGATGTGTTGTTCGCCGGGACACTCGCTCGTGCTCGACCCACCAGAACGACAAGCGTGGCGATACCGAGCACGGCGGCGGTCAGCGCCCCCAGCCAGCTGGCGAGGGCATCGGACTGAGGGTTGCGAGCGGTTGCCCAGCCGCCGAGAAGTCCGAAGGCGACAAAGCCCCAGATCCCGACCGCACGGGAGCGGCGAGCCGACCGATCCCCGAGCACGGCGGCGATGACGAAGCTGACGATCGTGATTCCGCGCAGGAGGTTGCCCTTCCCGGCCGATCCGAGGTTCTCGATCGACTCCTCGGCTGCCCAACCAGGCATGTAGTCGATCACGAGCTCGCCCACTCCCAGCACGAGGCCGGGCACGTCGGTGACGCCTTCGATGAACTGGCCGAACCCGAGTGCGACGGCGGCTGCGCTGACGCCGGCAAGCCAACCCATCCAGGTCGGGACCGGGTGCGCCCCGTTCGTCGCTGTTCCGTCAGGTGCCGTCATGTCAGAAACCATGTCTCAGGAACGCATCGGTACGGGGAATGGTTCCCGCGAGGCACACTGATGTTCCGTGAAGTCCGACGTCGTCCTTTCCGAGTGGGGAGCAGCCCTGGTCGATCCTGCCGGGTGGCGCACCGTCGTCGCCGAAGCCGATCGTGGCCGAGTCGTGCGTGTCGACCGCGGCGAGTGCGATGTCATGACCAGTCGGGGCCGACGTCGGGTCTTCTCGGACTCGCAGCGAGCGCAGGGCGAGATCGCCCCCGTCACCGGTGATTGGGTCGAACTCGCCGAAGCCGAAGGTCTCGGTCTCGTGATCGACCGGGTGCTGCCGCGCCGGACTGCGGTCAGTCGCCGTGATCCGGCCGAACGCGACCTCGAACAGGTACTGGCGAGCAACATCGACGCAGCTGCAGCAGTGCTCGGGCTCGATCGTCCCATCCAACCCGGCTGGCTCGAGCGACTGCTGGTGCTGGCGATCGACAGCGGTGCCGAACCGGTGATCGTGTTGACGAAGCTGGACGCAGTTCGCGATCCGTCGGATGCGCTCGAGGTGGTCGACGCAATCGCCGGTCCGACACCGATCGTCATGACGAGCGTCGTGGATGGTCGGGGTCTCGACGATCTCCGAGCGTTGATGGGCGCCGGGCGCACACTCGGGTTGGTGGGCGAGAGCGGTGCCGGGAAGTCGTCGCTCGTCAATGGGCTGGTCGGTGCGGAACTCCTCGAGGTCGGGGAGGTCCGAGCCAGCGATGCCGAGGGTCGTCATACCACCACCGCCCGTGAACTGGTGCTGGTGCCCGACGACGCAGGGATGGTCCTCGACACTCCCGGGATCCGCAGTCTCGGTCTCTGGGAGGCCGAGCATGCGGTCGATCTCGTCTTCGGTGATCTCGTCGAGTTGGCCGCAGCCTGTCGCTTCCGCGACTGCGCACACCGCAAGGAGCCGGGATGCGCAGTGCAGGCAGCTGTCGGCTCGGGGACGATGTCGACGACACGGCTTCGTCTGTTTCTCGAACTCGTCGGTGAGCTCGACGAGCTTCGCCGTCGTGGGGAAGAGCGGCAACGACGGAGACGAAAGGACGGCACGAAACGAGCCCGCTGATCAATCCGGCGGTTCGTCGGCGATCAGCCGCAGCCGATCGACCTTGTCGGATGCGTTTCGAGGCAACTCGTCGTAGCGTCGCAGTTGCTCCGGCAGCTTGTGGTGCGACAGCCGGGCTGCTGCAAAGGCGCGGAGTGCGTCGAGACTCGGTGCGGTCGCTCCGTCGACCGGCACCACGCATGCCACGCCGATCTCGCCCATGACGTCGTCGGGGCGAGGGATGACGCAGACCTCGGCGATGGACGGATGGTCGACGAGGACCGACTCGACCTCCATCGGGTAGACGTTGTACCCGCCTCGGATGTACATCTCGGTCGAGCGACCCTGAAGGCGAAAGGCCCCGGAGGGATCGATCAGCGCCAGGTCGCCGGTACGCAACCAACCATCGACGATTGTCGCGGCTGTGCTCTGGGGGTCGTTCCAGTAGCCCGACATCATGACGTCGGAGCGAAGCCACAGTTCACCGACCTCGCCGGCGGAGACGGTATGCCCCTCCGGGTCGCGGATCTCGGCTTCGACACCGGGTCGGGGACGTCCGATCGTGTGCAGCGCTTCTTCGTCATCGGCGTCGAGCGCCGTGCCGATCCCGATCCCTCCGCTCTCGGTCGAGCTGTAACGGATCGAGTACGGGGCCCCGAATACCTCACGGGCACGGTGCACGAGCGCCGGGGGTGAGGCAGAGCCTCCGACCACGATCGCCTTCACATGATCGAAGTCGTGATCGGCGATGTTGGCGAGCCGGAGAAGCAATGCGATCTGGGGAGCAACGCCGGTGACGGCCGGCATCTTGTACCGCACGATCAGGTCGAGGACGGCGTCGGCTCGCCAACGATCCAGCAGGTGGGTGGTACGGCCGGTGGCCATCATCCATGGCAGCTTTGTCATGAATCCCACGTGGGCGAACTGGGTGCTCGACAGACCGTGGCCACCACCACCCCACGCACCGCCCGAGTCGAGTTCGGCAATGCGAGTGAGTTGCCGGTTTGCATACCAGGCCCCCCGGGGCTGGCCGGTCGAGCCACTCGTGAAGCAGATGCAGACCGGACGTTCCGGATCATCAGCAAGGGGCGGGGCCGGGGAGGCTCCAGCCACACGGAACGCGGCCGAGACACTGGTCGGGTCGACTCCGGGCTCGATGATCTCGACCGGGCAGGAGACAGCGTCACAGCCATCGGCCAGCTCCGATGTGGTGATGACCAGATCAGGACGGAGAACGCCAAGGGCATGACGATTCTCGGCTGGCCGGAACCGTGGGTTGAGTCCTGCGGTGACTGCGCCAAGGCGCGCCGCGGCGAGGAACAGGACGACGTAGTCGATCACCGACGGAAGGACGAGTGCAACGACCGATCGCTCGCCGACACCGCGCCGGACGAGGCCGGCTGCTGCCTCGTCGGCAGCCCGATCGAGCTCGGCGTAGGTGATCGACCACGAGCCGTTCGGCAGCGGATCGGTGACGAAGGCAGGCGTGTCGGCAAAATCGACCGCTGCTCGACGGCTGATGTCGGTGAGCACGGTGGTCAGTCTTCGATGAACGTGTTCTCGGCATCCCCCATCACAACCCGCTTCAGGATTTTGCCGGTCGCGTTTCGGGGGAGGGGGTCGGTTCGAATCTCCCAATGAGCGGGAACCTTGTGTGCCGACAGGGTCGCACCCACAAAGGTGGCGAGCTCGTCGGGATCGACCGCCACGCCCTGGTAGGGAACGACGATCGCCTTGACCTCCTGGCCGAGTTCTCGGTGCTCGACACCGACAACGACGACCTCGCGAACCGCCGGATGTTCGTCCAGCCGGTTCTCGATCTCGACGGGATAGATGTTCTCGCCGCCTCGAATGATGAGGTCGGTGCGGCGGCTCGACAGGAACAGCAGACCGTGTTCGAGGCGGCCGAAATCACCGGTGCGGAGCCAACCCCCCGGGCGGATCGTTTCGGCTGTCGCTTCGGGGTTGTCCCAATAGCCGGGCGTGATCATCGGACCTCGCAACATGACGTTGCCGATCGCGCCGTCGGGCAACACGTTGTCGTCATCGTCATGGATTGCGACCTCACAGGTGGGGATCGGATAGCCGACCGAGTCCGGGTACTCGAGGAGGACGTCGTCGCCGGCGTTCGTCGCCAGTCCCGAGCATTCGGTGAGGCCGTAGCCCACGCCGACGACACGCTCGGCGTGAGGGAGTGCCTCCCGACACGCGCGCTGCAGTTCTGGCGACCAGACCGAGCCGCCGCCACCGATCGACGACACCGTCGATGTGTCGTAGTCACGGAACGTGGGGTGCTCGACGATGCGCCACACCTGCGTCGTGACCCCGCTCAGGCGGGTGATGCCGTACTGCTCGGTGAGTTGCAAGACCTTCTCGGGATCGAAGCGCCCGGTGGTCCACACATGGCCGAAGCCCGACGCAACGGCTGTCACACAACACGAGTGGAGGCCGGAGATGTGGAACAGCGGGCTGGCGGCAAGTGTGACCATTGGCGGCGCCGGCGGTGCGTCGGGATCGGCAGGGAACCGGAACGCATCGCGGGCGCCGAGGAGAAACGCGCAGCCCAGATACGCCCCGAAGTTCCGATGGGTGATGATGGCGCCCTTCGGTCGTCCGGTGGTCCCGCTGGTGAACAGGATGGTGGCCGGGTCGTCCTCTGCGATCGGCGTGTTGGGAAGGGCTGCATCGGGTGCATGGGCGAGCAGTTCGGGGAAGTCGTCCTCGATCACGATCATTGGGATGCCTGGGTCACCGGTGATGCGTTCGGCGCGCCGGGTATCGGTGACGAGGAGCTTGGGATACGTGAGGTCGAGGCCGTATCGGATCTCGTCCTCGGTCCACCACCCGTTCATTGCGACGACGATGCCGCCGAGGGAGGTGACGGCCCAGAAGGTCTGGATCCACTCGGGACAGTTCGCCGCCAGCACCGCGACCCGGTCGCCGTGTCCGATGTCGTAACGGTCGCGCAGGGCAGCGGCGACCGATGCGGCGTGGCCGATGTTCTCGGCGAACGTTGCTTCGCGCCCGTCATCGAAGACGTAGTAGCGGCTGCTGCCGTCACCCCCATGGTTGGACGAGTTCTGCAGCAACGCCCGAAGATGTGGAGCACGGTTCTTGAGAGTCGTCATGGCGATGCCGTCGACGGTGACTTCCTCGGTCTCGAAGAAGCCTCCTTCGCCGGTGAGCATGGCGTCGACTTCGGCGATCGTCATCGTGGGTTGGGGTGGCGTACTGCGCATGCGCGGGATTCTGCCACCGATCCTGACGGTGCGTCAGGTCCGGCGTATCCTGCCGAGATGGACGTCCGGCTCGACCCCGCCCTGCTCGAGTTCGCGGACGAGGTTCGGACCTGGATCGAGGAGCATCTCACCGGTGAATTCGCCCGGTATCGAGGTCGCGGTCTGACCGGGCACGAAGACATTCCCGCCGAGGTTCAGATTGCGTGGGAGCGCGAACTGGCCGCCGGGGGCTGGCTCGGTATCGACTTTCCCGCCGCAATCGGGGGACGAGAATGTTCCCTCGCCGAACAGGTCGTTTTTCACCTCACCTATGTGGAGGCCAGGGCGCCGGGGCGAATCCCGAACATGGGGGTGACGCTGCTCGGGCCGACACTCATGGCCTTCGGAAGTTCCGAGCAGCAGGAGCGCTTCGTACCGCCGATCCTGTCCGGTGCAGAGCTGTGGTGTCAGGGATACTCCGAGCCCGATGCTGGTTCCGACCTTGCCAACGTCAAGACCCGAGCCGAGTTGGTCGATGGCCAGTGGGTCCTCAACGGGCAGAAGGTGTGGACCTCCCTGGCCCAGTTCGCCGACTGGGTGTTCGTGGTGGCTCGCACCGAACCGGGGAGCGAACGCCACGCTGGTCTCAGCTATCTGCTGGTACCGATGGACCAGCCCGGTGTCGAGATTCGACCGATCGTTCAGATCACGGGTGGGACCGAGTTCAACGAGACGTTCTTCTCCGACGCCGTCACCGACGAGGACCTCGTCGTCGGCGGCGTCGGCAACGGCTGGAAGGTGGCCATGGGCACGCTCGCGTTCGAGCGAGGAGCGTCGACACTCGGGCAGCAGGTGAGTTTCCGCCAGGAATTCGACGATCTGATCACGACCGCAAAGCACAACGGCCGGTGGGATGAGCCCGTCGTTCGTCAAGAACTCACCGAGGCGTACGTTCGGCTCGAGGTTCTCCGCTACAACCAATTGCGCATGCTCACGGCCCTCGCCCACGACGGGGTACCCGGTCCTGAGGCGTCGATCGGCAAGCTCTTCTGGGCCGGCTGGCATCGGCGGATGGGCGAACTGTCCATGTTGGTGGCCGGAGCGAGTGGCATGGCCGCTGGCCCCGACGGTCACAACGGCCATGGTGACGGACCCGACTATGCGATCGACACAGCGCAGCGCACGTTCCTGTACAGCCGCGCGCACACGATCTACGGCGGCTCCAACCAGGTGCAGCGAAATGTGATCGGCGAACGGGTGCTCGGACTGCCCCGCTAGGCGGGGCGCTCACCGAGATCCCAGTACAACCCGGTCATCACCCGAAGGGCTTCGCGGGCGATCGGTGCGAGCAGATGTTCGTCGGGCGCGTGCTGGGAGCAGCCCGCATAGGAATGCGGTACCCAGACGGTCGGCATGCCGAGCAGGTCGGCGAAGATGTCGTTCGGGAGTGAGCCACCCAGGTTGGGCAACACCGTGGGCGGTTCACCGATCGTGTCCTCGATGGAGGCGGCGACCCATTCGACCCATGGATGGTCAGGGTCGAGTCGTGTTGCCATCATCGGGGTGTGCGGCACCGTCATGTCGATGGCGTGGAAGCCATGCTCGTCGAGATGGCGTCGGATACCAGCCAGCATGGTGTCGGGGTCGGAGGGCACCACGAAGCGGATCTGGCAGTGGGCACGCGCCGAGGGCGGGATTGCGTTGACCGGCTTGTCCGGGTTCCCGGTCGTGAATGCGAGCACTTCGAGTGTGTTCCACCCGAACACCCGCTCTGCCGGACTGAGGCCCGGTTCGCCCCAGTCGGTGTCGATCATCGGTGCGTCGTCGCCGCCACCAACCTCGAGTTCTCGGATTGCGGCGCTCACCGATGCCGGAATGCCCTCGGGGCGAACGTCGGGTACCAGGATCTCGCCGTGCCGACCGATCATCGAGGCGATCGCATGGCTCAGGATGACGCCAGGATTTGCCAGCAGGCCTCCCCAGTTTCCCGAGTGATGGCCACCGTCGCGGAGGTCGAGGTGGAGATCGAAGTTCAGGGCTCCGCGGGTGCCCATGAAGATTGTCGGACGTTCTGGAGCCAGGCGCGGTCCGTCCGAGGCGAGAAGCACGTCGGCCGCCAGTTGCGCTCGGTGCTCGGTGCAGAACGTTCGCAGCCCGGGGGAGCCGGTCTCCTCACCGGTCTCGAGCAGGATGGTGCTGTTGAAGCCGAGCGAACCGCGGGTCTCGAGCACATTCGCCATCGCCGCGAGGTTGATCGTGTGCTGGCCCTTGTTGTCGGCGGTGCCTCGGCCGTACCACCGGTCGCCGGCTTCCTCGAGACGCCATGGTGATCGATCCTCACGCCACTGATCGTCGTAGCCGCGAACCACATCGCCATGGCCGTATCCGAGCACGGTCGGTCGATGGTCGGATTCGTGGCGGTGGGCGAGGAGGAATGGGGGACCGTCGGGGTCGTCCGGGTTGGGATGGACGGTTGTCGAGAAGCCGAGTTGCTCGAGCGACGGGGCGATTTCGTCCGCCAGGTAGTGGTGCAGCTCGTCCCGGCGGTCGAGTTCCTGACTCTCGGTCCGGATCGCGATGCGGCGAGCGAGCTCGGTGAAGAAGCGGCCGTCGTCGAAATAGGACTCGATGCGGGCGATGGCCTCGGTGCGGGTCACGAGCCGACCGTATCCGGCGAGCTCGGTGTCGAGGAGGTCGCGGTCGCCGCGGTGGCAGGCTCGACGGTTGAGATCTGGTCGACAAGTCCCCACTCGAGTGCCGTCTGCGCATCGACGATTCGATCGAGAAGCAGCCACTCGAGGATCCGGCGGGAGCCGATACGACGGGTGATGCTCCATGTGCCACCGACACCCGGGATGAGCCCCATCGTGACTTCGGGAAGACGAAATCGTGTGTCCGGATCCGCAACGATCCTGCCGGCGAATGCAGCCAACTCGATGCCGGCGCCGACACAGGCGCCGTGGACGTGTGCGGTCGTCCGGTGGGCGATCGCCGCAAGCTGGGATGCGGGCCCAGCGGCCATTCGGATGGCATGGGCGGTAGGGGGATCGGCCACCGAACCGAACTCGGCGGGGTCCCCACCTGCGCAAAACGACGAACCTTCGGCTCGCCAGACGACGAGACGATCCTCGTCTGTGCACCCTGCGAGCGCGAATGCGGCGGTGAGTTCGTCGCGGCTCTGCCGGTCGAGCAGATTGTGAAGTCGAGGGCGCGTCAACGTGATCGTGATCTCCGTCTCGTCTGCCTCGCATCGCACGCGGGGCGCCGTATCGTTTCGCACCCGCTGGCCGCGAGACTCGAGCCACGCTGCATGCTCTGGCCCGGCCTGCAACATGGCGTAGGCGAGCGACTCGAGGATCAGGCCGTCGGGGAGTGATGCCGAGGCCGCTCGGATCACCTGCAACGCCGTCGTGGCGGCAAGGGGCCGGTCGAGGACGGCGTGGGCCAGCGCGTCGACGTCACCGACAACGTCGGCAAGGTCGCCGTCGGCGGCAACGGTGACGACGGGAAGAGGTGCCAACCGGTCGAGTACCTGTCGCCAGCGGGCCGGATCGTCGGAGGGCGTTGCCTCGAGGATGACGACTGGCGCGTTGACGGCTGCCCCGATCTCGAAGCGGAGGTCGATCGAGTCGGTGGCAGCGACTGCGTCCCCGAGCGACCAATGGGGCACGCCGTGCATGTCAGTCGGCGGGTCCGTCGCCGAGGTGGGCGTACTGCTCCCGGAGCACACGACGGAGGAGTTTCCCGGTGTCGTTGTGCGGGAGTTCGTCGACGAAGACGATGTGGGCAGGCACCCGGCTCGATCGGAGTCGGGAACGGATCAGATCTTCGAGCTCGGCAGCCGCCGGTGCCGTGCCATCGGCCACGGCGACGAGGACGACCTGCTCTCCCCATTCGCGATCGGGGACCCCGATCGCAGCTGCGTTTCGGATGTTGGGGTGCGACATTGCGACATCTTCGATCTCGCCCGGTGACATGTTCTCGCCGCCGCGAATGATGACGTCGTCGTTTCGGCCCTGCACGAACAGAAAGCCCTCGGCATCGATATATCCACCGTCGCGCGTCGGGAACCAGCCGTCGGCATCGAGCAGCGAGCCGTTCTCGCGATACTCCCCGGCGACCTGTTCGCCCCGCACGAAGATCTCGCCAACCTCGCCCGCAGGAAGGTCGATGCCGTCGTCATCACGGATTGCAACTTCGATGCCCGGCAATGGTCGGCCGACGCTTCCGAGGCGAGCGCGCTCGGTCGGTTCGTCGCTGTACTGCGCAATTCGGTGCTCGTCGGGCCCGAGCAGCGCGATCGTCGAGCTGGTCTCGGTCAGCCCGTAGGCGTTCACGAAGTTGGTGATCGGAAACAGCTCGAGGGCGCGTTCGATGACGGGACGCGGCATCTTGCCGCCGCCGTACGACAACGCCTGCACCCCGAGTAGGGGCTCGCCACCCCGTTCGTCGAGAGCATCGACGATACGGGTCAGCATGGTGGGCACGACCATCGCGTGGGTCACTCCCTCGGCTTCGACGGCGTCGATCCAGGCGTGGGGTTCGAAGCGGGGGAGCTGGACGATCCGGCGACCGGCGTAGACCGACGACAGCATCGCTGCAACTCCGGCGATGTGATACGGCGGAACGCTGACGAGCGTCGCCTCGTCCTCGCCGGCGCCCATGAACTCGACCGAACCGAGGATGTAGGACACCAGATGTTTGTGGCGAAGGATGGCCGACTTCGGTGTGCCGGTCGTCCCGCTGGTGAACAGCAGCACGGCCACGTCGTCGGGGTCCATGTTCCAGTCGCCCGGCTCGGCGCCGATGTCGTGACCACCGGCTGGGTCGGCAAGAAAGTCGCCCTGTTGCACCGTCGTCACGGCGTCGATCGAGGCAAGGCGGTCGAGGTTGGTCTCGTCGGTGACGGCGACGGCACTTCCGACTCGGCCGGCCAAGGTGAGCAGGTCCTCGGACGGAAGGCGGTAATTGAGCGGGACGTACGGCACGCCGGCCCACGCCGAGCCGAACAACATGATCGGTACGGCGTGACTCGACTCGTCGCAGAGCACAGCCGCCTCGACGCCGCTGTTGCGATAGCGGCGCGCTGCTGCCTGTGCACTGTCGAAGAGTTCGGCGTAGGTGAGACCGGTCGTCTTCGATCCGACCGCGGTCCGCTCGCCGAGACCGGAAGCCGCCATCTCGAGAAGCATCATCAGGTTCATGACGGGCTCCCCGGCGTGCGATCAGTCGGAGGCAGGAAGGGTCTTGGCTTGGGCGATCACCAGAGCCTCGCCGTCTGCGGCAAGGGATCCGTCGCCCGCCTTCGTTGCCAGGATCTCGATGGTGCCGGCTTCGTTGCTGTAACGCTTTCCGAGCTGTGTTCCGTCCGCCGCGCCATCGGCTGGAGCACCATCGATCGAACCGGTGCCGGCTGCAACCATCGCAGCGCCGCCGCACGTCAGGTCGACCTCACCAGCGCCCTTCACCACGATCACCTCCGTACTGCACACCGTGCTCTGGAAGCGGGCCCCCGCCTTCAAATCGACCATCGTTGTTCCCCCATGGATTCGCGTTCGCTTCCGCGGCAGCGGAATGTGCCAGTTTGCCTTCCGCAGCCCGGCCGTGAAAGTCGACATCGACGCAGAGTCGCTACGGTGCGGCCATGGCGGACTCCGATGTCGCACTCTGGGCCGCAAGTGGTGCCATGGCGCTCACCGGACGACCCGACGGGCCACCGTTGGTTGCACCGGCCGGTGTCGTCAACATGGCTGTGTCGGCGGCACAGTCGGTGGCGACCTTGACAGGTCGATTCGGGACGGTTGTGCACCTCGATGGACCCGCCCTTCTCGGCGAGCGCGCCGCGCTTGCCGGCATGGAACGGCGGGGATCGGTGTCGGTTGGCGGTGCTGCGCGGTTCGAGCGGGCCGCCGATGGATGGATTGTTCTCAACCTGCCGAGACACGACGACATCGCCGCCCTGCCGGCACTGCTCGAGGCAGATATCGATCCCCAGGACTGGTGCGGGGTGAGCGAACGCATTGCGTTGCGTTCGGCGGCCGATCTTGTCGATCGGGGCCGGTTGTTGGGAGTGGCGATCGCCCGGCCCGACGAGCGGCGTCGTGTGGACGGGCCCGATCGGGTGCTGCTTCGTGGCCCGGCCCGTTCGGTGAACGTTCGGCCACTCGTCATCGACCTCACGTCGCTGTGGGCGGGCCCGCTCGCCGGATCGATTCTCGCCGCTGCCGGCGCGCGGGTGATCAAGATCGAGGGCCGGAACCGTCCTGACGGGGCGCGGCTCGGGCCTGCGCCGTTCTTCGATCTGATGAACAGCGGGAAGGAGATGCTTGCTCTCGACCTGCGCGATCGGGCTGACGTGCGTCTCCTGCAACGGATGATCGGTGCTGCCGACCTTGTGATCGAGGGATCGCGGCCGCGAGCGATGGAGCAGATCGGCATCGAGCCGGCGCAGGTGGTCACCGACACCGCAACGTCATGGTTGTCGATCACCGGCCACGGACGAGTGGAGGCACCGGAGCGGGTGGGGTTCGGTGACGATGCAGCGGTTGCCGGCGGGATCTGGGTCGAGGAACCGGATGGCCCGCTGTTCGTCGCCGATGCCGTCGCCGACCCGTTGACCGGCCTCGTGGCCGGTGCGCTCGGTGCGGAGCTTCTCGCTGCTGATCGAGCCGCCATGGTCGAGACGCCGCTGTCTCAGGTTGCGGCCTGGGCCCGGCAACCGAGTGTGACTGCTCCGGTCCGCGCTACACCGGACCGAGGCTGGCACGTGGTCGCTCCCGAGGGGGTGGTCGCCGTGTCACCGCCGAGTGCTCGGATGTCGAGACGTCGAGCGGCGCCGCTCGATGCGCATGGACCCGCGCTGCGCGAGGAGTTCGCCTAGGGTCCGTCGCCATGAGTGATCCTCGGACTCTCGGAAGCGGAGAGGCCCGCGCCGCCGATGGCCGTGTCGCGGGCCGCCGTGGGCAGGCGACCAGGCAACGGTTGCTCGACGCCACGAGCGCTGCGGTGGCCGAAGGTCGGTATCGCGACCTCACCGTGGTCGATGTGTCACGGCGGGCCGAGACGAGTCCGGCCACGTTCTACCAATACTTTCCCGATATCGAGTCGGCGGTGTTGTCGTTGCTCGACGAGCTCACCGACTCCGGCGGTCATCGGCTCCGCACGCTCGTCACCGAAGCGTCGTGGGAGGGAGATGCGGCCGCCAAGGGACTGGCCAACGGGTTCATGGCCTTCTTCCAGGAGCATGGCAATCTGCTCCGGGTCTGTGACCTTGCCGCGCTGGAGGGCGACGATCGCTTCCGTCAACTCCGTACCCGGCTCTTCAACGGCGTGTTCCTCGCACTCCAGGACCTCGCCCACGAGGCCCGCGCAACCGGGGAGATTCCTCCGGAATCGTCTCCGGGAGCGATCGCCTCGGTACTGACCACCATGCTCGCCCATGTGAGTGCGCATCAGCCCGGGTTCGAGGCGTGGGGCGTGCCGTCGAGCGAGCTTGCAGAGACCATGGCGTCGGTGATCGAGCGGTCGCTGTACTGGAACTGAACAGCACGCTGGGCGAAGGGGTCGAGACAACCTGCGGTGCAGCCTCGACGACGCCCTTCTCGCACGGATCCGAGACCCGCTCTATCGTCGGCGGCCATGGCCGATCCGACCGATTGGGACGCAACCCTCGACGACCTCGCCGTGCGGCGAGCCGAGGCGCACAAGATGGGCGGCGCCGAGAAGGTGGCAACACGACATGCCGCAGGTCGTCTCGATGCCCGGCAGCGGATTGCCGGCTTGGTCGATGAGCGGTCGTTCACCGAAATCGGGGCGCTGTCCGGGGCTGCACCCGCCGATGCCCTCGTCGCCGGGATCGGGATGATCGATGGCCGTCCTGTCGCTGTCGGGGCGGAGGACTTCACCACGCTCGGTGGCTCGATCGGCCCGGCGGCGTCACGCAAGCGTTGGCGCCTCGCCGATGTCGCTCGGCGTGAACGAGTGCCGCTGGTGATGTTGCTCGAAGGTGCTGGCCATCGGCCACCGATGCCGGGTGATCCGGGTGGCAGCGGGCCCGGCGACCTCGGTGCGCAGGGCAGTCTCTCGGGGTTGGTCCCGATGATCACGGGTGTGATGGGCGCATCGGCCGGACATGGTGCGATCACGGCTCCGCTGTGCGACTTCTCGTTGATGACACCTGACAGTGCGATCTTCACCGCGGGTCCCCCGGTGGTGAAGGCGGCGCTCGGGGAGGACGTCTCCAAGGGTGAGCTCGGTGGTCCCGGCGTGGCGATTGCGAGCGGGGTGATTCACAACGTGTGTGCCGACGATGAGTCGCTGCTCCGCGACATCCGGACCTATCTGTCGTTCTTCGGGTCGTCGGCATGGGAGCGCCCACCGTGGGTCGACACCGGTGATCTCGGTCCTCGTTCGCTCGACGATCTTCTGTCGATCGTTCCCCGGGATGCACAGGCGTCGTACGACATGCGCCTGGCCCTGTCACAGTTGGTCGATGGTGGAGGCTTCTTCCAGGTCCAGCCGGATTTCGGCCCGTCGATCATCTGTGCGCTCGGCCGCATCGGTGGCGATGCCGTCGGGATCGTGGCGAACCAGCCAGCGGTGCTTGCGGGTTCGATCGATGCCGATGCCGCCGACAAGGCCGCGCATTTCATCCAGGTGTGCGACAGCTTCCACCTGCCACTTGTGTTCCTGGCCGACACTCCCGGTGTGCTGGCAGGGCGGATCGCCGAGCGAGCCGGGGTGTTGCGAGCTGGCGCCAGGATGTTCGCCGCGCAGACGAGGGCCCGGACGGTCAAGATTCATGTGACGCTCCGAAAGGCCTACGGCTTCGGATCCAGCGTGATGGCGATGAATCCGTTCGACGAGCAAACTCTCAGCCTTGGCTTTCCTGGTGCCACCCTGGGTGCGATGGGTTCGTCGGGTGCTGCGAACGCAATGGGGGCTGACGGTCAGACCCGAGCCGATCTTCACGCAGCTGAGAACGAGTCGAGTTACCGATCGGCCAACGGGTTGAGTTTCGACGATCTGATCGATCCCCGTGACCTTCGCAACAAGGTGCTGGCCGGACTGGCTGCGTCGGCTCGGCGTCGCAGCGCCGCTGCGGAGCCGGTAGCGCGCATCGGTATCACGCCCTGACCACTGCGATCGGCAGTGTGGTGCGCAGTGGCGGCTCAGCCGAGCCGGTCGATGCAGTAGTCGAGGCAGGCAGTGAGTGCCTGCGTATCGGCTGGGTCGATCGCCGGGAACATGCCGATTCGAAGCTGGTTTCGACCGAGTTTGCGGTACCCGTTCACGTCGACGATGCCGTTCGCACGCAGCACGTCGTCCAACACGTCGGCATCGATCGACGCATCGAAGTCGATGGTGGCCACGACCTTGGAGCGTTGCGTGTCGACCTGCACGAACGGTTCGGCAGCATCCGAGCGGTCGGCCCAGCCGTAGAGAATTTCAGCCGATGTGGCGGATCGTCCGGCCGACCACGACAGGCCCCCGTTCTCGTTGAACCAGTTGACCGTCTGCGCGGTGAGGAAGACGGTGGCGAGCGCCGGAGTGTTGTACGTCTGGTCCTTGCGGGAGTTGTCGAGCGCGGTCTTCAGATCGAGTGACGGTGGGATGTAACGCCCCGAGGCGGCGATGCGCTCGATGCGTTCGACGGCCGCAGGAGAGACCATGGCGATCCAAAGGCCCCCGTCGCCGGCCAGCGCCTTTTGGGGCGCGAAGTAGTAGACGTCGGTCGCCTCGGCATCGAACATCAGGCCACCCGCCCCCGACGTGGCGTCGACCAGCATCAACTGGTCCCCCGTGCTCACCCGAACCGGGTCGAGCATCACGCCCGTCGACGTTTCGTTGTGCGTGTAGCAGATGGCGTCGACCCCATCGACCGATTCGAGCGGTGGGTGCGTCCCCATGGCCGATTCCGCCACCGACGGGGCATCGAGGTGGGGTGCCATCGAAACGGCCGTGCCGAACTTGCTCCCGAACTCGCCGAACGACAGGTGATGCGATCTGTGCTCGATGAGCGAGAACACGGCAGCATCCCAGAAGCCGGTGGAACCTCCGTTGCCGCACACGATCTCGTAGCCGTCGGGGGCGCGGAGCAACTCGGCGATGCCGTTGCGCAGTTCGGCGACCATCAGCTTGACCGGCATTTGACGGTGCGACGTGCCCATGTAGTCGGTGGCTCGACGGGCCAACGCTTCGAGTGTCTCGGGACGAACCTTGGTGGGGCCGGAGCCGAATCGGCCATCTTCGGGCAGGAGGTCGGCGGGGATGACGATGTCGGGCGTGCTCACGGTCTCTCAGCGTGTCAGCTGTGGCGACAAAACGGCGCGTATTTGCAGCGAAATCCGCGGCGGCGGCTCAGTAGCCTGATCACATGAGTCTCGATCGGATCTCGCGCCGCGTCGGCGCCATCGCCCCGTCGGCCACCCTTGCCGTCTCCAACAAGGCCAAGGCCATGAAAGCCGCTGGTGAGAACGTCATCGGCTTCGGGGCGGGCGAGCCGGACTTCGCCACACCACAGCACATCGTCGACGCCGCCATCGCAGCGTGTTCCGACCCTGCGATGCACAAGTACAGCGCGGTGGGCGGTCTGCCCGAGTTGAAAGAAGCGATTGCAGCCAAGACGATGCGTGACAGCGGCTATGCCGTCGAGCCATCACAGGTCCTGGTCACGAATGGTGGGAAGCATGCGGTCTACAACTGCTTCGAAGCTCTGCTCAATCCGGGTGAAGAAGTGCTCCTCCCGACCCCGTACTGGACGACCTATCCGGAGCCGATCGCGCTGGCCGGTGGCGTCACCGTGCCGCTGATCACCACTGCCGAAGGAGGGTTCCGGGTCACGGTCGAGCAACTCGAGGCCGCACGCACGCCCAACACCAAGGCGCTCGTGTTCGTGTCACCGTCAAACCCGACTGGCGCCATCTACCCCGAGGAGGAGATCCGTGCGATCGGGCTCTGGGCGGCTGAGCACGGCATCTGGGTGATTGCGGACGAGATTTACGAACACCTGGTCTACGGCGACAATGTGTTCCATTCGATCGCAACGCGGTGTCCCGAGATCGGTGATCGGATGATCGTCCTCAACGGCGTGGCCAAGACCTACGCCATGACCGGGTGGCGGGTTGGGTGGATGATCGGCCCTGCCGACCTCGTGAAGGCGGCACAGAATCTGCAGTCGCACTCCACCAGCAATGTGGCAAACGTTGCTCAGGCGGCGGCGCTCGCAGCAGTGTCGGGTCCACTCGATGCGGTGCACGAGATGCGTGAGGCCTTCGATCGCCGGCGCATGACCATGTACTCGATGTTGTCGGGGATCGACGGTGTGCTGTGCCCCGAGCCCCAGGGGGCGTTCTACGCCTACCCCGACTTCTCTGCACTGCTCGGAGGAGAGATCCGGGGCCACCGGGTCGCCACCACTCTCGATCTGGCCGACGTGTTGCTCGAGCAGGCCAAGGTCGCCATCGTGCCCGGTGAAGCCTTCGGTGTCGGCGGTGGTGCTCGCCTCTCATTCGCGCTGGGCGACGACGACCTCGCAGAAGGCGTCGCCCGCATCGCCGATTTTCTGTCGTGACCGGGCCGACGGTCACACCGTTCGGCGAGTGGCCGTCCCCGATCACGGCGGCCTCGCTCGTCAGCGGCGCGGTCGGTGTCTCCGAGTGCTGTGTCGACGGTGACGATGTCTGGTGGGCCGAAGCCCGCCCCGACGAAGGTGGCCGGACGGCGCTGATCCGCTGGCGTGACGGTGCTGCCGAGGAGGTCACCCCGGCCGATACGTATGTCCGAACGCTCGTGCACGAGTACGGCGGCGGATCATGGTGGGTGCACAACGGTGTGGCGTATTACGTCGACCTCAGCGATCAACGGCTGCGCAAACTCGTGCCCGGTCGGGAACCGACGTTCCTCACGGCTGAGCCGGGTGCCCCCCGACGTGTTCGATTCGCCGACTTCCGGGTCGATGCGGAGGGCTCGTTCGTCATCGCCGTCAGAGAGACGCACCATGACGACCGTGAGCCGACCAACGACCTGGTTGCGATCCCGACCGACGGCTCGATGGAGCTCCGAGACCTGTGGGGTGGCACCGACTTCGTGTCGTCACCCCGTCTCTCCCCCGATGGCACACAGCTGGCCTGGGTCTCGTGGAGTCATCCCAACATGCCGTGGGACTCGACCCGACTGCATGTTGCGCCGTACGGAGACGGTTCGATCGGTGAGGTGTCGCTCGAGCTCGGCAATGGTGCCGAGGCCTGGGCCGAACCTGGGTGGACCCCGGACGGTCGGTTGCTTGCGTGCACCGACCGTGATGAATGGTGGAACCTTGTCGCTGTCGACGGTGACACGGCTCTGCAGCCGGTCGTGACAGGCCCGTTCGAGGTGGCGACACCCGGCTGGGTGTTCGGGATGCAGCGGTGGGCGGTCACCGCTGATCACACCGTTGCTGCCGTCGGGCTGGCCACCGGTGATGAACTGATCGTGGATGGGCGGACCATCTCGATGCCCGACGCCACGATCTCGTCGCTCCAGCCCGCTTCCGACGGTGTCGTCTACGTCGGTACCGGCTATGGCCATGAGCCACAGGTCGTCAAGCTCTCCATCGATGGCCCCAACGTCCGTCGACAGGTCCTGTCGACGGGACGTGAGCTTCCGGTCGAGCCGGGTTATCTGATCGAGCCCGAGTCGATCGTGTTCCCCACCGGTGACGGTGACGCCGTTGCACACGGCCTGTACTATCCGCCGACCAATCCAGGCCATGTCGGCCCGGAAGAGCATGCCCCACCATTGCTGGTGCTTGCCCATGGCGGCCCGACCGGACAGGCCCGACGACAGCTCCAGCTCGGGATCCTGTACTGGACCTCGCGAGGGATTGCGGTCGTCGACGTGGACTACCGGGGTTCGACCGGGTACGGCCGGACGTATCGCCGCAGCCTCGATGGGGTGTGGGGGATCGCCGACGTCGAAGACTGTGTCGCCGCTGCCCGCTACCTCGCCGATCGGGGCGATGTCGACGGCGATCGGCTCATGATTCGGGGGGGAAGCGCAGGTGGCTACACGGTGCTGAGCGCGTTGGCGTTCCACGGTGTGTTCGCCGCCGGTGCGAGTCGCTATGGCGTTGCCGATCTCGGGGCGCTCGCCACCGACACCCACAAGTTCGAGAGCCGCTACCTCGACACACTGATCGGGCCGTGGCCCGAATCCAAGGCGGTGTACGACGATCGGTCTCCGATCAATCATGTCGACAAGTTCTCCGCTCCCATGATCGTGCTGCAGGGCGACGAGGATGCCATCGTCCCGCCCAACCAGAGCGAGATGATCGTCGCTGCGCTCGAGGAGCGGGGTGTGCCCGTGAGCTACCTGCTCTTCGAGGGTGAACAACACGGATTCCGCAAAGCCGAGAACGTCATTTCCGCACTTGAAGCCGAGTTGGCGTTTTTCGGCGCGATGCTGGAGTTCGTGCCTGCCGATGAGCTCCCGCCGCTCGACATTCGCCGTTGAACCTCCTGGTCCGCGTCGTCCTCGCCGCCCTCATGATCACCTCACTGGTGACAGGCGGGCCCGATCCGGTCGATGCCGCCCGGGGAGACGGCCTGCTCGACGTGTACGTGGACGACAGCAGGGGAGTGGCCCTCGCCCATGCCACCATCGAGCTCGACGGCCGCACTGCGGTCACCGACATGTGGGGTCGAGCTGCGATCTCGGGTGCCGATGCTGGAACGGTCACGGTCAGCCATCCGCGGTTCCCTCGACGCTCGGTCGAGTGGTCCGGTGCGGGCGACCGCGTCCGGGTGACGCTCGGTGCGCCGGTCATGCGTGCCATTCATGTTGCAGGCACGCTGGTCGGTACGCGGCAGTGGGACAATCTGGTCGGCCTCGTGGAGCGGACGTCGCTCAACGCGTTCATGCTCGATCTCAAGGACGAGTCGGGCCGAGTGTTTCCCGAAACCGAGTCGTCGTGGGCGATCGCTGCGGGCGCAAACCTCGATCGTTGGAATCTGGCTGACGTCACCGCCGATCTGCACAGTCGCGGCATCCATGTGATCGCCCGGATCGTGGCGTTCCAGGATCCGGTGGCCGGCAGGAGCCTTCCGGACATGGCGGTGCGTACGACCGGAGGGCAGGTCTTTTCCCGTCGCGGCCAGACGTTCCTCGATCCCACCGATCCGAACGCGCGTGAGTACGCGTTGCAACTTGCCGAGGAGGCCTGCGCAGCGGGTGTCGACGAAGTCCAGTTCGACTACGTGCGGTATCCCGACGCAAACCAGTCTGTGCTGGTGTTCGACGCCGGGAGCACCGAAGAGGTTCGGGTGGGCACGATCACCGGGTTCTTGGCCGACGCGGAGGAGCGGGTTGGCGCGCTGTGTCAGACCGCAGCCGACATCTTCGGATTCGTGACGTCGGTGCCCGGTGACGGTGGGATCGGGCATCAGGTCGAAGCGTTGGCGGACGTGACCGACGTGTTGTCGCCGATGGTCTATCCCAACCACTGGGGTCCGGGCTGGTTCGGGTACCTCTCGCCGGAAGACCATCCGGGCGGGGTGATCGACCAGTCGATGCGAAACGTGCTCGAACGCGTTGCGGGTCGGACGACTGTCCGGCCCTGGTTGCAGGACTTCGGGGGGTATGGGCCGCAGGAGGTCCGGGCGCAGATCGATGCGGCTGACGCACTCGGACTCGGGTGGATGCTCTGGAATGCGGGCAGCGTCTTCACCGATGGTGGAATCCCTGGTGCCGACGAGATCCTGACACCGGCTCGGATCCCGGCGCCGGTCGAGGAGATGCGTCCACCGTCGGGGTTCTGGGACGTGCCGGCCACGAATGGGTACACGCAGGCGATCGCATGGCTCGGAGCCAGAGGCATCACCGAGGGCTGCAATCCGCCCTGGCGTGACAGCTACTGCCCTGATCGCGACTTGACACGCGGGGAAGCGGCCGCCTTGTTCGTGCGCGCCTTCGGCGTTCCGGAGACCGGCATCGACCGCTTCGTCGACGACAACGGTGCGACCCATGAGGCCCACATCAACGCACTTGCCGCTGCGGGCATTGCCGACGGGTGTGACGAAGATCGCTTCTGCGCCGGCGACGTGTTGACCCGTCAGGAGATGGCCTCGATGATCGCTCGAGCGCTCGACTTGCCTGCGGCCACCGCAACCGACACGTTCGTCGACGATGACGGCAGCGAACACGAGGCAGATATCGAACGGATCGCTGCAGCCGGGATCACGCGGGGATGCTCCGAGATCCACTTCTGTCCTCTGCAACCCATCCGGCGCGACGAGGCAGCAGCGATGTTGTTTCGCGCCGTGGCCTGAGCGTTCACGCAGTGTTCACGGGATCTCGTTGCTGGGCCAAGAGTTGCTGGCGATGCTGAGTGGATGAGCCGGGTTCTGGTCACCGAGAAGATTGCCGACGCGGGGCTGGACGCGCTGCGAGCCGCCGGCCACGACGTCGATCTCCGACTCGGCCTCTCTGCCGAGGAGACCAGTGCTGCAGTCGCCGGGGCGCACGCGCTGATCGTCCGTTCTGCCACCCAGGTCGATCGGGCCGTCCTTGCCGCAGGTACCGACCTTGTCGTGGTCGGTCGTGCCGGTGTCGGACTCGACAACATCGACACTCGCGCAGCAACCGAGCGCGGCGTGATGGTGGTGAACGCGCCCGAGTCCAATATCACCTCAGCTGCAGAACACACCCTCGCCATGCTGTTGGCGCAGGCCCGCAACATCCCTCAGGCTCACGCTGCGCTCGTCGATGGGCGGTGGGAGCGGTCGCAGTGGGAGGGCGTCGAGGTCGCCGACAAGACGCTCGGCGTCATCGGCCTGGGGCGAATCGGCACCCTGGTCGCGGCCCGCGCTGCTGCGTTCGGAATGCGGATCGTTGCCCACGATCCCTTTGTTTCGGCGGCAGCAGCCGAACGTCTCGACATCGAACTTCTCGACCTCGATGATCTCGTCGCCTGCGCCGACTTTCTCACCATCCATGTTGCGAAGACTCCCGAGACGGTTGGTCTTCTCGACAGGGAGCGGCTCGCACGTGCCAAATCAACTCTTCGCATCGTCAATGTCGCTCGTGGCGGGATCATCGACGAGGCAGCCCTCGCCGATGCGGTGCGTGCGGGCACGGTGGCTGGTGCTGCGATCGATGTGTTCGACGACGAACCGACCACCGACTCCCCGCTGATCGGGGTTCCGGGCATCGTTGTCACACCCCACCTCGGGGCGAGTACTCGCGAGGCGCAGGATCGCGCCGGTGAGCAGATCGCCGAGCAGGTCCTTCGGGCGCTCGCCGGTGATTTCGTGCCGTTCGCCGTGAATGTTGCAGCTGGGCCTGCCTCGGGTGTGCTGCGTGAGCATCTTCCGCTCTGCGAGGCGCTTGGCGCGGTCTACGGCTCGCTCGCCCGCAACCTGCCCGCGACCATCGATCTCGAGTTGCGTGGCGAGGTGGGGGAGGGCGATGCGTCGCTCGGCCGTCTGAGTTTCCTGAAGGGTTTGCTCGGCCAGACATCCAGTGACCCGGTGAGCTACGTCAACGCTGCTGACCTCGCGGAGGCTCGCGGTCTCGATGTTCGGGTCATCACGAGCCAAGCACCGAAGGATCACGTCAACACCGTTCGGGTCGAGGCCGGTGGGTTGACGGTGGCAGGGACGATCTCGACGCTCGATGGTCAGCCTCGCTTGATCGAGGTCGACGGTCACCGACTCGAAATCCGGATGAGTGAGAACATGCTGTTCGTTCGCAACGAGGACGTTCCCGGCATGGTCGGACATGTCGGCGCAGCACTGGGTGACGCTGGGATCAACATTTCGAACATGCACATCGGCGAAGACGACGACGGCGTTGCCGCCGTGATGGTGGTCTGCACCGACGGACCGGTCCCGCAGGCGGTACAGGACTCGTTGCGCGCGCTGAACGGCGTGAGATCGGTGCGGACCGTCCGGCTCTCCTGATCAGCGTTTCGCCTGCCGGAAGCCATCGGCTTCGGCATCTTCGCCCGTGCAGTAGCAGCGTTCGGCCCGTGTTCGCTCGTAGGACCCCCCACCCGGAATGTGGAAGATCATGCTTCCCGCATTGGCCTTGATCGGGTGCGAGTCGGGGCAGGCGCCATCGTTCGGCTCCACCCATGGTGACGCCTTGGTGGCCCGGGAGCGATCGTCTTGGTCGCTCTCGTGCGCAGCCGGCCGCGCAGCGAACTGCACCGGCGCCGTTCGGACCTCGACCTCGGGTTCGGCGACGAGCGGCGGCCACGAGGCCACGCCGGCCGCTTCGGGTGGACGGGGCCGCCGAACGGAACGGGCGAGGCCGTACACGAGTGCGGCTGCTGTCCCGAGGCTGCTGATCTTGAGAAGGCGTCGGAGCGCTGGGAGCATGCGTTGACGGTAGCCGACACCGGGTCGCATCGGACCCGGTGTCGACGGCGCCGCGATCAGTTCAAGGTGATGCGACCGAGGCGATCGAGGTCGTACAGGTCGTTGATCTGCAGGGTGCCAGGAGCATCCGGGCTGGGATAGCCCCAGTCGGTACCGAGCGTCCAGAGTTCGTCACCGCCGAGGACCATGGTGCGAACGATGGTCGGCATCTGGTTCCAACGCGGCCAGCACATCCAGACGCCGGCACCGTCGGGGATGGGGAGGTCGATCCGGGCTGCCTCTTCGAGAAGCCAACGCTCCTCGTAGCAGTCGAAACCGGTGGCCGATGGCCTCTCGCCGTCCTTGCACAGCCGAATCTGTCCTTCCTGCTCGAAGGCGATGATCCACTCGAGTTCGGATTCGAACTTTTGCTCGTCATCGGCGTCGAAGCCGGGGATGTCGTCTCCGGTGATCCGGCGACAGCCGGTGACACCGGGTTCTGCTTGGGGATCGGCGTGGTCGATGCGACCGACCTCGGTGATCTCGGTACCGTCGATCCGCAGGACGATGGCCCCGGCCCAATGACCGCTCTCGTCGTAGCTGGAGAGCGGCACGACAGCCAGCTGTTCTGCTTCCCACCACAGGAAGCTTCGGTGCTCCCAGCCGACGTCGTTCCAGCCGCCCGGAGCGGACCAGACGGCAACCTCTTCGGGGTTGGCCGGGTCGCTCACGTCGAAGACGGAAACCTTCGACCCGGTGATCCGACCGTCGTCGGTGCCGTCGGAACCAACCCCGAGCACCCGGCCTTCGCCGATGGGGTGAAGGTAACTGGAGAAGCCGGGGATCTTCAGCTCTCCGACGACTTGGGGGTTCTCTGGATCGCTCAGATCGAGGGTGTAGAAGGGGTCGATCTGGCGGAAGGTCACCACATAGCCGACATCACCGACCATCCGCACCGACTGCACCGCCTCCCCTCTGCCCATGTCCCCGACCGAGCCGACCTCGACGAGAGCTCCCTCGGTCTCCCGCAATACCCGAACGTGGGTCTCGGACGTCTCGTCCCATGTCTCGCCCGTGGTGGTCACGACTCGCAGGTGACCGTTGTGTTCACTCAGGTTGAACTGGTTGCGGATGTCGCCAGCCACCGAACCCGATGCCATGTATGCCGCATCGTCTCCGGAGAGGGCGAAGCGATGGATCGACGTGCGGCGGGCGTCCCACACCCGCTGCCAGGCGTCCTCGTCGTCCTCGAAGAGCCGGAAGTCGGGCCATGTCTGGGTAGCGACATACACCGACTCCGTCGATGCATACACCGTGCTTCCGGGGGCGAGGACGCTCGTCGTTGTGTGGTCCGTGATGTCACCACCGACGCCGATGTTGATCACGGAGAGCACGCCGAAACCGGAGAACTCGGTTGGTGCGTGGACGGCACCGCAGTCGGGGAGCAGGCCGGTTTCGATCGTCTCTCCGTTGTCGTCGACGATTCCGTACGCCGGGAGCCAGGACTCGAGCTGGGAGCCGAGCACCGCAGCACGGTTGGCGTTCTCGGCGATGTCCTCGCCTGCTTCGCTCTGGGGATAGACGAAGGGGAAGTTGTACTGGGGATTGCTGCGAACGATGACTCGGGCCGTACCGTCGACAGCCCGACTCGAAACGTAGTCGCCCTCGACGAACAGCTCACCGATCAGCGTGGGCTGGTCTGCGGTGAGCTGTATGCGAGCGATGCGCACGACGCTGCTCCCGCCGTACCAACTGTCCTCGATGGCGATGGAGGCTGCGGCGTCCGTGCCGCTGCCCGCTTCGGGGGTGAGGCTGTCGACCATGTCTTGGCCACCCCAGCCGGAGCTGACGAGGAGCAGATCATCTCCGTCGAGGAAGAGTTCGCCCTGCCAGATGTCGTCGGGGAGGTCGAGCGTGCCGACAACCGTTCGAGCACCGGCATCGACGACGATGAGTTGCCGGGCGGCGATGACGAAGACGCGGTTGCCATCGGTCTTGATGATGTCGGCCTCGTCGACACCGAGTTCCTGCACGTTGGTTCCCGAGAAGTCGACGCCCTCGACCGGCGCGGCTTGGCCGCCGGCTGTCGACGCGACGCTGTCCTCGGCCATGTCGAAAGCGGCACCGGAGTCGTCACCGTCCATCGCCTCGTCAACCGCCATGCTGTCGCGAGCAAAAACCGGACCGTACCAACCGTCGGTGTCGAGTCCCCATGGGGTGACGCGGTCGGCGGCTGCGGACCGGAGGTGGTCGAGCAGCGTGTCGCAGTCGTCGAAGCCGGAGAGGCCCGACGTCAACACGATCTCGTCCCCGTCGACTTCGATGACGATCTCGCCGTTGTCATTCGTTGCCAGTTCGCCGTTCCCGGGTGAGGTGGACGAGTCGTCATCGCTGCATGCAGCAGCGATGACGGCCAGGATCACGAGGAGGGAAAGAGGAACGAGATTTCTGCGCACGTTGGTTCTCCGGGTTCGCAGGGTTTGGATGACCGTGAGACGCTCACAGGTCCAGTTTGGTTCCCCGGACGTGCGAATTTCCCAATGCGTCAGGCCTGGGCCGGCATCCAGGGCTTGCGGGCGGCTTCGAATTCGTCGATATCGGATTCGTGGCGCAACGTCAGGCCGATGTCGTCGAGCCCTTCGAGGAAGCGCTCCTGCACCGCCGGGTCGAGCGGGAAGGTCGTCTCGAGGCCGATGGCTGGAGCTTCGACGGTGAGACGCTCGACATCGATGGTGAGCTCGAGCGTCGGATCGGCTTGGACCGCTGCCATGAGTTGGGCATTGAACTCCGCAGACACCGTCACCGGGACAAGGCCGTTCTTCGTGCAGTTGTTCCGGAAGATGTCGGCGAAGCGGGGCGAGATGACCGCGTCGAACCCGTACTGCTGGATCGCCCACACTGCGTGCTCACGACTCGACCCGGTACCGAAGTTGAGGCCGCCGATCAAGATGTTGGCACCGCTGTACTGCTCCTGGTTGAGCACGAACTCGCGGTCGTCGCGCCACTCCGAGAAGAGACCTTTCTCGAACCCGGTGCGCTCGACGCGCTTGAGCCAGTCGGAGGGGATGATCTGGTCGGTGTCGACGTCGGTGCGGTCGAGTGGGACGGCGGTGCCGGAGACGATGCGTACGGCTTTCATGGTCGGTGTTCCTTTTCGGATCGGCGTTCATCGGTGCTGTGGTGAGAGGCTCCACAGGCAAGGATCGGCGCAGTTGGGGATCAGTCGAGGTCGGATGGGGCGGCGAAATGGCCGGCGATGGCTGTTGCTGCGGCAACCTGGGGTGAGACGAGGTGGGTGCGGCCGCCCCGGCCCTGGCGTCCTTCGAAGTTCCGGTTGCTGGTGCTGGCGCAGCGTTCGCCCGGCTGAAGCTTGTCGGGATTCATCGCCAAGCACATGGAACAGCCCGGTTCGCGCCAGTCGAAACCTGCATCGCGAAAGATCTGATCCAGGCCCTCGGCCTCGGCCTGGGCGCGAACCTTTCCAGATCCGGGAACGACCAGGGTGCGAACGCCGTCAGCGACGGTTCGTCCGCTGACCACCGCTGCGGCAGCACGCAGGTCTTCGATACGGCTGTTGGTGCAACTCCCGATGAACACGGTGTCGACCCGTACCTCCTTGATCGGCATGCCGGCCTCGAAGCCCATGTAGTCGAGTGCTCGAGCGGCTGTGTTGGCCAGATTCGGATCATCGAAGTCGTCGGGTCCGGGGATCAGGCCGTCGATCGGCATGACCTGCGCCGGGTTTGTGCCCCAACTGACCTGCGGTTTGATATCGGCTGCGGCGATCACGACTTCCTCGTCGAAGGTGGCCCCCTCGTCGGTCACGAGGGTCCGCCAGTCGGCGACTGCAGCGTCCCAGTCGGCGCCGCTCGGGACATGGGGACGGCCCTTCATGTAGGCGAAGGTTGTCTCGTCGGGGGCGATGAGGCCGGCTTTGGCACCTCCTTCGATCGACATGTTGCAGACGGTCATTCGGCCTTCCATCGACATGTTCTCGAACACGTCGCCGCGGTACTCGATGATCTTTCCGATCCCGCCACCGGTCCCGATCACGCCGATGACGTGGAGGATCACGTCCTTCGGTGTCACACCGGGTTCGAGTTCGCCCTGCACCGTGATCGCCATCGTGCCCGGTTTTGTCTGCGGCAGTGTCTGGGTTGCGAGGACGTGCTCGACTTCGCTGGTGCCGATGCCGAAGGCGATCGCGCCAAAGGCACCGTGCGTGGCGGTGTGTGAGTCACCGCACACGATGGTCATGCCTGGCTGGGTGAGGCCCTGCTCGGGTCCCATGACGTGCACGATGCCGTTGTTTTCGTGGCCCATCGGATAGTTGACGATTCCGAACTGCTCGGCGTTCACCCGTAGCGTCTCGATCTGCTTTGCGCTGGTCTCGTCCTCGATCGGTTGGTTCTGATTGATCGTCGGTGTGTTGTGATCTTCGGTCGCGACGGTGAGGTCGGGACGCCGAACGCGGCGGCCGTTCATCCGAAGTCCGTCGAACGCCTGCGGGGAGGTGACCTCGTGGATGAGGTGCAGATCGATGTAGAGCAGGTCGGGATCGCCTCCGAGGCCGGCGGTGACCACATGGCGATCCCAGATCTTTTGGCTGAGGGTGCGGGGTTCGGACATCTCGGTCTCCTGGACGGTCAACGGCGTCGATGGCGTCCATCTCAAAATATGAGATAGAGTTCTGAATCGTGGAACCGAGTGTAAGCGGCGTCGGCGTCATCGACAAGGCGGTCGCCGTGCTTGCGGCTGTCGAACCGGATGGTGCCAATCTCGGTGAGCTCGTCGAGCGCACCGGTCTCTCCCGAGCCACAGCGCATCGCCTCGCGTCGGCGCTCGAACTGCACGGGCTTCTCCGGCGCAGCACCGACGGACGATTTGCGCTCGGTCCCCGCCTTGTGGCGCTGGGATCGAGCGCCGCAGCCGGCTGGCCGCTGGCCGATGCAGGGCGGATTGCGCTCGCCGAGCTTCGCGACGCCACCGGGGAATCCACGCAGCTGTACGTTCGCGACGGTGAGGTCCGCGTCTGTCTTTCGTCACTGCAGTCGCCCCACGGACTTCGCACCATCGTCTCGGCGGGGGCAGTGCTGCCGCTCGACCAGGGTTCGGGAGGTCGTGCTCTGACCGGTGAGGTCGGTGCCGAGGGATGGGTTGCGTCGGTGGCCGAACGTGAAGCCGGCGTTGCGTCGGTCAGCGCTCCCGTGCTCGATCGCAACGGTGAGGTGATCGCTGCGGTCTCGGTGAGCGGCCCGATCGAGCGACTCACCGACACCCCGGGCCAGGTCCATGGTCCGGCCGTCGTGGCTGCGGCGACCCGAATTGCTGTGGAGGCGGGGATCGTATGAACGATCAGACCCCGTCCGACGACAGCGAGGTCGGTCCCTTCTCGATCTGGTTTCTCCGGGGCGCAGTCGGTGTCACCGCTCTCGTCGTCGCTGGTTTCCTTGTGCACGCAACGCTCGGATTGTTCGACACGGGAGAGCAACTCGGCGAGTCCGATACGTCTGGCGAGCCCGAAACGTCCACCCCCGACGACGAGTCGACCGGCGAGACGCCCACCACGCCGCCGACCACGTCAACAGCGCCGCCGACCAGCAGCACACCGGCCGAGACCACAACGAGTGGGGTGCCCGAACCGAGCGTCGATACCGAACTCATGGCGTTCGTCGACGAGGCGATGGCATTCATCGAAGCAACCCGGCAACGGTCGTTCGTCGAGCGACCTGTCGTCGAGGTTGTCGGTGTCGATGCGATGACCGCAATCGTGCTCGACGACGTTCGCGACTCTCTCGCTGCGGATCCGGTGGCAGCCGAGTCGAGCCTTGCCTTTGCGCAGGCGATCGGGTTTTTCGGACCGGACGACGATTTTCTCGACATCTACGAGATCTTCGTCTCCGGTGGTGTCCTGGGGGTGTACTTCCCCAACTCCGACCAGCTCCTGGTGCGGTCGGCCGGTGCGCTGACGTTGAGCACCAAGGCCACCATCGTGCACGAACTGGTGCACGCCTTCGACGATCAACACTTCGATCTCGATCGAGACGAGTTGCGCGTCGACGGCGATGTTGGTTGGGCGTTCGCCGCAGCCATCGAGGGGAGCGCGTCCTTCGTAGAACAGGCATGGCGTGCCACCTTGACCCCCGAAGAAGCTGGGGAGCTTGAAGCGGAGGAGCTGCGGTTCGATTTTGGCGATTTCCTGACGCTCGATCTCGGATTTCTGGTCTACGAGACCTCGGTCTACGAGACGGGCCGGACGTGGATCGAGCGACGCATCGCCCAGGAAGGCATCGCCGCCATCGACGATGCCGTGATCAACGGAGCCCCGAGCAGCGAGGTCGTCACGATGCCGCTCGACGCCGTGAACCTCGATCCGGTCGATGTGGTGGCGCCGACCGTCGATGGTGAGGTGCTGTGGGAGGGTCGAGGAGGCCGTGCGTTGATTGCTGCGCTCACGTTCCTGACCGATCCAGAGCAGATCGCAGCCACCGGCTGGGGCGGTGATGCGATCACCGTGTACCGCGACCGCAATGGCGCTGCCTGTCTTCGTTGGGATGTGGTGGGCGACACCAAGCGAGACACGAACGAACTTCTCGATGCGCTGAGGCGATGGGTGATCGGCATCGGTGGGAGCGCCGACATGGTTGACGGTATGGTTCGCGTCGACCGCTGCGCCTGAGCGTCAACGGCTCTCGACGAACGCGATGATCGCAGCCCGTTGTTCAGCGGTGAGCGCCATGAACGCATCGGTGATCCGTCGAGCCTCTCCACCGTGCCAGAGGATGGCTTCCTCCACCGAGCGAGCGCGCCCGTCGTGGAGGAGTGACAGATGGCCGTTCACCTCGTCGAGCAGACCTACTCCCCACAGCGGCGCCGTGCGCCACTCGCTCCCCGACGCAGCGAACACGGCCCGACCATCGGCGAGCCCGGGGCCCATGTCGTGGAGGAGCAGGTCGGTGAAGGGATAGATGACCAGGTCGTCGAGTTCGGGCGTATTGGTCTTTCCTGTGCGCTGGCGGGGCGTGTGGCACCCCGTGCACCCGATCGATTCGAACAGGTTTGCTCCTGCGATCACGGTTGGGTCGTCGATGCTGCGGCCGGCGGGGATTGCCAACGCCTCGACGTAGAACGCAAGGTCGGCGAGATCGTCGTCACCGAGCTCGATGCCACCCACTGCGGGATTGATCGACGTGCCGATGCCGATGTCTTCGGCGAGCGCTGCGGCCGACTGGTGGATCAGATCGAAACTCTCGGCCTTCCAGCCGTGACGTCCGACCCGAGGTGTGCCGTCGGCATCGAGGATCCACTGAACCTCGCCGGAGATGCCATCGTCGTCGATGTCGTCGGGATCGGCGGCGGCAACGATGTCGGACTCGGGAACGAATTCGAGCAGCCCCGGGCCTGCAACTTGGGGCGGGATGCGAAGGCTCAACTCCGCACCCACCGGCAGCATTCCGTCGCGTCCGACAACCGAGACCACAGGACGACGGAGTCGGTAGGTCGTGCCGTCGGGGTACTGGCCTTCCACATGCTCCCAGAGGATGCTGATCGTGGCTTCGGCTTCAGCGTCGACGGCGTAGGTCTGGAGGCGGGCGCCGTAGCCAGGAAGGGAGAACGGCGCCTCCAACGCGCCGGCACCGGGGCGAGAGACATGGACCACCGGGCCGACTCCGAGGTACGCACCGTCGAGCGGTGCTCCCTGTCGACCGTTGTTGACGTGGCACGTCGTGCAACCGTCGCTGTTGTAGTCGGGTCCGAGCCCCGACGCGGGAGTGAAGAACGTTTCGAAGATCTCGTCGCCATCGGCGAAGCGAATCCGTGCTGCAAGCCCGACATTGCGCGCCGACAGGTTGTAGGACCGCTCACTCACCTCGAAGGTGGTGGTTGCATCACCGGCTCGTTCGACAAGCCAAAGGGGCGCATCGGCATGTGCTTCGGCAGTGGAACGCTCGAGATCCGACTCGGGGGCGCCGATCGTGTCGACCCCGAAGTCGCCGTCGGGAAGCAGGTCTGCGCTCGGCGTGCCGCCGCTGCAGCCCACCCCGAACAGGGTGAGGATCACGGCGACGCCTCCGAGCGTCAGCCGGACTGCATCAACTGCCGGTGGGAACCGTGATCGCATCGAGATCGAACGTGTCGAACTCCGGAATCACCTCGGCGGTCACCGGCGGAGCGGTCAATGGGTCTGCCATCCCCGGCTGATCGGCTGCGCCGGGACTGGCAACGTCCTCGTAGGGAATGTTCTCGTCCGCAGCTGGTGGGGCGAAGAACTCGATGCCGATCATGTCGCTGACATCGCCCTGCTGCCCATCGCACGGCAGAACGGTCTCGACGTCGGCGGGCCGTGAGGAGGTGTAGTCATTGCCGGCGAAGCAGTTGCCGAGACCGTCTCCCGGCGCCTGCTGCACCATCACGATGTCGATGCCGTTGCCGACGAAGACGTTCTCCCGGATCTGGTTGTTGGTCGCCTGCCAGAACACGTCTCCGTCTGGCAGGAACGAGATCGCCACCCCGCCGTTCCGGTTGTTCTCGATCAGGTTTCGCAGGATCAGATTCTCGTTGGCACCGGGCAGCACCATGCCGACCCCGTAGGCGAGCTCCCAGATGTCACCACCCTTGCTCGTCTCGGGATTCCCGTTCGAGTGGATCCAGTTTCCCGCGAACACCGCGCCGCGCTGCGGGGCGAGCTCTTCGGAGCTGAGGGTGTTGGGGGTGACGCCGATGCGGTTGAGGCGGAACTCGTTGTTGACCACGTACAACTCACCGCCGGCGTTCGTGCCGGAGTAGGCGAGGGTGTTGTACTCCGAGATGTTGTTGACGAGCAGGGCTCGGCATGGCTGGCACTGACCGACGTAGTACCCGGAGTCGGTATGGCCGGCCGCGTAGCTGTTCTCGATCAGGCCGTACGTGGCGTTGAATGCGTAGAGCCCGTACTTGCGGTTGTTGAGCGCCGTGACATGACTGATCCGGTACCCCTCGAGGAGGAAGTCGGAGTCGTAGTCGCCGGTGAAGAAGACGCCGTTGCTGAAGTAGTTCTGGACGGTCAGGTTCTCGACGGCAACCCCGTTCGCAAAGACGATGATGCCGTTGGCGAGGTCCTCGGAGTGCATACCGTCGAGCACGACGCCGTGTCGGTCGACACCGCGAATGACGATGTTGTCGGTCTCCACGGAGACCGACTCGTTGTAGACGCCTTCAGCGATCAGCACGATGTCGCCGGGGACTGCAGCATCAACCGCATCCTGGATGGTGGGGTAGTCCTCGGGAACACGAAGTGCCCCGAGTGGATTCGGATCTGGTTCGGGCTCGGACTCCGCCTGCTGTTCGGGTTCGTCCTCGACGATCGGACCCTCATCGGGCTCCGAGTCGGATTCGTCGCCGGGCTCACTGGTCTCGGCGCCTGCCTCGGCGGCACTGGTGTCGGTGTCGGCGTTGTCGTTGTCGTTGGGGCTCCCACCACACGCCGCCGCGGCAAGCGCCAACACGAACAACAGAGCCAGGAATCGGCGCATCACAACCCTCCAAAAACCGTTCAGTGTCGAGAGTAGTCTCGCGGCTCAGTCACGCCGAATCGGCCGAAACGACGATGACACGCCCGGTCTGCCCGTTCGTCGCCGTCCCGTGCAGACTGCAGAAGTAGGGATAATCGCCCGGTTTGGTGAAGACGAGCGATGCAGCATCGCCCTTCACCGCCAACGCCGCCGCCGAGATCGACTCGAAGGCACCGACGACCGCCGGCCGCACGTTGTGTTCGTTGCGGCCCTGGTTGGTCCAGGTGATCTCGGTTCCGGCTGTGACGACGATGACGCGCTGCTCGAAGACGTTGTCGCGGATGTCGATATCGACGGCCCGTCGGCCGGTCCGGTCGAGCGCACCCGCAGGGATCTCGACCGCTGGGGGTGACGCCGTCTCGGGCTCGGCGGTTGCGTCCGCCAGCGTGTCGAGATCGATGTCGAGTGTCTCTGACTCGACGATTGGTGCTGGCCCGACACGCGATTGTTCGAACAGACCCGCCGGATCGTCGCCGGCGCACGAGACCGAAGCGAGGCAGAGGACGACGACCAAGCCCGCGCGCATGACAGCGACGGTACCGGCCGATCAGTCGATCGCGAGAACCCTGACCTTGAGGATCGCGCCGGAGGGGGCTTCGTACTCGACCTCGTCACCGACAGCTGCACCGAGCAGAGCCGCCCCCATCGGCGAGCCTGGAGACACGACGGTGGCGTCGTCGGCCTGCTCTTCGATCGAGCCGACAAGGTAGCGCTCGGCATCGTCGTCGTCGTCGCCGTCGAAGACGATCGTGACGATTGCGCCGGTCATGACCGCATCGCCACCACCCTCGTTCTCGACGATCACAGCGTCTTCGATCATGCGGCCCAGGTGCATGATGCGGCCTTCCATCTTGCCCTGCTCTTCTTTCGCAGCGTGGTAGTCGCCGTTCTCCGAGAGGTCACCGAGCTCGCGTGCGGCCTCGATCTTGCGGGCGATGTCGATGCGACCGCGGGTGGTCAGGTCGTCGTACTCCGCCTTCAGTCGGTCGAACGCGGCCTGAGAAAGCTGCTGGGCTGTTGCCATGGAAGCAGGCTATCGCCGACGCCTGACCGATTGAGAGGGACTTCTCGGCCCGGTAGGCTTGCGATCGTGATGATCAACGCGCTCATCATCGGTATTTCGTAGCGCACGTCGGATTTCCCGGCGTGCGCCATCTCCGTCCACTCTGGTGGGCGGTTTTTCTTGTTTCAGGGGGTTTCACAGGCATGGCGCATCGCATCGGCATCATGGGTGGCGACGGCATTGGCCCCGAGGTCGTCGCCGAAGGTCTCAAGGTCATCGACGCGCTCGGCGTCGACTACGAGCGCATCGACTACGACCTGGGCGGCGAGCGGTACCTGAGGGACGGCACCGTCCTCACCGACGAGATCATCGAGGAATGGCGCGGGATCGATGCGTTGTACGCCGGCGCAGTCGGCACGCCCGATGTCCCGCCCGGTCTCATCGAGCGCGGTCTGCTTCTGCGCATGCGTTTCGAACTCGATCTCTACATCAACTATCGACCCTTTGTTGCGCCCGGCCATGATTTCGTCGTGATTCGTGAGAACACCGAAGGTACCTACGCCGGCGAAGGTGGATTCTTGCGCAAGGGAACGTCCCACGAGGTCGCCACCCAGGGGTCGGTCAACACGCGACACGGCGTCGAGCGCTGTGTCCGCTACGCCTTCGAGTTGGCGATGCAACGCAACAAGCACTGCACACTGGTGCACAAGACCAACGTCCTCACCTTTTCCGGCGACCTCTGGGAACGGACCTTCAACGAGGTTGCCAGCGAATATCCCGAGGTCGAGACGGCGTACAACCATGTCGACGCAGCGTGCATCTACTTCGTCGATCGGCCCGAACGCTACGACGTGATCGTCACCGACAACTTGTTCGGCGACATCCTCACCGACCTGGGTGGCGCCATCTCCGGCGGGATCGGGCTCGCGCCGACGGCGAATCTCAACCCGAACGGCATGTCGATGTTCGAGCCGGTGCACGGCTCGGCGCCCGACATCGTCGGCACGGGCAAGGCAAATCCTGTCGCTGCCATCTTGAGCGGCGCGATGATGTTGGACCACCTTGGCGAAACCGAGGCGGCCGATCGCATTCGGGCGGCGTGCGCCGACCCGAGCACACTCACCGGATCCACCAGCGAGATCGGCGACCACGTCGTCGCCCGTCTCTGAGGAGCGCTCATGCCCATCGAAACAACCCCCCACATCTGGATGAACGGCGACATGGTGCCGTGGGAAGACGCAACGATCCACGTCCTCACCCACACACTCCACTACGGCACCGGCGTCTTCGAGGGCATTCGTGCCTATGAGACCGAGCAGGGGCCTGCGATCTTTCGGCTGACGGAGCACATCGAACGCCTCTACAACTCGGCCAAGATCCTGGGAATGCCGATGCCGTTCGATGTTGCGACGATCGTCCAGGCATGCAAGGACGTCGTCGCCGATTCTGGTCTCGACGCCTGCTACCTGCGCCCCATCGCCTACTACGGCTACGGCGAGATGGGCCTGGCCACAGGTGCGTGCACAACCGACATCGCCATTGCAGCGTGGCCGTGGGGTGCGTACCTGGGTGACGATGCGGTCAGCAAGGGCGTTCGGATGAAGATCAGCTCGTGGACCCGTCACGACCACAACATCATGCCGCCGGCGGCCAAAACCACTGGCAACTACGCCAACAGCACCCTGGCGAAGATGGAAGCGCTCAACGCCGGTTACGACGAGGCGATCATGCTCAACGGCGCCGGCTTGGTGAGCGAGTGCTCGGGAGAAAACCTGTTCTGCGCAAAGGGTGACGTCGTTCTGACGCCGCCGACGTCGTCGGGGGCGCTACCCGGCATCACCCAGGACACCGTGATGAAGCTCGCTGCCGACCTCGGGATCAACATCGAGATCGGTGATCTCGCCCGCAGCGATCTGTACACCGCCGACGAGATCTTCGTCGTGGGCACCGCCGCCGAGGTCTCGGCTGTGAACTCGGTCGACGACCGCACGGTGCCGTGTCCCGGCCCGGCCACCACGGCCCTTGCCGCGGCGTACGCCGACCTCGTCCGAGGCCGCAACGACAAGTACCGCGACTGGAACGAATTGGCGAGCTGATGACCGAGATCGACCGTTCTGCGCATCGTGATCCGTCGTGGCCGACGGTGGTCGACATCTACGACACGACGTTGCGTGACGGCAGCCAACTCGAGGGCATCTCGCTCACGGTCGACGACAAGATCCGTATCGCCGAGCAACTCGACCGGCTCGGCGTCGCCTTCATCGAGGGTGGTTGGCCGGGCGCCAATCCGAAAGACGACGAGTTCTTCGCTCGGGCTCGTACCGAGCTCGAGCTGTCCACCTCGCAGTTCGTCGCCTTTGGTTCGACCCGGCGGGCCAAAGGAAAGGTCGACTCCGACCAGACCCTGGCCAACCTGGTCGCCGCCGGAACCGACGTTGTGTGCATCGTCGGCAAATGCTGGGACTACCACGTCACCGAGGCGCTCAACACGACGCTCGACGAGGGCATCGCAATGGTTGCCGACTCCGTCGAGTACCTCGTCGGGCAGGGCAAGCGGGTGTTCTTCGACGCCGAGCATTTCTTCGACGGCCACAAGCGCAACCCCGAGTTCAGTCTCGCCGTGCTCGAAGCCGCTGCCATGGCCGGTGCCGAGGCGGTCGTGTTGTGCGACACGAACGGAGGCTCGCTTCCGCCCGACATCGAAGCCGCAGTCCGTGAGGTGGTCGATCATGTCGACTGCCAGGTCGGCATCCACCTGCACAACGACACGGGTTGTGGTGTGGCCAACGCGCTCGCCGCCGTACGGGCCGGTGCGACACAGGTCCAGGGGACGATCAACGGCTACGGCGAGCGAGTCGGCAATTGTGACCTCGTGCCGATCATGGCGAATCTCGAACTCAAGATGGGGATTCGGTGTCTGCCCGAGGGTCGCCTCGAAAACCTGACGTCGGTTGCGCACCATGTGGCCGAACTCGTCAACTTCTCCGTCGATCCGCAACAGCCATACGTTGGTTCCACAGCGTTCGCTCACAAGGCGGGCCTGCACACCTCTGCATTGAGCCGGGCGAGCGACGCGTACGAGCACGTGGCTCCCGAGACCGTGGGCAACGGCACCCGGGTTCTCGTGTCGGAGATGGCGGGTCGCTCGACTCTCGAGATGAAAGCCGAATCGTTGGGGATCGAACTCGACGGCAAGACCGTCGGCGACGTGATCGACACCCTCAAGCGGCTCGAACACGAGGGGTACCACTTCGAAGCGGCCGATGCGTCCCTCGAGTTGCTCATGCGCGGGGCAGCGGGCTGGATACAGCCGTACTTCTCGCTGGAATCGTTCTCGGTCTCGACCGATCATCGGTCGGGTACGAACGCTCGACTGTGGAACGAGATCGCAGTCGATGTCGAGACGCAGGCCACGGTGAAGATCTGGGTCGATGACGAGCGTCGACTGGCAGTCGGTGAGGGCAACGGGCCGGTCAATGCCCTCGACGCGGCCCTCCGATCGGCGCTCGACGATCGCTACCCGGCGCTCGGCCGGATCTCGCTCACCGACTTCAAGGTGCGGGTACTCGACACTGGCAAGGGCACCGGAGCGGTGACACGGGTGCTGCTCGACTCGACCGACGGCAAACGAGAGTGGACCACCATCGGGGTGAGCGAGAACATCATCGAGGCATCGTGGCAGGCGCTCGTCGACTCGCTCGTCTACGGCCTGCTCCACAGCGAC
>JBMTIM010000004.1:0-86159 GCA_049437325.1 Acidimicrobiales bacterium
TGCCGGACGAGACGCTGACAGCGATCCGTGATCGCTGGGCGGCACTGATCGAGACGGCCCCGTTCACGTCGCCTCCGGTCTGGATTCACGGTGACCTTCACCCCAACAATGTGCTTGTCGCGAACGGTCATCTCAGTGCAGTGATCGACTTCGGCGACATCACCGCCGGTGATCCGGCAACCGACTATCTGATGGGGTGGATGACGTTCGACGCACCGGAGCGAGCGGTCTTTCGCAGAACGCTGCAGGCCGATGACGCGACGTGGAACCGAGGCCAAGCATGGGCGCTGGCGCTCTCGCTCGTGTTTGCGGCGCAGGGAGACGACGACCCCGGCATGTTCTCCATCGGTCAGGCCGGGATCCGCCGAGTCCTCGACGACATCGTCGCCTAGAGCGTCCCGTTTCCGAGCCGCACGACGACCTCACTCGCTCGTGCCCGAACGTCGTCGAGATCGGTGAGTCGGCGTGCAGCGGCCAACTGCCGAGCCATGCGATGGTTGCCCTGCAACGTCTCCCGGTTCCGCTCCAGGAAGTCCCAGTACAGCGATGTGAACGGGCATGCATCGTCACCGACACGTTTTTTGGGATCGAAGCGGCACGAGCGGCAGTGGTCGCTCATGCGTGAGATGTATGCGCCGCCTGATGCGTAGGGCTTCGACGCCATCCGACCTCCGTCGGCGAACAGCGCCATACCGATCACATTGGGGGTCATGACCCACGGTGCGCCATCGACGAACGCCGATCTCATCCAGTCGTTCATGGCCTGCGGGTTCACGCCGGCCGTGAGTGCGAGGTTGCCGAGAATCATCAGACGCTCGATGTGGTGCGCGTAGCCGCGGTCGTCGATGCCCTCGATCGTGTGGCCGAGACAAGCCATCTCGGTCTCGGCGTGACCGGAGAACACCGGGGGAAGCGGGGCGTCGGCCCCGAGCGCGTTCGACGAGCCGTAGGTCGGGCCCCAGTTCCAATAGAGGCACCATACGTACTCGCGCCAGCCGATGATCTGGCGTACGAACCCTTCGACGCTGTTCATCGGAACCAGCCCATCGTCGAATGCACGGGTGGCTGCAGCCACGACCTCCCTCGGGTGGAGCAGCCCGAGGTTGAGTGATGTCGACAGTGTCGAGTGCGCAAGCCGCCACTCGTCGCGCAGCATTGCGTCCTCGTGGGTGCCGAAGACCGGAAGGGCATCCCGAATGAAGCTGTCGAGTCGGGCCGTCGCGTGGGCGCGCGTCACGGGCCAGAGGCCGCTCGGCACGGCACCGAACAGTTCGATGTCTGCGTCGGACTCGAGATCGGACAGCACCGCAGCGTCGATGTCGTCGAGTGCAAACGCGGGCAGAGCTGGCCATGCCCGCCCGTCTCTGGGCGGAGGCTCCCGATTGTCCGCGTCGTGATTCCACCGGCCCGAGACCGGCTCGTCACCATCCATCAGGATGTCGAGGCGACGTCGCTGCCAACGGTAGAAGTCCTCCATACGCAGGTTGCTTCGACCGCGACTCCACGCGTCGAACTCGTCGAGGGGGGTCAAAAAGCGCTCGTCGGCACTCAGTTCCACCCCTGCAGCCACGAGCGATGCCACACCCTCGTGCGATGACGGAGCCATCGCCAGCACGCGGTCGACGTCGAGGGCATCAGCATGCTCGGCGACGCCCGCCGCGATGGAACTGCAGCGCCGTTCGTCGACCTCGTATCCCTCGGTACGAAGCTCTCGGGCGAAGTGACGCATGGCCGAGACCACGAGGTGCGCTCGCTGTCGATGCCACCGATGGCGACGCAGGAGGTTGGTCGACTCGACCATGAGCACCCGACAGTCATCGGGCCCCAGTCGGGCAAGGGGTCCGACCTCGGTCGAGAGTTGGTCGCCGAGGACCAGGACGGTCGGCCGGTTGTCGCTCACAGGAGTGCGAGGGCAAGGAGGCCGCGGGCGCTCCAGCCGATGGTTCGGATCCAGTTCGTCGACACCAGCCGCGCCGCCACCTGCTCGTCCCAGGTAACCGAGAGGGAACGGTGGGCCGGGACTTGGAGAAACACGGTCGAGCCGTGGATGATCGCCAACGCCACGAGTCCGGCAAACGCAGCCGGTCGGCTGACGCCATCAGGGGTGAACCCGAACAGCAGCAGTGCGGTCACGCCTTCCACCGCCATGAAGGGTCCGACCACCCAGGCGGTCCGTCGGGTGTGTTCGTTCTCGTAGGCAACGAAGGCAGTCGTGCCGACACGGCGAAAGAGGGGGTAGTGGACGACTTGAACGAACCAGATCAAGCCGACCATGGCCAACGTCGCACCGGCATGAAGAAGCAGCATCAGGCAGGGGAGATCGACACCCAGGTGTCGAGGTAGGCGGCGGAGCCCTGATCGTCGTCCGAGACGGCGGGGTTGGTCAAGACATTGACCGACCGGCCGTCTCGATGAGCTGCGTGGCCCCAACCGAACGGAACCGAGACGAGGCCGGGTTGGAGTCGATCATCGTGGTGGACCCGGAGGTGGAGGTTCCCGCGCTCGTTCCACACGAGCGCATCGGCACCGTCGTCGAGTCCGAGCTCGGCGGCATCGGAGGGGTGAAGACCGAGTTCCGGTTCGGAACGAGATGGGTGATGGGCAGGGAACTGGCTGTAGTTGGTGTTCAGGAACCGGACGTGCTGTTTGGTGGAGATCAACTGGAACCTGTGGGTCGGCGGTGCGACGGGGTGGACGGGGTCGAGGGCACGCAACCGGAAGCGGTCCCGTGGGAGAACCGCTTCACCCGGGGTGTGGTTGAACCGTGCCCAACCGTCGCGCACCAGTCGTTCGTACGTGATGCCGTCGAGCAGCGGATGCGGTCGGTCGAGGAGGGTGCGGATGAGCGCTTCGTCGGATTCGTGATGACTCGGATCCTGCAGCCCCATCCGCTCGGCGAGGAGCCGGAAGATCTCGTTGTTCGACTTGGATTCGCCCCGCGGCAGGATCGCCGGTTGGTTGAGCGCAATGTTGAGATGCCCCCACGCCGGAGCCAGATCGAGGTGTTCGATCTGGGTGGTGACCGGAAGGATGAGGTCGGCGTAGCGGGCGGTGTCGGTCACGAACTGCTCGGCGACAACGGTGAAGAGATCATCGCGTTCGAGGCCCTCGATGATGCGATTCTGGTCGGGCGTGATGACCGCCGGGTTGCTGTTGTGCACGAAGAGCGACCGGATCGGCGGGTCGAGATCGATGCCGGTCAGTACCTCCCCGAGTCGGGCCATGTTGAACGTGCGCGATGGTTCGGCGAGTTGCTCGACGTCGAGACCGAAGGCCTCTTCCCACCAGACTTGGGTCGATCGGCACAGTCCTCCACCCGGATCGCGCCATGACCCACTGACACTCGGGAGTGTTGCGATCGCCGCCATGATCTCGACACCGTTCTCGCGGTGTTCGGGCCCGACGAGGGATCGGACGGCGGCGGGCCGGTTGGTGGCAAACGTGTGCGCCAGCCACTCGATGGTGGTGGCGTCGATGCCGGTTTCGGCCTCGCACCTCGCCGGGTCCCAGGGTGTCGCAGATGCGAGGAGATCGTCGGCGCCGGTGGTGTGTCGAGCGAGCCAGTCGGTATCGAGCAGTCCGTCGCGATCGAGGACATGCACGAGGCCCAGCACAAGGGCGACGTCGGTACCCGGTCGGATCTGCAGGAACCGATCGGCTCGCTCGGCGGTGGTCGTTCGAACCGGATCGATGACGACGACCACCGCTCCGGCATCGCGGGCCTCCTCGATCACCGGCCACAGGTGCCGGTTGGTGAGCAGCGTGTTGGTGCCCCACAACACGATGGTGCGGGCAAGGCGCAGATCCTCTGGATCGATGCCTCTCGGGATCCCGAGGACCTGGTTGGCGCCGATCCAGGCATTGACCCCGCAGAGGTGACGCCGGATGTCGGACGTGCCGAGGGCAGCGAAGAAGCGTCGAGCGAGCAAGCCTTTCTGGATGACGCCCTGTGTCCCGTCGAAGGAGTACGGGAGGATCGCCGCTGGCCCGTCCTCGTCGATGATGGATGTCCACCGCTGCTCGATGGTGTCGAGTGCGTCGCTCCAGGAGATCGCCTCGAAGTCCCCCGACCCTTTCGCCCCGACCCGCCGCAATGGGGTCAGTACCCGGTCCGGGTGGTACACGCGGTCGAGGAAACGGTTGACTTTGGGGCACAGCTGCCCATTGGTCGTCGGGTGATCCGCCATGCCGCGAAGTCCCACTGCGATGCCATCGTCGACGGTGACTTCCCACACACAGGTGTCGGGACAATCGTGGTGGCATGCGCCACGAACGACGCCGTCGATGAGGGGCATCATGCTCGGTCGTTCATGATGCTGGATCCATCAGTCGGAACGCTTCACCCAGCGAGATGCCGGCGAGTCGCCCGTGTGCTCGGGCCTCGCCCCAGGTCCGCTCCTCGAACGCTGCGGTCTGTTCGCCCGACGCATCGTCGACGATGTGCATCGTGGTCTCGAACTGGCTCTCGTGGGCCATCAACGCGTCGATCTTGGCCTCGAGGTGGCGGGGCTCGATCCGCTCGACAAGGTTTGGCTCCTCACATTCGAACAGCAGGAGTGCGCTCGGTCGATGGTGCGAGAGTCCTTCGGCCATGTGTTCGCGGTGGTAGTGCGGATCGCGAGCGGCAACGACCCCGTCGACGGTCAACCAGCCGGCGTTTCGATGATCGGGGTGCATCCGCCAGCGACGCCACGGATCGTGACCGAGCACGACGTCGGGTGCGGTCTGGCGGATCACCTTGGCGACCTCGCCGCGCCGTCGAGCCGTGTTGTCGAGTTCGCCGTCGACGGCGTCGAGGAAGTGGACCCGCGCACGGGGTGCGATCCGTCGGGCGGCCTCGATCTGCTCGGAGCGCCGTCGCTCGACGAGGGCAGCGGTGTCGGCGTCGACATCCCACGTGCCCTTCGAGCCGTCGGTACAGACGAGAAGGTGGATCTCGGCGCCTGCTTCACCCCATTTGGCGAGCGCCCCGCCGCACTCGAACTCGATGTCGTCGGGGTGGGCGCCGATCGCCAAGGCACTCGAGGGGGTCGGAAGATCGACTCGCATCGTGTGATCCTTTCAGCTGCGTCGCCGCACGTCCGACTCGTCGGCATCGGCGAGCAGTGTGAGGTCCGCCGGATCGTCGATGTCGAGGGCCAACGACTCGTCGTCGATCACGGAGATGTCGAGCCCACGAGCCGTTGCCTCACGGCAATGAGCGTCGAAGGAGCCGGGGCCGTAGCAGAACGTGAAATCGGTGCCGGCGGGCAGGGACAGCACATTGCTGCCATCTCGTGCGGTGTCGGGTGCGATCGCCATGCCGGCACCGGTGACGACCCGAAGGTCGACCGCTCGGGGGAGGTCGGCGTGGGCGATGATGATGCGACCGTCGGGCGGGAGGTCGTTCGACAGGCGGCCGACAGCCGCCGTGACCGACGCATTCAGCCCGGTCACCCCAGGGGCCACGATCTCGACCCCGAGTCCCTCCGCCCACGTTGCCACCTTCGCATCGTCGGAGACGATGAACACGGGAAGGCCGTGGGCTGCCCGAACGACCCGTTCGGCCATCGCTTCGGCCAGTCGACGTCGATCGCTCGCCGAGAGCACCCCGGAGAGGCGTGTCTTTGCGTCGTCGAACGATCGAATGGGAATGGCGACGACTGCGGGGCCGGTCACGCGGCGGAGTCTAGGGTTGCGCCATGACCATGCAAGTAGTCGTGTTGGGAGCCGGCTCGTGGGGCACCACGTTTGCGCACCTCTGCGCCCACAACGCACCGACACTGCTCTGGGCTCGCGACGCAGCAGTCGCCGACGCCATCAACGATCGTCGCGTCAACCCGCGCTATCTCGAGGGGTACGAACTCCACCCGGAGCTTCGGGCATCGTCGGATCTTGCCCACGTGGTCGGGCAGGCAGACCTGCTGGTCGTGGGGGTGCCGTCGGCGTCGTTTCGCCAGGTCGTGATCGACGCTCGGCCCCATCTGCGCCCCTGGGTACCGGTGGTCTCGCTGACCAAGGGCCTCGAGCTCGGGTCGGGCAAGCGGATGACCCAGCTGATCGACGAAGAGCTTCCGGGTCGCCCCAACGGTGTACTCACCGGTCCGAATCTCGCAAAGGAGATCCTCGCCGGCGATGCGGCAGCCGCTGTCGTGGCATTCACCAACATCAAGATCGCCGAGACGATGCAGGAAATCTTCTCCTCCCAGCTGTTTCGCGTCTACTCGAGCACCGATGTGATCGGGTGCGAGCTCGGTGGGGCCCTCAAGAACGTGATTGCCCTTGCTGCAGGAATGGCCGAGGGTCTCGGTACCGGCGACAACACCCGCGCAGCTGTGATGACCCGCGGACTGGCCGAAGTGACCCGACTCGGTGTCGTCCTGGGCGGTCGACCCGAGACCTTTGCCGGTCTGGCGGGCATGGGCGATCTGCTCGCCACCTGCATGAGCCCACAGAGCCGCAATCGGACCTTCGGCGAACGCATGGCCGCCGGGTTCACGGTTGCAGAGATCGAGGCCACGATGGACCAGGTGGCCGAAGGGGTCGTGTCAGCACCGATCGTCGTCGAACTGGCCCGACAACACGGCGTCGCCATGCCGATCGCCGAACAGATGCGGGCATGTATTGAGGATGGTCGCTCTGCACTGCAGGCCTACGATGGGCTGGTGCGTACTCCGGCCGCCCGCGAGATCGAACCGGGCTGAGCTCCGACGTCTGCGCTTTCGGTATGGCGTTCCGCAATCCGTTCCGACGACCGGCCTCCACATCCGTCGACGACTCGTTCGGTCTTGTTCTCGGGGACCTCGAAGGTCCGGTCGGACGGATCAGCACGAAGGGCACACTTGCCGTCGACGACGGAAGCTGGCGTATCGAGTGGGGGGTCAAGTCAGGGATCGACTGGCGTCTCGCCCACACGCACACCGCGGTACGACAAGATCGGGTGGACGACACACCGGTGTTCGAAACGTGGATGCGGGTCCCCGGCGGCGACGTGGTCCAGCGGGTCGGCGTTCTCAACCACGGCGGCGGCAGAGCGTTGGTCGTCGAGTACGAGAATGCATCGCCCGATGCGGTGGTCGTCGCAACCGTCGGGATCGCCGACGCTGCACTGTCCACTGATCGAGGCGGCGCCTTCATCGACGGTGTCCCCTGGATCCGATCGGCCCGTGTCGGTGCCGCAACGGTGGGAGCCGACATCTGGGCAGCGGTTGCCGCCGGCCCCTCCGGTACCGACGCCGAGGGGCATGGCGGAGCTGCGGTGTTGACTGCCGTACCCCACCGGCAGCGGGCCACGGTCGTCGTGGTGATCGAAGGCGAGATTCCGAGCCGTGAGGTCACCCCCGACGTCATCGCTTCTGGTTGGCGTGCCATCACCGCCGAAGCGCTCGACGTCGACGTTCCCGATGTCCAGCTCAGTTCGGCGTGGCGACGAGTGCTCTGCGACCTCGTCCTGGCTGCGGGCACCGACGATGCCGTCATCGCCGGTGAAGCAGCATGGTGGCTCGACCTGGCCGGCCTCCATCGTGAGGCCGATCGCGGGCGGGATGCGGTCCTGCGTGCCGCAGACCGAGGCGCCCTCGATGCCGAGGGGGCGATCGTCGGTCTCCGGGCGTTGGCGAGCGCGGAGATTCGAGCCGGTGAGACGTCCGATCTCGACGCGATCGCCGGACCGTTGGCGGCGATCGCCGGTGAGCGACTCGATCGGACAACCGCGCTGCTGGTGACCCGTGCGACCGAGGCGCGTGCGCCCGATGTCGCAGCCGACGCCTTGGCACTCGCCGAACGGCTGCCGCTCGCCGACCGGGCACCGACGTCACCGGTGGCGGCCGGTGCGGCGCGAGTCCTCGGTCGTCTCTTCGACGACGCCGATGTCACCGGCCGGCTGTCGATGTTGCCGGTGGTTCCGGATACGTGGAAGGGGCAATCGATCGACGTGCGCCGCATGGTCACCGGTCTCGGCTCGTTGTCTTTCAGCGTTCGCTGGCACGGCGACCGCCCGGCAGTGCTGTGGGAGCGCCGCGGAGGTCCCGACGAAGCGGTGCTGACTTGCCCGGGCCTGGATCCGTCATGGTCGACCTCGGCGCGCAATGGCGAAGCCCTGCTTGTCGGGCCATGACGGCTCGACAGCTCCGGGGTGCGGTCAAGCGCCAGGCACCAGGCACCCGCATCGAACGCGAACTGTGGGATTCGGGATGTGGGCTCGTCGCCGGGATCGACGAGGTCGGACGGGGTGCGTGGGCAGGGCCGTTGACCCTCGCTGCGGTGGTGGTACCCCGGGAACGAAAGCTGTACAAGGTTCGTGACTCGAAGATGCTCACGAGCGGCGAGCGTGACGTCATGCACGATCGAATCATCGACTGGGCCGATCATGTGAGTGTTGCGCACGCGACCCAAGAGGAGTGCGACGAACTCGGCATGTCGGCTGCCCAGAAGCTCGCAACTCGAAGGGTCCTCGAGGGACTCGGTGTTGCCGTCGACCACTGCCTTGTCGACGGCAACTGGGACTTTGTCGAGACCGTGCCGACCACCACCGTGGTCAAAGGTGATGCGAAGAGCCTCTCGATCGCAGCGGCCTCCATCGTCGCAAAGGTCACTCGCGATCGCATGATGGTGCGTTGGCACTCGGTCGTTCCGAGCTACTCGTTCGCCGGGAACAAGGGCTACCCCTGCCCCCGCCACAAGGCTGCACTGGCTGCGTACGGACCTTCGGTGATCCATCGCCGACGCTGGGCGTTCATGGACGACCTGCGATGGTCCGGGATCGCCCGGGTCAGCGACGATGGCGACGACACCCAACTCGGGTTGTTCTGATGCGTGATCGGCTCCCCCCTCTGCCCGTGCTCACGCTGATCGGCTGGACGTTGCTGGTGTGGGTGTCTCGGGCTCGCAATGTGGTCGACAACGGCGAACTTTCGACGTGGGGAACGGGTTGGCGCATCGGTGTGGTCGTCGTGTTCCTGGTGCTGGCGTCGCTGGCTGCATGCGATCGGATGATCGGTCTCTTCGTGGCCTGGACCATCGGGTACTGGATGGTGCGTGGGGGCGGGTTGCTGATCACCGAACACAGCATCGGGTTCAAGGCGATCCACACCGTGTTGATGGTGGTTTCGATCGGGCTGGCCATGTGGGTCTGGCGCTCGAGAAGCCGGTAACCTCGGCGTCGCTATGGGACAACCGGTCACCCTCATCAAGACGTCGTCTCCTCGCCCGGGGATCCTGCGCTTCGAGCTGAACCGAAGTCTCACCGGGATGGGTCATGTTCGGTACGAAGCCGGCGACGAGATCATTGCCGATGACCCTGCGTCCGAACTCGCCAGTCGTCTCTTCGCAGCGGGCGGGGTCGCTGCGGTCCACGTCTACAGCTCCGTGGTGACGGTCACGCTCATGAGTACCGACGTCGGTGATCTCGAAACGGTCATCGCCGGGCTGTACACGTACTACCTGCCCGGCGTGGAAATCCCCTCCGACGAGGAACTCATCGCCATGGTCGAGGGCTGAGCGTTCGTCTCAGGCCCAGCGACGAATCCATGCGTGCATTGCGATGCCCGCAGCCACCCCGGCATTGATGCTTCGTGTCGAGCCGTACTGTGTGATCGAGCACACGGCTTCGGCGGCACGGTGGGCTGCATTCGACAGACCCGGGCCCTCCTGTCCGAACACCAGGATGCAACGCTTCGGAAGGTCGAAGGTCTCTAGCGGAACCGATCCGGGGAGATTGTCGATCCCGATGATCGAGAGGCCGGTGGTCGTCGCCCAGTCGGCGAGGTCATCGATCGTGTCGTGGTGACGGACGTGTTGGTAGACGTCGGTCATCATTGCACCGCGCCGATTCCACTTCCGTTTCCCGACGATGTGGACTTCGGCGGCGAGAAAAGCGTTTGCTGTCCGGACTACCGTCCCGATGTTGCGATCGTGCTCCCAGTTCTCGATGGCCACGTGGAAGGTGTGTCGTCGCGTATCGAGGTCGGCAACGATTGCATCGACGGACCAGTAGCGGTATTCGTCGAGCACGTTTCGGCGATCGCCGGCGGCCAGTAGCCCGGGATCGAACCGAGGGTCGTCGGGCCAGGGTTCACGATGCGGACCGACCCCGATGGTCGGGTCGCAAGCGCCGTGCTCGTCGGTCACCGAATGCCACCGCGGCGGGCCCTGCGTCGGCTGGAGCTCGCATCGGGATCACAGACGTCGTTGTCGCCCGGAATCCGATGGTGGTGGTCGGTCCAGCGGCGGCCGTTCCAGTACCGCAACATGGCAGGGGTGCCGCTCGGGTCGGCGTACCAGCCTGCGGCGGCGTGGTCGGGGTCGGTGTCGGTCTCGGCGACCTCACCTGCGCCGTCGAACATCGAATCGAGATCGACCGATGCCGCGGCAGCTGCACGCACCAACTCGGTCCGCTCGGGGATTGGGACCATCGCGGCGACCGACTCGGGATGGTTGCGATCGTCTTGGAAGGTACGGAGTGCCTCGGACACGATCGGATCGGGACCGGTGTATGCGGGAAGCCCTTCCATCTTGCGGAGTGCGTTGATGCGCTCGGCGAGCGGAGGATGGGTCGAGAACATGTCGTTGAACTTGCGACCTCGGTCGCTGGTCTCGTGATCGTCGGGTGATTCGATCCACAGGTGGGAGGTGGCGTGGCTCGTGCGGCGAACGACCGTGATGTCAGCGTCGAGCTTTTCGAGCGCGGAACGGAGTCCGGTCGGGTAGCGGGTGAACTCGACGGCCGTTGCGTCGGCGAGTCCCTCGCGACTGCGGCTGACGGCAGCCTTCAGCAGGGCGGCGGCAAGTGGCGCCAACACCGTGACGAAGACCACGGCTCCCACGATGATCAGTACCTGTGCTCCGCCGCCTCCGTTGTCGTTGCTGCGGCGTCGGTGTGATGCGCCACCCCCGGTGAGCGAACCCCAGTAGAGCATCCGGAAGAAGATGTCGGCGATGATGGCGATCGCACCTGCAGTGGCGACGGCAACCGTCATGACGAGCATGTCACCATTGCGAATGTGGGCGATCTCGTGGGCCACGACCCCCTCGAGTTCATCACGAGTCAGCTTGTCGAGCAGGCCTGTCGTCACCGCCACTGCAGCGTTGTCGAGGTTCCGGCCGGTGGCGAACGCGTTCGGTGCAGGGTCGTGGACCACGTAGACGTCGGGCTTCGGCACACCGGCAGAGATCGACACCGCTTCCACCAGGTTGTGCAACCGGCCGAATTCTTCCCGACTGGCAGGTCGAGCGCGGGGGGCGTTCAGCGCGATCGACGCCGACGACCAGTACGACGAGAACGTGATCGCAAACGAGATCACGACCGCAGCGACCACACCGATCGCTCCGCCTCCGGTGATGACCGAGATCGCAGCTCCGACAAGCCCGAGAAGCAGGAAGAAGGCGATCAACAGCACCCAGGTCTGTCGCCGATTCCGGGCAATCAGGTCGTAAAAGTCAAGGCGCTCGTCCGGCATGTCGCCAAGTTACCGGGTGGGTGTCTAGGGTGGGAACGTCATGCAGGCAGCCACTGCGTTGTTCGCCTCGGCGGCCGTGCTATTGGTCCTCGCCGGGGTGGTGAAGGTGAGTCGCCCGACGACTGCCGCCGACCTGATGCAGATACTTGGTGCCCCGGCCCGTGGCCCATGGTCGGGCACTCGTCTCGCAGTCGGACTCGGGGCGGTCGAGATCGTGCTCGGAGTGGCCGGTCTCGTCTCGGAGAGGCCCGAGATCGCAGTGGCCGTCGGCCTCGTGTACCTCGTCTTCGCCGCAACAGTGCTGCGTGCCATGGCTGTCGGTGCGCCGTCGTGTGGCTGTTTCGGCCGGGTGGAAGCGCCACCGAGCTGGTTTCATGTCTCGGGCAATACCGTTCTGGCGGCTGCGTCGTTCGTTGCGGCAAACGGTTCGTCGCCACTCGAGGTGATGGACGCCCAACCTGCCGGTGGGGTCGGGTTTGTCGTGGCGGTGGGATTGTTGGCCGGACTTGCGCTCGTGGTCTTCATTGCGCTTCCCGAGGCAGTGGCGGCTCGCAGGGCGCAGTGACAGACCCGTTGATCGACATCCCTGTGATTCAGCGGGCCTGACACGTTGGGCAGTACGTCGTCGTTCGTGCATCGAGGACGCGACTACGGAGTTCGGTTGCGCAACGGTGACATGGCGAGCCGCTGCGGCCGTAGCAGTGGAGTTCGTGTTGGTTTGCACCGGTCGAGCCATCGCTGTCGACATAGTCACGCAGTGTCGTGCCTCCGTGGTCGAGGCCCGACTGCAGCGCAGTGCGGATCGTCTCGACGAGCCGGTCTGCCCGATTCACGGAGAGCCGACGGGTAGCCGGGTTGATCTTGGCCATCCACAGTGCCTCGTCGGCGTAGATGTTTCCGACTCCTGCCACGGCACGTTGGGTGAGCAGGATGGTCTTGAGGTGCCGGTTGCTTCGTTTCACGAACGCAGCGAGGGCCCTGCCCGTGAAGGCCGGATCCCAGGGTTCGGGACCGAGATGATCGAGCGTGGGGAGCGTGCGGTAGTCGCCGGCGTCGACAACCTTGATACGGCCGAACCGTCGGGTGTCGTGGAAGGTGAATGTCCGCCCGTCGGTAAAGCGCCACCAGGCCCGCAGGTGGGGGTGATCGAGGTCTGGCTCATCGCCGACGGCGTGGACGGTGAGACGCCCGGTCATCCCCAGGTGCACGACGAGTTCGGCGGGCACCTCGAGGTCGAGTTCGAACAGCAGGTACTTCCCCCGGCGGCGAGTCCCGACGATTTCGCCACCGACGGCGTCGAGTGCCGGTGAGAATTTGTCGCTCCAGTGCGCGCCGGCGTCTGCGATCGTTGCGCCGACGACGCGGGGCTCGAGCTGCTGACGGATCGTCTCGACCTCGGGGAGTTCGGGCACGGTCGAACTGTAGGCTCACCGCTTCGTGGAAGACCTGCTCGATTCGATCATCTCCGACGCGCTCGACCAGGCGGCCGAGTTGCTCGAACTCGACGCAACCCGAGCCGAGGTGTGGGCGAGTGATCTCACGGCGTTGGCTGCCGAGACTGGGCCTGATGGCATCAGCCGACTGATCGCTGCGCTTGTTGATGCCGGTGGTGCGGCGGCAGCCGCAGCGTTGTGGGCCGTTCACTCGATGGTCGACGGTGTCGACCTCGGGAACCCGTCGCTCGAACCGGCACCGGGCTGGGTCGACGACCTGTGCACCAGTACGTGCGAGGCTGGCTGGTTGCTGGACGAACGACGTGGCGTGTCAGCTGCGCTCCGGTTTGTCGACCGCGCTGATGAGCGCCATGTGCTGGTCGTCGATCTCGTCCCGTCCGGCGACGGTGGTGAGCGCATTGGCGAGGTCGCTGTGGGTCCACCTGATCTTCTCGATGCACTCGAGGATGCTGCGTCCGGTATCGCTGCGACGGAACAGGCGCCGCCCGAACTGGCGGTACGAATTGCGCGAGCGTGGCGGTCGACTCCTGAGCCCACGAGTTCGTTCGTCGCCAACGGCCGTCTGCTACGGGCCCGGCTCTCGAGTCTCGGTGTCGACGAACTCGACGCTCCGGTCTGGATCGAGCCTGCGGTTCCCGATCTCCCGGTGCCCGATCCGGACGCGGATGCATGGGCCGTGCAGGTCCTCGATCGGGCGTTGGGGGACACCGGGACTCCCGATGCCGAGGCAGTCGCTGGTGCAGCCGCGGTGCTGCGGGCGGCGGCGGCGGCGGATGATCGGCTTGCGCAATGGCTTGCAGCCTCCGAGGGTCCCGTCGATCTCGACGAGCCAGATCTGAACGTGGTGCTGGCCGCGCTGGCTGCGGCGATTGCTCCTGCAAGGATGGAACCGCTCGCAGCGGACGCACGCCGGGCGGTGTTGGAACTCGAGTGGGCCGACTGGCTCGGTGCGATCATCGGCATCGTGCGTGCTGGGGCAGGCGTGTCGGTTGACCCTGTCGACTTGGTCGATCAGATCAACCGTTGCCACGAGGTCACATCGGTGATCCCAAAGGCCGACCGAGCTCGTGTCGCCTGGGCGTTCGGAGTGGTGACCGAACCGTGGGAACCGCTCGGCATCGCAGTCGACAACATGCTCACAGAGTTCGGCAGCCGGGTACTCCCGCTGGGTCTCCGCACCGGCTGGCGTGCAAAACGTCAGGGACCCGGTGCCGAAACACCGGGCCCCTGACACTCAGTTCGACCGGCTCAGGCGGCGCGACCCGCAAAGCCGTCGCGGATGGCATTCGCCATTGCGATGACGGCGTACACCGCCACACCGTCGACGACGACCTGAAGGAATTCGTTGTCCCGGCCCATCATTTCAAGGCCGACGAAGGTGCCCATGTCGAGTGCCCACACCAACACGATGACGATGATTGCATCGAGGTGTTGGCCGACGAAGGGGATTCCCTTCAGCTGCCCACTGATGCCGAGGAGATCGAGCACCGAGTTGACGATCCCGACCGCTGCGCCTGCGAAGAGCGCAAGCACGATGACCATGACGAGAGTTTCCATTTGTTGTCCTTCCCCCCTGAAGCCGCAGTGGACCAAGGGCGACCCGGTACGTGCCCCCTGCACGCCCCGTAACCACCATTGTGACTTATGGCACGCCTGTGGGGTTACATCTCCGCGGGATTGCATGACGGCCCGAGTCCGATCCGCAGCGCTCCACTACGGTCACGACCATGCACATCGAACCATTCGGCGTCGAGCAGTGGATGAACGAGTACGAGACCCGCTGTCGGTACAACCTTGCTGAGACGTGCTGCGATTCGATCACCGTGGCCGAACTCCTCGACCTCGCCGCCGTCGGGCGGGGGTACCTCGACGGGTTGCTTTCCATGAAGCTCACCTACGGCGCCATCGAAGGCTCCGACCGACTCCGCACGGCAATCGCTGCGCTTTTCGAGGCGCAGTCGAGTGCGAACGTCCTCGTCACCCACGGAACGATCGGCGCCAATCACCTCGTCTATCTGACGCTCGTCTCGCCCGACGACCATGTCGTGTCGGTGGTGCCCAGCTATCAGCAGCACACGGCGATCCCCGAGTCACTCGGAGCGAAAGTCACCCGGGTGCCATTGCGAGAGGAACGCGGATGGGTCCTCGATCTCGACGAACTCGATGCTGCGGTGACCCCGGGGACTGCCCTGGTGACCCTCACGAACCCGAACAACCCGACCGGTGCACTGTTGGGGCGTGAGGAACTCTGTGCGGTGGCTGCGATGTGCGACCGAGTGGGGGCATGGCTGCTGGTCGACGAGGTGTACCGGGGAATCGACCAGGAGGGGAGTGGCACCACGGCCTCGGTTGCCGATCTCTATGAGCGGGGAATCAGCACGGGCTCCATGTCGAAAGCGTTCTCCCTCGCCGGACTCCGGCTGGGTTGGGTCGTGGGGCCCGAGACACTGCTCGAGCGTGTCGTCGTTCACCGTGACTACAACACGATCAGTATCGGCATGATCGATGATGCGTTGGCCGCGCTGGCTCTCGAGCATGCCGAGACGATCCTTGCCCGCAATCGCTCCCTCGTGCGCAGCAATCTGACCATCCTGTCGAACTGGCTCGACGGTGAGGATCGCGTCGGTTGGACCCGACCGTTGGGTGGCACGATCACGCTTCTGCGGTACGACGCCGATCTGTCGTCGCGGGACTTTTGTGTCGGCCTTGTCGAGGGCCCAGGTGGTGTGATGCTCACACCGGGGAGCGCCCTCGACATGGAGGGACATGTGCGCATCGGCTACGCAAACGCACCCGAGGCATTGATCGCCGGTCTGCCTCTGATCAGCAGGTACATGGACGGGTTGGGGTGAGAGACGATCCGACGCGGCACCCCTCCGCCTGATCGTCACATGAGCTGACTACGGTCGGCGGCATGTCTCGACAACTCGAATTCGACGGTGGGTTCGCCCGCGAAGTCGTTGAGGTTCCGGTCGCCGACGAGATGAGCGAGAGCTTTCTTGCCTACTCACTTTCGGTCATCACCAGCCGCGCCATCCCCGATGTTCGCGACGGTCTCAAGCCGGTCCAGCGGCGCATCCTGTGGTCGATGCTCCAGATGGGCATTCGGCCGGGAACCCCGTTCCGCAAGTCGGCCCGCATCGTCGGCGACACGATGGGGCGCTATCACCCGCACGGTGATGCTGCGATCTACGACACCTTGGTGCGTATGGGCCAGGACTTTTCTCGGATGGTGCCCTTCGTCGATCCCCAGGGCAACTTCGGTTCGCTCGACGATCCGCCAGCAGCCGCTCGCTACACCGAGTGTCGCCTCGCCGAGCCGGCGATGGACATGGTCCGCGAACTCGACGAGGACACGGTCGATTTCCGTCCGACCTACGACGGCGAAGGTGACGAACCGAGCGTGTTGCCGGCTGCGCTTCCCAACATCTTGGTCAACGGAACGAGCGGTATCGCGGTGGGCATGGCGACCAACATGGCGCCCCACAATCTGCGTGAGGTCGAGAAGGCCATCGAGTTGGTGATGAAGAAACGTCGGCCGAAGCCGACCGTCGACGAGCTGATGGCGGTCTTGCCGGGGCCCGATTTTCCGTCCGGTGGGATCGTGGTCGACGACGGCCTGCGAGAGGCCTACGAGACCGGGCGTGGCACGTTTCGCATCCGGGCCAAGGCTCATGTCGAGCAGACGTCGCGTACCCGGCAGTCGATCATCGTCACCGAGTTGCCCTACCTTGTCGGACCCGAGCGGGTGATCGCCAAGGTCCAAGAACTGGCGAACAACGGCAAGCTCGTCGGGATCGAAGGGATCGCCGACCTGAGCGACATCAACGGTCTCACGATCCAGATCGATGTGAAGCCGGCGGTCAATCCGCAGGCGGTCTTGCAGGAGCTCTATCGACTCACCCCCCTCGAGGAATCGTTCGGCATCAACAATGTGGTGCTGGTCGACGGGGTTCCCACCACCCTCGGTGTCTACGATCTGTGTCGCTACTACATCGAGCATCGCCTCGAGGTCATCGTCCGACGTACCCGGTTCCGCCTCGAAAAGGCACAGGATCGGCTGCACATCCTCGAAGGGCTGCTGATTGCGCTGGATGCAATCGACGAGGTGGTGGCCATCATTCGTGGTTCGAACGATGCCGGTGTTGCGCGCGAGCGGCTGATGGAACGGTTCGACCTGTCGGCCATCCAGGCGACCCACATTCTCGACATGCCGCTGCGCCGCCTCACTGCACTCGCCAAACTCGAACTCGAGGAGGAGGCAGCGGGGCTGCGAACCGACATCGCCGAGTACGAGCGCTTGCTCAACAGCGAGGACCGCCGACGCACCCTCGTGTTGAAGGAACTCGGCGAGCTCGTCGAGAAGCATGGTCGCGATCGCAGAGCCGAGATCATCAGCGCCGACGACATTCCAGTCTTCGAGGCGCCAAACGTGTCCGAGTCCTCGTTCGATCCCGACACCGACGAGCCCTGTGTCGTCACGCTGTCGACCTCGGGCAATCTTGGACGGGTACCCACCGAGGGAGCGAAGAAGGGTGTGGCCGGGCGTCACGACCTTCTTGCCTGTGCCGTGGTGACATCCACCGGATCACCGATCGCAGCCGTGACCTCAGAGGGCCGGGCGTTCATGCTCCACGCCGGAGAGGCAGCCGACGCCGGAGGTCGGACGCGCGGGAATCCCGTGCCTCAACAACTCGGGCTCAACAAGGGTGAGGAAGTGCTTGCGCTCGTGACCACAGGTGAAGAACACCTTGTGCTCGTCACCGCCCTGGGGGTTGTGAAACGGGTCTCTGCCGAGGAGGTGCTCGGCACCAAGTCCGGAAAAGCGGTGATCTCGTTGCGGGGTGACGATCGCGTCGTTGCTGCATTTCGGGCTCCCACCGGTGTTGACATCATGGTGGTCGCCTCTGACGGTCAGGCTCTTCGCATGCCGCTGGAATCGGTGTCCGTTCAGGGGCGGGGAGCGGGCGGGGTTGCCGGCCTCAAGCTCAAGGGTGACGCGGTCGTCGTCGGCGCTGGACCGCTGATCGGCGATGGCGTCGTGCTCACCGTCACCTCTGAGTCGGGAGCCAAGGCCACGCCGTACGAGGAGTTCGAGTCGAAAGGACGAGGTGGCCAAGGCGTGCGGATCGCTCGACTCGGCTCCGGTGAGACGATCACGCTTGCATGGTTCGGTTCCCTCGGCTCGATCGGCGGGGCAGGCGATCTGCTCGCCCAGATGGCCGACGACGACGATCCCAAGAAGCTCGATCCCAACCCGATCCCATTCGAGCTCGAAGCCACGAAGCGTGATCTTGTGCCGACCAGGACGGAGCGACAGGTGATGGTCTTGGGTCCGAATCGTTGGTGACGGCTCGATGTGGTTGCTCAGGCCGACGCAGGGCCAGCTGCGCCATCGGTGCAGGTTGGTCCCGACTGCGCCGAAAAGGTGATACTCCTTCGATGCGAACCGAACTCGATCACGATCAGCTGCTTCTCACAGTCCTGAATCTGTTCAAGGCCAAAGAGGGCGAGGTCATCAGCCAGATCATCCACATCGGGAACCGACTGGGGCTGTTCGCAGCGCTCGACCGACAGGGTGAGGCGACGTCCGACGGGCTGGCCGACGCAACGGGCTACCACGAGCGCTGGGTCCGTGAATGGCTCTTTGCGATGAGTGCGCAGGGACTGCTCGACCACGAGGACGGGGTGTTCGCACTCACCCCCGAGGCCCGGTTCACACTGGTCGACGAGGACTCCCCCCGCTATGCCGCCGGGGTGTTCGGCCCACCGATCACGCACCACGAGATCGACCGAACGATCGAGGCCTTCACCACCGGCATCGGGATGACCTGGGGCGAGCACGGTGCGGAGACATGCCACTTTCAGGCGGCGATGGGTGCGGGTGGCCAGCGGCACTACCTGGTGCCGGTGATCCTCGACTCGATCGATGGCATGTCCGACCGGATGACGAAGGGGGTGACCATCGTCGATATCGGATGCGGAGCGGGCGTCGCCGCCGAGGTGATCGCCGAGGCCTACCCCAACAGCAGGGTGATCGGCGTGGACCCGTCCGAGCACGCGATGGAAGCCGCTGCAGCGCGGGGTCGAGCAGCAGGCTTGTCCAATCTCGAGTTTCGGACCGGGTCGTTCGACTCGCTCGACGACCTGCGAGACGAGGGGATCGTCGTCGATCTCTTGCTGACACTCGATGTCATCCACGATCTTCCGCGGCCCGGAGCGGCGGTGCGCTCGGCGAGGTCGTGTCTCGCCGACGACGGGGTCTGGTTGATCGCCGACATTCGGGCTGCCGGGCCGCTCGAGGACAACCGAAACATGCCGATGCTGCCGCTGATGTACGGCATGTCGATCCTCTACTGCATGTCGTCGGCGATGTCGGAGCCCGGAGGGGCTGGCCTGGGCACGATGGGACTCACGCCGGAGGTCTTGCGCGAGATGGCCGACGCCGCTGGATTCGCGAGCTTCGACACACGCGAATTCGACGCCGACATGATGAACCGGTACTACGAGCTCCGTCCCTGACGGCGGTTCGGCGGCGGCCCTCCCCGCCGTTTGCCGCCGGACGTGCTGCGTTGCTTGTTGCCCGACGTGGAAGGTCGCCCGTCGGTGCGGCTGTCACCGGAACTGCGGCGTGTTGCCTTGGCGGTGTTCTTGGCGCCGCCGTTGCCGCTGCGGTTCTTGGCGCCGGGCTTGGTCCTGCCCTTCGATTTCGATTTCGATTTCGAGCGGGTTCGAGCCGACGGAGGACCGCCGGGTTTGGGACCGCCGGGTTTGGGGCCGCCGGGCTTTCGTTGGCGAGCATTCGCCGGGCGACGGTCTCGGTTGCGGTCGGGGCCGGTGGGGGACGCGTCGGGGTCGCCACTCAGTGCCTCGGGTTCGAATTCGAGGCCCGGCGGTTCGGTGATCTGCTGCGGGAGGTCGAGACGTCGCATCATTGCCTGTACGGCCTTCGCCTGCGACGGGTCGACGAACGACACGACAACTCCTCGAGCGCCGGCGCGAGCGGTGCGGCCCGATCGGTGGACGTACGCCGAATCTTCGTCGACCGGATCGAAGTGAACGACACATTCCACCGCATCGACGTGGATTCCGCGAGCAGCGACGTCGGTTGCGACGAGAGCATGGGCTTTCCCGGTTGCGAAGTCGTCGAGCGCACGCTGACGTTGCGCCTGTGACCGGTTGCCGTGGATCGGTACGGCTTTGACGCCGGCGTTCGTGAGTTGGCGGGCGGCCCGATCGGCGCCGTGACGGGTGCGGGTGAACACGATGGTGCGTCCGAACGTGGCGACGACCGAGGCACAGAGCCGAATACGTTCAGCGCGAGGGAGCATCCAGAAGTGGTGCTCCATCTTGGTCAGATCGGGTGTTGCCTCTCCTACTTCGTGTCGTACGGGGTCGTGCTGATAGGCGCGGGTGATCTTTGCGACTTCTCCGTCGAGGGTGGCCGAATACAGCACGGTTTGTCGGCTCGGGTCGGTTTGGTCGAGGAGTCTGCGCACCGCAGGCAGGAACCCCATATCGGCCATACGGTCGGCTTCGTCGACCACGACGTTCTCGACCTCGGCGAGCGACACGACGCGTTGTTGGATCAGGTCTTCCAAGCGTCCCGGTGTGGCGACGAGGAGATCGACCCCCTTGCTGAGGCGGTCGATCTGGGGCTTCAGGCCAACCCCGCCATAGACGGCGAGGATCGAACGGTCAACGGCGCGAACGAGCGGAGTGAGCTCGTCGGCGATCTGGGCTGCGAGCTCTCGGGTCGGCGCGAGCACAAGGGCCGTCGGCCGTTTCTTGCGAGCGGGGCCAGCGGCATGGCATGCCGCCACGAGCGGTATGCCGAAGGCGAGCGTCTTGCCCGACCCGGTGGGCGCACGGCCGATCACGTCCTTGCCGGCAAGCAGGTCGGGGATCGTCTCGGCCTGGATGGGGAAGGGCTGGCGGATACGGGCCTGCTCGAGTGCCGCGACGATCGCCGCCGGCACGCCGAGCTCGGCGAACGACGTCGTGCGAGTCACGACCGCAGGCTATCGGGACCGCCCGACGCCGAAGCAGATCCGAGGAGCGTTCGGTTCAGTCGTCTCCGTCGAGGGCGTCTCGATCGAGCCGCATGGCCGCGCTGTTCATGCAGTACCGCTGACCCGTGGGCGCCGGGCCGTCGGGGAATCGATGGCCAAGATGTGCATCGCAGTTGGCACAGACTGCTTCTTCGCGAATCATGCCGTGGGAATGATCGGTTCGGATCTCGACGACGTCGGGACCGACGGTGTCGAAGAACGACGGCCAACCCGATCCGGACTCGAACTTGGTGTCGCTGGTGAAGAGCGCGGTGTCACACACGACACACCGGTAGGTGCCGTCGTCGTGGCAGTCCCAGTACTCGCCCGTGAACGCGCGTTCGGTCCCGGCCTGTTGGGTCACGGCGTACTGCTCGGCCGTGAGGCGGGCACGAAGTTCCGCATCGTCGAAGCTGACATCGCTCATGGATCGACTCCTGTTCTCGTTCACACGAAGGCGGGTTCGTGGAGAAGTGTCTCAGGTTTTGTGAGCTCCTGCACAGGGGTGCTTGACCGAACAGTTGTTCGGAATTACGTTACTGTCATTCGTTCGCACCGCTGTCGAAGGCGACCTGTCACAGCCAGTGTCACACCCCCTTCGTAGGTTCGAGCCCGTATCACACCCCTCAACCAAAACTCACCTCTGCACAGAGGCCCGGAACATCCGGGTGACGACAGGAGCGAACAGTGGAAGCAGACCGCGGCAAGGCACTCGACGTAGCACTCGGCCAGATCGAGAAGCAGTTCGGCAAGGGTTCGGTCATGAAGATGGGCGACAAGACCACGATGGCGATCGAGTCGATTCCTACCGGTGCACTCGCTCTCGATCTTGCGCTCGGGATCGGCGGTCTCCCCCGAGGCCGCATCACCGAGATCTACGGCCCGGAATCCTCGGGCAAGACCACCCTTGCGACCCATGTCGTCGCCGAGGCGCAGCGAAATGGCGGCATCTGCGCCTACATCGATGCCGAGCACGCCATGGATCCGGTCTACGCCAAGGCGATTGGTGTCGACATCGATGAACTGCTGATCTCCCAGCCCGACACTGGTGAGCAGGCACTCGAGATCACCGACATGCTGATCCGCTCCGGCGCACTCGACGTCGTTGTGATCGACTCGGTCGCTGCGCTCACGCCTCGTGCCGAGATCGAAGGAGAAATGGGCGATACCCATGTCGGCCTGCAGGCCCGTCTCATGTCGCAAGCGCTGCGCAAGCTCACCGGCAACCTCAACAAGTCCAAAACGATCTGCATCTTCATCAACCAGCTGCGCGAGAAGATCGGTGTCATGTTCGGTTCGCCGGAGACCACCCCGGGTGGTCGGGCGTTGAAGTTCTATTCGTCGGTTCGCCTCGACATCCGTCGGATCGAATCGATCAAGGACGGTGTCGAGGTTGTGGGGAACCGGACCCGGGTCAAGGTCGTGAAGAACAAGGTCAGCCCGCCCTTCAAGCAAGCCGAGTTCGACATCATGTATGGCACCGGCATCTCCCGTGAGGGCTCGGTCCTCGACCTCTCGGTCGATGAAGGCATCGTCAAGAAGTCGGGTGCTTGGTACACCTACGACGGAGAGCAACTCGGCCAGGGCCGGGAAAACGCAAAGAAGTACCTCACCGAGAACCCCGAAGTCATGGTCGAGATCTCCGATCGGGTCTGGAAAGCCGTCATGCCCGAAGAAGAGTTGGTCGATGTGGCCGACGGTGAGGGTGAAGAGGGCGAAGAGTTCTCCGACGCCGACGACATGCCGATCGCACTCGACGACTGACGCCACGCAAGCAGCAGCAAGATGGCGTGTGCTTGCATGTCGCTAGCATCTGAGGTGTGAGCGAGTCCCGGACCTATCTGGTCAAGACCTTCGGGTGTCAAATGAACGAGCACGACTCGGAGCGGATCTCCGGGCTGCTCGAAGCCGATGGTCTCGTCCGTGTCGACGCCGAGGCCGATGCCGATGTGATCGTTCTCAACACGTGTTGCATCCGGGAAAACGCTGACAACAAGCTGTACGGCGCTCTGGGTCATCTCAAGGGGCTCAAAGAGCTGAAGCCGAGTCTGCAGATCGCTGTCGGGGGTTGTCTTGCCCAGAAGGATCGTGACTCGATCCGCGATCGGGCCGGTCATGTCGATGTCGTGTTCGGCACCCACAATGTCCACCGAGCGGTCGAGTTGCTCGATCATGCAGCTGTGCATGGTCCGATCGTCGAGATACTCGAAGCGGCTGCGCGTGAGGATGCCGACGCGTTCCCATCGGCACTGCCGGCGGTACGCGAGGTCGATCATGCCGGGTGGCTCACGATCCAGATCGGGTGCGACAACAGCTGCGCCTTTTGCATCGTGCCAGCGGTCCGAGGCCCCGAGATTTCTCGTCCGTTCGGTGAACTTGTGACCGAGGCACGACAACTGGCTGCCGACGGCGTGAGTGAGATCACCCTCCTCGGCCAGAATGTCAACAGCTTTGGTCGGGATCTCACCCTTACCCGCCGAGCGGCGGCAGCACAGAACCTCCCTGCCGATGCACCCCCCGACCTCGGTGATGCATGGTGGTGCGGGGAACGGTGGACCGACGACCGGCGAGCGCGTCCACTCTTCGGTGACCTGTTGCGAGCAGTCGGTGCGATCGATGGTGTTCATCGAGTCCGCTACACATCGCCGCATCCCAAAGACATGCGCACCGAAACCTTCGAGGCGATGGCAGCAACCCCAGAGGTCTGTGAACATCTCCACTTTCCGCTGCAGTCCGGAAGCGACACGGTGTTGGCGGCGATGCACCGCGGTTACACCGCCGAGCGGTACCTCGAGAAGCTGCGCGAAGCGCGAGCCATGATCGAGGGACTCGCCGTGTCGACCGACATCATCGTTGGTTTCCCGGGGGAGACCGATGCCGACTTCGAGCGCACCCTCGAAGTCGCGGCAGCGGCAGAATATGACAGCGCCTTCACCTTCGTCTTCAGTCCTCGGCCCGGCACGGAAGCGGCCGATCTGCTCGACGCGGATCCATCGCTCGCCGTACCGCACGAAGTTGCCGTCGAGCGCTACGAGCGGCTGCGCACCGTGATCGAGCGGTCGTCACTGAGGGCCAACATGAACCGCGTCGGCGAGGTCGAAGAGGTCACCGTCGAAGGACCGAGCAAGAAAGATCCAGCCGTGCTGACGGGTCGCACACGACGAAACACACTCGTGCACTTCGCCAGTCCGACCCCGATCAAAGCCGGCTCGTACGCCACGGTCGCCATCACCGAGGGCAAGACGAATCATCTCCTCGGTGACCTGATCGAGGTGACGGTGCCGGCGCGTCACCGAACACGCATTCCCGTCGCTGCCGGCTGAGCCAGCAGGTCGAGCGTGTCCGTCGAGCGCTTTCCTCTCAGCGACCCGGCGTTGCCGGTCGACCCCGAGGCCGTGGCTCGGTCGCTGGGAGCTGCACTGTCGAGTCGACACGGCGCGCCACATGAGCGCACAGCGAGCGCCGGCGACGCCGACCGATCCTCGTGGCCCCTGCAGGACCTGGCGACCCATCTGCTCGCAGCAGCGCAGACAAAACGAGGAACTGTCTCCACCGGCCCGCTGGAGGGTCGCGATCTTCGAGCACTCGCTGAGTCCGCCAGGCGAGCAGTCGACGCCCTTCCCCCGGGAAGGGCACTTGTGCCGGTGCGGCTTGGCCTGACCCTCGACCACTGCATGATCTCGACGCAGGGCGATGTCCAGATCGTGGGGACGACTGTCTTGAGCGACCGGCACCTCGATCTTGCCGCAGCTGCGGTCGGTGTTGCCCTTCGCTTCGGGAGTGCAGTTGTGGCGCCACTGGTCGACGCATACGGAGAGGACCATGTGGAACTGTTGACGCTCGACACCTGTCAGCAGCTCAATGCGATTGCCTTCGACGTCGGGTGGCCCGATGTCTAGCGGTCAGATCATCGAGGGTCGTGCCGCGCGCCCCCTCTCCATCCTGGGCCCGACCGCGTCTGGCAAGTCGTCACTGGCGCTCGGGGTGGTCGAGCTCCTCGCAGCGCAGGGCCAACCCGCCGAACTGGTGTCGATCGACTCGATGCAGGTGTATGCCGGCATGAACGTCGGCACGGCCAAACCGACACCCGCGGAACAAGCTGCTGTGCCCCACCACCTCATCAACCTGGTGGATCCGTCCGAGGTGTTCACCGTTGCGGCGTTTCAGCGGAGCGCAAAGAAGGTCATCACCGACATTTGCGCACGGGGCGCAGTACCGATCCTGGTTGGCGGTACGGGCCTCTACCTTCGATCGGTCATCGACGATCTCGACATCCCGCCGCAGTTCCCCGACACTCGTTCGGTTCTGGACGCTGAACTCGCTGCGGGTACCTCGATCGAGACGATGTACGAGCGGCTCTCCGAGCTGGACCCGACGGCAGCCGAGCGGATGGAGCCGAACAATGAGCGGCGCATTCTCCGCGCGCTGGAGGTGGTGCTTGGCAGCGGGCGTCTGTTCTCTTCGTTCGGGCCCGGTCTCGAGACCTATCCCGCTACACCGTTCGTGCAGGTGGCGATCCGATGGCCGCGCAACGAACTCGACGAACGAATCGAACGACGCTACGCCGATCAAATGGCAGCTGGATTTCTCGATGAGGTCCGGTGGTTGCGCAAGACCGGCCCGAGTCACACGGCTGCGCAAGCTCTCGGGTATCGGGAGCTGCTGGCGCATCTCGATGGCGAAACCACACTCGACGATGCGCTCGAGCTTGCGATCACTCGGACCCGCCAGTTTGCTCGCCGACAGGAGCGCTGGTTTCGTCGCGACCCGCGGATCGTCTGGCTCGATGCTCCCGTCGACCCCGCTGACGCCATGGTGGTGTGGGATCAGGCCCTTGCTGGGTCGGTTCCTTGAATCACCGACCAGAGTCACCTCTGGACCTGCGACAATGGAGCACATGGCCGAGTCGATCCACCTTTCGAAACACCACGGGCTCGGCAACGACTTCTTGGTGTGCCTCTTCGATCACCTGCCCGGTGACGCGCCTGCCCGGGCGATTGCGTGGTGTGATCGTCACACCGGCATCGGTGCCGACGGTGTGATCTTCGGCCTGCCCGCCGCTCCCGGGAGTGGATCCGACATCGTGATGCGATTGCTCAACAGTGATGGCAGTGCAGCAGAGATCAGTGGCAACGGGTTGCGATGCTTTGCACAAGCGGTCGCCCGCCGGCAGGGACGTCGCGACGTCAGGATCGACGTCTCGACCCCGGCCGGCATTCGTTCGTGTGACGTCCATGCCACCGATGACCCGGCCACGGTCATGGTCACGGTCGACATGGGCACCGTCCGTTCAGGACCGGATCCCGATGCCGGCCATCGGATGGCGGCATCGGCGGCACCGTTCGCATCGGTGAAGCGGTGGGAAACCGGCGATATCGGCAACCCGCACGTGGTGTGCGAAGTCGATGATCCCGACGCCATCGACTTGCAGGTCGTCGGGCCTGCGATCGAATCACTTTTCGCAGCAGGTGCCAATGTGCACTTCGCCGCTGTTTCGGGCGACGACGAGCTGTCGATCCGCGTGTGGGAACGCGGCGCCGGCATCACGAACGCCTGCGGAAGCGGTGCTGTGGTTGCCGCTGATGTGTTTCATCGTTGGGGCCTGGTGGGTCGAAACGTCATCGTGCACATGCCGGGAGGGAACGCACGTGTCGACATCGGCGATTCGCTCAGGTTGACCGGTCCTGCCGTCCACATCGCCGACGTGGTCGTGGCCGACCGATGACCGCGCAATGGCTCGGCGTGGTGCAGTGGATGGGGAGCGCTCGTCGTGACTGAACGCAACGGTGCACCGGTCTTCGACGAATCGGACGTGCCCGAGGATGCGACCGAGTGGCTCGACGCACGAGGGGACGGCGACCACGCGTCGCATCGCGGTGCTTTTGGTGACTTTGGTGGCGAGTCGGACGGTCTCATCGAGCGAACGTTTCGGGAGCGGATCGTCTTGGTCGGTGTGACCACCGCTGGGCGCGACCCTGAGGAGACCGATGCCAGCCTCGACGAGCTGGCTCTGCTGGTCGACACCGCCGGCGCTGACGCTGTCGTTCGACTTCATCAGCGCCGCTCGGCACCCGATGCTGCGACCTACGTCGGCAAAGGCAAGGCCCAAGAAATCAAGCAGGCTGCGGTAGCAGTCGATTGCGACACGGTGGTGTTCGACGACGAGTTGACGCCGGCCCAGCAGCACAACCTCGAAAAGATCTTGGGTCGGTCGGCGCTCGACCGCACGGCGGTCATTCTCGACATCTTCGCCCAGAACGCGTCCAGCCAGGAGGGCAAGGCACAGGTCGAACTCGCCCAGCTTCGATATCGACTTCCCCGTCTCCGGGCAAGCGGGCGGACCTTCAGTCAGCAGGGTGGCGGGATCGGAACGCGAGGTCCGGGCGAGACGCAGCTCGAGGTTGACCGTCGGCGGCTGGTGCGTCGCGTCCACAAACTCGAAGCTGATCTTCGCAAAGTCCAGGCCCACCGCGAGACGCAATCGAAGCAGCGGTCGCGGACCCGAAACCGTGCCATCGCCCTTGTCGGCTACACCAATGCCGGCAAATCGTCGCTGCTGAATCGACTCACCGAAGCCGATGTCCTCGTCGAGGACCGACTCTTCGCCACCCTCGACGCCACCACGCGACGCCTGGCACTGCCGGGAGGTGAGACGGTTTTTGCGACCGACACTGTCGGGTTCGTGCGAAAGCTCCCCCACCAACTCGTCACCGCCTTCAAGACCACGCTCGACGTGGTCAGAGACGCTGACCTCCTCGTTCACGTCGTCGATGGTTCCGGACCCGACCCAGAGGGCTCGATGGCTGCAGTGCGGGAAGTGCTCGACGAGATCGGCGCGGGCGACGTGCCCGAACTGCTCGTGTTCAACAAGGCTGACCGGCTCGACGTCAATCGCATGAGTGGCGCACATCGTTTGGTCGAACGATTCGAGGGATCGGTTGCGGTGTCCGCTCACTCCGGTGAAAACCTCGATCACCTGTTGGCTGTCATCGGTGATCGGGTCCGGTCGATGACCGAGCTCGCCGAGCTGATGATTCCGTGGGACCGCGGCGACGTCTTGGCATCGGTCCATCGCGAAGGGCAGGTGCTGTCCGAGTCGGCAGAAGAACAAGGCATGCGCTTGCGGGCTCGGCTCGAACCGGCCTCCCTTGGGGCGCTGCGCGAGTATCTGACCGAAGCATCGCCTGCCCCCATCGATTCGGAGACGCCGTGACCCACCCGTACGAGACGCCGTATGTTCCGCCGCCGTATCCCTACGATCTGCTCGACGAGCTTCGCAGCATTGCGCAGGAGCGGTTCGGGTCGGTGATCGACTGCTCGATCGGTGCTCCGGTCGATCCTCCGCCACCCGCCGTCGTTGCCGCCCTCTCGACGTCGAACCTCGAACGCGGGTACCCACCGTCGGTTGGCACGCCTGGATATCGGGAGGCGGCGGCCCGCTGGCTGCAGCGGGTGGCCGGTGTCGACATCGATCCCGCAACGCAGATCGGTGCCGCAGTGGGCACGAAGGAGTTCGTGGCAATGACGCCGCACGTTCTTCGGATGCGAATGCCCCACCGAGACACGATTCTGTATCCCGAGGTGTCCTACCCCAGTTACGAGCAGGGCGCGATCTTCTCGGGTTGTCGAGCCGTTCCGGTGGCGGTCGATGACAGGTGGCGAATCGATCTCGATGCGATCGACCCTGCTGATGCAGCCCGTGCGTTGTGTTTGTGGATCAATTCCCCGGGCAACCCCGCCGGAGGCATCGACGATCTCGCTGCCGCAGCTGCGTGGGGTCGGGCCAACGACGTCCTGGTGCTTTCCGACGAGTGCTACATCGAGTTCACGTGGGACGGACCGCCGCAATCGATTTTGCAGAGCGGCGTCGACGGTGTCCTCGCAGTCCATTCGCTGTCGAAGCGTTCGAACTTCGCCGGCGCCCGTGCCGGCTTCTACGCCGGCGATCCCGATCTCGTCCAGTACCTGAAAGAAGTTCGAAAGCATGGGGGTCTGATCGTTCCGGGACCGGTGCAGGCGGCGGCCATCGTTGCGTTCGACGATCAGACGCACGTCGAGGAGCAGCGCAAGGTGTACCTCCAGCGGCTCGAGATCGGTATCGAGTTGATGCGAGCGGCGGGAGCCGCGGTCGAGATGCCAGGGGGTGGTTTCTACCTCTGGGCGGAGGCCCCAGCTCATGATTCGTGGGCATTGGCACGGGCTCTCGCTGAACGGTCGGGTGTCATCGTGAGCCCCGGCGAGTTCTACGGTCGTCGAACCGACTATGTGCGCTTTGCCGCGGTCCAGCCCACCGCTGACCTGCAGCTCGCGCTCGAGCGAATGAACAGCTGAGCGCCCGAACCACGGCCGAGGAGTGGGGCCGGCGGCTGGGCCCAGCGCCGGGCAGCGAGCGATAGCCTGCGGCACATGGCTGACCCTTTGCTTTCGTCGACGACTGATCTGCAAGCCCGTGTCGAGGCGCTCTGGGCCGACCGCGATGCGATCGATACCGACGATCCCGAGATCGTGGGAACTGTGACCGAGGCAATCGATGCACTCGACACGGGCGTGGCGAGAGTCGCGGAGTGGAATGCAGATGGCTCCGTCACCGTGAACCAGTGGTGCAAGTACGCCGTGCTCCTGCTGTTCAAGACCGCCAAGATGGACACCATCGAACATGGCCCGTTCGAGTACGCCGACAAGATTCCGTTGAAGACCGACTACATGGCCCGTGGGGTTCGGGTCGTACCCGGAGCCCAGGCCCGGTGGGGGAGCTATCAGGCGCCCGGCGTCGTGATGATGCCCAGCTACACCAACATCGGCGCGTACGTGGGGGAGAACACCATGGTCGACACGTGGGCCACGGTTGGGAGTTGCGCGCAGATCGGCGCAAACGTGCATCTCTCCGGTGGGGTCGGTATCGGAGGGGTACTCGAACCTGCACAAGCGGCGCCGGTGATGATCGGTGATGACTGCATGATCGGGAGCCGAGCGATCGTCGCTGAGGGAGCCCGTGTAGGACAGGGCACCGTTCTCGGCGCTGGGGCCATCCTGACCGGCTCGATTCCGGTGATCGATGTCGAGACGGGTGACGAGATCAGCCGCGGCGAGGTGCCGGCATGGTGTGTGGCTGTCGCTGGTACCCGTCCCAAGTCCTTCGCCGGTGGTTCGTTCGGGCTGCCCTGCATCCTCGTGTTGAAGCGGCTCGCCGAGGGTGAGCGCCATGACAAAGGAGCCCTCAACGAGATCCTGCGCGATCACGGCCAGGCGGTGTGAGGTCGGACGATTGCAGTCAGGGAACGCAGGGCCAATGGCGGGACTTCCCCGTGGCGATGTCTGGCAGCTCACTGCAGCGTTGGTCGACATTGCGTCGGAGAGCTTCCAGGAACAAGACATCGTCGGCGTGCTCGAGTCTGAGCTGCGCGCCTGCGACCATCTGATCGTTGATCGGATCGGTGACAACCTGATCGCTCGAACCGAGCTGGGCCGAGAGCGGCGTCTCGTGCTCGGCGGGCACACCGACACGGTCCCAGCAAACGACAACGCCGGGGCTCGGATCGATGGCGACCGGATGTTCGGGGTCGGCACCACCGACATGAAAGGTGGCGTTGCGACAATTGTCGAGTTGGCGCGTTCGGTCATCGAGCCGGCGGTGGACGTCACCTACGTCCTGTACGCACGCGAAGAGGTTGCGCTTGTTCACAACGGATTGCGCGAGATCGAAGCTCAACGACCTGAGCTCCTCGATGGCGATGTGGCCCTGCTCGGTGAACCGACTCATGGCGCCCTGGAGGCTGGCTGCCAGGGCACCTTGCGCGCCGAGGTGACACTGCGCGGTGATCGCGCCCACACAGCACGGCCCTGGATGGGTCGCAATGCCATCCACCGTCTTGCGGACCTGCTCATGATCGTCAGCGCGTTCGACGAACGTCGACCGCTTGTCGATGGCTGCGAGTACCGCGAGGCCCTGCAGGCCGTTCACGTCGAGGGTGGCGTGGCCGGCAACGTCGTGCCCGACGCTGCGATGGTGCGGATCAACTATCGATTCGCACCTGACCGCTCAGCCGACGATGCCGTCGCACATGTTCGGGCCCTCCTTGCGCCGGTGATGCAAGAGGGCGACACCTTCGAGGTGACCGACCTGTCACCCGGCGCACGGCCGGGACTGGGGGACCCGCTGATCACCGCGCTTGTGGAGCGAAACGACCTCGAGGTGCGGGCCAAGCTCGGCTGGACCGACGTGGCGTTCTTTGCGGCGCGCGGCGTACCGGCGTCGAACTTCGGCCCTGGCGACCCGACCATCGCACACACGCAGGGCGAATATCTCGAGCGACAGTGGCTGATGGACACCCATGCCGCTCTGCTCGACCTCGTGACCCATGGCGCGTGAGCGCCGCAGAGCTCAGAGCTTGCGCATGACGGTGACGACCTTGCCGAAGATCGAGATCTCGGATGGGTCGAACACCATGTCGGTGAGCGAAGGGTTGTGGGGGACGAGCACGACCTTGCCGTCGCGTTCGTCGTAGGTCTTGACCGTCGCCTCGTCGCCCGGAATGCCGGCGACGACGATGTCGCCCTTGTCGGCGGTGGCCTGGCTGTGACAGACGACGAAGTCGCCGTCGAAGATGCCGATATCGACCATCGACTCACCGCGGACCCGCAACATGAACAACTCGCCGTCTCCGGTGAGGTCGGCGGGCATGGGAACGACCTCCTCGATGTTCTCGGTGGCGAGCACATCGGTGCCCGCAGCGACGTCGCCGACCAGTGGTACATGGCGAACGGGGCGACGCTCGACGTTGGCGCCGGAGTTCCCTTCGTATCGGACCTGAATGGCACGGGGCTTCGACGGGTCGCGGACCAGGTAGCCGGCGTCCTTGAGGTTGTCGAGGTGGGATTTGACGGTGGCGGGGGACTTGAGACCGACGGCTTCGCCGATTTCGCGCACCGACGGGGGATACCCCCGTTCGTTCTGGTGCTCGACGATGACGTCGAGGATCTGGCGCTGACGGGGGGTGAGCGTGTCGGACATGGTGCCTCGCTGTGCGGTGGTGAGCCGGCCGGCTCGGGTTGTGGAAAACCCTGTGGATGGTGTTGGGGACAGGTCGGGCGGTTGTCTGGGGACAACCTGTGGATTTCTTGCAGATGTTGCTTGACAGCGAACAGGTGTTCGGTATTGAATAGTCGAACGAGCGTTCGCCGGACACATGTTCGCCAAACATCCGTTCGGTGTCAAGTACCAGCGGGAACAATCTTCACGGCGAAGGCTCCGGTCGGATCGAATCCGATCCCTGTCACACCCCCTCAGCAGACTGAATCCCATGACCGCAGCTTTCGCCCCCGCCCCTCAGACCAGGTTCGTGCCCCGCACGCTTGCGCTCGTCCCCGAGACCGTCCCGAACGGTGGAATGCAGCCGAATGCTGTCGTTCCCTCTTCGCAGTCCGGCCAGACTGCCTCGATGGCGACTGTCCATTCGTTGCCGGTGCGGCCGTCACCGGCGGTGTACCGGCGTCGCCGCCTGGTTGCGCTTTCGATCCTGTTCGGATTGGTGTTGGGCATCGCCTCGTTCGTCTCGCAGGCGGAAGCGACACCGACCGCCGAGGGGCAGCGCGCAGCGTCGATCACGATCATCGTGCAACCCGGCGACACGCTGTGGGGTATCGCGTCCTCCCTCGACCCCGACGGGGACCCTCGCCGCCTCATCGGTGAACTCGAGCGGATCGCCGGCAATGGGGTGCTCCAGCCAGGGCAGCAACTCGTGATCCCCGGCCACGTCGTCGGAACCTGAGGCGGGTCCTGCCGCCACAGATACTCAGCGACGGATGTAACGGGCGACGAGCACGCTGTCGTGTTCGAGGAGCCGGTCGAGTCGCATCTCGTGGTTGATTTCGAACGTTTCGCTGTGTGCGATGCGCACACTGCTGCCGCTCACCAGATTGGGTGAGATCGACAAACAGAGCTCGTCGACGAGTCCGGCATCGAAAAATTGGCCGTTCAGCGACGGCCCACCCTCTACCAGCACGACGCGTGCACCGCGCCCTGCGAGTTCTGCGACCACCGCATCGGGGGACGGACGATCTCCAGGAAGATGAGCCCACTCGGCCCGATCGCCGATGTCGGCCATTCGGTCGACGGGTGGCGCATGGCCGGTGAGCACGAGTGGCGGCTCGTCGTCGGGGTCCTGATCGGCAAAGAGTGGTAGATCGGGATCGAGATCGACCGATGCAGTCACGACGGCGAGCCGTGCCACCGGTGAACGGCCGGTCGCTTGCCGAACCGCGGCCACCTCAGGACTCGTGCGGGGGAGGCGGTAACGTTCGGCCCGAACCGTCCCTGCTGCGGCCACGATCCAGTCGCAGCTGGCGCGGATGGCCCGGAAGGCCTGGCGGTCTCCGTCACCACCCAAGCCCCCACTCACGCCAGCGATCGAGGAACCGCCGTCGAGGCTGGCCACCATGTTCATCATGATCCATGGTCGAGTGGCAGTCCCCGGCCGCTCGTCGAACGGATAGAGCGTCAGTGGGTCGATGTCGTCGATCGGATCGGGGAGCAACTGCCGCACGAAGACAGACCGTAGCGTCCGCCGCTGTGGAGGATTGTGGAGAACACCGGCGAAATCCCCGCAAAATCCACATGCAGTCCCCTTTTCGTTCACATGGAACCATCCGTAGATTGGCAGTCGCTGTGGCGGACGGATCGCCTCTGGATGGTGGTGGTCGAGTCGTCTCGATGAGTCGAAGGGCGCCTTGGGGTCCTACGCCAAGGGGGGTGTGGGGATGTCGCTTTCATGTGAACCCTTTACCCGGAGGGATCCGACCGCCACAGCCATCTGTTCCTGCGGTAGGAAGCGAACGATCTTCGTCCCGTCTTCGACCGCACCGAGGCGATGAAAGCTCAATAGGGTTGATCACCTCGAAGTCTCGCAGCACGACGAAAGGCCCGACGCCATGGCGATCGCCTCGCAGCACACCGGCCTCGGACTGAGGCGGCGTTTCACGTCGGTTGCGTGCGACCCCTACGACGACGTGAACTGGGAGCGTCGCGACGCTCGACTGACCGATTATCGCGACGGTTCGATCGCGTTCGAACAACTCGCAGTCGAAGTACCGGTCGAGTGGTCACAGAACGCCACCAACATCTTGGCCCAGAAGTACTTCCGTGGGTCGCTCGGAACGCCCGAGCGCGAAGACTCCCTCCGTCAGGTGATCGATCGAATCGTCGGTGCGATCACCGAGTGGGGTAGCCGTGACGGGTACTTTGTCGACGGGGCGGAAGCCGAGACCTTTCGGGCCGAGTTGACGCACCTGCTCGCCACGCAGAAGGTGGCCTTCAACTCGCCCGTGTGGTTCAACATCGGCGTCGAGGGGGTTCCTCAACAGGCATCGGCCTGCTTCATCTTGAGCGTCGACGATCACATGGACTCGATTCTCAACTGGTACGCCGAGGAGGGCCGCATCTTCAAGGGCGGCTCCGGTGCGGGCGTCAACCTGTCGAACATCCGCTCGAGCAGGGAGCCTCTCGAAGGTGGCGGAACCGCAAGTGGTCCGGTCAGCTTCATGCGAGGTGCCGATGCGTCTGCCGGGACCATCAAGTCGGGGGGCAAGACTCGTCGTGCCGCCAAGATGGTCCTTCTCGACGCCGATCATCCAGATGTCGAGGAGTTCATCTGGTGCAAGGCGTTGGAGGAGCGCAAAGCGAGGGCGCTCGCAGCCGCCGGCTTCGACATGAGCCTCGACGGTGCCGACATCCATTCCGTTCAATACCAGAATGCAAACAACTCGGTACGGGTCACCGACGACTTCATGCAGGCCGTTGTCGACGATGCCGACTGGGCCCTCGTCGCCCGAACATCGGGTGAGACGATCGAGACCCTCAGAGCGCGAGACCTGTTTCGTCAGATCGCACAGGCTTCGTGGGAGTGTGCCGACCCCGGCGTGCAGTTCGCCACCACGATCAATCACTGGCACACCGCTCCGAACACCGGTCCGATCAACGCCAGCAACCCGTGCTCGGAGTACGTCCATCTCGACGACTCGGCATGCAACCTGGCGTCGCTCAACCTCCTGGCCTTCCTCACTGGCGACGACGTCGACGGCTTCGACGTCGACGGGTTCATGCACGCCGTGCGGGTCGTGTTCACCGCACAGGAGATCCTCGTCGGCAACGCCGACTATCCGACGCAACAGATTGCCGAGACCACTCGGGCGTTCCGGCAACTCGGCCTCGGCTACGCCAACCTCGGCGCCCTGCTGATGGCGCTCGGCCTGCCCTACGACAGCGATGCGGGCCGTGCCGTCGCCGCCGGCGTCACGGCCCTCATGACCGGTGAGGCGTACCGCACGTCGACCAGGCTCGCCGCCCGCATGGGGCCGTTCGCCGGCTTCGAGGTCAATCGCGAGCCGATGCTCAGGGTCCTCGACCACCATCGGGTTGCAGCCGCCGAGATCGACGAGGAGTTGGCGCCGCCCCGCATGCTCGACGCGGCCCGCCAGGCATGGGACGAGGTTTGTGAACGCGCCCAGGTTGGAGGTGTGCGCAACGCCCAAGCCACGGTGCTTGCGCCAACCGGCACCATCGGCTTGCTGATGGATTGCGACACCACCGGGATCGAGCCCGATCTCGGCCTCGTGAAGTTCAAACGACTGGTCGGTGGTGGGACGATGAGCTTCGTCAACCAAACCGTGCCACGCGCGCTCCGCACACTCGGCTACGGGTCCGAAGCGATTGCCGCCATCGTGGACCACATCGCCGAGCACCAGACGGTGCTCGGCGCGCCGGGCCTTCGTCCCGAGCACGTGGCGGTGTTCGCCTGCAGCCTCGGGGACAATCCGATCCACTACCTCGGCCACGTGAAGATGATGGGCGCAGTCCAACCGTTCCTGTCGGGGGCGATCTCCAAGACGGTCAACATGCCCGAGGATGCATCGGTCGAAGAGATCGAACTCCTGCTCATCGAAGCGTGGCGACTCGGCCTCAAGGCAGTTGCGCTCTACCGTGACAACTGCAAGGTCGCGCAGCCCATGTCGGCCGGTTCCGACGACTCCACAGCAGTGGACGTCGACGTGAACGCTGCCGATCCGACTGCAGCAGTTGCACGGGTTGTCGACAACGTCATCGGGCAACCGGTGCGTGAGAAGCTGCCGCGCAGTCGGGCCAGTCGGACGTTCGAGTTCCGAGTGGCCGATTGCAAGGGCTTCGTCACCGTTGGCGAGTACGACGACGGTCGGCCCGGCGAGATCTTCGTCAGGGTCTCCAAGCAGGGTTCGACGCTGGCCGGCATCGTCGACGCGTTTGCAGTCTCGCTCAGTCATGGCCTCCAGTACGGCGTGCCGCTGTCGGCGTTCGTCGAGGCTTTCGTCGGAATGCGATTCGAGCCGGCCGGGATGACCGACGATCCCGAGATCCGGATTGCCACCAGTCTCATGGACTACCTGTTCCGCAAGTTGGCGGTCATGTATCTCGACTTCGAGGAGCGTGCTGCTCTCGGCATCCTGTCGACCGACGAGCGCACCGAACCAACGCTGCCAGGTGTGGTCGAGCAGGTCACCGAGACGGTGCAGGGATCCGATGTGGCTCCCGACCCACCCTCGGGTCCGCCGCCGAGCGCCGATGCGCCGTTCTGCATGACCTGCGGCGTGCCGATGCAGCGGGCGGGTTCCTGCTACGTCTGCACCGACTGCGGCACCACCAGCGGCTGTAGCTGACGCGTTCGGCGGCGAGGGTCGATGAAGTCGGCTGCGGAGCAGCTTCCGAGCCGTCCGAGGGTGGCGATCGAAGGCACGAGTCGCCGATGGTTGCGCCCGTCGTGACGGGGTGGGACATACTCGCCGGATGAGCGAACTCGACCCCCGTGCTGCCAAGCCGGCCACCGACCACACCGCCACCGTCAACGCAGCGCACGGCGCAGCCCTGGACCTGGAGGACGACTGGGAGCGGGCAACTCGGGGCCTGATCGCGCAGCACGAGACCGGAGAGATCGAAGGGCCACTCGGACTCGCATGGGACGTCAAGGACTACGACTTCCTTCGCCAGCGTGAGGATGCACCCGATTCGGTGCATCCGAGCCTGTGGCGGCACGGGCGCCACAATGCGATACACGGTCTGTTCGAGGTGGCCGACAGGGTCTGGCAGGCGCGTGGCTATGACATCTCGAACATCACGTTCATCGCTGGTGACGACGGCTGGGTCGTGATCGATCCGTTGACCACCGCCTTCACGGCACGAGCGTGTCTCGACCTGGCGAATGCCACGCTCGGTGCGCGCCGAGTCACCACGGTGCTGTACACCCACAGTCACGTCGATCACTACGGCGGGATCTTGGGCGTCGTCGACAAGTCTGCAGTCGACAGGGGTGACGTGCGGATCCTGGCGCCGGAGGGTTTTCTGCGAGAAGCGGTGTCCGAGAACCTGATCGCAGGTCCCGCAATGGCTCGTCGTGCCTTCTACCAGTTCGGCACGCTCCTGCCGATGGGGCCGCAGGGCCACATCGACAGTGGTCTCGGCAAGGGGATCCCTCGTGCCGCGCCGGATCTGATTGCCCCGACCGAGGAGATCAGCCTCACCGGGACCGAGCTGCTACTCGACGGCGTACGTGTCGTGTTCCAGAACACGCCGGGAACCGAGGCCCCGGCCGAGATGAACTTCATGTTTCCCGACCTCGGTGCGCTGTGCATTGCGGAGAACTGCACCCACACGATGCACAACACCCTGCCGTTTCGCGGTGCGCAAGCCCGTGACACGCTGAGTTGGAGCAAGTACATCCAGGAAGCGCTCGATCTGTTCGGCAGTGCCATGGACGTCATGTTCTCGACCCACAACTGGCCGCGCTTCGGTCACGACGACGCCGTCCGCTATCTCGAACTCCAGCGGGACATGTACCGGTGGCTGCACGACCAAACGATGCGGCGGGCGAATCACGGCATGACGATGCGCGAGATTGCCGAAGACCTCGTCCAGCCGGCCTGCTTCCTGAACCAGAGCCACACCCGCGGCTACTACGGCACGGTCAGTCACAACGCCAAGGCGATCTACCAGCGCTATCTCGGCTGGTACGACGGCAACCCGGCCCACCTCAATCCCCACCCCCCCGAGGAGAGCGCCACCCGCTATGTGCAGGCCATGGGTGGGCGAGAGGCAGTGCTCGCCGAGGCTCGACGGGCATATGAGCGAGGCGACTACCGATGGGCCAGCGAGGTGCTCAACCATCTCGTGTTCGCCGACCCGGAGTTCGAGGCGGGTCGGCTGCTGCAGGCCGACACCTTCGAACAGATGGGGTACCAGTCGGAATCGGGGCCGTGGCGAGACTCCTATCTGATGGGAGCGATGGAGCTCCGGACTGGCAGCAAAGGTCTCGGCATGGGAGGCGGTCGCTCGATCACCGATCAGCTCGATGTCGGCATGCTCGTCGAACTCATCGGTGTGCGACTGCAGTCAGAGCATCTCGACGGCGAGTCCTTCGAGATCAACTGGCACTTCACCGATGTCGACGAACATCATGCAATCGGTCTCGACAACTGCGCGATCCATCACCGAGCTGGGATCAGGCTCGACGGTGCCGAGGCCTCGCTCACGTCGACCAAGATGGACCTGGCTCGCCTGTTGAAAGGTGAGATCGGCGTCGATGACTTCCTGTCGTTGACGGGTGTGTCCGTCGAGGGTGAGGCGTCTGTGCGCACGCTGCTCGGCAACCTCGACTCGTTCAGCGGTTTCTTCGGGATTGTCGAGCCCTAGCGGCCCTTCCAGCGCGGCGGCCCGTCGTCGGTGCCGAACCGGCCGGGACCGTCGGCTGCGTCCTCCGACGCCAGCATCTGTTGGTAGATCGACAGGTCGCCGGAACGCATCGAGGTGAACGCATCGTCGAGCGAACGATGCGAGGTCGATCGGTCGATCTCCATGATCGCTCCCACCGCAAGGGGTGCTGAAGCCAGAATTCGGTCGGCCAACTCACGAGCAGCCTCCATGAGCTGATCGCCGGGAACCATCGCGTTGACCAGACCCCAGCGAAGGGCGTCGTCGGCGTCCAAGCGGCGCCCGGCGTACAGGACCTCGTTCGCGATCACGGGCGGCAGCTGGCGGGGCAGGCGGATGGCGCCGGCATCGGGAATGATGCCGAGCCCTGCTTCGGGCAACCAGAAGCGAGCATGTTCCGCTGCCACCACGAATTCGGCTGCCATGGCGATTTCGAAGCCTCCGCCGACCGCCATGCCGTTGACGGCGCAGATGACCGGCTTGGTTCGGTTCGGCAGTTCGACGAACCCACCGAACCCTCCTTCGCCGTAGTCGGCTTCGAACGCCTCGCCGTCGGCGGCGGCGTGGAGATCCCACCCCGCCGAGAAGAAGCGGTCGCCGCCCCCGGTCAAGATCGCGACACGCAGCGTCGGATCGTCTCGGAAGTCGGCGAAGACATGGCTCATCTCTCGACTCGTGGCTGCGTCGATGGCGTTTGCCTTGGGTCGATCGAGAACGACCTCGAGGATGGTTCCGTCGCCGGTGATCGTGGTGTGAACTGCATCAGGCATGGTCGTCCTCTCGAACGATGATCGCATCCACGGCGACAGCTCGCTCGTCGGTGATGATCACGGGATTCAGTTCGATCTCTCGAATGTGTCGGTTGGTCGAGACGAGTTCGCTCAGCCCGGCGATCAAGGACCGAAGCGCCACCGTGGAGATCGGCGGGACACCACGGAAACCGTCGAAGCGTGGACCGATGCGCAACGATCGCAGGGCAGCATCGATCTCGTCGTCGGTTGCTGCGAGCAGCAACGAGACCGTGTCTCGGTCGAGTTCGGTGTGGACCCCTCCCGCCCCCAGCGTCAGCAACCATCCCAGCGGGTATTCGGCACGCAGGTTGACCAGCACTTCGAGTCGACTGTCGCCGATGAACTGCTCCACGAGAAGTTCGGGCCCGAGGCCGTCGAGTTGCTCGACGGCCGCCCTCACCTCGTCGGCGTTTCGAAGATCGAGGTGCACACCGGCGCTGTCGGATTTGTGATCGAGTCCGGCGATCTTGACGGTGACGGGATACCCCACGGCGTCCGCTGCCGAGACAGCCGCAGCCGGTTGGGCGGCCACGACCCTCGTGTTCGGGACGTCGAGGCCGGCGCTGGCCAACAGGCGTTTGGCAGCGGCTTCTCCGATCGAGACGGTGGGTGCGGGTGCGGGTGCGGGCAGCGGCAGACTCGCAGCGGTCAGTGGTCGACTCGTCGCTTCGAGTGCACGCAACGTCGTGTCGATGTCGGCAACCGTCGCCAGCCCGTGATCGTTGGCCCAGCGGCGTACCTCGAGCGGGAGGCCCTCCGCCATCGATGCGGTGACGACTCCGGGGGTATGGGTTGTCGAGGATGCTGCGGCAAAGGCCTCGAGCGTCGGCCACCAACTCGTTGCGTCGAGATCGGACCTGGGGAAGTCCACCACGAGCATGGCGGCATCGTGGGGACCAGCGAGGGTTTCGGTGAAGCATGCCGTGAGCCGGTCACGGTCACCCCAGATGAAGGTGTGGTAGTCGAACGGGTTGCTGATCGCGACGAACTCGTTCAGCGTCGCAGCGATCCGCGCTCGGTGCTCGGGAGCGAACGGCGCAAAGTCGAGATCGAGCGACTCGGCACGATCGGCCACCAACGATGCCTCGCCTCCCGAGCAACTGAGCGAAACGATGCGGTTGCCCGGCAGGGGGCCGATCATTGCGCCGACGTGCAAGGTGTCGAGGAACTCGGGCACCGACCGGACCCGACGAACGCAGCACCGATCGAAGAGTGCGTCGTATGCGTCGTCGCTGCCGACCATCGACGAGGTGTGTGACGCTGCGATTGCGGCGCCCTGGGCCGATGCTCCTGTCTTGAGAGCCACAACGGGTATGCCGCGCTCGTTTGCGATGCTGGCAGCAGCTGCAAACGCTCGTGCGTCGGTGAGAGCTTCGATGTGCAGGCCGATGCCGGTGATGCGCGGGTCGGCGGCAAGCGCAGTCATGGCATCTTCGATCGTCACGTCGGCCTGGTTCCCCACGTTGATCAGCTGCGCAACGGCAAGGCTGCGTCGTTGCATCGTGAGGTTCACTGCGATGTTGCCCGACTGGGTGACGAAGCCGACTCCTCGCTCGCAGCGATCGAGACCCTGCTGGTCGGGCCAGAGCACGGCCCCGGTCGTCATCGAGATCGTGCCGTAACAGTTGGGGCCGACGACGGCCATGGTCCCGGCACCGTGGACCAGATCGCGCTGCAGGTCACCCCCGGCGTCGTCGAGTTCGGCAAAGCCGGAGGCGTGGCACACCGCAACGCCTGCCCCCAGTGCGCCGAGTGCTCGTATCGCTTCGACCGCAGCACCTCGGTTGACGCCGACGAAAACCGCGTCGGGTACACCCGGAAGATCGTCAACCGTTGCAACGGTCGGGATGCCGCCGACCTCGTCGCGGGTGGGATGGACGGCCCACATCGGCCCCTCGAAACCCATTCGGATGGACTGTTCGATCGCCCGTTCGGCGGCTGCACCGCCGATGAATGCAAGCGACTGCGGGTCGAGGAGTCGCGCCAGCCGATCGGACCTCACGCGCCGAGCGGCCGAAGCATCGCCCGGGAAACGATGTGCCGTTGGATCTCGCTCGTGCCGTCCCAGATGCGATCGACGCGAGCGTCACGCCAGATGCGTTCGAGTGGAAGCTCGTCCATGAGCCCCATGCCGCCGAGGATCTGGATTGCTTCGTCGCTGACGAACTGCAGCATCTCGGTTGCACTGATCTTGGCCATGGCGGCGTCGGAGTCCGACATCTCGCCGCGGTCGGACAGCCAGGCTGCTCGATAGGTCATGAGTTCGGCTTCGGTGAGTTTGAGCTTCATGTCGGCGAGCTTGAACGACACCCCTTGGAACTTGCCGATCTGCTGGCCGAACTGTTCCCGCTCTGCAGCCCAGTCGAGCGCAACGTCCAAGGCTCGGTCGGCCCGGCCGAGGCAGATCGCAGCAACCTGGAGCCGCGTGGCCCCCAGCCACTCGTTGGCGACATCAAATCCTCTGTGTTCGTCGCCGAGCATCTTCGAGGCCGGGACGCGGGCGTCGTCGAAGTTGATGATCAGGTTGTGGTAGCCGCGGTTGGACACCGAGTTGTAGCCCGCCACCCGCTCCACGCCCGGCGTGTCGAAGTCGACCAGAAATGACGAGATCAGCTTCTTCGGTCCTCGGGCTGTCTCCTCCTCGCCGGTGGCGGCGAAGAGGATCACATAGTCGGCGAGGTCGGCATGGCTGATGAAGTGTTTCGTACCGTTGATGACGTAGTCGTCGCCGTCGCGTTCCGCTCTGCATGTCATGCCGCGAACATCGGATCCGGCATCGGGCTCGCTCATGGCGAGGCAATCCACCTTTTCGCCACGGATCGTGGGCAGGAGGTACTCGTCGATCTGGTCGCCCTCGCAGGCGCGAAGGATGTTCGACGGTCGGGCCACGATGTATTGGAGTGCGTACCCGGTCCACCCGAACGCTCGCTCGGCCATCGCCATGGTCAGGTCGTCGAGTCCGCCACCGCCGAGTTCCTCGGGCATGTTGGCGGCATAGATCCCGGCATCGAGTGACCGTTGCTTGATCTGCTCGACGAGTTCGGTTGGTACCTGCCCGCTTCGTTCGACCTGATCCTCGTAGGGAATGAGTTCCTTCTCGACGAAGGACCTGACAGTGTCGACGACCATCTGCTGCTCGTCACTGATGGAGAAGTCCATGGTTGCGGGGCTCCTGGTTCTGGTTACGACTCGGGGGTGGGGATGTGCATGACCCGTCCGACCTGGCCCGGGACCGGGAGATCGGTGTGGGCCTGGGCGATGGCGGCCAGTGCGGCGGCTGGCCCCGGCAGGATCGGGGCAGTGCGTCCCTCGTTGTTGTCGACGTGGAGCAGCATCTGCTCGGTGGTGCACAACAGATCACCGGTGTCGGCGTGGTGCATGGCGTGGAAGAAGTGCAGTCGCTTGGCGTCGACACCGAGCACCTGGGTGGTGACGTGCAGCGGGTCGCCGAGCGCGGCTTCCTGCAGATAGTTGATGTGGGTTTCGACGGTGAAGAACGAATGACCCGATGCCCGGTAGTCCTCGTCGATTCCGATGTAACGGAACAACTTGTCGCTGGCCCAGCCGAATGCGAGCAGGAACGCCGACTCGGTCATGTGATCGTTGTAGTCGACCCAATCGGGTTCGACCGGAGCCTCATAGAGGGCCAGTGGGGTCGCCACGGTGTCGCCGGGCCGCCACGGTCGGGTGGTCTGCCCGGCCTCGTGGATGCGGGCCTCTCGCTCGGCGACGAGGCGACCGGCGCCGAGGCCGAGGGGACGCAGCGAACGCATGACGGCCAGGAGGTAGTCGTCGCGGAGCCGTTCGAGCTCGGCGATCGACCGGCCGTCGGCTTGCGCGTCGGTGCCGTCGGCCATCGCCTCGATGAGGGTTTCGGTGAGTTCGGGCGCCTCCAACTTGGTCCATGGAAGCTTCAGGGCAGGACCGAATTGGCGGAGCATGTGACGCATGCCGTCCTCGCCCCCGGCCAGGTGGAAGGTGAGGTTGGTGCCCATCCCCGCCCATCGCAGCCCAGGTCCGTACACGAGGGCGGTGTCGAGCTCGTCGGTTGTTGCGACGTCATCGTTGACGAGGTGGAGGATCTCGCGCCACACCGCCTCCTGCATGCGATCGGACAGGTACCCCTCGATCTCGTTGCGCACGACCAGTGGGTGCATGACGAGATCGTCGTAATGAGCCACCGCCGCAGCCACGGCTGCCGGCGAGGTCTGCTCGCCTGCAACGATCTCGACGAGGGGAAGGAGATACACGGGGTTGAACGGGTGTCCGATCAGCACCCGTTCGGGATGCGCACAGCCGGACTGGAGGCGTGAGGGGAGGAGCCCCGAGGAACTCGACGCGATGATGGTGTCGGGCGCCGATGCGGCGGCGAGCCGCTGGAGCAGCGGGATCTTCAGCTCCTCATCTTCCGGCGCGCTCTCTTGAATCCAGTTGGCCGCTGCTGCGAGCGCCTCGGGCGACTCGGCCCAGCTGAGTCGATCGGGTGTTGCGCCGGGAAACAAGCCGAGTCTCGTTGCGGACGCCCACGAGCGTTCCACCGCACGCCGAAGGCGTTCCTCGGCTCCCGGGGCAGGGTCCCACGCAATGACGTCGTAACCGCGCGAGAGCACTCGGACCGTCCATCCGGAACCGATGACGCCAGTACCCACGATGCCGATGGTCTGTTGTTCGGCCACGGGTCCACCCCTGTGTCCCACCTATCGGGACGTCTCATTCAATGGATGACGCGAGGGTACGAGTCGCCGTCAGCAGCGTCAAACAATCAACGTTCGCCGTGAAGGGCGCGGTCGATCAACTCCATCGGATGGACCGTCTCCACGCCTGCCCCGGCCAAGTGCATCGAACACCCGGGGTTGGCACTCGCCACAAGATCGGGAGAGACCTGATCGATTGCGTCGACCTTTCGAGCACGGACATCGCCGGCGATCTCGGGATGCAGAACCGAGTAGGCACCGCCTGCGCCACAGCACAAGCCATCGTCGTCGAGTTCGATCAGTCGATGGACGAAGGGCGCCAGCACGGTGCGGGTTGCTGCGTGGACACCCTGTACGTGCCGGAGGTGGCACGGATCCTGCACAGCCACACAGACATCGAGCGGGCTGACCGCAGGAAGACGATGCAGATGGTCGGCGAGCCATTCCTGGATGTCGACGACTCGGAGGGCGAACGACTCGGCCTCCGCAGTGCCCAGCAGATGTCCGTACTCCTTCATCGCAGCACCGCAGCCGGCAGAGTCGACCACGATCGGGCGTTGGTCGCCGTCGACGGACAGCGCGGCGATCGTCGCCTCAGCCCGGCTGCGGGCATCAGGGCCGAGCCCGGCATGGGTGTGCAGGGCACCGCAGCAGGGTGCGATGTCGCCCGTCGGGGTGACGCCGAACCCGGCGGCCTCCATCACTCGCTGACCGGCATGATGGACGTCGCGCTGCCAGGCATCCATGACGCAGCCGGTGAACAGATAGACATCGTCGCCACTGGCGACATGTCTCGTTCGCCGCAGCGGCAGATCACGGGGGAGTCCGAGGCGCCTGGGAGCGAGTCGCAGACGGACTGCGACAGCGAGCAGGGTGCTACCGAGACGAAGCAGGCGGGGGTGGGCCAGCACACTGAAGGCGAGCCGCTGTGGGCGAGCAGAGAGCTCCCCAGCCCCGGTGAGTGTTTCACGGGTCGACTCGATGAGACGGCCGTAGGGCACGCCACTCGGGCACGCAGGTTCGCAACCGCGACATTGCACACACGTGTCGAATGCGTCGCGTATCTCGCTCGTGATTGGAGCCCCGTGGTCCTGGACCTCACGCATCAGCCGGATCCGCCCCCGTGGGGACAGCGCTTCGTCGCCAGTCACCCGGTAGGTCGGGCAGTGGGGGAGGCAGAGCCCACACTGCACACACGAATTCAGGTCCTCGGCATCGATCCTCAGGTCCATGTCGAGCGCCCTGGGTTGAGTCGCCCCGTTGGATCGAAGAGTTGCTTCATCCGATCGGCAATCTGGGCCGCCACGGGGTCCGGTTCGCGGACCGGCTGGGCGGTCGTCGCCCAGACCGTGCCGACCCCGATGCTCGCCACGAACTCGCCGTCGACGAACCGGTCGGCTTGAGAAGCATCGGAGGGGCTCAGCCGCCAACGGTGCGGTGGCAGTTCGGGAGGCCCGGCGGTCGTGGTGATGTCGGCCCGGGCCGCAAGGCGCTCGATCTCGGCATCGACATCGGCCGCATGGCCCTCGACCAGAATCCAGCTGCTGGTGCCGTCCCACAGCACTGCGCCGGGTCGAAGGACGATGTCGCGAAGATCACGCGGGTCGACGCTCTCGGCTCGAAGCCAACGCTGGACGGGCGGTGCGGGGTTGGTTCGCAAGACGACCTCGGCGAGAAGGCCGAGGGTCCCGAGTGACCCGGTCATCAGCTTCGGGATGTTGAAGCCGGTGACGTTCTTGACGACGGGTCCTCCGCCGGTCACCACCTCTCCGTCAGCCGACACGTACCGGACCTGGAGCACAGCGTCGCGGACCGATCCTCGTCCCATGCGATCCAGTCGATTTTCGCCCACGACGACCGCCCCACCAACGGTCCCTCCCCGCTCGGGAAGCGCACACGTCTGGCCGTGTTCGGCGAGCGCCATATGGAGATCGGCGGTGCTGGTGCCGGCCCGGACCGTGACGATCATCTCGGCCGGCTGATAGTCCACAATCCCCTTCGGCGCCTCCACGATGCGTGCAGAACCGGTGAGGGCACCACCGAGGTGCCAGCGGGTGCCACCGCCCCGCACGGCGATCGGTTCCGTTGCACCGACGGCGGCAGCGAAGTCGGTGATCGTTGCGTCGGTCGATGCGAGAGTACTCATCCCCACACCCCGGTCGGAACGGCCCGCAGCGCTTGGATGTCGGCACAGCTGTGACCCATGGGCAGCACCTTGCCCGGATTGGCCCGACAGGCAGGGTCGAATGCCTGCCGGAGACGGTTCTGGTGATCGAGATCGGCAGCGGTGAACAGTTCCTCCATGTACTGCTGTTTCTCGACGCCGATGCCGTGCTCACCCGACAGCACGCCCCCGGCCTCCAGTGATGCTCGAAGGATCTCCGCCCCGGCGGCATGGACGCGTTCGAGCGTGCCTTCCTCGCGTGCGTCGAAGACGAGGAGAGGGTGCAGATTCCCGTCACCGGCGTGAAAAACGTTCAGGACGAGCACGTCGTGGCGGTCGACGATCTCGTAGACCTGCTCCAAGACATCGGCGAGCTTTGCTCGGGGAACGACCGTGTCGTGGAGGTAGTAGTCCGGAGCGATCTGCGCGACCGCACCGAAGGCGGTTTTGCGCCCCTTCCACAGTGCCGCACGTTCTGCGTCGGATCCGGCGAGTCGGACATCGGTCGCGCGGTTCGCTCGGCCGATCCGCTCGACGTGTCCGACGTCGATGTCGACGCCGGACTCGAGTCCCTCGACCTCTGCGAGCAGGACGGCGGCGGCATCGGTCGGGTACCCGGCACCGACGTAGGCCTCGATGGCAGTGACCATGCGTTGATCCATCACCTCGAGTGCCGCAGGAACGATGCCGGCGGCGATGACATCGCTCACGGTTTGTGCTGCGTCCCGTACTGACGAGAACGACAACAGCATCGTGCGAACCGCCGGCGGGTTGGGGGTGAGGCGGACTGCGATCTTCGTGGCGATCCCGAGGGTGCCCTCACTTCCCACGAAGGCTCCCCGAAGATCGAGGCCGTCGGGTTCGTCCTCGAGACCACCGAGTCTCGCAACCTGGCCGTCGGGCAAGACGACCTCGAGGGCGAGCACATGGGCGTCGGTGACGCCGTACGCAAGACAGTGCGGGCCCCCCGAGTTGTTTGCAACGTTGCCGCCCAGGGTGCAGACCTGCTGACTGGAAGGATCGGGTGCGAAGTGGAATCCCTTGGGGCGGAGCTGCTTGCTCAGATCGAGATTGATGACTCCGGGTTCGACCCACGCAATGCGGTTCTCGAGGTCGATCTGGATCACGTTGTTCATCTTCCCGGTGCACACCACGACCGGTGCCCCGAGCGGGATGGCCCCTCCTGCAAGTCCCGTGCCGGCGCCGCGGGGAACGACCGCACGGTCGTGACGTTCGGCGATCCGCATGATCGCCTGCACCTCCTCGGTCGTGGTGGGAAAGCACACCGGGCCGGACACGCCGCCGTCGAACACCGATGCGTCGTGCGAGGTGAGCGAACGCTGGGCCCCGTCGTTGCGGACGCGGTCGGGTGCAAGGGCATCGACGAGTTCGGCGAGGAGCGGGTCGGCCGGTCGTGACGGGCGCCGGAACCAGCTCACGACACCGACGCCACGATGTGGGGGCCGACATCGTCGAAGGATGTGAGGCCGTTGAGCGCCATGGCGCGAACGAGTTCGGTTCGCAGGAACCCCAGCGCAGTGTCGACACCGCGCTCGCCAGCCGCTCCGAGACCGAAAAGGTAGGCGCGTCCACCCATGGTGGCGGTGGCGCCGAGCGCAACCGCCTTCAAAATGTCGCTGCCCCGGCGGATACCACCGTCACAGATGATCTCGCAGCGGCCTTGGACCTCCTGCGCGACGGGGGCGACGAGGGAGACCGGTGCCGGTGATCCCTCCAGCTGACGCCCGCCATGGTTCGAGAGACAGATCGCATCGACGCCCAGATCGGCAGCGATTCGGGCATCGGCCACGCTCTGGATGCCCTTCACGATGATGGGACCGTCCCAGAAGTCCCGGAACCACTCGATGTCGTCCCAACACAGCGAGGGATCGAGTTGCTCGTTTGCGTATGCGGCAAGGTTGATGGCGTCGGTGCCGTCGCGCCTGCCACTCGACTCGGCGGTGGCGACGTTGGCGAATCGGATCGGCCCACCTCGGAGGAAGTCGAGCGTCCAGCCCGGGTTGCGGATCCCATCTACGATCGTGTCCAGTCCCAGTTGCGGAGGAAGCTCGAAGCCTCGCCGTACGTCGCGCTCGCGCCGACCGAACGTGGCGAGGTCGACGGTCGGCATGATCGCCTCGTAGCCCGCCTCTGCCGCTCGCCCGACCATCTCTTTGACCAGGCCTCGGTCGCGCCACACGTACACCTGGAACCATTTACGACCGGCAGTGGTTGCTGCGACCTCCTCGATGGAGCGGGTACCAAGCGTCGAGAGCGAGTACGGCAGCTCGGCCCGTGCGGCGGCTCGCGCCACGGCCAACTCGCCTTCGCTGTGCGCGATGCGGGTGAACCCGGTGGGAGCGAGAACGAACGGAAAGGCGAGCGGCGCGCCAAGGAGTGTGCTCGACGGATCGACGTTGCTGACGTCTCGCAGAACTCGCGGTACGAACTCATACTCGGCGAAGGCACTCATCGACCGAGCCAATGTCCGCTCGTCCTCGGCCGCTCCGTCGATGTAGTCGAAGACTCCTCCGGGAAGACGCCGCTTGGCCATCAGACGGAGGTCGGCGATGTTGGCGGCACGTTCGAGACGTCGAGTGGTCTTGCCCAGACGGAACCGACGGAACCGGATCGCCGATCGGAGAGTACGCAGCATCGCCCCGGATCTTTCTCCGATCAGCGTCCGGTTGCAAACATCGGGTCGAGCACGACGCGGGCTCTCGAGTCGCCGTCAGTCCGTCGGTGATTGGATCGCCTTTGCGTGGTCGAGATACGCCATGACCATCTCGCCCATTCGAGTCGGGTTGTAGACGTCTTCTTCGTAGCTCCAGCGGCCGTTTCCGGCGTAGTGGAGGACGGTGAGGTTGTGGTCCTGCCAGACCGATCCGTCGCCAGGATCGGCCATTCGGTTCTGCACCTGGAAGACGACCCAGCCTCGGGTTTCGTCGATCAGGTACCAGTCGACCGGAAACTCGACCATCAGCGAGTTGGGCCATGCGTCCATCGTCGATTGGATCCATGCGTAGATCGCGTCTCGACCACGCAGCTCGCCGAAATGATGTTCGACATAGCGGGCATCGTCGGTGAACTGATCAGCCCACGCGCGCCAGTCCCCGGTTGCTGCGGCGTCAGCAGCACACTGGCGGTACGCAGCGAACGCAGCATCGATCTCTTCGCGGGTCCACCTCATCGGGGAGGAGCTTGGCAGGTACTCGTCGCGGCGCAGTAGCCGGGGGTGTCTCGAAGTGGGGGGCGCTCCGCAACCTGCGCATCGAGCACCCCTCCTTCGGGCCGGGCGAGCACGGTCGACAGCGCGGCTACGTCGACGCCGTCGACCCGACCCAGCGCGGCGTGAAGTACTTCCATCGCCTGCACCGACAGGGACCGCAGCGGCCGGTGACGGTGGGACCGGGTGCCGAGGTCGACCTGGGCAATGCGATCCACACCGGCGAGGCGAGCGATATCGATCAGGAGTCCGGTTTCGACTCCGTATCCCTGCGCGAACGGCACCTGTTCGAGGATGGTTCGGCGGCTCGCGTACTCGCCACCGAGCGGCTGGTGAATCGACGAGAGTTCTGGAAACAGCGTGGCGAGTACCGGCCGGGCCATCAGTTCGGTCGTTCGCCCACCTCCGACTCCTCCGTGTTCGGGCCGCTCGTAGAACCCCTTGACGAGCACGACCTCCGGGTCCGTGAGGAGCGGGCCGAGCAGACCGAGGACATACGACGGTGTGAATGACCGCAGGTCGGCATCGATCCACACGACGATGTCACCGGAGCTGGCGGCAACACTCTTCCAGAGCACGTTGCCCTTCCCGCGACCCGGGCCGGCATCGGTGAGAACGTCGGCCACGCGATGGACCGTCGCACCCGCCGCAGTCGCAATCGAACTGGTTGCGTCGGTGCTGTCGTCGTCCATGACGATCACTTCGTCGACGAGCTGCGAGTCGTGGCGGCCATGCGAACCGAAGTGGGTCACGATCGAGTCGACGATCGTTCCGATGGTCGCTTCCTCGTTCTGTGCGGGGAGACAGACCGAAACTGTCATCTCTCTCTTCTTGGCGAGCAGTGCCGCCAGCGAGTAGTCGGCCGCACTGTGCATTCGCCCCCGTTGTGCTGGCACCCCCTCAAGCTAGGCAGCAAAAGTGCCGATAGGAAAGGATGCGGAGGAGGTCACATCTCAACCCGCTGGCTGCCGCTGGTGGGGTTTTTGTCGGCTCTGCTCTGCTTGCTGTGGGTGCGATGGCTGCGACGCTTGTCATGGGCGTCACGAATGTCGATGCCCGAGAGAGGCCATGGCTGACCCTCGACGAGCTCGCAGCCCAGCAGCCGATCGTGGATCCGCCACCTGCTCTGCCTAAGGCGTTCACGACTCCAGCCGAACCGCCTGTCATGACGGCTGTGCCGACGACGACGCTCCCAACCACCCCGCCCGAAAGCGTTGTGGCGACGGTCCGGCCCGAGATCGACGCAATCTGGCCAACGACCGAACCGGGGGGAGGCGAATACGTCGAGCTCGAGTACCCGGTCACGAACCCGACCTACTTTGGCAACCCGCTGACATTGATGGTCACCGACCGCACGCCCGACGGGGAATGGATCAAGGTGCAGATTCCGATTCGGCCCAACGGCACCGAGGGCTGGATCCCCGCAACAGACGTCGACCTGTCTTCTCATTTCGTGCGAATCGAGGTGGTGCTGTCCGAGCGATCGGTTCGTGTCTGGGACGGAGAGACCCTGATCGCCGAGACGTCAGCCGTCATTGGCGCAGACGTGACGCCGACTCCGCTCGGCACGTTCTTCGTCAACGATCTCGTCGAACGCTTCGAGGGCAGCTCGTACGGGCCGTACATCCTCAGCCTCTCGGCGTTCTCCGAAGCGTTGGAGACCTACGGGGGTGGTGTACCCGTGATTGCGATCCATGGAACCAATCGGCCCGAGTTGATCGGTGGTGCCCATTCCGCTGGGTGCATCCGGATCGAGAACGACATGATCCGTTTCCTGGCCGAGGTGGTGCCGATGGGGACGCCGGTCACGATTTCAGCGTGATCGTGAGGTGGTCACCGAGATCACCGACGAGATCAGCGAAGGAGCGCTGCTCGACGGCCGCGTCCCCGCCGCGGGCGAGCTCGCACCCCGAGATGCCGTCGATGGGTGCGGCGCGGGCGAGTAACGATCGCAGCGTGTCGTAGTCGGCTGCATCCAGTGCCTCGGCGATGCGATGCAGTTCGTTGATGGTGGCGGCGGGGGTGCTGTCTCGTGCATCGGCGCGGACCGTACTCTCCTCGTGTGGATCGTGTGAGGCGTGTGGGGCGATGGTCGTGGGGGGTCGTCTGTGACATCGCAGACGAGTGGTCGAAGGATCGTGTCGGTGGCCTCGCTGCAGAGATTGCATTCTTCGCCCTGCTCGGATTCTTTCCGACGGTCATCGTGCTGGCGGCGGCCCTCGGTTCGGTCGATGGCATCCTCGGCGAAAGCACTGCGGTCGATGTCGAGAACTGGCTGGTTGGACAGCTGATCGACATCTTCGGAGCAAACAACGTGGATCGCACCGTGACCGAGCTGTTCGACAGCTCCAACAGTGGTGCGTTCACGATCGGTGCATTGCTGGCCGTGTATGCCGCATCGCGCGGATTCGTGGCGGTCGTGCGTGCGCTCGATGTCGCCTACGACCACAAGCAGCAGCGCAACTGGCTGTCGACACGACTGGTCGGCTTCGGTCTCACCTTGCTCACCGTGCTGGTCGCGGCCGTCGTGCTGATCCTGATCGTTGTTGGTCCCCTGATCGGCGAAGGTGGCGAGCTCGCCGAGAAGCTGGGTGTCGACGGGTGGTTCACCGTCCTGTGGGACTGGGTTCGCTGGCCGTTCGTGTTCACCGTGCTCGTCGGATGGGCGACCACCGTGTATCACCTCGCTCCCAACCACCGGTCACCATGGAAACTCGAGATTCCCGGTGCGGTGGTGGCATCGGTGTGGTGGGCAGCGGTGTCACTCGGTTTCAACGCCTACCTCGACGTGGCAACGAGTGGTGCCAATGCGATCTTCGGGCTGCTCGGTGGAGCGCTGAGTCTGCTGTTCTGGTTGTACCTGATGGCGATGGGACTGCTGCTCGGTGCCGAGATCAACTCGCTGACCGCATCCCGACTGGGGCTGTCGATCGAGCCGGAACCGCGGCCTGGCCTCAGGGAGTCGCTCGCTCGCTTCCGGAAGTAGCCTGCAACCCATGACGGATTTCCGGACGCCACTCGACGACATCCGCTTTGCCATGCGCCATGTGGCCGATGCCGACGCCGTTGCCGCGTACGACGCGTTTGCCCACGCCGACGCCGACATGGTCGACGGGTTGCTTGCGGAGGCTGGGCGGTTCTTTGACGAGGTGTTCGCTCCGACCAACCGAGATGGCGACACCGTCGGCACGACCTGGAACCCGGACGGCAGCATCACCACCGCACCCGGCTTCGCAACGGCGTACGGGAAACTCGTCGAAGCCGGGTGGGCCGGTATCGGGTTCCCGGAGGTGTACGGCGGTGGCGGATTCCCGCAACTCGTGGGTACTGCGGTGCAGGAGATGACCACTGCAGCGAACATGGCGTTGGCGCTTTGTCCGCTGCTGACGCAGGGAGCGATCGAAGCCCTGATGCATCACGGTGACGAGATGCAGAAGGAGATCTATCTCCAGAAGCTCGTCTCGGGAGAGTGGACGGGAACGATGAACCTCACCGAGCCGCATGCCGGTTCTGATGTGGGGGCGCTGACCACCAAAGCAGTTCCTGCCGACGATGGGTCGTGGCGTATCTCCGGCCAGAAGATCTACATCACGTGGGGTGAGCACGACGTCGCCGAGAACATCGTGCACCTCGTCCTCGCCCGCACGCCCGGATCACCCCCGGGTACCAAAGGCATCAGCCTCTTCATCGTTCCGAAGTACCTGGTGAACGACGATGGTTCGCTCGGGGAGCGCAATGACGTGCGCTGTGTGAGTATCGAGCACAAGCTTGGCATCCACGGCAGCCCCACCTGTGTCATGCAATACGGCGACGAAGGTGGGGCGGTGGGCTATCTCCTCGGCGAGGAGCACCAGGGCATGCGTTGCATGTTCACGATGATGAACAACGCCCGACTCGGGGTCGGTGTGGAAGGGCTTGGCATCGCAGAACGCGCCTATCAGCAGGCGTTGGCCTATGCCCACGAGCGCACTCAGGGTCGCGCCATCGGCGCCGAACCCGGCACCGAATCGCCGATCATCGATCACCCGGACGTTCAGCGCATGCTGCTCGACATGAAAGCGACGATCGCTGCGATGCGTGGTCTGTGCTACCGCAACGCGGCCGCGCTCGACCACAGTCGCGAGGCGGCCGATCCCGAGGCGCGGCAAGCCGGCGACGAACTCGCTGCGCTCTTGACGCCCCTGTCGAAGAGTTGGTGCACCGACATGGGGGTCGAGCTGGCCTCGATCGGTGTCCAGGTTCACGGCGGTATGGGGTTCATCGAAGAGACGGGTGCTGCACAACATTTCCGCGACGCCCGTATCGCGCCCATCTACGAGGGCACGAACGGGATCCAGGCGATCGATCTGGCCGGTCGCAAGCTCGGCCTGCGACAGGGTGGTGTGGTTCGAGACCACCTGGCGACCATTGCCGAGACGGTCGATGCACTCGCCGGTGTCGACGAGCTCGCCCCCGTCCATGTGCACCTCGCCGCTGCGCTGGCTGCCACGACCGAGGCGACCGACCACCTCCTTGCCCGATCGGCAACGAGCCCCGCCGACATGCTTGCCGGTGCGATGGCGTATCTCGACATGATGGCGCTCACCACAGCCGCCGAGGGTCTGGCAGCGGGTGCACTTTCTGCTCGTGTGGCCGGCGATCCTCTCGCAGACGAGGCAGCCTTGCTTGCCCGGTTCTTCGCCACGAACCGGCTCGCAGCCGTTCCCGCCCTGCTCGCTGCGGTCACGTCGGGTGCAGCCGATCTGACCGCGGCGCGGGGCAGCATCTTCTCGTGAGGCAGCGTCATGGCAGCCGACGGATCACACTGAACGCACCGTAAGACCCGTGCCCATGCTCGCCTCGATTCCCAGCCCACCGAGCAATGTGATCGAGCTCGGCCCGATCAGCTTGCGGGCATACGGGTTGATGATTGCCCTCGGGGTCGTGGCGGCCGTGCTGGTGTCCCAGAAAAGATGGGTGGCTCGGGGTGGCGACCCCGACGACATCAGTGCGGTGGCGATGTGGGCCGTGCCGGCGGGTCTGGTCGGCTCGCGGGTCTACCACGTCTTCACCGACTGGCGCTTCGACGAGGGGTGGGCGGAACCGTTCAAGATCTGGGAGGGTGGCCTCGGTATTCCGGGCGGGATGGCTGCCGGCATCTTCGCCGCCCTCTGGTTGATCCGACGCAACGGCTGGGACCGTCGCAACCTGCTCGACGCAATGGTCCCGAGTCTTCCGTTGGCTCAGGCGATCGGGCGGTTGGGCAACTGGTTCAACCAAGAGCTGTTCGGGAGCCCGAGCGACCTTCCCTGGGCGGTCGAGATCGATGCTCGTTATGCCGCTCGCGCCGGCTATCCCGACGCCGACACGTTTCATCCGACGTTCCTGTACGAATCGCTCTGGAACCTCGGGTTGTTCGGTGTGCTGGTGTGGGTCGACCGCAGCGGCAAGATTCGGCAGGGTGGTCTCGTTGCGGTCTATGTCGTCGGGTATGCCGCCGTTCGCATCTGGCTCGAGACCGTTCGCATCGATCCTGCCACCGAGATCGGTGGCCTCCGGGTGAACATTTGGATGAGCATCGTCGCACTGTCGGTCGCCGGTGGATGGCTTGTCGTTCGCGGTCGGGCGAGCGGCAACGACCGTGCGGTTGGTTCCTAGGTCGTCGTCGATCGAGGTTCTGTGTCGATCGAGTCGGCCCATGTGAGCACGGTTTCGGAGAGCAGTGGCCAGGCAGTGGCTGCCCACGGCCCGAATGGTTCGGTGCAGAGTGCGATGAGGGTGACGGCGGCCTCAGGGTCGATCCACAGCATCGTGCCGGCGCGGCCGAAATGCCCGTAGGTTTCGGCACTGCTGCTCGGCGCAGTCCAGTGCGGTGACTTGTGTCCCCGCTTCTCTGGGCCAAGACCCCACGGATTGGGGGAGTGGTGGCCGAATCCGGGCACAACCCCATCGAGCGTGGGCAGATGCGTGGCGCGTGCTCGCTCGAGGGTGGCGTCGTGAACGAGGATCGGCGTCCGCCAGGCCGCGCTCAGTCGGAGCAGGTCGGTCACCGAGCCACGGCCACCAGCTCCGGCTGACCCGTCGAGTGAGAAGTTCGTCATTCCCAGTGGCTGGGTCACGGCGAGATGGAGGTACTCGGCGAACGGCATGCCGGCCCGAGCCGAAAGAAGGTCGGCGAGCAGGTCATAGCCGGTCGAGGAGTAGAGCCGCTTGTGCCGGGGTCGATGCACGAGGTCGAGCGTGTCGAACGCGACACCACCTGCGTGGGCCAAGACGTCGGCAACGGTCGCGCCGGTGTGAGGCTCGATATTGTCGAGCGCAAGCGTTCCCTCTTCGTGGGCCACGAGGAGCGCCATAGCCGTGACGAGCTTCGTGACCGAGGCAAGCTCGAACACGCGCTCGATGTCTCCATGCTGGATCATCGAGCCATCGGACTTCAGCGCCGCAGCTGCCGCTGTCCCCGGCCAACTGTCGATCTCGGAAAGTGATCCCGCGCCTGCGTCGGTCATGGGGTCAACGCTAGGTGACGCTGGTTTGTGCGGCTCCCCCGACCGGAGGCCCGGGTACGATTGGTCGCGATGGTCGAAGAGTTCGGTGTTCGTGGCAAGCGGATCGATCGCTCGTTCGCGTTCATCGATCTGTGTGGTTTCACCGCGTACACCGACCACGAAGGTGACGATGAGGCGGTCGACATTCTCAATGCGTTTCGGGCGACGGTTCGAGGCGTTGCGTCGGCTCGGGGTGTTCGCATTGCAAAGTGGTTGGGCGACGGTGCCATGCTCGTCGGGGTCGAACCCGAGCCCCTGCTCGAAGCGATCGTCGAGATCGAGGCGCTGATCGACTCGTCAGGATCGCCCCTGCCACTGCGAGGTGGTTTCAGCAGCGGTCGCGTCATCCTGATCGACGGTGACGACTACATCGGCACGCCGGTGAATCTCGGGGCCCGGTTGTGTGATTGTGCCGAGCCCCGCCAGATTCTCGCCCCGGCCGACACCGTCGAGCATCTGTACACATCGCTGGTGGCTCGTCCGATCGGCACTCGGGCGATCGCCGGGTTCGACGATCCGGTCGATCTCGTCGAGCTGGCCCGCTGATGGATCCGCACGACCGATCTTCGTGGACGGAGTTCGAGTTGGCGGTCGGAGCGGTCCTCGATGGCCTCGGGACGGGCGATCTCGTGACTTATGGAGAGGTTGCAGCCGAGGCTGGATACCCGGGAGCCGCCCGGGCGGTCGGCTCGATGCTTGCCAAGTCCGACGGCACCCTTCCGTGGTGGCGGGTCATCGCCACCAGCGGCAAGCTTCTGGCCTCCCACGAGGCCGAGCAGGCACGGCTCCTCGCGGAGGAGGGCGTTTCCACCCGCAACGGGCGGGTGGACAGGAACGGTTGACCGGTCCGGTACCCTGCTGAGGTCGATCCATCTCCGACGATGGATGATTCCTCCCGACGCACCGAGCGACGCCTTCCTCTTCAGATCCTCGGTCGAGAAGTAGATGACCATCACCACCACCTTCGCGGACTTGGGTCTGGTCGACGAGATCGTCGACACCCTGTCCGATCGGGGGATCGTTGCCCCCTTCCCTGTTCAAGAACTCACCATCCCCGACGCACTTGCCGGTCGCGATGTCTGCGGCAAGGCCAAGACCGGCTCCGGCAAGACCCTTGCCTTCGGTCTTCCGGTGCTCCAACGGATGCAGAAGGCGGCCCCGACCCGTCCGACCGGTCTGGTGCTCGTACCAACCCGCGAACTCGCGAATCAGGTGTGCGATGAACTTGCGCCGGCCGCTGACGCGGTTGGTCGCAGTGCGCTTGCGATCTACGGCGGTGCGCCGATCGAACAGCAGATCGAGAAGCTTGCGACGGGTGTCGATCTCGTTGTCGCCACTCCTGGTCGCATGATCGACTTGATCGAGCGAGGCGCGATCTCGGTTGCCGATGTGGAGCATGTCGTCGTCGACGAGGCCGACCGCATGGCAGACATGGGCTTTCTCCCCCAGGTCGAGTGGATCCTTCGCAACGTCGAGGGTGACCATCAGACACTGCTGTTCTCGGCCACGCTCGATGGGGTGGTCAACACCCTCATCAAGCGGTACCAGACCGATCCCACCATGCACGAGGTCGTGTCGGAGGAAGTCACCGTCGAGGAGATGACCCATCGATTCGTCGCAGTCCACAAGATGGACAAGGCGAAGGTTGCTGCGTCGATCGCGAAGTCGGCGGAGCGCACCATCATGTTCACGCGAACGAAAGCCATGGCGGATCGTCTGGCCGGTGATCTGAAGGATCTCGGGATCAAGGCGGCACCGATCCACGGGGACCTTCGCCAGTCCAGTCGCGAGAAGTCCCTCAAGGACTTCAGCGATGGCAGACTTCACACCCTGGTGGCAACCGACGTTGCTGCCCGCGGGATCCATGTCGACGATGTGGACGTGGTCATCCAGTACGACCCGCCCGGTGACCACAAGACCTATCTGCACCGTGCGGGCCGCACCGCTCGCGCCGGTGAGTCGGGCCTGGTCGTCACATTGTCGCTGTGGGACGAAGAGCTCGACATCAAGCGTCTGCAGAAGCGCATCGACTGCGTGATGCCGATCGTCGAGATGTTTTCGAACGATGTGCGGCTGGCCAACCTCGTTGCCTGGGACCCCGAGGACTCCTGACCCCGAGGTCCACCGGTTTGTTGCGGCCTGTGTCGCAGCAAGTCACGGCGATGTGGACGGCGCGATCGCCGCTGTCGTTCACCGAGTTGCAACAGCGCGGCACGTCGAGGTCGAGTTGATCGTCGATGGCGTCGTTGTCGACGCAGCCGACTCGGTCCTCGAAGCCGGCACCGGCTCGGTGTGTGCGGGTCCATGGGGCCCGTGGTTGCCCGGTTTCGTGCGCGAAGCCCTGCAGCCGAGTGAAGCGCAACGGGTCCTTGGGGTCCATCACACACCGCCGCAGATCGTCGGTGACATTCTCGATCTTCTCGAGCAGACAACCGGTCCGATCGCCGATCGTGCGAGTGTGCTCGATCCGGCCGTTGGCGGTGGAGCCTTTCTTCTCGCTGCCGCCGAGCGGATGCGCGGCGATCGAATCGATGTTGCCGAGCGTTTCTGGGCGGTCGACCTCGACCCGGTCGCCCTTGGCACCGCCCATGCAGCGCTGTCGCTGTGGGCTGGTGGCTCGGTGCCGAGCGACCGATTCGTCGTCGGTGACTTTCTCGCCGCGACAACAGGTGCGCACCTGCCCGAACGCGTCGACCTCGTCGTCGGCAATCCACCGTTTCTGTCACAACTGAAGGGGCCAACTGCTCGCAGCGCAGACGCCCGAGCAGCCCTGCGGCGGCGGTGGCCCGATGTCGGGGGCTATGTCGACGATGCCGCAGCATTCCTCCTCGCCGGCGCCGAGCTTCTGGCTTCGGACGGGGCGATGGTGCTGGTGCAGCCCGATTCGATTCTCGCAGCAAGCGATGCTGCGGCGGTACGTGCTCGACTGCAGACGGTTGCACCGATCCGTGGCCTGTGGGTCGACGAGAACCGGTCGTTTGCTGCATCGGTCGACACGGTGGCGATTGTGGCGGCACCCGGCGATTCGGGCCCGGTGCAGGTCGGCTGGGGTGCAGCCGTCGAGCCGTCGACGGGTTCATGGGGTCACCTGCTTGCAGCGGCACGAGGTGTGCCGGTCATCGCCACACCGAGTGACACACCGACACTGGCCGAGATCGCCGATGTCACCGCCGGCTTCCGCGACCAGTACTACGGACTGGTCGACGCAGTGGCCGACGATGCCGATGGCGATCATCGGCTCATCACCGTGGGTTTGATCGATCCACTGCACAACGGCTGGGGCGAACGACCGGCCCGTTTCGCCAAGCAGCGCTTCCGGCATCCGAGTGTCGATCTCGATCGGGTGGATCCTGCCGTTCGTGACTGGATTCGGGCCCGCTTGGTCCCCAAGGTGCTCGTTGCCAGCCAGACCAAGGTCCTCGAGGCGATCGTCGACGAGGTGGGCAACGCAGTCCCGTCGGTACCCGTGGTGTCGGTCGTGCCCCGTCCTGATGCCCCATCGCTTTGGCACCTTGCGGCGCTGCTCACCAGCCCGGTGGCGACGACGCTTGCGGTGCTCGATGCTGCTGGTAGCGCCATGACTGCCGATGCGATCCGGGTGTCGGCTCCGCGGCTTGCTCGCTTGCCGCTGCCAGGTGATCGCAGGGCGTGGGACGAGGCAGCGGCCGCCGCCCACCGAGGCGACATCGACGAGTGTGGATGGGCGATGCTGCGAGCGCACGGTCTTGGCCATCGGTGCGATGTCTTCGAGTTCTGGCGCTCCCGCATCCCCACCTAATTCCGACCAATTCACTCCGGATTAGATCCGACGCAGATAGGGTGTTGCTTCTGTTCGCCCTAGCGTTGTGGAGAAGGAGTCTCCGTGACCGATCGCCCCGAGAGCCTGCAGTACGACCCCAGCCGGCGATTTCCGTCGCCGCTGCCGGTCAGTGGTGCCTGGCGTCACGGCGACCCGGTCGGGAGACGTCAGTTCGCAAAGGTGTCACGCGAGCGTCCGTTCGTCCTCGAGTGCGGTGGGCACCTCGACGAGGTCGAGATCGCATACGAGACGTGGGGCACGCTGGCACCCGATCATTCCAATGCGATTCTGGTGTGCCACGCACTCACCGGCGATTCGCATGCCGCCGGTGGGTTCGAGCCTGGACACAAGAGCGACGGTTGGTGGGACGATCTGATCGGCCCAGGGAAAGCCCTCGACACCGACCATTACTTCATCGTGTGCGCCAACGTCTTGGGGGGTTGCCAAGGCACCACCGGGCCGTCCAGTGTCGATCCCGACACCGGGAAGCCCTACGGTCCGACCTTCCCGCAGGTCACGATGCGCGACATCGTCCGCACGCAACGGCTTCTCATGGCCGAACTCGGGATCGACACCTGGCTGTCGGTCGTCGGCGGGTCGATGGGCGGTATGCAGGCGCTCGAATGGGGTGTGATGTACCCCGGCCTTGTGAAGTCGTTGATGCCGATTGCGTCGGTTGCCGCGGCAAGTCCGATGCAAATCGCCTGGAGTGCGGTCGAGCGGCTTGCGATCGTCCAAGATCCAAAGTGGCGTGATGGCTGGTACTACGACGCGCCAGAAGGCGATGGCCCATGGCACGGCCTTGCGTTGGCCCGCGAGATCTCGCAGATCACCTACCGAACCACCCACGTCTTCGACGAGCGTTTCGGGCGTGAGCCGTTCGTGCCGAGTGAAGAGCTCAGTCAATGGGGTCGCTATCAGATCGAGTCGTATCTGGATCACCATGGCCAGAAGCTCGTGCGGCGTTTCGACGCGAACTCGTTTCTCGTGCTCAGCAAGGCGATGGACCTGCACGATGTTGGTCGCCACCGCGGTGGTGTGCGGTCGGTGCTCGGTGCGCTGCGGGTTCCGGTGCTGACCGCCTCGGTCACCTCCGACATCTTGTACCCCGCCTACCAGCAGGCGGCCATGGCCGAGATGATCAACGCCGGCGGTGGCGACTGCGACTATCACGTGGTCGACAGCCCCCAGGGCCACGATGGATTTCTCCTCGAGTCGGCGTTCCTCGGCCCGTTGATCTCTCGGACCCTCGAGAAAGCTGCCGCCGAAGGCTGATCCGCACCAATGCCGGAGATGCTCGAGATCGAGGCCTACCGTCGGGCCGCCGAGCCCGTCGTAGGACGTACCGTGCGTGGCGTTCATGCGCCCGACGAGTGGTATGCCAAGGGCGACACCTCCACCGATCAACTGCGAACGGTGTTGCCAGGAGTGACGATCACCGGTCTTCGTCGGATCGGAAAACTGATGCTGATCGACACCGATGGACCGGTACTCGGGTTGCGCTTCGGGATGACCGGCCGGATCCTCGTCGACGACACTGCGCCAATCGAGGCGCTCGAGTACTCGAGCGATCGCAACGACCCGGCGTGGGACCGGTTCGGAATCGTTTTCTCCGGCGGCGGCTCGCTGATGATTCGCGACCCTCGGCGCCTCGGTGGTGTCGAACTCGACCCTGACGAGTCCAAGCTCGGGCCCGATGCAGGGGCGGTCTCGCGCACGCTGCTCGGCGAGATTGTCGTGGGGTCGGCTGCACCGCTGAAGGCACGTCTCATGGATCAGGCCAAGCTCGCCGGACTCGGGAACCTCCTCGTCGACGAGACACTCTTTCGGGCCGGTCTCGCCCCTGATCGCCTCGCGAACTCGCTCGGAGACGATGAGATTGCGAGTCTGCATCGCGCCATGCGCCGCACGATCACGGTGCTCGGCAAGCGGGGCGGCAGCCACACCGGTGACCTTCAGCCCGCCCGAATCCGAGGCGGTACGTGTCCCAACGACGGGACCGAACTCGTTCGCGCCGATGTCGGCGGGCGGACGACCTACTGGTGCCCGCAGCACCAAACCTGATCCGACCACCAATCGGGCTCGAGCGACATCGAGGCGAACATCGAAGTACTCCGGGAGCCGCGTCACTCCGCTGCGTCGTCGCCCCATCGCCGCAGAGGGCCGATACGGTCGGGATCATGCGCCGAGGTTTCGCCGCTCTCTTGCTCGTTCTTGCAGCGACCATGGTGATGATGGTCGCGCCGGTCGCGGCGTTCGTGGAGCATGCGCAAGAGGGATTCACAGCCGACGAAACGGCGAGCGACATCGAACGTATTCGCAACTCGCTGTACATCGTCGCTGCCGTCACCGGTGGGCTGCTGGTGATCTACATCTGGCACACGAATCCGCGCCGGCGAATGGACGTCGCCATTCGGCGCAGGACGGTACGGGAGCAGAACCAGATGGACTCTCTCGACGACACCTTCGCCCTTCCGGGTGACGTCGGTGCTGGTGGCGACCGGTTCGGCCCGGCCGGGCCTGGGCAGTCGCTCGACAGCTGACCGGAGGTGGGTACTGTGGGATCCATGGCAGACGATCTCGACATCGACGCGATGATGGAGCGATTCCGCGAACGGGCCGAAGCGGTCAAACGAAGGAATCTGCCCCCGGTCGGGGGAGACGAGCGAGCGATGTTCGTGAAGCAGGCGCAGACCGACTACATGGACTTTGCCCTGATCGGCGATGCCAGCGGGGAACTGGTCGACGGCGTGCTGACCCTTCGAATCGATCTCCGCCCGTCCGAGGCCTGAAACCTCCGCCCCGAGGTGCTCTTCCGAGGCCCGATCTGCCGGGTGCATCCATCCGAGAAGACGCTACGATGAGGGGCCGCTGCGGACGTAGCTCAGTTGGTAGAGCGCAACCTTGCCAAGGTTGAGGTCGCCGGTTCGAACCCGGTCGTCCGCTCCAACGAACCCCAGGCGTCTACGCCTGGGGTTCAGCTGTTTTCGACGTCGATCACCCCGGGGCCGAGGGGGTTGCGTCGTGGCGGGTGACGGTGGGCGGAGCCGAGTACGGCGGATCTTCGGCCCGCAACAGTTCGAGTGCCTCGACACGGTCCGCGTCGGTGAACGCCTCGGTGACGATTGCAAACTCGACGACATTGCCGTCAGGATCCTCGGCATAGATCGACTGCACCCAGTTGTGGTCGATCTCGATGACGTCGATTCCGTGGTCGAGCCACCGCTGCCTCTTCGACGCAAGGTCGTCGAGGCTGTCGGCCTGGAATGCCAAGTGGTTCACGAAGGGATCGAGTCCCAGGCCACGCGAGATGTCGGTCTCGTAGTCGTCGACGCCCGGAACGTCCCGCAGATCCCAAAAGGCGATCATCTGGTCGTTGCTCGAGCCGGTCGAATAGAAGGCGTGGCGAGCCTTGCCGTTGCGCATGTTTGCAATCTCGACCTTCTCGAGGGTGAATCCCATCGCCTCGGTGTAGAAGCGATGGGTCGCCTCGATGTCTTTCACGGCCAGTGCAATGTGGTTGATCCCCATGCAACGACCGTAGCTAGCCTGCTGACCCATGACGAATGTCTGGGGAGAGCGCTCACGGAAGTTGACCGACCATGTGACGGTGCTGACCACCGACGCGAACGGCGCGTACCCCTCCGGGAACAGCCTGCTCGTTCGAGGTGCAGGTGAAACGGTGATCATCGATCCGTCCGTGACCGTGGCGGAGCAGGGCGGTGCCGGTGTCCCCGTCGACGCAGTGATCAACAGCCACGGGCACGAGGATCACATCGCCGGCAACATCGCGTTTCCCGACGCACGGGTCCACATCCACGAAGCCGATCGTGCGGTGACGCAGAGCGTCGACGAATTGCTCGCCGTCACCGGTCACAACCGCCACGATCATCCCGAACTCCTCGACGCTTACCTCACCACCTTCCACTACACACCTCGCCCGGACGCCATCGGCTACCAGGACGGTGCCGTGTGGGAGTTGGGTGGGGTGCGCATCGAAGCCGTCCACCTGCCCGGTCACACCGTCGGTCACTGCGGGCTCCGTATCTCCGACCGAGTCTTCTTTCTTTCCGACATCGACCTCACCGGATTCGGCCCGTACTACGGCGACGTGTTCAGTGATCTCGACGACTTCGAGCACAGCATCGAGACGGTGAGAGGGGAGGAGGCCGACTTCTACGTCACCTTCCATCACAAAGGTGTGGTCGAAGGACGGGAGACGTTCGTCGAGATGCTCGACAGGTTCAAGGGTGCGATCACCCGCCGTCACGACGCGATGCTCGAGTTCTTGCAGGAACCCCACACCATCGATGACATGGTGGCACACCGATTCATCTACCGACCCGGGGTCGAGGTGTTCATCGCCGACCATGTGGAGCGTCGCTCTGCCGTGCTGCACACCAAGCGCATGATCGAACGCGGCGAGGCGGTCGAGGTCGAACCTGGATGGTTCCGTGTTGTGTGAACGGAGTGCCTGACGATCGGTGACACATCGTCTCGCACAGCGAACACATGTTCGCTACAGTCCGTCGCATCATGCACTTCGACGGCGAGCACGAGATCGAGCACCTTCGGCGATCACTGGCGATGCTTCCCGCCGGTGCCGATGCGCTCAAACGAGAGGAGGCGATGGCCCTGCTCGGCCGTCTCCGTGATGCCAGTGCCCGGCTTCGCCGCATCGAAGCCGGGCTCGACGCATTGCTCGAGACCGAAGTGCGGCCCGGTGTCCCTCGACCTGAATCGTGAGCCACCCGGAGGACACAACGCGTTCTGATCCGGTCGACCTGCCCTCGTCTCACGGGGCTTGGCCTCGGATAGCATTGCGATCCGCTGGCGCCGGTGCCCGAGCGGCCCAAGGGAACGGCCTGCAAAGCCGTACAGTCGCGGGTTCAAATCCCGCCCGGCGCTCGTCAGCACGGGGGTTGCCGTTCGGCAGCCCCCGTCGCCGTTTTCAAAGGTGCGTTCTGGCGGAACGCTGCTACCCTTTTCGTCCCTAGGGGCCGTTAGCTCAGTTGGTTAGAGCGCCTGCTCGACACGCAGGAGGTCACAAGTTCGACTCTTGTACGGCCCACCAGACCCGCACGCAGAACCATGGCAGATCCGCAACTCGAGACCTTCCGTTCCAGCATCGACAACATCGATGCGGCGCTTGTTCTGCTTCTTGCTGAGCGGTTCAAGATCACGAAAGCGGTCGGCGAGTACAAGGCCTCTGCCGGCCTGCCGGCTGCTGATCCGGGTCGTGAGGAAGTGCAGATTGCCCGTCTGCGCCGGTTGGCCGAAGAAGCAAACCTCGACCCCGGGTTCAGCGAGAGCTTCCTGCGGTTCGTCATCGCCGAGGTCATCCGGCACCACGAGCGAGCCGGCGCCGAGAGCTGACGGCTGGCCGAACGCTCGGCATCACGTGTTGCGAAGTAGGGTGATCGCCGTCATGGCCGACGTCCTTCCTGCTGCCGAACGTTCGTCGGTAACCACCGATCCGCGAGTCGAACGGATCGCACGGTTGTTGCACGACACGTTCGTGAGCTTCCACGAATCGTTCCTCGAGGTCACTCACCGTGCCGCAACACGGTTTCTGCAGCGAGAGTGGGACGCCCACCAAGACGACAACAGCGAGCGACTCAACCTCCACAAGAAGGCGGTCTGGAGCGCCGTCGAGTCAGCCCAGGTCATTGTCCCCGCCGATGCTGACGAAGCCCGCCAGCTCTGGGTCGACGCTCGGCGGCGATACGTGTCACTCGTCAGCCAACGCATGGATTTCGAGTTGGCCGAGACGTTTTACAACTCGGTCACCCGTCGGTTGTTCGAGGTCATCGGCCTCGACATCGACCTCGAGTTCCTGTGGCTCGGCCCGACGGCCCTGCCGGCCGACGATGGCAGTCGCGGTGAATACCGGAATTTTCCGGTCGACGACTCATTGGCCGACTCGATCCTCCAAATTCTCGAGCATTCGCCCCTCGCATCGCAGTTCCATGCCATCGAGCGTGATGCCGACCGGGTGGCCGGTGTCATCGAGACCTGGTTGTCGGAGAACTGGGACGGACACATCGATGCCCTCGACATCCTTCGGCCGGTCTTCTATCGCAACAAGGGCGCCTACCTCGTCGGCCGGTTGCGGTGGCTCAACCGGGTCAACCCGATCATTTTGCCGATCACCGTCTCCGATGACGGCGTGCGCGTCGATGCGGTGCTCCTCACCGAGCTCGCAGCCAGCCGATTGTTCGGTTACACCCGGTCCTACTTTCACGTGCTGGCCCGACGCCCGGCTGCCGTGGTGTCGTTTCTGAAGAGTTTGCTGCCGGTGAAACCGGTCGCCGAGCTCTACACGTCGATCGGCTACAGCGCACACGGAAAGACCAACCTCTTTCGAGCGCTTTACCGTCACATGGAGCACTCCAACACCCGCTTCGAGCGGGCGAGGGGGGCCCGAGGCATGGTGATGGCGGTGTTCACGCTGCCGTCCTTCGACGTGGTCTTCAAACTGATCAAGGACCGTTTTCCGCAGTCGAAGCGGACCACCCCCGAAGACGTACAACGTCGCTACAAGCTGGTGTTCGACCACGACAAGGTCGGTCGGCTCGTCGATGCGCAGGAGTTTCGGGAGCTGTCCTTTCGGCGTGACCGCTTCGACGAAGAACTCATCGAGGAGCTCCTCGAAGACTGCACGCGCACGGTCACCGTCACCGACGACGAGGTCATTCTTCATCACGTCTACACCGAGCGTCGGCTCTACCCGCTCGATCTGTATCTGCGCGAGATGGGCCCCGATCTCGCTCGCGCCGCGGCGATCGACTACGGCAATGCCATCAAGGATCTTGCCTCGGCCAACATCTTCCCGGGTGATCTGTTCCCGAAGAACTTCGGTGTGAGCCGCCATGGCGTGGTGGTGTTCTACGACTACGACGAACTCGCGCTTCTCTCCGAGGTCAATTTCCGCACGATGCCGGTGAGCCAGTCCTACGAGGACGAGATGCTCGATCAGCCATGGTTCCCGGTCGAACCCAACGACGTCTTCCCCGAGGAGTTCAGGACGTATCTCCGATCGCCGCGCATCGTCGGTGAGGTGTTCGACGAGTTCCACCCGGAGATCTCCACCGTGGAATTCTGGCAGGCGATGAAGGACGGCCACGAGGGGGGTCGTCGACCTGACTTCTTCCCGTATCCCCACCAGTATCGATTCGCCGACGACTGACCCAGGAGGCTCGCCGGACATGCGCGCTGTGGTACTCGAAGAAAAAGGCGGGCCGGAGGTCCTGCAGATTCGCTCGGTCCCCGACCCGGTCCCGGGCCCTGAGGAGTTGTTGGTCGATGTCGTGTCGACCGCCGTCAACCGGGCCGATCTGCTGCAGCGAATGGGGCTCTATCCGGGGCCTCCGATGCTGCACGAGATCCCGGGTCTCGAATTCGCCGGTCGTGTTGTCGCGGTTGGTGAGCGTGTCACTGGGCACAGCATCGGTGATGCCGTCATGGGCATTCAGAATGGAGGGTGTTACGCCGAGATGCTGACGGTTCACGAGCGGCAGGCAATGCCTGTACCCGACGTGCTTTCGCTCGCCGATGCCGGTGCATTCCCCGAGGTGTTCATCACCGCCTGGGACGCGCTGGTTCGTCAGGGCGGCCTGACCAGCGGTCGGTGGGCATTGGTTCATGCCGGCGCGTCGGGTGTGGGTACCGCCGCCATCCAGATCGTCAAGACGCTCGGTGCCCGCGTCGCCGTCACTGCGTCTGCCGGCAAACACGACGTCTGCCATGGCTTGGGTGCCGACGTCGTCATCGACTACGCAAACGAGGACTTTGTCGACGTGGTCCGTCAGGCAACCGGTGGGGCTGGGGTCGACGTGGTCCTCGACGTGATCGGTGGGGACTATCTGCCCCGCAATGTGGCGGTGGTCGCGCTGGGGGGTCGAATCATCCAGGTTGGCGTGATGGCTGCCAAGCCGGTTGCGTTCGACGTCGGCACCCTGTTGATGAAGCGAGCGTCGGTGACCGGCACGACGTTGCGGGCCCGGCCGATCGAGGAAAAGATCGCAATCAGCCAAGAGTTTGCTGCACAACTGCTGCCCCACGTCGCGACCGGTGCGTTGCTGCCGGTGATCGATTCGCGCTACTCACTCGACGACGTCGCCGAGGCTCACCGGCGCATGGAGCAGAACGCGAACGCTGGAAAGCTCGTGCTCGACGTCGGACGCTGACCTACCTGCGCTCGAGCGCGCGTCGGTAGAAGTCGATCTCGAACCCGTGGTGGCGGGTGATCGCGGCTCGTGTGGAGGCGTCGATGGGAGTCGGCGGACGCGGCGTGCGATTGGCATGGATGACGCTCGGTGTCGTCCGCCATCGGAGATGTCGAGCCAATCGCTGCAGATCGTCCTCGAAGTGTTCGGTGAAGCCGATGAAGTCGAAGTCTTCGAGACCGTCGGTGCCGTCGAGGAAGATGTGCTCGAACTGTCCGACCACCACATCCCATGCAGCGAACTCGGCCAGGGACATGTCGGTCGCTTTGAACGACTGATGGTGCGATTCGTCCGTGGCCGGCGTTGCGCTCCAGAAGTCGTACCAGCTTCGGATCCGCTCGACCGGATCTCGCATCCACATCACCAGGTGTGCGTTGCGGGCTGCACTCCACAACTGGGCCGGGCGAAAATGGCCGTGGGCGGCGCGGTACGCCCGGCCGTCGACGAGGAGATCGTCGTAGATCGTGACGAGGTCATCGCCGTACTCCTGTTCGAGCGCAGCACGGAACGACCAACCCGCTGTCTTCGGAAGGTGGATGCTGACGAGTTCGAGACGGCTCGGTCGGAGGCGGCCGAGGCGGTTGCGAAGCGTCGGACTCAGCGTTCGCCGATCGGCACATAGGGCCGCTCGCTCGCCCCGATGTAGAGCTGACGTGGCCGCGCAATACGACTGTTCTGGGCCAGCATCTCGTCCCAGTGGGCGAGCCAGCCAGGGGTGCGACCGATGGCGAACAGCACCGTGAACATGTCGCGAGGGAAGCCCATCGACTCGTAGATCAGGCCGCTGTAGAAATCGACATTCGGATAGAGGCGACGGCTGACGAAGTACTCGTCTTCGAGGGCAACCTCCTCGAGCTTGAGTGCGATGTCGAGCAGCGGGTTGGTGCCGGTGACGGCGAAGACGTCGTAGGCGGCTTGCTTGATGATGCGGGCACGGGGGTCATAGTTCTTGTAGACGCGGTGACCGAAGCCCATCAGGCGTTCTTTGCCCGCCTTGACCCCTTCGATGAACGGTTCGACGTTGTCGTAGGACCCGATGTCGTCGAGCATCCGGAGCACGGCCTCGTTGGCGCCGCCGTGGCGTGGGCCGTAGAGGGCACCACATGCTGCGCCGATGGCGGTGTACGGATCGGTGTGGGACGAACCGACCACACGGGCGGCCGTGGTTGAACAGTTCTGCTCGTGATCGGCGTGGAGGATCAGCAGGATCTCCATTGCTTTCTCGAAGGCCGGATCCACTTCGTAGGGTGAACCGATCTCGAACATCATCTTGAGGAAGTTCGGCGCGTAGCCGAGTTCGTTGTCGGGGTAGACGAACGGCTGGCCCCTGCGATGCCGGAATGCAGATGCAGCGAGCGTGGGGATCTTTGCGATCAGGCGGATTGCGTTCTCCATCCGCTTGTCTGCGTCCTCGATGTCTTTCGAGTCGGGATAGAAGGTCGACAGGCCACTCACCCCCGACATGAGAAGGCCCATCGGATGTGCGTCGTAGTGGTAGGCGTCGTACATGCGGCGACGGAACTTCTCGTGCACGAAGGTGTGGTACGTGACGTCGTGGACGAAGCCGTCGAGCTCGGCCTGCGTGGGAAGTTCGCCGTGGAGCAGCAGGTACGAAACCTCGAGGAAGGAACTTTGCTCGGCGAGTTGCTCGATGGGGTAGCCGCGGTATCGCAGGATGCCGTTGTCGCCGTCGAGTTCGGTGATGGCACTCTCGGCACCCGACGTTGTCGCCAACCCCGGATCGTGGAACCAGATGCCGGGAAGCAGCTTGCGCCACTCGGCGGCATCGACACCGCCGTTGTGGAGGGGGATCTCGAGCGACTCACCGGTCCTGTTGTCGGTGATAGTGATGCTTTCGGTCACGTCGCTCGCGCTCCTCTCGTCCTGCGCCCGAAGTCCGTGGCGCGACGCCGACAACCTAGTGGGAAACGGCGCCGGACAGCTACTCCGACCAGACTGCGGCGCAGAGGGTCGACCGTTTCAGAGTGGCGTGTTGTCGTGGCGTCGTCGTGGCAGTTTTTCGCGCTTCGAAACCAGCATCTCGAGTGCAGCATGGATCTCGGTCCGGGTTGCCTCCGGCTCGATGACGGCGTCGATCGTGCCTCGCTCGGCTGCGATGTACGGGTTGAGGAGGCGTTCCTCGTAGGCGAGTTCGAGTTCGGCTCGCGCAGCCTCGTCGGCGCCGCGATGCAAAATCTCTACAGCTCCCTTGGCTCCCATCACCGCGATTTCGGCCGAGGGCCAGGCGAATGCGAGGTCGTTGCCCATGTTCTTCGAATCCATGACGATGTATGCACCGCCATACGACTTCCGTGTTGTGAGGTTGACCCGCGGAACCGTTGCCCGAGCGTAGGCGAAGGCCATCTGGGCGCCGTAGCGGATCATGCCGCGCCACTCGGTGTCCTTTCCGGGATAGAAGCCGGAGGTGTCGACGATGGTGACGAGTGGGATGTTGAACGCGTCGCAGAAGGCGACGAACCGCCCTCCTTTCTGACTCGCCGCAATGTCGAGGGTTCCAGCCACCGTCTGTGGCTGGTTTGCCACGACGCCGACCGTGCGGCCGCCGATGGTGGCGAACGCCGTCACGAGGTTGGCAGCCCACGAGGCCCGTGGCTCCAACAGATACCCGTCGTCGACAATCGCCGCAATGATCTGGCGGACGTCGTAGGAACCGTTGGTCGACGGTGGAAGAACGTCGTAGGCCTCTGGTGTCGACCGGTCGACCGGGTCGAGGCATTGCTGCGTCGGACAGTGAGCGTCGGTGTGGTCGGGAAACAACGACAGCAAGTCCGCTGCGATCACCTCGGCCTCGTCTTCGTCGGACGCCGTGAACGAGGCCAGGCCGGTGGTGCGGTCGTGCACAGATGTGCCTCCGAGCTCGGCTTTGCTGATCGGCACGCCGGTGAACTCTTCGACCATCATCGGACCCGACATGAAGACGTACGCCTCCGGCGTCATGATCACGTGGTCGGCGAGCCCGAGGAGGAGGGCGGGGCCAGAAACGGCGGGGCCCGATGCGATGGCAATCGATGGCACCACACCCGAGCACGCAGTGAGTTCCTTGGCCGCAGCTGCCCAGCCTGCAAGGGCAGCAACTCCCTCGGCCGCATTGGCACCGCTCGATGCAATCCGCAGCAGAATCGGGAGTCGTTGGTCACGGGCTGCCCGGAAGCCGGCAGCCATGGACTGGCCGTCGCTCTCGACGAGCGCACCCGCCTGCTCGGTGCCACGGGCGTCGACCTCGACGACCCGACGTCCGGCGAGATCGGTGGTCCGGACCCGGACGAACCCTCCGGTTCGGGCGCGCAACTCCGTCGGTGGGAGCGGAGGCGGTTCAGCCACGGTCATCAGGTTGCAACCTACCGCACGTCCCAGACCGCGCTCATCACGCGATGGTGAGGGGATGAATACCGGCCTGAGCCGGCCCGATGTCGGCGATCAGTGTCGCAAGCGAGTCGATCACTGCTCGGGTCGGCGCCGAGGGCGGGGAGCGACGGGGCACGGCGACGCCAACCGCCCGATTCGAGAGTCCGTCGACACCGACGCGTACCCACGCACCCTGGAGATATCGGGGTGCAGCACTCGCAGGGAGGAGTGCTGCACCGAAACCTTGGAACGCAAGGGAAGCCAGGAGCCGGAGACCATCGATCTCGGCGAGTGGTCGAAGGGTGACGCGTGCTCGTCGGGCATCGGTGTCGATCTCGTCACGAAATGCGGTTCCTGTTGGAGGCAGGAGGAGCTCGTGTTTGGCAGCCTCGGCCAGTTTCACCCGCTTCTTGGCAGCCAATGGGTGACCGGTCGGTGCCACGATGATCCGATCCTCGTCGAAGAGTGGGCGCGCATCGACATCGGGATCGTCGACCGGCAAGTTGACGACTGCGGCATCGAGTTGCTCAGCGATGATCTGAGGGAGGAGCGAGGTGGTGGTCGCCTCGATCAGGACGATGTCGATGTTTGGATGCAGTTCGGCGAGGTGTTCGAGAAATGGCTGGGCCAGCCAGCGAGCGGTGGTGCCGATCATGCCGAGCCGAACGTGGCCGGTCACGTTGTCGCGCAACGACGTCAGGTCGTGCTCGATCGAACGCAACTCGGCAAGAATGCGGCGAGCGCGAGCCGCCACGATTTCACCTTCCGGTGTCAGTTCGCCGTGTGATCGATCGATGAGGGTGGTGCCGACCTCCTGTTCGAGGCGGGCAACGTGGGTCGACACGTTCGACTGCACCGTGTGAAGCGCCCGAGCGGCGGCTGAGAACGAGCGATGTTCGGCAACGGCAAGGAGGGCATGGAGCTGGCGAAGGTCCATCGCTGTGAATGATGGCACATATCCAGCGAAACTGTTGGAACGATGGGTCGTTTGCTGCTTTACTGATGAGTAACAGGTTCCTCGGTCCCCCTTACATCCCGAGTCGAACCCAGCAACAAGGATCCCCCCTCCAGAGTTGCTGCGAGGAAGCGGCTGGCCGTCCCCCAAAAACGCCAGCCGCTTCTCCTTTTTTGGTCGGCTGTCCTACGCTCACTCCCTGTGAACGAGACGCTCGGCATCTACCTCGACGCCGATGGCATCTCGGCCGCAGTGGCCACGTCGAATGCTGCGCAGCTTCCGCGTGTGCTCTCCCTGGGAACGTCTCGAGCAGCGACCGCGAGCGCAGTCGCCGCTGGCCCGGATGGCAGGGTGCTTGTCGGTGACGCTGCGCTCTCGGCCCAGGGTCCGATTGTCACCGATCCGCTCGAACGTGCGGTGAGCGGACGCACGGGTGCCCTCGCTGCCGTCATCACCGACCTGGTCGATCGGTCGAGGGTTGCAACCACTGCCGGGCGATCACCAGACCGGCTCGCAATCGTCATCCCCGATGATCTCGGTGCGGTTGGCCGAGATCGGGTCGTCGCTGCGGCCAACAGTGCCGGAATCACCGACGTGAGCCTCGTTCCGTACGGACTTGCGTTCTCGCGCGGCGGGAGCGCCGACGGCAGTGCACTCGCCTCCGGCGCTGCCCGTATCGGGGCGCTCGACGCGCCAGCACCGCTCGTGACGGCGGAGGAACTCGGCCGGCAGATCGAGACTCCCGCTGCGGCCCCGAACCCTGCTCCTGTCGCCGATGGACCGGTCTCGGTGTTCGACGAGCCGGACCCACCTCCGGTGCGCAGGGCGCCGGAGCCAGTGGCCTCCCAGCCCCCTCGACCTCGACCCGTGTCGCCTGCACCGGCACCGTCCACCTTGGTGGGGACACCGCCACTTCAGGCTGTTCCCCGACGGTCGTTTCCCGCTCCGGCAATCGGCATCGGTGTCGCATGCATGCTGGTGTTGCTCCTGACTGTCGCGGTCGTGTCGGGCGGTGACGACGACGAAACGGCGACGCCGACGACGACGACGTCCGACATCGGCGTCACGACTGTGGCGCCGACAACGTCTGGGCTCGAGTCGACGACCGACTCCTCGACGTCAACCCCGCCGAGTACCAGCACCACCGCTGCCTCCACGTCGAGCAGCAGTTCGACCACGTCTTCCAGTACGACCACGACGACGACCACCCCCGTGCGGGTGGCCATCCCCGGCCCGGTGACGCTTGTCGAGACCGGACTGCAGTTCGACACCGGCACGGTGGTGCGCTTCGGTGACTCCGAACAAGATGTCATCTCTGCCGCCGAAGCGGTCCTCGGGCCTGCCGACAGCGACTCCGGCCGATCCAGCAGTGACTTTTGCGACGGCACGGTCGTGCGGTTTGTCCGATGGGGCAAGCTGGAACTTGTCTTCACCGGTGACCCTGGCCCGATCGGTGAGGAGGAGTCGGGCGCAGGCCAGGACGGTGGCGCCACCGTCGAGCCGCTCGAGTTCAGCCAGTGGTACGCAGACGGCCACCGAGCGCCCACTGGTCTTGTCACGCCGGAAGGCGTTGGGGAATCTGCGACCGTCGGGCTTCTCGAGGTCACCTACGGAAATGCGCTTGTGCTCGTCCCCGCATTCGAAGACGACATTGTCGGCATCTTCGCTGTCACCAACCCGGGCACCGGGGCGTTTCTGAACGGCACTACGCTCGGACTCGATCCCGACGGTGTCGTCACCTCCCTGTGGGCAGGCGACAGCTGCCAACGAATCTTCACCTGATCACGCTCCGTCGTTGCGGTGGCGCGTCGGCCGAGCGGTCAGCGAACGTTCGAGATGATCTCGTCGGCGTACCACTGCATCATCGACACTTTCTCGTCGAGTGATTGTGTGTCGGGGCCGGTCTGGTAGGCGTCGCGGAAGCCGACGATCACATCGGTGACCCCTGCCGCTGCGAGTCGTTCGAGGCCCTCGAGCGAGTAGGCGTCGAGGCTGATCGCATGAACCTCGAAGGGAAGGTCATCTCGGCCATGACGGGTGCGGGCATCGTTGATCGCAGTCATCATCCGAGCCAGCTCCTCGGCATCGCCACCACCGTGCATCCAGCCATCGCCAAGGCGTCCGGCTCGTTCGAGCGCCAGCTTCGAGTGACCGCCGACGAGGATCGGGACTCGTTCGTCGGGGACAGGACACATCTTGATGGCAGGGAACTCGTAGAACTCACCTTCGTGTGCGTAGTACTCGCCACTGGACAATGCATTGATGATTTCGATCATCTCGTCCATACGGGCACCTCGACGATCCCAGGCCGAGTCGGTGACGACGTAGTCCTCGTACCACGGGCTCGTTCCGACTCCGAACCCGAAACGTCCGCCGGTGAGGACGCCGACCGATGTGACCTGTTTGGCGACGATCACCGGGTGCCGCACGGGCAGCTTGACCACGAAGGTGGTGAAACGGAGCCGCTCGGTCACGGCGGCGAGCGACGGGATCAGGGTGAAGGGCTCGATGAACGGCTTGCCATCGAGAAACTCGCGCGTGCCGTCGGCGTTGTACGGGTAGGTCGAGTCGCTCTGTTCCGGATACATGATCGAGTCGGGCACGACCATGGAGTCGAAACCGAGTGCTTCGGCCTCCTTCGCAAGTGGGGCGTACAGGGTGGGGTCGATCATCGACTCGGCGTAGGAGAAACGCATCCGATCGTTCTACTGCATTTCGACGCAGCTGCGTCGGCCTCGCATTCGTCGGCTCGTGGAGGCGTCGAAAACGCAGCCGGCCGGATTCGATTCAGATGTCGGGCCAGGTGCGGCGACGCTTCGTGGCACGTCGATCGCCCAGCGCCCACGCTCGCCGCCATCGACCCGACTCCGGGCCGGTCAGGTCAGGGCTGTCGCCTGCGTACGCGCGGCGGCGGGCGGTGTACCAGTCGGTCGTCACCTCGTCGGCGAGGGCCGCAACCTCACGTTCGATACGAGCGGCGAATCGGTTTGCGTTCTCGTCCGGGGCAGGGGTGAGCGGGCGGCCGAAGGTGACCGAGGTCGTGCTCGGTCGTGGCACCGATCGTCCCTTCCGAAGGATCCGGCCCGTGCCGGCCAGGTGCACAGGGACCACGGGCACGCCGGTCTTCGCCGCCAGGAATGCAGCACCGCCGCGAAACGGCTGACCCCAGCCATCGGGGGAGCGACCACCCTCGGGGAAGATCAGCAGGCTCCATCCCTCGCCGATGAGGTCGGCTGCGAGGTTCGCGCTGCGGCGTTCGATCTTGGTGCGTTCGATCGGGATCGCGCCCATGGCCAGCGACGACAGTGCAGCGGTGACCTTGGTACCGAAGAAGTAGTCGGCTGCGGCACCCACGATCATCTTGTGGCGCCACGGTTCGGGGATCGAGGTCAGCATCAACGGTGTATCGAGATGGCTGTGATGGTTGGCGGCGAAGATGAGCGGTTCGTCGGGCAGATCGAGGAGTCGGTCGGCACCGTTGCGCTCCGGTGCGGCCAGACCGGCCACGGCAAGTCGCATCGGGCCCTCGACGATCGCAGCGCGAGCGATCCGAGCCGGCCGTTTCCGGGCCCACGAGGTGTCGTAGTCACCGCCGGTTGTTCGAATCTGGGGCTTGGGCGCGACCCCTTTGGGGGTCGAGGGTGCCCGCAGGGGGAAGTCCAGGGCGCCGAAGAGACGGCGCACCGACAGTGCGGCCGGGATCTTCGGAAGTCCCAACTGCTTCGCCAGTTTGCTCACGTGACGTCAGCCATGAGGATCGGTGGGTTGTGGAGGTGGGTGATCGACGGACTCGATCCCACCACGTCACTCGCCATCTCGAGCGCGTCCTGCATCGTGGAGGCGGGTTGGAAGCCGAGACGCCGCACCGATCGGGGATGGCCGCCGACGATGATGACGCGACCGAGCCACTGCAGTGCGTGAGCGCCCCAGTACCACATGTAGAACGGGTGTACCCCGTGGTAGGCGTAGCTCGTCCGATAGAGGTGGATGTACCACTCGTCTTCTGCGAACTGCTTCTCGTACTTCTGCTCGAGTTCGACTGGATCGGTCGTCTCGGCGAGCAACTGCTCGAAGAAGTCGATGTAGCTGGGATGATGGACCGGATGAAATTCCCATGGGGTGGGGTGGCTCATGATGAGCACACCGCCCTCTCGGACCAGCGGCTTTCCCCGGTACATGTTGAAGAAGTAGCCGAGCCCGAGGCACATCACGAGGATCGGGTTCATGACCGAGTTGACGTTGTAGGGGCAGATGTAGGGAAGGCCGAAGGTGAGGACGTCGGTCTGCCCCTCGACGGGGACGAGATGCTGTTTGAAGCAGTGCTCGAGAGTGACCTCGTGCACCGACTCGACGTTGCCCGCCTGCACGGACGTGAGTTCGTACGGTGCCTTCCAGCTGTTGAAGATCTGGCGTCGAGCGCTCGACGGCATCACGTCGAGACCTTTTTTCATTCCCATGAACGTGGCCCGGTCTCGGGCCGTCCACTCCCACTCACGCTTCTGCAGGACCGACAGGGGACCGTCGTAGCCGAACGTGTTGTTGTTGATGGTGGTCTCGATCTGGAAGATCCGAGGGCCGTGGTTCTTGATGACCTCCCCCTGGCGCCAGTTGCTGTGATGGAGTTCTGAGCTGTGGCGATCCATGAAACTCTTGGATTCGCGCATCGTTGCCACATTGTGGTGGTGACGGATACCCGAGTACCCCGAGAGGCCGGTCGCGGTGCTCTTCCAACCGCCGTCCATCGACACGATGTTGAGGTTCACATAGACGACAAGGTCTGACTCGGCAGCTCGCTTGTTCATGGTGACCTGCTCGTCGTGACGGGTCAGGCCCAGCTCGACCATGCCGTCGGGGTCCTCGGCGTCGTGGTTGTAGAGCGCCCCCTGGGGCGCAAACGCGTCATAGACGCGATCGCCGAGTGCGTGACGCAACTCGTCCTCGGTCATCCGACGGTGAAGTGCGAGCGCTGCGATCAGGTGCACGTCGTCGACGCCGGCTGCTGCGGCCATGTCGAGCACCTGCTCGATGATGCGTTGCCGGATGTCGGGCTTGCGCATCGATGGGAGCGGCAGCGACAGGTCGTCGAACGCAATCGTGAGCTTCATGCCGGGCTTCAGCAGCGACGGCAAGGGATCGTCGTCGATCGGGTTGAGCAGCGCGTCTCGGATCGAGCCCTCGGGATCGGGAAGTCCGGGCAACGGTTCGGCCGGGTAGATCACCCGGGTTCGGTCGGCCGGGAGCTTCTCGAGCCGGAAGTTGTCGCCGTGGTGGAACAGGATCGGTGGCGTTTGCCGGTCGACGTTCAGAACGAAGCCGGGACGGGGCGCTTGGCGGCGGGGATCAGTGGCCATGGGACAACACTCCTGTGGGCCGGCTCAGCCGGCTCGCTGCTTTCGCACGGGACCTCGCAAGGTGCGAGGGCCGATGGGGATGACGCGGTTGGGTGCGCCGGCGGACTTCGACCAGTGCTCGATCAGCCAGCCGCGCCGACGGGCGATGGTCGCAAGTTTGGTCTCGGCGTTGACTGCGACGGGAAAACCCACTGCCTCCAGCATCGGGAGATCCGACGACGAGTCGGCGTAGGCGACCGACTCTCCAAGATCGAGGCCGTGCGTGGTGGCGTAATCGGCGAGGGTCGAGTAGCGGGCTTCACCGGTCGGCGGAACGGCGGTGAGTTGGCCGTCGTAGGTGCCGTTCGATGTGCTCATCTCGGCGGCCACGATGTCGTCGAAGAGCGGGCGCAGCGGCTCGACCACGAGGTCGAGTGCGCCGGTGATGAGCAGGGTGCGATGGCCGAGTGCTCGGTGTTGTCGGACGCGCCGGATGGCGGCCGGGAAGGACTTCGTCATCAAGAGATCACTCAACATTTCGGTCGAGTCGGCCTGCAGTTGGTCGATCGGAGCATCTTCGAACCGGCGGTAGAAGTACCGCAGGAAGTCGCTGCGGTCGGCGCGGTCGAGCGACCACAGGGTTGGGGCCTCTCGGAGCGTTTTGAGGGTGAAGCGGACCCGATCGGGGGTGTCGAGCCGGCGGGTTGCGAGCCACGAATAGGATGCGACCACGTTCGAGGCGATGAGCGTGTTCTCCAGGTCGAACACGGCGAGGTGACGGTCGGGCGACAGGACGTTCTTTCGAAGGCGCTCGTTGCGATCGACCGACGGTCCTCGGCTCGGCGTCATCTTCAGGCGGGCCTGCTTCACCGTCGAGGGCAGCTGGATGTCGTGGGCGTAGACCTTCCAGTCGATCGAGCAAGGATCCATGTTGAAGTCGCGTCGATCGGCGTCGTCGAGACCGTTCCACAGGTCGTACATGCGCTCGAGCTGATAGATCGCCTCGCACTCGGTGTAGGCGCCGTAGAGCTCCACATAGCCGCTGGCCCGCTCGAGCAACTCCTTGCGTTGTTCGAGTTCGGCTCCGACCTCGGCCTGCTTCCCCCGCAGCGGCAGGGCATCGAGGATTCGCTCGCCGGCATTGAGTGCGAATTGGGCCCGGCTCAGTTGTCGGTTCACGCGGCCGCGGCCGGGAAAGGACCACTCGGGTACCGAGATGGGTTGGTTCTTTTCGTCGTACACCGGGTGTTCGGTGAAGTATGCGCGCACGAGGTCGACGAGCTGTCCGTACTTGAACGGGTTGGCAGCTCCCGATGCGATCTGGATGACGTCGGGTCGGTGGTCTCCGGTGTCGGGGTCGACGTGCGGACCACGGGCGGCGGTGGCAAGGATGGTTGCGACGACGAGGTCGACGGGGATGACGTCGATCACGCCTTCGGGAACGCCGGGGAACTCCTTGAGCAGCCCGCGGGCGTAGGCGGCGATCACGGGCTCGGCCATTCGGAATCCGCGGATCCAGCCGGGAACCGGCTCGGCGAGTGCCGATTCGATGATCGATGGGCGAACGATTGCGACGGGGACGTCACCGCGTGTCTCACAGAGGCTCCGTTCGCCCAGCGCCTTGGTGAAGGCGTAGGCGTCGGGGAAGCCGAGGCTGCTGGCGCGAACCCGCCCGGATGCAGTCATCTGATCGCCGACCCACTTCTGCCGGAGATTCTCGACTCGCTCCGCGATTGCCGGCGTACCTGCGGCGCCGAGGATGTGGATCGCCTCGGCCTCGAGTTCGCGCAGGCGCTCGGGGGTCCGGCTGGCCTGCTCTGCGTCCGTGCGGGCCCGGAACGCGTTGTCGACTTCGGCACGCCAGTCGACGTCGACGAAGAACGGGGACTCCTGCACCATCTGCTCGGGAGCGTTGCCGCGCCTCGAGCCGGCCACGTAACAGGTCGAGACGGCGACGAGATAGGCGGGTTCGCCGGGGGCGAGCCCGCCAGGTGTGGCTTCGGTGCGGGCCGCTGCGGCGGTGCGCAACGCAGCGGCGACTCGACTCGGCCCGAGAAGGTTGACCTGTACAGCGTCGTCGAGCGCCGAGTCGAAGCTCACTGTTGCTGCGGAGTGCACGGCGATGTCGACCGTGGCCATCAGGGCACGGCCATCATCGTCGAGCCCCAGTCCGTCTTGGCCGACATCACCCTCGACCGCAACGACGCGGCGATCGCACATCTCGTCGAAGGTTTCGCCGTCGACTCCGCCGGCGGCGACGGGATCGTCGGCGTAGGCGGCGCGGAGTCGATCGAAGGCGTCGTTCTTGAGGATGTCTCGTTTCACCCGGTTCTGAGCGCCCCGGCGACCGGGTCGCACGATGAGGACGAGGTCACAATCGGGGACGGAGCGAAGGAACCGTTCGACGAGCGCGGTGCCGAGGAATCCGGTCGAGCCGGTGATGGCGATGCGCTTGCCGGAAAGGCTTTCCCGAATCACAGCTCAGTTCTAACAGACCTCTCTACCAATTGGTAGAGAGTCTGTGATATCTCTTGCCCCATGGCCGAAACGACGCGGGACCGCATCCTCGATGCTGCGCTTCGTGCCTACGGCACAGAGGGATTCGCAGTCACGTCGCTCGATGCGCTCGCCGACCAGCTCGGAATTCGCAAGCAGACGATTCTCTACTACTTCCCCTCGAAACAGGCCGTGTTCGAGGCCGTCATCGATGCAGCAGCGGTTGATCTCGTCAAGGCCTTCGACGAGGAAGCGTCTCGCGGGTTGGTTGGCCTCGACCAGGTCGAGGCGATCGTGCGGAGGGTCTTCCGACTTGCGGTCGCACGACCGGAACTCCTCGGACTGATCCGTGAGGTCACCAGACCGGGCTCACTGTCGGCGGACCGGCTTGCCACTCAAATTGCGCCGGTCCTCGACCGGGCCCGTGACTTTCTGCAACGCGAGATGGATGCCGGTCACCTCCGGCGCTCCGACCCGGAGATGCTCCTGTTGTCGCTGTATTCGACCGTCGTCGGGGTCGCCACCGAGCTGGAGGTCCAGCGAGCCATGGGGCTGCCACCGACCCTGCGAGGCACGGTCGCCCGCCGCCAAGAACTCACGCGCTTTCTCCGTGCTGCACTCGAGCCGGCTGACTGATCGTGTCTGGTCCCCCGCGAACCCCGGGGGTGCCGACGTCAGTAATCGGTGCGGGTGTGACGCCGGTCTCGTTCGTGCCGGGCCAGTGCCAGCTGCACGAGTTCGTCGAGCAATGACGGGTAGTCGAGGCCGGCTGCCTGCCACATCTTCGGATACATCGAGATCGGAGTGAAGCCCGGCATCGTGTTGATCTCGTTCACCAACCACCCTCGCGTGCCGGCGCCACGACTCCCGTCCTCGTAGAAGAAGTCGACCCGGGCCAGACCTTCGACCTTGCAGGCGCGGTACGCCGCGATGGCGAGTGCTTGCACCTCGGCGAGTTCGGAGGCGGAGAGGTTGGCGGGGATCGAGAGTTCGGCACCGTCCTCGTACTTGTCGGCGTAGTCGTAGAAGTCCGCGCCCGGAGTGATCTCGCCCGCCACGCTTGCCCTGGGGTCTTCGTTGCCGATCACCGAGATCTCGATCTCACGGCCGTCGATCGCTTCCTCGATGATCACCTGACGGTCGTATGAGGCGGCGACGTCGATTGCGTGTCGGGCTGCGTCAGCGGTCGCTGCTCGTGACACCCCGACGGATGAACCCATGTTGGCCGGTTTCACGAACAGGGGGAGCCCGAGATCGTCGACACACGCATCGACTTCGACATCGCTGGGCACGACCGAGCCGTCGGGTCGACGCACCGTGCCCTGATCGACCGTGATCCACCGGTACGCGCCCTGGGGAATGCCATGAGCTGCGAGGTGGTGTTTGCAGGCCACCTTGTCCATGCACAGCGCAGAAGCAAGCACCCCGGCGCCGACGTAGGGCACGTCGGCGAGTTCGAGGAGTCCCTGCACCGTGCCGTCCTCTCCCATCGGTCCATGCAGGATCGGAAGGACGACGGTCATGGAGGTATCGCCGGCGGTGAGGGCCGGCAAGGGATCGATGTTCGGACCCGCAGCGACGAGACGGTCGGGCAGGGTCTCCGTCCCGGCTCTGAGCGCAGCCAGCGCTCCCTCGGCTCGGACCCAGACGCCATCGCGGGTGATACCGATCGCCTCGATGTCGTACATCGCCGGATCGGCGGCGGCGAGGACGTGGCGCGCGGAGACACACGACACGTCGTGTTCGGCCGATCGGCCACCGAAGAGGACGACGAGACGGACTCGGTCGTTGGCGTTGGCGGCGGGGGCGGTCACGTCGATGACCGTAGCCGTGTCATGCTCCCCGCATGCGTTGGGTCGCTTCAGACATCGCAGCGGTCGTGGACGGCACGGTCGAGGGCGCTCGTGACGTAACGATCGACCGGGCCACACAGGACTCACGTGACATCGGGCCAGATGGGGATTGGCTGTTCGTTCCACTTGTCGCCGAACGTGACGGTCACGCCTTCGTGACAAACGCGGTGGGCGCCGGCGCGAGGATCGTCTTGGCGGCACAACCCGTCGACGCAGGCGCTGCAACCGTCGTTCGCGTCACCGACACCGGCGAGGCGCTGATTCGTCTCGGGGCTGCGTCTCGTCGCCGTCTCCCCGGTGCGCAGGTGGTGGGGATCACCGGCTCGGTGGGTAAGACCACCACCAAGGATCTTGCGTTCGCAGTGTTCTCCCAAGAGGCAAGCGTGCAGGCGAGTGTTCGGTCGTTCAACAACGAGATCGGCCTGCCCCTCACGCTGATCAACACCACCGAGACCGGTGCTGATGTCGTGATCCTCGAGATGGGGGCGCGGGGCCTCGGCCACATCGGCATGCTGTGCGAGATCGGTCAGCCGACGATCGGGATCGTCACCACGGTCGGTTCGGCCCACACCAGCGAGTTCGGGAGCGTGGAGGCGGTCGCCGCCGGGAAAGGCGAACTCGTCGAGTCGCTCCCGACAGGCGGGCTCGCTGTCCTCAACGCCGACATCCCGCTCGTTGCCGCAATGGCGTCTCGCACATCGGCGCGGGTTGTGACCTTTGGTGAACGGGGTGATGTTCGAGCCGAAGGGGTCACACTCTCCGACGACTTGCACCCCCGGTTTCGTCTTGTCTCGGACTGGGGCCAGTTCGAGATCGAGCTCGGAGCTCGCGGCCTGCACCTTGTCGACAATGCGCTGGCCGTTGCCGCCGCCGCACTGGCAACCGGTGTCTCCGCCGATGCCGTTGCCCGTGGATTGGCGACACCCGTGCTGTCGCCGATGCGCATGGACCTCAAACGGACCGCGACCGGCGCCCGGATCCTCGACGACACCTACAACGCCAACCCGATGTCGGTGGCGGGGGCGCTGCGTTCGCTGGCAGCGATGCCAGCCGATCGGCGCATCGCCGTCCTCGGGGTGATGGCCGAACTCGGTGACGAGTCCGCCGCCGAACACGAACGTATGGCGAGCCTGGCCGGATCACTCGGTATCGAGGTGATTGCGGTCGCTGCGCCCGACTATGGCTCGGCGGCGACGCACGTCAACGATCATGAAACCGCAGTGGACCGTCTGGGCCACCTCGGGGAGGGCGATGCGGTGCTGGTGAAGGGCTCACGGGTCGCTGCTCTCGAACGACTCGTCGCTGGGCTGACCTAGCGAGGATCGACCGGCATCGTGTCAGGTGGCAGCGGCACGTTCGAGTCGAGCCAGCGTCGCAGTTTCTCTGCATCGCAGTCGGGGCAGAGCCAGACCACTTTCATCGCCTGGATCGACAACTGGGTTCCCCGACTCTTGTCGAGAATTGCCTCGAGTGCATCGCGAAGGTCGGTCCGGCCGCATGTCTCGCAGCGCGGGGTGAGGTCGCGCTCCCAGGTTGCGCCGCACGACGCACACGTGATGTGGATCCTGCCGTCGATGTCGTTGCCGTCGAGATCCTCGTCCTCGGCGCAGTTGGGGCAGACGATGAGCGCCATGGCGTCACCGTAGCGGCGACGACGCAAGGTCCTCGCTCGTCGATTCCCCTAGGGTCCTGCACCATGGATGAGGTTCCCGATTTCCGAACGATCACGGTCGAGGCGCTCGCCGCGTCGGTTCGGTCCGGTGACCGCTCGGCCGTCTCGGTGACGCAGGCTGCCCTGGAGCGGGTCGATGCGCACGACGGTGCGCTGAACGCCTTCGTCGCACTCGATGCTGACCAGGCTCTTGCCCAGGCGGCTGCGATCGACGAGCGCATTGCAGCGGGCGACGATGTCGGCCCGTTGGCTGGTGTCCCGATCGGGGTGAAGGACCTCGAAGACGCACTCGGTTTTCGCACCACTCGCGGCGCAGCACATCTGGCATCGGTCGAACCGGCAACGACCGACTCGACCGAGGTTGCCCGGCTCCGGAGTGCCGGCTGTGTTGTCATCGGCAAGACCAACACGCCTGAGGCCGGCTGGATCGGTGACACGTTCAACCCGCTGTTCGGTGCCACCAAGAACCCGTGGAGTCTCGAGCGGTCGCCCGGTGGGTCCTCCGGAGGCACGTCCGCCGCAGTCGCCGGTGGTCTCGTGCCGTTGGCGACAGGCTCGGATGGCGGTGGCTCCATTCGTATCCCCTCGGCGGTCGTCGGGATGTCGGGTTTCAAACCCACCCAGGGCCTCATTGCGATGGGTCCGGCGCCGCTCGGTGCGGCCGACCTGTCGACCGTTGGGCCCATGGCCCGCCGCATCAGTGATGTCGCCCTTGCGCTCGACGTTGTCGTCGGTCCTGACCCGAACGACCTGCGTTCGCTTCCCCATCCGGGAGCGTCGTTCCGGTCGGTCTGCGACGATCCGCAGCCCCCGAACCGGCTGCTCTACTGCGAGAGCATCGATGGGTCCGAGATCGACGCTGCGGTCGCTGCTGTGACGACGGCTGCGCTCGACCAGCTCCGAGCGCAGGGGGTGGAGATCGTCGAGATCGGACCGATCATGCCCGAGGTGTTCAAACCGTTCCTGTTGCTCTTCTACGGCGGCATGGTCCCGACCTATCGCCATCTCATGGGCACCGATGCGTTTGCCGCGGTGACCCCAGGCCTGCAAGAGCTGCTCATTCGCGCCGACGAGCTGCTGACCCCTGATTCGATCGAGGACGCACGGAAGGTCGCTCAAACGTGCTCGATCAAGCTCGCAGCTGCGATGGACGGCTTCGATGCGCTCATCACACCCGCCACCATCGGCCAGACCCCGGTGTCGCAGGGCGGAGGCTTCGTCAACGGCACAGAGACGCCGGCGTGGGTGGGCAACACGTTCGGGTTCAACGTCACGAAAAGGCCGGGAGGTGTCACCTGCGCCGGTTTCGCTCCCGACGGGATGCCACTTGCGCTTCAGATCGTCGGGCACCATCTCGCCGATGTTCGTACCCTCGAACTCACGGCGTGGGTCGAGCAGGTGCTCGGCCTCGATCCGATCGCACCGTTTCCCTCATGACCGTGCCGTCGGTTCGTATCACCGGACATGATCACGTCGTCTTCGTGACGAACGACCCCGAGCGTTCCTTGGCCTGGTATCGCGATCGTCTCGGTCTGCAACCCGAACGCGAAGCCGAATGGCGAGCCGGAACGGCGCCCTTCGTCTCGCTGCGCGTCGACGACTCGACGGTGATCGATCTGATCGAGGGTGACCGTTCCGGCGTCAACGTCGACCATGTGTCGATGCGAGTGGCAGACGAGGTCGACCTTCACGCGGTGGCTGCGTCGGGAGTGTTCGACGTGATCGCCGGCCCGATGTGGATCTGGGGAGCTGGGGGGCATGGCTGGGGCATCTATGTCCGTGACCCTGACGGCAACACGGTCGAACTCAAGCACTACGGCGGTACGCCGCCAGGCTGATGGGATCGGAGCCGGGATCCGGTATCGTTTGCGGCCTTCGGGCCGTTAGCTCAGTTGGCTAGAGCGCTGCCTTCACACGGCAGAGGTCACTGGTTCAAGTCCAGTACGGCCCACCACTTCACTTGGACGACTGATGGTGCTCGACCCTCACTCCACACGAGCCGACGTCGTGATCGTCGGTGCTGGCTTGGCCGGTCTCGCCGCAGCGCGAGTTCTCCACCGAGCCGGACGCCGAGTGGTTGTTTGTGAGGCCAGCGACGGCGTCGGTGGTCGAGTACGGACCGACCTGGTCGACGGGTACCGCCTCGACCGCGGGTTCCAGGTGTTGCTCACGGCGTATCCGGAACTCGAGCGTCAGTTCGACATCGGCGCCCTCGATCTTCGAGCGTTCGATCCCGGTGCACGCATCTGGGACGGCACAACGATGCACACCATCGGTGACCCGTTCCGGCGGCCCGGGACGACCCTGGCCACTGTGCGCGCTCCGGTTGCGACGTTGGCCGACAAGCTTCGACTGGCTCGCCAGCGCCTTCGCTTGCGACGAGCACGAAC
>JBMTIM010000005.1:0-84586 GCA_049437325.1 Acidimicrobiales bacterium
CCGGGCGGCGTCGTTTCGCGTCCCGGGTCATGCCAGCGCGAGTGCTTCGGCCAGTTCGGAGCGATCGAATGTCGTGTCGACGCGTGCCAGCACGACACCATCGCCGTCGAGGACGAACAGCACCGGTTCGAACGGCAGATTGGTGGCCTGCACGATCGAGGTCAGCTCTGGGAAGCTGCCTGATGCGAAGTCGGAGGGGTCGACGTACACCTCGGCGTGGATGACATCGACATCGTCGCGGTCGGCTGCTGCATCGATCAAAAGATCGACGACCGGTCCGCAGATGTCGGTCTGACAAAAGCCCGGCGTCGCAATCAGAAGGACTGTTGGCCGACCGTTGGTGGCGACGTCGGCGTGGGAACGGTCGTGGAACGGGCATGGGATCGCCCGGGTACAGATCGGACTCACACCCCGGTCGTCGTCGTTGGTCGGTGTGGCGGTTGGTGCAATGGTGTCGCCAACCTGTGGAAGTGCCACCTGGTCGGCATCGACGACAGTGAAGGGAACGGCGGCGACCTCGGGGTGACCGGGGAGTGACGCCGAGTACTCGCCCGGCTCGCCGAATTCGACCGTCAGCGCAAAGTAGGGCGTGATGATGCCGTCGGCCCGCCGATCGACCTGTGCATCGATGACGAGCTCACCGGCCTGTTCGATCCGGATGTCGAGGGTCGCAGGGGCTTGCTCGCGCAGGTTGTCGATCTCGTCGGCGACGATGAACGGCAGCCGTTGTGGCGTGTTGGCGACGACCGTCGGGTCCTGTCGGGCCCCGGTCGCGAAGACCGGGATCAAGAACGCGATCTCGCCGGTCCCGCCCTCGCCGAAGACCGAAACGTCGTCGTTGCCGCCGCATGCAGTGGTGAGGGCCAGAGTGGAGGTGCCGAGCAGGAAGGTACGCCGGTCGAACTGAGCCATTGCTGCTGACCGTAACCTGCGACCGATGGACATCATCGTCAACGGTGAGGCTCGGACGGTCGCCGACGAGACGTCGACGCTGCTCGACGTTCTTCGTGGGGAGTGTGGCATCACCTCGGTCAAGGACGGCTGCTCACCGCAGGGTCAGTGTGGTTGCTGCACGGTGCTCGTCGACGGCCAGGCCCGAGTGTCGTGTGTCACGCCGGTTCGTCGGGTCAGAGGCCGCGCCATCACCACGGTGGAGGGGCTCGACCACCGAACCCGTACCGCGTGGGGTGAGGCGTTCACGTCGACCGGTGGGAGTCAGTGCGGGTTCTGCACACCGGGCATCGTGTGCCGTTTCGAGAGCTTGCGAGCGAAGGGTGGGCAGCACAACGACCGCAGCACAGCCGAAGACGCCCTTCTCGCTCATCTCTGTCGATGCACCGGCTGGCAGCCGATCGTCGATGCGTGGGTGGCATTTCCGACTGCGCCGTCGGTCTCGGTGACGGACGCCGCCATCCGACGAGCCGAGATCGAGGGCGGCGCAGCCCAAGGTGTCGGCTCGCACATCGCGCTCGGCGAGGGTGGATTCGCCGACGACACGGCTCCGGCGGAGGCGCTGGTCGCCGTGCCGCACCCGAACCTGGCCGGGGAGTGGATCGTTGCGGCATCCCGCACCGATGCCGTGCGCGCCGCCGGCAAGGTGCAGGGTCGGCGCACCACCGCGACCTTCGGCCCGCCCATCGACCTTCCGGAGGGGGACTGGGCCATCACGTTGCAGACATCCTGGGTCGAGCCGGGGTATCTCGAGACCGATGCCTCGTGGTGTGCTCCGGGTGGTACCCCCGTGTCCGCGCTGGCCAACGGGGGCGCGTTCGGGGGAAAGGCCAACACCGAGGTGGTCGCCGCGTCTCGCCGGTTGGCCGATGAGCACGATCGACCGGTTCGCGTGCTCTACGCCCGAGAGGATGTGGTCCGGCTCGGCGCCAAGCGTCCCCCGCTCGCAGCGGGACTCAAGTTGGACGGCACGGGTGTGATTCGCGTTGCCCGAACCGCAGGCATCGTCGATGCGATCGTGCGGGTGCTTCCCGAGGTCACCGTCGAGGAGGTCGACATCCCCGGCCCGGCGACCGATGCGGTGGTGCGCGGCGCAGGGTGGTTGGAAGCCTCGGTGCTGGCGGCGGCGATTCGCGGTGAGGTCGGTTGGATCGAGTCACCCGGAGGTGGATCCGCAACGGCTGCCATTGCCGACGATGGCAGTGTCGATGTCAGGGTCCGGGCCGGCGCCGTGGCCGACGACGTGGAGGCGACCGTCCTGCGGTCCTATTGCACCGGTGCAGCACACATGGGACTCGGGCTGGTTCGCAGCGAGCACCTTGCCGTCGATCCCGACGATGGTTCGATCCACGACCTCACCATTCGTTCGTTCGGCATCCTGCGTGCCGTCGACACCCCCACCATCGACGTGACGTTGGAGCCGAGCGATGGCGAACCGGTCAATGCAAGCGACGCCGCCATGGCTGCTGTTGCCGCAGCAGCCTGGCTGCAGGCGGCGCTGCCTTCGTCGTGGCCGATGCAAACCACGTAGGCTGACGGGCCATGAGCAAACCTGTCGGTCCGTACACGCCGATCGTCCGAGGTGGCGATCTTCTCTTCACCGCCGGCCAGGTCGGTATCGCCGACGGCGCAATCGTCGAAGGTGGCCTCGAAGCCGAACTTCGGCAGGTGTTCGTCAACCTCCGCAGCGTGCTCTCGTCGGCCAACGCATCACTCGCCGACGTCGTGAAGACCACGGTGTTCTTGGTCGACATGGATGACTACGCCACGATGAACGAGATCTACATGGAGGAGTTCGGCGACCATCGCCCTGCTCGATCCGCCGTGGCGGTTGCCAAGCTGCCGCTCGGTGCCCAGATCGAGATCGAAGCGATTGCGACGGTCTGACCCGATATCGGGTTAACTATCGCCATGGACGTCGGAACCATCATCTTCATCGTGGTCTTGCTCGTGGTCATGCCCGTGGGCGTGCTCATGAGCATGCTGCCTCTGGCCGGCTTCCTCGGTTCACTGATCGGGCGCAACAGCGACCGGGAGAACATGACCGACGATGGCGAGCCCAACGAATACCTCGCCCTCTCGGATTCGAACCCCTACGACGACTGACTGCCAGCCGGCCTCAGACCCAGCGACTGGTGCCGAAGCTGTAGCCGACCGAACGAACGGTCTGGATCAGGTTCGCGTGTTCCTCACCCAGCTTCGAGCGAAGACGGCGCACATGGACGTCGACGGTGCGAGCACCGCCGTAGTAGTCGTAGCCCCAGACGCGGCTCAGCAGCGTCTCCCGGGTGAACACCTTGCCCGGATGCTGGGCAAGGAACCGCAAGAGCTCGTACTCCATGTAGGTGAGGTCGAGCGGCTTCCCCTCGATGACGGCCTGGTAGGTCTCGAGGTTCATGCCGAGGGGGCCGTACTCGATGATCTCGGCGCGTTCGGCTTGACCGGTGCGGCGGAACAGATGCTTGAGGCGCGCCTCGAGTTCGACGGGGTGGAACGGGTACAAACAGAAGTCGTCGAAGAGGTCCTCGCGAAAGTCGAGAGACGCGAGCCGGCCTCCACCGATCAGCAACAGCACCGATCCCACGTGGACGTCACCGCTGCGGATCGACCGACAGAGCCGGAAGGCGTCGTCGGTTTCGGTGCCGGCCACGATCAACGCGCCGACCCAGCCGTCGGGGGGTTGATCGCTTCGGGCCTGGTCGAGGTCAACCGCGGCCTTCCACGCCCAGCCACCGAGATCGAGGGCTTGAGCCAGTTCTGGCGGTGCCGGGGACGGAAAGACGAGCAGTGGGTCCATTTCGGTGCGACCTACCAGGTGGAGAGGTACCGGTCGAGTTCGAACGGGGTCACCTGAGCTTGAAACTCGGCCCACTCGCTCCGCTTGTTGCGCAGGAACCACTCGAAGACATGTTCCCCCAGGGTGTCGCGAGCAAGCTTCGACTCTTCCATGATGTCGAGTGCCTCGTCGAGGGACCGGGGGAGTGGTTCGATACCGATCTCGCGGCGTTGCTGGTCGTTCATCTCGAACAGGTTGACATCGATTTCGGTGGGAAGGTCGTAGCGCTCCGTGATGCCCCGAAGGCCAGCGGCGAGGATCAACGAGAAGGCGAGGTAGGGGTTCGTTGCACCGTCGAGGCCCCGGTACTCGATTCGGGCCGATTCGGGCTTGCCGGCTTTACGAACCGGGACCCGTACGAGCGCCGATCGATTGTTTCGGGCCCAGGCCACGAACGGTGGCGCTTCCGACTTCTCGGCGAAACGCTTGTAGCTGTTGACCAACTGATTGGTGACCGCAGTGATCTCCCGCGCGTGATGCAGCACGCCAGCGGTGAACTGTCGCCCGGTCGCCGACAGGCCGTACTCGTCGTTGGGGTCGTGGAACACGTTCTGCTCACCCTCGAACAGCGACAGGTGGGTGTGCATTCCCGAGCCCTGCACGCCGTTGAGCGGCTTGGGCATGAACGTGGCATAGCAACCGCGATCCATGGCGATCTTCTTCACGACGAGACGCAGCGTCATGATGTTGTCGGCCATGTCGAGTGCTTCGGTGTACCGGAGATCGATTTCGTGCTGGCTCGGCGAGTCTTCGTGGAACGAGTACTCGACGGGAATCCCCATCGCCTCGAGCATGTGAATCGTGGTCTTGCGCAGATCGCTCGACACGTCAGAGGTGGTGAGATCGAAATAGCTGGCTCGATCGAGCGGCGTGGGACGACCACTTGCCGGATCGCCCGACTCGAAATAGAAGAACTCTGCTTCGGGAGCGGCGAAGAACGTGTACCCGTGGCCCCGCGCCAGTTGCAGATTCCGCTGCAGGATCTGGCGTGGGTCGCCTTCGAACGCGGTGCCGTCGAGATTCTCGATGTTGCAGAACATTCGCCCGGACGGTTCGTCGGCCTTGGCCCACGGCAACAACTCGAACGTGGTTGCGTCAGGTCGGGCGAGAACGTCGGACTCGTGCACCCGGCTGAACCCGTCGATTGCCGTGCCATCGAACTGCACACCTTCGTCGAACACAGCATCGAGCTCGGCTGGTGAAATCGCGACCGACTTGAGCTGGCCGAGGACGTCGGTGAACCACAGCCGGATGAGGCGCACGCCGCGCTCTTCGACCGTGCGAAGGACGTATTCCTGTTCTCTCGACATGACAACTCCTGCTGGTGAGGTTCAGCTTGCCGGAACGGCGAGCCATTTCACAGCGTGGCGGGCGCAGACGTATTGCGGAAGGCCTGCGGGGGCTCGTTCACACTCCGTTCACAATCGAGCAACAGCGTTGAAAACGACGGCTGCGAACCTGCCCGTCGAAGCGGTGCTTCGCCGCTCGACATCATGTGCGCCGAACGGGCGCCCACAACCACCGACAGAGGAATGCACCATGGCCTACAGGGCTGAATATCTCTGGATCGACGGGTCGGAGCCGACTCGTGAAATCCGTTCCAAGACCAAGATCCTCGCTGACGGCGATACGCCCGGCATCTGGGGCTACGACGGTTCCAGCACCAATCAGGCGACCGGTGACAATTCCGATGTCGTGTTGCAGCCGGTCTTTGAATGTCCCGACCCGATTCGCGGTGGCGACAACATCCTGGTGCTGTGCGAGACACTGCTCACCGGTGACCTGTCCCCGCACCCGACCAACACCCGTGCTGCGGCTCGCGCTGCGATGGAGCAGTTCGGCGATCAGCAGCCCTGGTTCGGCCTCGAGCAGGAGTACACGCTCATCAACCCTGCAACCGGCTGGCCTGCCGGCTTCCCGAACAACGGGTTCCCGGCGCCGCAGGGCCCCTACTACTGCGGCGTAGGTGCACTGAAGATCCACGGTCGTGATCTCATCGAAGAGCACACCAGCGCCTGCATCGCAGCCGGCCTCAAGATCTCTGGTACCAACGCCGAGGTGATGCCGGGTCAGTGGGAGTTCCAGATCGGCCCCGCCGACACCGTCGAGGTGGGCGACCATCTGTGGGTTGCCCGCTACCTGCTGTTCCGCCTCGCCGAAAAATACAACGTCGAGGTCAGCATCGAGGCGAAGCCGATGAAGGGCGACTGGAACGGTGCCGGCATGCACACCAACTTCTCGACCGCAGCGATGCGCGAGAGCTACGACGCAATCGAGGCTGCCTGCGAAGCGATGGGCGCACCGGGCAAGCCCGAGGAGCACCTGGCCGGCTACGGCGTCGGCATCGAGGATCGGCTCACCGGCGCCCACGAGACCCAGCGCTACGACCAGTTCAGCTACGGCGTTTCGGACCGCGGTGCCTCGATCCGGATCCCGTGGCAGGTTGCAAAGGATGGCAAGGGCTACATCGAGGACCGTCGTCCCAATGCCAACGCCGACCCGTATGTGGTGAGCACCCTGCTCACCAACACCATCTGCGCTGCGTTGGCCTGATCCCCCCGTCAGCCCGACGCAAGCGAAGAAGCGGTGCCTTCGGGCGCCGCTTCTTCGCGTTGTCGGCACCGCTCCGTAGACTGTGGCGGTGGCCGACACGCTTCGCCTCGCCATCGCTCAGCTGAACCCGACCGTCGGTGACCTCGACGGCAACGTCGCACTGGCACTCGACGCGCTCGGCGCGGCGACCGATGGGGGCGCTGATGTCGTCGTTCTCCCCGAGATGATGATCACCGGCTACCCGCCCGAAGACCTTGTGTTCAAGCCCGGTTTTCTCGCCGATGTGCGAGCTGCGCTCGAAAAGTTCGCCGCCGGCAGCGGGCGGACTGCGGCAGTCATCGGATTTGCCGATGGGGGTGATCCGAGCAGCGGAGATGTCTGGAACGCAGTTGCTGTGTGTGCCGGCGGAAAGATCTTCGGCACATATCACAAGCGACATCTGCCCAACTACGACGTGTTCGACGAGGTCCGCCATTTCCGAGCCGGTCAGGACCCGCTGCATCTCTTCGAGATCGCCGGCATCGCGCTCGGCGTCACGATCTGTGAAGACTCGTGGATTGCGGGTGGGCCGGTGGCGCAGCTCGCCCACGGCGGTGCCCGTCTCGTCATCAATGTCAACGGCTCTCCCTTCGCGACCGGCAAGCAACAGCTCCGTGAGGCGGTCATCGGCCGTCGAGTCGAGGAGGCCGGAGTGCCGGTCGTCTACGCCAACCTCGTCGGCGGACAGGACGAGCTCGTGTTCGACGGCGGTTCGTTCGTGATGAGTCCGTCGAAGGAGGGCCCGATCGTGACGGCTCGGTGCAGGTCGTTTCGCGAGTCGCTCGACATCTTCGACGTCACCGTCGCTCCGCCGCCCGATGTCGGGGACGCGAGCTCTGGAGGCGGGCGCTCGTATCCGTGCATTCAGGTCACCCCACCGGCGACGATCGAACGGGTACCCATCGTGCCACCGCTGGTCGAGCCGCTCGGTGAGCTCGCCGAAACGTGGGAGACCCTCGTGGTCGGCACCCGTGATTATGTGACGAAGTCGGGGTTCTCGAAGGTCGCAATCGCGCTGTCGGGTGGTGTCGACTCGTCGATCGTCGCCGCGATCGCGGTCGACGCCCTCGGTGCCGACAACGTCCACGGAATCCTCATGCCGTCCCGGTACTCGAGCGATCACTCGGTCACCGATGCCGAGCACCTGGCGGCCAACCTGGGCATCGAAACGTCGATCGTTCCCATCGAGCCCGCTCATGCTGCATTCACCGACATGCTCGTGCCGGTCGTGAGCGACGAAAAGATCGAGGTGGGCGACCTCACCGACCAGAACCTGCAGTCGCGAATCCGTGGCATGGTTCTCATGGCGATGGCCAACGAGCACGACTGGCTCGTGCTCACCACTGGCAACAAGTCCGAGGCGGCAGTCGGCTACTCCACGCTCTATGGCGACACCGCCGGCGCGTTCGCCGTGATTCGCGATGTTTGGAAGCTCACCGTCTACGAGCTGTGTCACTGGCGCAACGCTCAGGAGGGTCGAGATCTCATCCCGCGCCATGTGCTCACCAAGGCACCGTCGGCCGAACTTCGGCCAGGTCAGCGAGACGATCAGTCGCTGCCGCCCTACGACATTCTCGACCCGGTACTGCGGGCGTATGTCGAGGGCGACAAGACCGTGGCAGAGATCATCGCGCTGGAGATCGACGGTGCCGACGCCGAGATGGTTCGTCGGGTGTGCCGATTGGTCGATGTCGCCGAGTTCAAGCGGCGGCAGACACCACTCGGAACCCGCGTCACCCACAAGGCCTTTGGTCGCGATCGGCGAATCCCGATTGTCAACCGGTACCGCGGTTGAGTTTCTTCTCGCACCGGCTGTGCGGCGGACCGATTCCCGTCCGGCGAGATCGCGCGGTGGGTAGCAACCGCGCGATGGATACAGTTCCACGAACGAACTGATCGAAGGAGGGTCTTCCGTGGCGAAGGAGCGAGTCGAGCGGGACGAAGAAGACCTTGTTCGGCTGTATCTGACCGATATCGGTCAATACCCGCTGCTCACCAAGGAAGACGAGGTCCGACTCGCGCAGGCAATCGAGGCCGGTGCCGAGGCTCGAACCGAGTTCGAGTCCGTCGAAACCGAACTCACCCCGGCCAAGAAGCGTGAACTTCGGCGGGCCATACAAAAGGGTGAGCAGGCCGAGCGAACGTTCGTACAGTCCAACCTGCGACTGGTCGTCTCCATCGCAAAGAAGTACCAGGCTTCGGGACTGCCGTTGCTCGACCTCATTCAAGAGGGCAACCTCGGCCTGATGCACGCAGTCGAGAAGTTCGACTGGCGCAAGGGATTCAAGTTTTCGACCTACGCCACGTGGTGGATTCGTCAGGCGATCACCCGGGGTATTGCCAACACTGGCCGGACCATCCGCCTCCCGGTGCACGCCGGTGACACACTCGCTCGCCTGCAGAAGGCGCGTGCCCGTCTCGAACTGAAGTACGGCCGTCCGGCCACGCTCTCGGAGTTGGCGATCGAAGTCGAGATGCCCGAGGACAAGGTCACCGAGGCGCTGCGCTTCGCAGCAGAGCCGCTGTCACTGTCCGAACCACTCCGGGAGGACGGTGATGCCGAACTCGGTGACGTCGTCGAAGACCGTGGTGCCGACTCGCCGTTCGAAGTTGCAGCTACGGCACTGCTGCCCGAGGAGATTGCCCGGTTGCTCGGGCCGCTCGACGAACGAGAACGCGAGATTCTCAAACTCCGGTTCGGTCTCGATCGCGGTGAGCCACGCACCCTCGAAGAGGTTGGAGAACATTTCAATCTGACTCGCGAGCGCATTCGGCAGATCGAAGCTCGAGCCATGTCGAAACTGCGGCACCCGTCGTCGGACACGGGTGCCCGCGACCTCCTGAGCGTCTGACCTGCAGCGTCGACGGCACGAGGGTAGGCGCGTCGACGCCTACGCGAGTCCAGCCACGATGGCGGCGAAGAGCGCGTCGTTTGCGCCCTCCATGTCGGCCTCCTCGGTGGTCGCCGTTCCGTAGGTGCGATTGGCGGACAGCTTCACGATCACCGATTCCGTCAAGGGATCGACGTGGATGTATTGGTTGTAGATGCCAATCGCCTGGTAGGCGCCGCGGTCACCGGGTGGCAGCCACCACTGGTAGCCGTAACCGGTGGGAAGGGTTCCACCTGCGATGACGGGCTTACCGGGCTGGGTGTGCGGCTTGTCGGCGCAAGTCGCAGCCGCCACCCAGTCGGAAGGCACGAGTTGTTCGCCCATCCAGTCACCGTTGCGGCGGAACAGTTCTCCGAGCTTGGCGAAGTCGTGTGGCGTGAGCATCAGTCCAGCGGCAGTCATCTCGACACCCGCCGTGTCGGTGATCCAGTAGCCCTCAGCCGTGAACCCCAACGGGTCGACGAGCTTGTCCTTCATGTACTCGGCGACCGGGCGGCCGACCGCTCCGGCGAGCATCATGCCGAGGGCCTGGGTGTCGGCGGAGTTGTAACGACAGAGTGTGCCTGGTGGGTACTCCGTCTCCGTACCGTGCACGAACTCGTCGAGCGTGAGCTGACCGGTCATGGCAGCGCCGAAGCGGTGGATGTCGGAGTCGGGGTCGGCGTAATCCTCGTTCCACCGAGCACCGGACGACATCTGGAGGACATCTTCGATCGAGACACCCTCGTAGGCGGAACCGACGAGTTTGGGGTGGTAGTCGCTGATTGTGTCGCTGATGTGTCGGATGTGTCCCTCTTCGACTGCGATACCGACAAGGGTCGAGATGAAACTCTTGGCGACCGACCAGGAGATCCAGTGGACGCCGGCGCCGCCGGTGAGGCGGTACTCCTCGTGGCGGATCTCGCCACCTTGCAAGACCAGCAGGGCGACCGTGTCGGTCCGGACGAGGCAATCTTCGACGGATCGTTCGGCACCGTCGAACCACATCGTCTCGGGCAGCTCGAAGAACTCCCCGGTTGCGAAGGTGTACGGCTCGGGCGAAGCATTCATGCGCTTCGACGGCTGCGCCTTCATCATGATCGGGAAGTAGTCGTGCATCGGCGCACCACGAAACAGCGGCCGCGGACCGAAGGACTCGTCGTCACCCATGACCCGATGATGCTCTGCGGCGAAACCGCGGTTCCAGTTTGAGTTCAACTGGCGCTCGTCGAGCGAAGCCACACATCGGGATCGGGATCGCTGTCGGTCGAGGTCGGACCGAACGAGTCGACGTTGGCCTGGAGGGCCTCGAGGCGCATGCGGGCATCGACGTAGGTTCGATAGGCGGCAGCGGCAGTGGCATCGGCCGCCTGCACCGCAGGATCGTCGGGGTCGTCTGACTCGAGTCGCTGTTCCTCGGCGGCGACGAGCAGTCGGGCGGCCTCGCGATCGAGGTCGGCAACCCACCGCGACGTGGTCGCCACTTGATCGGTGAGCCGAGCCAACTCGGCCTGGTCGGATTCATCCGGCTCTGCATCGAGGTCGACCTCCTCGGACACGAGGGTCATGACTGCGAGCGGCAAGCTCTCGACCAACATGCCGAGGGGTGTCCCGAACGGTCCCAGAGCCGCCCCTCGCCGGATGCGCAACGGTGCGAGGGCCATCGTGGCGCTCGACATCGCCGTGGTGAATGCAGCGGGGGTCGGATCGACAGGCACGACCCTGGCTGTGATACGAGCGGCGGTGAGGAGCGCTTCGACTCGGCCCGGATCGGTGTCGTCGTCGTGCGGCACGTAAACGACGATCGTCGAGTGTGACCAGTCCGGGTGTCGGGTGCACAGCCAACCCAAAAGGGTCGTGAGTTGGCCGGTCTGCTCGTCGGACCACCACAGCGCGATCGACCGCTTCTTCGGATCGGTCGACGCAAACCGTTTCCAGGCGTCGGAACGCACATTCACGACGGCGACGTTCGTTCCGAATCGAACACACGTCTGCAGCATCGAGCCGTAGGCGACGCGGTCGATCTCGGAACCGCGCAGATCGCGCACGCCGAAGACCGTGAGGTTTGGGCGGACCCGTCCGATGCCATGGGCCTGGAGCAACGTCTGTACGCCAGCTTCGGCGTCGCCGACTGCCAGCACGCGCGCAAAGGCACCTGGCGCAATCACCGAGAGTTCGCCGGCGAGGTCTGCCTGGACCTCACGGGACTGTCGACGATGCTGTGGACCGGCTCCGTCGAGCAGTCGGACGGCGGTCAGGTAGCCGGAATCGCCTTCGAGCCAGGAGGCCACGGTGAGCATGCGCTGTCGATTGTCGGGATCGCGAGGGACGAAGGCGAGGATGCAGGGTCGCCAGTCGCGCGGCGTCGACGGTGCGTCGGCCAACGCTCTCAGATGACTGCGCGCCCGGGTGAAGTGGTGAGCACCGCTGCTGTCGACCCAGCGGTCGGGTGCATCCCGATTTCGCAGGTAGGTGTAGAGCGCAAGCAGCACGACCGCGGCCAACGCACCGGCGAGCGGGTTGATGGCGATGATCGCCCCACCGCACAGCACGGTCCCCGCAAGGCTGGCACGGTGGTCTCCCCACCGGAACCGCGGACGAAAGGACGTGCTGCCGGCCCGGAACTCGAAATAGGTGGCGTAGTTGATCATTCCGTAACTGGCCAAGAAGAACATGGAGATGATCGGCGCAATGAGGTTGAGGTCACCGGCGACGACGGTCGCCAGTGCGATCACCACCGACACGGCGAGGGCTCGACGCGGATTGTTGGCCGGTCCTGCGCCCACGGCGAACGTTTCGAGGCGAGGGAGGATGCGGTCTTCTCCAAGGCGCTGCAGCACTCTCGGGGCACCGAGCGTCGACGCGAGTGCCGACGACAGCGTCGCAGCGAGCACGCCCGCGAGCATTGTCCAACCGGCCAACGAGAGATCACCCATGATCGTCGTGGTGTCGTCGACGAGTGTGCGAGCCGATGTGGTACCGGCAAGGAGGATGATCACACTGAGGTAGACGACGGTCGACAGGCCGACTGCCGCAAACGTTCCTCGCGTGATGGAACGGCCGGGATCTTTGAGATCGCCTGACATCGCAACGCCCTGGCTGAAACCGGTCACTGCGGGAAAGAAGATGGCGAACGCTTCCCAGAAGCCGACACTGTCGGCGCCCCCGGCGAGATTGTCGCGGAACTGGCCGCCGTCGAAGTCTCCGGAGGCGCCCAGGAAGAACGAGCCCAGCGCCAGCACGAGGAGGACCATCACGATGTACTGGAGTCGGGTCGCCAGATCGGCACCGACGAATCCGATGAGCGCCAGTGCAAGGACGACTGCAGCGGCCACGAGGCGAATCCACAGGGTGCTGGAGCTTCCGGTTGCAACCACGGCCGCTTCTGCAAACCCGATTGCGTAGAAGGCGATCGACACCGAGATGGCCAGGTAGAGCACGAGCCCGACGGCACCCCCGAACTCGACGCCAAGGGTGCGTGAGATCAGGTAGTACTCGCCGCCGCCACCGACCCGCATGTTCGTTGCGACGACCGCCAACGAGATGCTCGTGAGGACCGAGACCGATGTCGCCAGCACGAGAATGACGAGGGCTCGGCCAAGACCGACCGATCCCACCACGTACGCAACACGGAGGAAGAGCACCAGGCCGAGGATGGTGAGGATGCTCGGCGTGAAGACGCCGCCGAACGTTCCCAGCGTGCCGGTTGCGCCGCCGCGATCGGTCGTGGTCATCGGGTGGAGAGTAGTCGTGCGAACCGCTGGCAGCAGCTGCGCAGCGGTGGCGGAGGTGGACGGGAATCGAACCCGCCGGACAGGGATCACCCATCCCACCCGCTTTGAAGGCGGGGGAGCCCACCAGGCGCTCGGACACCTCCGTCGAGGACCATAGCTGCGGGCGACCGGAAATTTCGCAGCGAGGTCGCTACGGTCGGGCGATGTCGAAGAACCGTGCCCTCCTTCTGGTTGTTCTCGCCGCTCTCGTGGTGGTTCTCTCCAAGAAGGTCAAGGATGTCTGACCGGGCCTCCGGGCGACACGGCTAGTCGAACTCGTCATCCTCGGGAGCGAAGTCCTCCCACCGAGGCGGTTGCGCTGTGTTGGGAGGTGAGCCTGCCGGGGGCGCCGGATCATCGTCGATGGGAGCCTGCGCAGGGAGCCCGTGGGTCAGGGTCCCACTGGTGGCGACGGCGGCAAGCACTGTGGTGAGCGGCACCGCCGCGACCAGGCCGATCGACCCGCACAGTGTGCGAACGATCTCCACGGCGATCAGCTCGGCGTTGGCGACCATGTCGAGGGATTGGTCGGAGATGCTGAAGAGCAGGAGCAGCGGCATCGACGCACCGGCGTACGCCAGCAGCAGGGTGTTCACCGTGGCCGCGATGTGCTCCCGCCCGACTGCGATGCCCGAGGTGATGAGGCTGCCGGTGGAGGCGGTCGGCTCCCGGCGTCGCATCTCGGTGATCGTTGCTGCCTGCGTCACCGTCACGTCGTCGAGCGCGCCGAGCGCGCCGATGACTGCGCCGCCCAGGAGCAACTTGGAGAGGTCGAGTTCGGCACTGAGGTACGGGATCAGGAGCGCTTCGTCGGTTCCGAGGCCGGTGATGGAGGCGAGCTCCCAGAACAGGTACGACAGGCCGAGGGTGAGCACGAGTGCAGTGAGCGTTCCGGCGAGGGCAACCGTGGTGGAGGGCGAGAGCCCGTGCGTGAGGGTGAGGCTGGTGATTGCGATGGCGGCCGCAGCGACGATGCACACGAGTAGCGGGTCGTTGCCGTCGAGCACCGAAGGCGCGACGAAGCCGAGCAGCACGACGATCGTGGTCACCATCGACACCAGCGCCAGCACTCCGCGAACTCGGCTGAGTGCGATGACGAACACCGCAAAGATCACTGCGAGCCAAGCCAGCGAACCTCGCCGGTCGAAATCGGCGAAGAAGTAGTTGTTGGTGCTTGCCTCGAATCCGAGGATCACCTCGTCACCGGGCTCGAGTGGCGGGATCGAGCTGTCGAATCGAGCATTGATCGGCGGGATGGCGACGAGGGCGCCTGCTTCAGGGCCCTCGTTGACGATGAAGGTGATCTGCCGACAGAACTGGATGTCGTCGGGGGTCGAATAGCTGCACTCGACAAGGGATTCGTCGTCGACGGTGGCGGAGAGCCGTTCGGCGACGATGCCGAGCTGTCGACCGGCGGCGATCGCTTCGTCTCGACCCTCCCCGGTGGGCCAGAGGAGGATCACACCAAGGAGGGTGAACAGGGTGGCGATGCCAACGCCGATCACGGTGGCTCGCATCGTGGTGTCATGCGACAGTCGGGCCCATCCGTCGATGAGCTTGTCCTCCCCGGTGCCGTGCACGTGACCCGCTCCCATCAGCGCTGCCACCCACGAGACGCCACGGGTTTGCGGCTCTTCCACCAGTACGCGGTGCCGAAGGCGAGTGCTGCGCCGATCGCTCCGAGTGTTCCGGGGTGCGGCACTCGAACCGTTCGACCCTCGAGCAGCAGTTGTGGATTGTCGAAGACCCGGATTTCCCAGCCTCGTTGTGTCGCTTCGCGAAGCAGGGCTCGGTCCGGGTTGACAGCCACCGGATGACCGACGGCCTCGAGCATCGGAAGATCGGTGATGGAGTCGGAGTACGCAAACGATTGGTGAAGGTCGAGACCGTGTTTCTTCGCTTCGTCGTTGATGGCGGTGACTTTGTTCTCGCCTGCCGAGTAGAACTCGACCTCGCCGGTGTAGCGGCCGGTGGCGTCAGTGCGGGCCCGGGTGGCGATGGCGTGGTCGACGCCGAGATGACGAGCGAGCGGGAGCACGATTTCTTCCGGCGACGCCGAGACCAGATAGACCCGGCGGCCCGCCGTGTGGTGGGAATCGATCAACTCGATGGCCTCGGTGTACACCAGGGGATCGATGATCTCGGTGAGCGCCGAATCGACGAGCTCTGCGATCCGCTGTCTCTCCCAGCCGACCGCGACCTTGAGGGCGGTCTCTCGCATCTTCTCCATGCGACCCTCGTCGGCGCCGAGGTATCGAAACACCATCTGCCCCCAGAGCGCGCGTGCCATGAGACGCCTGGTGAGCATGCCCTCCTGATGGAGCCGTGGCCCGAGGGCGAGCATCGCCGCCTTCGCGATGACCGTCTTGTCGAGGTCGAAGAATGCTGCTGCCACCACGTTGGCATCGTAGGTGGCTCTCCGTAGTGTCGAAGGGCGGTTGTCGAGCCGACGATCTGCCGCCATGCCGCCGACTTCCCCGTCGAGTGTCTCTCCGGGAGAATGTCGTGCTCGTCGTGTGTTGGTCGCCGAAGGGTGGCGTTGGGACGTCGGTCGTTTCGTGTGCGTTGGCCCTGCGATCCGCGGCCGATGGCATGCCGACGCTGTTGGTCGACTTGGCCGGTGATCAGCCGGCGATTCTCGGCGTCGACGTTGGATCGTGCGAGGGTGTCGGTGATTGGCTCGGTGCTGGCGACGATGTCCCGATCGATGCTTTGGCTGCGCTCGAGGTCCCGGTGGCCGAGCGTCTCCACCTGCTGCCGCAGGGTGAACTCCGAGCCACGGATCGGCTGCCTGTCTTCGGTGGGCTGATCACAGGACGCGGTCGTTGCGTCGTTGTCGATGCCGGGAACGCGTGCGGCTCGTCATGGGCCCCGCCGGGGCACCGGTCGGTGCTGGTGCTTCGCACCTGCTATCTGGCGGCCCGGCGCGCGGGTGTCGTCGACCCGTCGACCCATCTGGTCGTCATCGATGAGCCCGGCCGAGCACTGCGACCCTCCGACATCGGCGCTGCGGTTGGTGTTGCCCCGTGGGTCCGTTTGTCGTCAGACCCTGCCGTTGCGCGAGCGGTCGACGCCGGACTGTTGGCGGCGAGGCTTCCTCGGTCGCTCAGGCCACTGACGGTGCCGTCATGATCGAGGCTGATCTGGTCGACGCTGTTCATCGGCTCCTGCTCGAACACCCTGATGCTGACCCGGCAGATCTGCTCGTCGACCTTGCTCCGCTGGTGACTGCCGACCGACGCGTCGCCATCATTGGGGAGGTAGAGGCCCGACGTAGCGGTCTCGGCGCGCTCGATCGGTTCTTTGCCGACCCGACGGTCAGCGAGGTCATGATCAATGGTCCGGGTCCGGTCTGGATCGAACGTCACGGCCGGATCGAGTCGACGGAGACCGAACTCGACCGGGCCGAGATCGACCGGTTGGTCGAGCGGCTCGTCACGCCGATCGGACGTCGGGTCGACCAACGCTCGCCGTGTGTTGATGCTCGGCTCGACGACGGTAGTCGGGTCCACGTCGTGATCCCTCCGATCGCACTCGACGGGCCGTACGTGACGATTCGTCGTTTCGTGCTCCGCACGGTCGAACTCGAAGCGTTCGTCGACGGTGCCGGCGTGGGAATCCTCCGAGACGCGATCGCAACGCGACGGTCGGTGGTCGTCAGCGGAGGTACCGGGTCCGGCAAGACCACGCTGCTCAATGCGATCGCAGCCCACATCTGTGTGAACGAACGACTCGTGACGGTCGAGGATGCCGCCGAACTCCAGCTTCGCCACCCCCATGTCGTCCGTCTCGAGAGTCGCCCCGAGTCAGCCGAAGGGGTTGGTCTCCTCACCATCCGCGATCTCGTCCGAAACGCCCTGCGGATGCGGCCCGACCGACTCATCGTCGGTGAGGTACGGGGCGAGGAGGCGTTCGATCTGATGCACGCCCTCAACACCGGTCACCGCGGCTGTCTGTGCACGGTCCATGCGAACTCGCCGATCGATGCGTTGCGAAGGCTCGAGGGACTGGCGGTCATGGGCGGTGACGGACTTCCGCTCGACGCCGTTCGCGCCCAACTCTGGTCGGCGATCGATGTGGTCGTTCATGTCGAGCGCGGATCGGACGGGAGTCGCAAGGTCACCTCGATTGCTGAAGTTGGCGACGAATGCCTCCAGGAGCGGTGGCCTCGAGTTGCGACCTGAGTCACTGCTCGTGTTCACCACCCTGTGCGGAGCCGGTCTCCCGGCGACCCGAGCTCCCCGTCGCATGCACGAACCCGGGATGTCAACGTCGTCCAGTACCGATCGGGCCGGTTGGCTCCACCCGTGGCTCGATCGGCATCGACGCCGACGTGCGAGACGCGAGGCGCTCCCGTTGGCTCTCGAACTTTTGGCTCGCGAACTTCGATCGGGCGTGTCGATCGTGCGCGCGTTCGAGCATGTCGCTCCCATCGTCGATCCTGTGCTCGAGATGCCGGTGGTGGTCGAACGACTTCGTCAGGGGTCGATGCTCGCCCCTGCGATCGATTGGTGGGTCGATCGCTTCGACGCCGAGGACGGCTCGGTCGTCGCCGCCGTGTTCCACCTGGGAACCGAGACGGGAACGGCGATCGCCGGTGCGCTCGATCGCGCCGCAGCGAGCATTCGAGCGCGAAGCGAGCTTTCGGCCGAAGTCGCTGCGCTGACGGCACAAAGTCGAGCCTCGGCGATCCTGGTCGGAGCTGCGCCGGTCGGGTTCGGCCTCGTGCTCACCGTCGCGGAGCCATCAGCGATCTCGTTTCTCTTCGGATCTGTATCGGGTCTGGCATGCCTGGTGATCGGCCTCGGCCTCGATGCGCTCGGCTTCTGGTGGATGCGTCGACTCGTGGCCCGGGTCGCGCCATGACGCTCGTGGTTGGGTCGCTGCTGAGCATCGCCGGGTTGGTGTGCCTCTCGCTCCTCGATCCCCCGCCTCGCCGTCGCCGGAAACGGATTCGCAGCACGGATCCTGTTGCCCGGCTCGGCGCCCTGATCCACAAGCACACCGGTGAGTGGCTGCCCTCGCTCGACGCAGTGCAAGAACGTGTCGTCGGTTGGTCGGCGATCCTTGGCGTTGTCATGGGTGGGTTCATCCTTCCGCTGGCGCCGGTACCGCTCCTGGTTGTCGCTGTGGTCGGTATCACCCGAACCCGGACCGATCGAGTTCGGTATCGAACGACGATCGACGGGGGCATGGTGCAGCTTGTCGATCTGCTCTCGCTGGCGGTGGCAGCTGGGCTCTCGCTGCGCCGTGCGTTCGCAGCAGTGGCTCCGAGGCTGCCTCGAGAACACGGGGTTCTCGTGGAGGCCCTGCTCGAGCGGGTTCAGCACGGCGAACGCTTGGTGACGGCGCTGCAGCAGTACGGCGATGAACTCGGAAGATCGGGCCATGAACTGGTTGCGATCCTGATCGCATCGGAGCGCGACGGGGCCCCGCTCGCACGTGGGCTGGAACGGGCGGCCGATGCGGTGCGGCGGGCACAACGGCGTGATCTGGAGCGGCGTGCGCGGCGGCTTCCGGTGACGTTGCTGGTGCCGCTGGTCTGCTGCGTGTTGCCGGCCTTCGTGGTGTTGACCGTTGTGCCGCTCCTTGCCGGCTCGCTCGGTGACCTGCGGTTCCCGACATGAGCACGCGGTTTCTGGACTCCCCCCGCTCTGCACACGATGCCGGGTCGCCCGGCGAAAAAGGAGAAGATCATGTCCCTCGAGTTCAGCGCTACCCGTCGATGCGTGTCGCCGCTGACGTTCGTCACCTCGCGCCACGACCGGGGCCAGGCCACCGCCGAATACGCCCTGGTGATCCTCGGCGCGGCAGCGATCGCGCTGTTGGTGATCGGCTGGGCGTCGAGCACGTCAGCGGTGAGCGATCTGCTCGATCGGGTTGTGCGCGCTGTCGCCGATCGGGTCGCATGATGCGCCGGTTCGGGGCTCACGGTTGTGCCGGGGGCCCCGACCGGCCGGGCCGTAGCGGTGCTGGACAGGCGACGGTCGAAGTTGCGCTCGTCTTGCCGCTGGTCGCAGTCATCGCACTTGCGGTGGTGCAGGTTGGACTGATCGTCCACGCCCGGGTGATGGTCACCCATGCTGCCCGGGAGGCGGTTCGCGTCGCTGCGGTGGGTGGCACCGATGAATCCGTGGAGCGGGCGGCAGCGTCGGCAGGGGGTCTCGACCCGAGTCGTCTCGAAGTGACCGTTGCATCCGCGCAAGGTCGGGTCCACGTTCGAATCTCCTACACGGCGGCGACCGATGTGCCGCTGCTCGGTGGCCTCGTGGGAACGGTGCCGCTCACGGCGAGCGCCTCGATGCGCCTCGAGTGATCAGGCCGCCGGCTTGAAACCGGGGGCAAGTTCGGGGTGGTAGTCGCCGTCCTCCTGTGCTCGTACGGCGGCAGGGAGTGCCATCGATCGACGTTCCGTGAGGTTGAAGCACAGGTCGATGGTCTCGGATGCAACGATCGCTTCCCCCGTCTCGGTGTTGAAGCTCCAAGCGATGTCTCGTCCGATCTTCTCACCGGCTTCGAGCGACGCCCGAAAGGTCTGTACCGGGGTGCCCAGCGCAAGGGGACGGTGCCGGAACCAGACCCGCTGTTCCATCACGACGAAGGCGTAGCGGGTGCCGTCGGGAAGGACCCGCACCCACGATGCCTCGTCCTCCATCCGCTCGCCACCCCACAGCACGCTTCCGTAGTTGGATGCAGGAACCGTCTCGGCCCCCATGGTGTCGTCTCGGTCGATGACCCGCGGCTTCCGGTTGGCCAAGCCGAGCTCGCGAACTCGGGTGAGCGATGGCGCAGTTGCGAGTGCATCGGTGTCGAGATCGAGGCTCCGCGGCGCTCCGTATCGGGGCGGTTCGAATGCCGGCGCATCGACCGGTGCATGCTCCAGTTCGTGCACGAAGGTTGCGGCCAGATCGTCGTTGGCCCGGTTTCGCAGCTCGTGGTAGATCCGAAGACGGTCACTGCCGGGAATGACGGCACTTCGGACCTCCAGTTCGGTGCCCTCCATCTGTTCGTGGTGGTGGCGGGTGTACGCGCTCAGCAGATGGGGCTGCTCGAGGCCGAGCCGCTCGCTGAACGTCCGAGTCGCGGCACTGGCGTTCATGCCGTAGTACCGCACGTTCATATGGCCCAGATCGTCGATCTGGTCGGGATCGACCGTGCTCTGATGGGTGACGACGAGTGGATTCACCGGTGCAGTCTGCCGTCGCCTGGGTCGATCGCACGCCCGGCCGCAGCACTCCTCGTGTTGTCGTGGCCGAGTGGGCCCGCTCCGTTCACACGATGTGGTCGAGGAGCGTCAGGGCTCCAGATTTGTCGAGTGGCTCGTTGCCGTTGCCGCACTTCGGTGACTGGACACACGAGGGGCACCCGTCCTGACAGGGACAACTCCGGATCGCTTCCCGGGTTGCTTCCAGGTGCTCGGCCCCGGCCTCCCAGCCGAGTTCGGCGATACCGGCACCGCCGGGGTAGCCGTCGTAGATGAACACCGTCGGGCCCGCCGTGTCATGGTGATGAACCGTCGACACACCGCCGACGTCCCATCGATCGCAGATGGTGAACAGAGGCAACATGGCGATGGCTGCGTGTTCGGCGGCGTGCAGCGTGCCGGCGGGGTCGCCGCCAGCTGCCACGACTGCCTCGACGACAGTGGGGTCGAGGACGTACCAGAAGGCCCGGGTGTGCAGACGTTGGTCGGGCAGGTCGAGCGACTCGGTGGCGAGGAGCTTGCGCGAGAAGGTGTCCCGGAGCTGGTAGCCGGTGACGCTGGTGACCACCTCGACCTCGCCGAGGAACAGTGTCGCGTTGCCGACCCGCTTTGACGCATGAACCGCAGTGACCGAGATGTTGGTGTCGCTGCGGGCCTGCGTATAGGTGGTGTGGTCACACTCGACGACACGAGCATGCCCTTCGTCGAGATCGAGCCGGACGACTTCGAACGATTGGCCTCGGTGAAGGTACACCGCACCGTCGTGCACCGAGGTGAGTGCTCGGTGCTCGTCGACGGTGCCGATGAGCCGTTCGGAGTGATGCTCGATGATCTTGATCTCACCCGAGGTGCCGTTCCGTAGACCGACGGAGCGCGATGGAAAGCCCGTACCGCACCAGTGGGCGAATGGCTCGTCGTGGCCGTTGCGTCGACGCTGCCGCAGGCGGAGTTGGTCCTGGCGAACGAGGTCACGCACGCCGTCGTGAAGCTCGGATTCGGGCCAGAAACGCAGATCGTCCCACGAGAGCGGAAGTTCATATGCGGCACAGGCGAGGTGTGGGCCGAGGATGTACGGATTCGACGTGTTGATCACGGCCGGTTCCGGTGATCGTTCGAAGACGTCGCGAGGATGCCGCATCAGGTAGCGGTCGAGCTGGTCTTCGCCGGCGACCAGTACCGTGACGCTCGGCTCACGACGGCGTCCGGCGCGACCAGCCTGCTGCCACATCGACGCAATCGTCCCCGGGAAGCCGTTCATCACGCAGGCATCGAGATCCCCGATGTCGACCCCGAGTTCGAGTGCGGATGTGGCAACGACCCCGCGAAGCGCGCCGGACGTCAAGTCGTCTTCGATCTCTCGACGCTCGTCGGCCAGATACCCGGCTCGGTACGACACGACACGTCGCTCGAGATGTGGGGGAAGTCGCCTCCTGATGTCGGCGGCGATGAGTTCGGTGCTCTTTCGGCTTCGGCAAAAGGTGATCGTGCGGTGGCCGGACGCAATGAGGGCAGCAGCGACCGTGGCGACCTCGCTGTTGGTCGAGGAGCGAGCTCCGCTGTCCTCGTCGATTGTCGGAGGATCGAGCAGTGCGAACCGACGGGGTCCCTTTGGTGACCCGTCGTCGGAGACGGCCTCAACCGGAGCGCCGCACAGCTCGGCGGCAAGGCGTTCGGGACGACCGATCGTCGCCGACGTGAATACGAAGGTCGGGTCGGCACCGTAGTGGCGACAGATCCGCCGGAGGCGACGAAGCACGTGGGCGACATGAGAGCCGAACACGCCGCGAAGCACGTGCAATTCGTCGACCACGACGTATCGCAGGCGCATGAAGAATGTGTCCCACTTCTCGTGCCGAGGGAGCAGACCGCCGTGCAGCATTTCGGGGTTGGTGAGCACAACGTTGGCGGTATCGCGAATGGCGACTCGTTCGTCGGATCCGGCGTCACCGTCGTATGCACCGGCAACGAGTCCGGGGTAGGCAGCGTCTTCGAAGGCCCGAAGTTGGTCGTGGGCAAGGGCCTTGGTGGGGTACAGCAGCAGTGCGGTGGCCGGTTTGATCGGGTCGGCCACGGCCTCGGCAATCGGGAGCTGAAAGCATCGCGACTTTCCCGATGCGGTGCCGGTGGCGATGACGACGTTGTGACCGGATCGGATCAAATCGATGGCCTCGGCCTGATGACGCCACAGCGGCCAGCGCTCGAGGTCGGGTTCGAGCCAGTCGGGGAGCGGGTGACTGAGTGTGCCGTGTTGCTCGGGTCGCTCGACAAGGTGCTCGATGTGGACCAGCCGACCATCCGCGTGCAGCTGGTCGAGCAGTACCTCGAAGGGTGCCGACGAGTCCGAAGCGAGCGCCACGGGCCGATGTTATGGCCCGTCGATGACCGAATCACACCGATGTGGTCCGATACCGTGCAACGAGTGAACATCGTTGCGCACGCCCACCGAGACGGTCAGTGGTCGGTGATCACCGTGGCCGGGGAGCTCGATGTCGTCGGTGCACCCGAACTTCGGCAACATGTGATGCGCGCCGTGTCCGATGGCCTTCACCATCTCGTCCTCGATCTGTCAGGGATCGGCTTCATCGACTCGTTCGGGTTGGGTGTGCTCATCGGCGCGCTCAAGCGAGTGCGCCTGCTCGACGGTGATCTTCAGTTGGTCGTCACGGAGCCGCGGGTGCGACGAGTGTTCGAACTCTGTGACCTCGACCGTGTCTTCACCCTGCACCGTGATGTGCGAACTGCAGTGGCGCTCACCGGGGATGCGAGTTCGTGAGCGAACTGTTCGCGCCGGGCACGATTGTGCTCGAGATACCGGCGCGCGCCGACTTCGTGTCGTTCGTCCGGGTGGTTGTTGCGGCGGCTGCCGAACTCGAACCCAATCTGCCGAACGAGCGGATCGAGGACCTCAAACTTGCGGTGTCCGAGGCGACTACCAATGCGATCGACGCCCACAGTCGCAGCGACTCCGACGACCGGATCCGAGTCGAGTGTCGGCTTGCGGACGACGAAGTGACCGTAATCATTCACGATGAGGGGCCGGGATTCGAGCCCGAGGATGTTCCGATCCTTCCCGAACCCGACCACCCCGATCGACTTCTCCATGAATCCGGCTTGGGGGTGCACCTGATGCACTTGCTCGCCGATGATGCATCGATCACCTCCGATGGCCTCGGCACCGATGTCAAACTCACGGTGTACGCATCCAGGCGTCGGAACTCCGGGTGACGTCCCGCTAGGTTCAGGCCCGTTATGGCTGGAGAGCATCTCGAACCTTCACCGCTGACGTGGTTGGGCGGCGAGCGCCGTCTGGCGCGCCGCGTGGGCCGCCCGGTCCGGAACTTCCTCGCCATCGAGGCGGCCAGCGGCGTCTTGTTGATCGGTGCCACCGTCGTTGCGCTTGTCTGGGCGAATTCACCATGGAGCGAGTCGTACTTCGATCTCCTCCACACCCATATCACGATCCAGTTCGGTGACGTTTTGACGCTCGACGAGTCGATCGAGCACTGGGTCAACGACGCCCTGATGGCGATCTTCTTCTTCGTTGTGGGACTCGAGATCAAACGCGAACTCGTGGCCGGCGAGCTCCGGAACCCTCGTGCCGCAGCGCTTCCGGCAATCGCTGCGGTCGGGGGCATGGTCGTGCCTGCGCTCTTCTTCGTCCTCTTCAACGCAGGCGGTGCGGGTGCGCACGGTTGGGGCATTCCGATGGCCACCGACATCGCCTTCGCGGTGGGTGTGGTGGCGCTGCTCGGCAACAAGGTGCCGAGCGCCATGAAAGTATTCCTGCTGACCCTGGCGATTGTCGACGACATCGGCGCCATTGCAGTGATCGCAATCTTCTACACCGACGATTTGTCGACCGGTTGGCTGCTCGTGGCGGTCGGCATCACGATGATTGTCGTGCTGATGCGCACGGCTCGTGTCTGGTACGTGCCGGCCTATGTGTTTGTTGGCGGGTTCCTGTGGTTGGCCGTCTTCGAGTCCGGAATACACGCCACGATCGCAGGTGTCGTGCTCGGGCTCATCACGCCGGCTCATCCGTTGCGTTCATACACCGAGCTCGACGACGATGACGACGACGATCCCCACGTCGGCGCAGCGATCACTGGGCAGGCGAGTGCGTCGGTGGTGCGACGGGCCACCTTCGAGATTCGCGAACGGTTGTCGGTTGCCGATCGTCTCGAAGATCTGCTGCATCCGTTCAGTTCGTTCCTCATCGTTCCAGTCTTCGCTCTTGCCAATGCTGGCATCGAGATCAGTGGGGATTCGATCAGGGGCGCGGTGACCAGCGACGTGACGATCGGTGTTGTCGTCGGCCTCGTGCTCGGAAAACTTGTCGGCGTGAGCGTGTTCACCTGGGCGGCCGTCAGGACGGGCGTGTCATCGCTCCCGCGCGGTGCGACCATGACCCATGTGGTGGGGCTGGCGGCGATCGCCGGCATCGGCTTCACCGTGTCGCTCTTCATCACGAATCTGGCGTTCGAGGACGCATCACTCATCGAAGAAGCGAAGCTTGGCATTCTGGCGGCGTCGCTGCTCGCCGCGATCGTCGGTGTACTCGTGCTGAGCCGGGCGAACGAGGTCATCGAGATCGAGATGGAAGACGTTGGAGTTGCGTCGTGAGTGGGCCGAACGGAGGTCATGCGCTGGTCATCGTCGAGAGTCCGGCCAAGGCGAAGAAGATTCAGGAGTACCTGGGATCGGGCTTCACCGTCGAGTCGTCGATCGGCCACATTCGCGACCTTCCTCGAAATGCCGCTGATGTTCCCAAGGCGTACAAGGGTGAGCCGTGGGCCCGCACCGGTATCGATGTCGACAACGGATTCAAGCCGCTCTACGTCGAACATCAGGACAAGAAAGATCACATCCGCCTCCTCAAGTCGCTGTTGAAGGAGGCCGACGAGCTGTATCTCGCGACCGACGAGGACCGAGAGGGCGAGGCCATCGCCTGGCACCTGATCGAGGTCCTCAACCCGACCGTGCCGGTCAAGCGAATGGTGTTCCACGAGGTCACCGAGAAAGCGATCCACGCAGCCCTTGCGTCACCGCGTGAACTCGACCGAAAGATGGTCGATGCCCAGGAGGCTCGCCGGATCCTGGATCGGTTGTATGGCTATGAGGTCAGCCCGGTGCTCTGGAAGAAAGTCATGCCGCAACTGTCGGCGGGTCGGGTGCAAAGCGTTGGGACCCGGATCGTCGTCGAGCGCGAACGTGAACGGATGGCATTCATCGAGGCGAGCTACTGGGATGTGAAGGGCACCTTTGCAGCGGTGGAGGGTGACGATCAACGTGCGTTCGATGCTGCGCTCGTTGCTATCGATGGTGTCCGACTGGCCACCGGACGAGACTTCAGCGATGACGGACGCCTTGCCCGCAACGACGTGACGGTGCTCGACGAATCAGGCGCACGGGCCCTCGGTTCCGATCTCGACGATGCGTCCTTCGAGATTCGCTCCCGTGAGACCAAGCCGTACCGGCGTCGTCCAGCAGCACCATTCATCACGTCGACGTTCCAACAGGAGGCGGGTCGCAAGCTCCAGATGTCGTCGGCGATGGCCATGCGTGCCGCCCAGGGTCTGTACGAGAAGGGCTACATCACCTACATGCGCACCGACAGCACCACGCTGTCCGACACCGCACTGCAGGCGGCCCGTTCGATGATCTCGGAGCGCTATGGCAAGACCTTCCTGCCCGATGCGCCGCGTCATTACGCCACGAAATCGAAGAATGCCCAGGAAGCGCACGAGGCCATCCGGCCGGCCGGTGACACCTTCCGGCTCCCCGCCGAGGTGGCCAAGGAAGTTCCGCAATCCGAAGCTCGCGCCTACGAGCTCATCTGGCAGCGTACGGTCGCGTCACAGATGACCGACTGCACCGGCGAGACGGTCACGCTCCGTCTCGGCGCAACGAGTGCCGCAGGCACCGATGTCGAGTTCTCGGCATCGGGCACGGTGATCGCCCACTCCGGCTTTCGCGAGGTCTACGAGGAGAGCCGGGTCCAGGATCGCAACGCCGAGGAAGACGCCGACGAGCGTCGACTTCCGCCGTTGGCCGAGGGTGATGCAGCTCGTGCAACCGGTCCGCTCGAGGTCGAGGGCCACACGACGTCACCGCCCGCTCGTTACACCGAGGCGTCACTGGTCAAACGGCTCGAGGAACTCGGTGTGGGTCGCCCGTCGACGTACGCCTCGATCATCGGCACCATCCAGGATCGCGGATATGTCTGGAAGAAGGGCGCTGCACTGGTTCCGTCGTTCACGGCCTTTTCTGTTGTCAACGTCATGGAAGGCCATTTCCCGAACCTCGTCGACTACGCATTCACCGCTCGGATGGAGGACGATCTCGATCGCATCGCCAGTGGTGCCGAAGACGCCGAGCCGTGGTTGAGTCGCTTCTACTTCGGCGAAGGTGAAGGCGGTGAGCCCGGGCTCAAGGAGAAGGTCTCGACGCGTCTTCCCGACATCGATGCCCGCGCCGTGAACACGATCCCGTTGGGCATGTCCGATGACGGCAAGCCGGTCGTCGCTCGCGTCGGCCGCTACGGCCCGTACGTGCAGAAGGGTGACAGCGAAAACGCCGACGACAACGAGACCGCTTCGATCCCCGACGACATTGCGCCGGACGAACTCAGTCTCGAGAAGGCGATGGAGTATCTCGCCATTCCGAAGGAGGGCCGTGTTCTGGGTGAGCACCCCGAGCATCGGATGCCGATCTATGCCAAAGCGGGTCGGTTCGGACCGTACGTGCAGGTCGGTACGTTCGAGGAATGGGAGGAAGTGGGTGAGAAGCCACCCACCGCATCGCTCTTTCAGACGATGACCCTCGAACGGGTGACCCTGGAGGATGCACTGCAACTGTTGTCGCTCCCCCGCACGGTTGGTGCCGACCCGAATGACGGTGAGGTCATCACGGTCCAGAACGGCCGGTACGGCCCGTATCTCACGAAGGGTTCCGACAGCCGCAGCCTCGACAACGAGGAGCAACTGTTGACGGTCACGCTCGAGGAGTGCTTGGCGATTCTTGCCCAACCCAAACGCCGTCGCGGTCAGGCTGCGCCCAAACCCCCGCTGCGTGACATGGGTGCCGATCCCGAGACCGGTAAGCCGATGATCGTCAAGGACGGCCGGTTCGGCCCGTACGTCACCGACGGCGAATTCAATGCCTCGCTTCGCAAAGGTGACACCGTCGAAGAGTTGACCGTCGAACGGGCCGCCGAACTGCTCGCCGACCGGCGGGCCAAGGGCCCGGCGAAAAAGAAGGCCTCGAAGAAGAAGGCGGCGAAGAAGAAGGCGGCGAAGAAGAAGGCAGCCAAGAAGAAGGCCACGAAGAAGAAGGCGGCGAAGAAATCGGCCTCGACGCCGACCCTGAACGAGTCCGACGACTCCTTCTGAACGCGTGTCGGAAGCCCGGTCAGCCTGCCGGGTACGTGACCGCCTAGTCTCGGTCCCGTGAATCCCCCGGCGTCCAACAGCGCGGACCGACTGCAGGACGCCGTCGGGTCCACCAAGCCGGGCAACCGAATCGAGGCGATTTTCGGATCGCGCGCGTTTTTCAGACTCTGGATTGCGCAGGTCGTCTCCGCAACCGGCGACTGGTTGGGGCTGATCGCAATCATCTCGCTCGCAGAGCGGATCAGCGACGGTTCCGAAGGCACGGCCATTGCACTCGTTCTCGGCGCGCGGATCGCGCCCGGATTCTTTCTCGCAACGGCGGCGGGTGTGATGGTCGACCGGCTCGACCGCAAGAAGGTCATGCTTGTGTGCGACGTCGGACGGGCTCTCGTGTTGTTTGCGTTGCCGTTCGTCGACACGATCGTTGGACTCGTCATTGCGTCGTTCGTGCTCGAGATCTTCACGATGCTGTGGTCACCGGCGAAAGAGGCGGTGGTTCCGAACCTCGTTCCCCGTGACAAGCTCACCACGGCGAACTCGCTCAACGTTGCAGCCGCCTACGGGATGTTCCCGGTAGCGGCGGGTATTGCAGCGCTCCTCGCAAAGCTGTCCGAACGGTTCAGTGACGAGGGTTGGGTCGACACGTGGCACCTCAATGAGGAGGGTCTTGCCTTCTACGTCGATGGACTGTCCTTTCTGCTGACCGCACTCATCATTTGGCGTATCACATGGCCTCGCCGGAGCCGTGAAGAGCGTCGCTCGGCCGAGCGAGGGTCGTGGGATCTCGGTGGTGCAATCCGAGAGCTGCGGGAGGGATGGCAGTTCATCGCGGTCAACCCCATCGTTCGAGCGGTCAACGTCGGTCTGGCCACCGCCGTGATCGGAGGTGGCATGTTGGTCCCGTTGGGGGCCATTTTCGTGGACGAGGTGATCTCGGGGGATGGTGCCGACTTCAACCTTGTGCTGTTTGCGCTCGGTACCGGCATGGCTGCAGGCGTGGTAACCGCCTCGGTGACACAGGCTCGTATCAACCGAGCGCGGCTCTTCCCCTTCGCCCTCGCCGTTGCCGGTGGTGGACTGCTCGTCGCCTCGTCGTCATCGGTGCTGTCGATCGTGGTTCCCATGATTGCGGTTGTCGGTTTCGCAGCCGGCCCGATCTATGTGCTCGGGTTCACCCTGTTGCACGAAAACGTCGACGACGAATTGCGTGGGCGGATCTTCTCGGCCCTGCTGGTGCTGGTTCGGTTCTGCGTGCTGCTCGCACTCGCCGTTGCTCCCGTGCTCTCCGAAGTGTTCGATGGGTTGTCCGCAGCGCTGTGGGACGATCGCATCGCCGAGTTCGGTGGGGTCTCGATCTTTGTTCCTGGCGTGCGACTCACCATGTGGTTGAGTTCGGTGATCATCGTGTTCGCAGGGGTGCTGGCCATGCGGAGTCTTCGGGCTGGTTCCGGGGCCTTCGTGTCCAGTACGTCCGCTCCCGTCGATGCGGAGGCTGACTCGTGACCGGACGACTGATTGCCTTCGAGGGGGCCGATGCATCTGGGAAGTCGACGCAGGCGCAGCGGCTCGCCGCTCGTCTCGGTGTGGAACTGACCTTTCAGTTCGGTGCGACAGAAATCGGAAGCGCTATCCGATCGATCCTGCTCGATCCCGCCCACGACATGCTCGACGACCGAGCCGAGGCACTGCTCGTGATCGCCGACAAGGCCCAACACGTGGCCGAGGTTGTCGCCCCCGCACTCGCGCGAGGCGAGACGGTCATCACCGATCGTTTCACCGCGTCGACCACCGCCTACCAGGGGTTCGGTCGTGGCCTCGATCGTGATGAACTGACCCGGATGATGCACTGGGCGACCAACGGCATCGAACCCGACCTCACCGTGCTCCTCGATGTCAACCTCGACGTCGCCCGGCAACGCCTCGGTGACGAGGTCGATCGAATCGAGGGGGCCGGGGCCGAGTTCCACACGAAGGTTCGTCAGGGCTATCTGGAGATGGCAGCAGCTGATCCCGACCGTTGGGTCGTCGTCGGGGCCGACGGGACAGTCGAGGACGTGGCTGCTCGCGTCGACGCCGCCGTCGATGCGTGGTTGGCTGCGAATCGATGAGCTGGGACACAGTGATCGGGCAGCCCGACGCAGTCAGGCGGTTGCAGGCAGCCGTCGACGCACCGGTGCACGCGTATCTGTTCGTCGGACCGCTCGGCGCTGGAAAGCGTCACGCTGCACTCGTGTTCGCTGGGGAACTGCTCGCAGCCGCTGACCCCGATGGTGCAGAGCGCCACCGTCGGCTCGCCGTCTCGGAACGTCATGCCGACATCCACGTCCTCGATCCCGCCGGCAACAATCTGCGGCGTGAGGAGGAAGCCGAGCCACTGATCGTGCAAGCCAGCCGCTCACCGGTGGAAGGCAAGCGCAAAGTCTTGATCGTCAACCGGTTCCATACCGCCACGCCTGCGGCGGCGGCCGCCTTGCTCAAGACGATCGAGGAGCCTCCGGCGACCACGATCTTCGTGTTGCTCGCAGAGGACGTCCCTCCCGAGCACGTGACCGTCGAGAGCCGCTGCACCCGGATCGACTTTCCGCCGGTTGCTGAGGCTGCAATCGCCGAGGCGCTCGTCATCGATGGACTCGTCGATGCCGAGCGGGCTGCCGTCGTCGCCGCCGCCGCTGGGGGCAGTGTTCGGCGGGCGCGCGACCTCACGAACGACGAGCGCCTCGCAACCCGACGTCAGGCATGGTGGGGTGTGCCCGACCGGCTCGACGGATCCGGCGCGGCGGTTGCGGTCATCGTCGAGGAACTGCGCGCGCTGATCGACGAGGCGAGTGAGTCGGCGGGCACGGCTGAGCGTCACCGAGCCGAACTCGATGCCCTCGACGCTCGCGAAGAAGCGTTCGGTACGCGAGGAAGCGGTCGCAACGACCTCGACCTCCGGCACCGGCGGGAACTCCGTCAGCTTCGTACCGACGAGTTGCGTTTCGGGCTTGCAACCCTGGCGGCGCGGTATCGCGAGGCGATGGTCGGTGGTGATGAACGCAGCAGTGTGCTCGCTGCAGCCGGCCACATTCGAGCCACCCATGCGTCGCTCGGCCGCAATCCGAATGAGGCGCTGGCGCTCCAGGCGCTGCTGCTCAAGCTCCCGCTGCTCCAGGGGTGAGGCGAGAGGATCGCGTGGGCTGCGTTGGTACCTTTGCAGTCCTGCCCGAGTAGCTCAGTTGGTAGAGCGACGCTCTCGTAAAGCGTAGGTCAGGAGTTCAATCCTCCTCTCGGGCTCGCTCTCGTTTCGGGGTGCGCCTGAGCACTCCCCAGGAGGTCCCGTGGCAGAAAAGGCCATGTTTGCCGACGATGCCATGCCGCTGATGAGCGGTTTGTACTCTGCGGCGCTTCGCATGACTCGCAATGCCGCCGATGCCGAGGACCTTGTCCAGGAGACCTATCTCAAGGCGTATCGCGCCTACGACCGGTTCGAGGAAGGCACCAACCTGAAGGCGTGGATGTACCGCATCCTCACCAACACCTACATCAACGCCTATCGCAAGAAGCAGCGTCGTCCCGACGAATCCGACATCGACGATGTAGAGGACCTCTATCTCTACCGCCGGATCGGCAGTGCCGAGAGCGCAGTGCTCGGTCGCTCTGCCGAAGATGAACTCATGGAGCTCTTCGGCGAAGACGAGATCAAGGTTGCGCTCGAGGACCTTCCTGACCACTACCGGATGCCGGTCATCCTGGCCGACGTCGAGGGGTTCGCATACAGGGAGATCGCCGAGATTCTCGACGTGCCGATCGGCACGGTGATGAGCCGCTTGCACCGGGGAAGAAAGCAGCTGCAAAAGCGGTTGCACGGTTTCGCAGAGGAAAATCGTCTTCTGCCCGAGCCCGAGTCAGCGGGTGTGGGCGTCGACGCGGGGGCTTCGTGACATGACCGACGATCCTTGTGCCGAGTTCGGCTCTGGTGAGTGCCAGGAGGCGCTGCAGGAGTTGTACCACTATCTCGACGGTCATCTGACCGTCGAGCGTCGAACCGTCATCAAGAGCCACCTGGATTTTTGTGGGCACTGCGGCTCCACCTATGCGTTCGAGTTCGAGTTGCGCCAGGTCGTCTCCAGGCGATGCAACGATCAGGTTCCCGACCGACTCAAGGCTCGTATCTTCCAGGCGATTGTGGACGCCCAGCACGAGGACTGATCAGGGGATCAGGACGAACTTGCCCACGTGGGCCTTGGTCAAGAACTCCTGTTGGGCTCTCACGATCTCGGCCAGCGGAAACGTTTTCGCGACAACGGGACGGATCTCGCCCCGCTCGATGTAGCCGATGAGGTCGGGAAAGACCGGCTCCTCCCATGCGGTACATCCGATCATGTGGATGTCTCGGAGGTAGAAGGTGCGCATGTCGAATTCGACGATCGGCCCAGCGATGGCCCCTGACGACACATAGCGACCCCCGCGTACAACCGAGTCGAGGGCCGCCGAGAAACCGGGTCCGGCCACGTTGTCGACCACGACGTCGAACGACTGTGGGTGGGGGATGGTGTCTCGTTCGATCACCTCGTGCGCACCGAGTCGGCGGACGGCGTCGAACTTCGGGAGCGACGCCATGGCGACGACGTGCGCACCGCGACGACGAGCAAGCTGCACCGAAGCAGATCCGGTGCCACCTGACGCGCCGGTGACGAGCACTCGGTCACCTTGCCTGACGCCGGCTCTCCGGATCATGTTCTCGGCGGTTCCGTAGGCGCACGGGATCGCACCGAGTTCTGCGTCGCTCCAGTCACAGTCGACGGGGAACACTTCTGACGCCGGCACCTTCACATATTCTGCGAATGCACCGTCGAAGTCTGACGCCATCCAGACGTTCTCGAGGGAATCCCAGCCGTCGGAACGCATGCAGGCGCGGATGATCACCCGTCGTCCACGCAGCGCGGGGTCGACGCCGGCGCCCAGTTCGTCGACGATGCCGCAGCAGTCGGTGCCCTGGATCAGTGGCCAGGGTGTCGCATCGTTCCAACCGCCATCGGGCCGGTGCACCGCAGCATCGGGCCGGGCGGCGTCACTGGCAGTATCGCTGGTCGAGTGCGTGACCGCCGCGGAATACCAGCCCAACCGAGTGTTGATCTCGGTGTTGTTCACGCCAGCGGCAAGGACCCTCACCCGTACCTCACCGGTTCCGGGTACTGGGATCGGTACCTGCTGCAGTTCGAGCATCTCGAAACCGCCGGTTCCAACGGTCACAACGGCGGTCATGGTGGCGGACATGATGAACTCCCCAACGGGATTGCTTCGTGACAGTTCCATGACGAGTGGAACCGCAGCGCGGTGTCGCTCCGTTGTACCCGACATGCGGGTCATCGGAGAGAAATTCACCAGTATCGAGCGAAACCTCCCAGTCAGTGACGTGGGCCGCGTCTGCCTCGAACCGGAATGTGAAACCCAACTCAGTCGCTACAACGACCAGGACTTCTGCTCGGTGCATGCGCCCATGGTGGTGCCCCGCATGCGAGGCAAAATCCTCGACGACTGAGCACGCAACACCTGAGCCGTCGAGAACGAACGAGGGCTCGGTGACCAGGGGGTAACGTCGAGCGTCATGGTTGCAACGTTGCGTCTCGCCACGTGGAACACGTGGTGGCGCAATGGCGACCTCGAGGCTCGAACACCGGCCATTGCGTCGACGTTGCGATCCGTCGCCCCCGATGTCGTGGGATTGCAGGAACTGTGTGGGCGCGAGCCCGACCAGATCGCGTGGCTGCGCGACGAACTCGGGTACTTCGTGGCGACTGCACCCGGCGGCGAGGACGATCGTTTCAGTGTGGTGAACGCTGTCGCGTCGCAGTGGCCCATCACCGACTCGGGGTGGGCATTCCTCGATGTGGGAACCGCGCCCAAACATCGCACGGTGGTCTGGGCCGAGATCGAGACACCGGTTGGCCCATGGGATGTTTTCACCACCCATCTGTCGCACGGCTTCGATCAGAGCGCGCTGCGGTGTCGACAACTCGACGAGATCGCTCAGCTGATCGCCGAGCGTCGTGAGGCCGCCCCGGATCGGCTGTTGCCGCCGGTACTCGTCGGCGACCTGAATGCCGTGCCCGACAGCGACGAGATCCGGCGTCTGACCGGCCGATCTGCCGGCGCAGTCCCCGGACTCGTGTTCTCCGACGCCTGGGAACTGGTCGGTACCGGCAGCGGAGCGACCTACTCTGCCTCGAACCCGTACGTCAACGATTCGGCGTGGCCGGAGCGCCGACTCGACTATGTCTTGGTTTCGTGGCCGCGCCGACGCCCCAACGGCAATCCCGTGCAGGCCGAGCGCTTCGCGATGACACCGATCGATGGTGTCGTACCGTCCGATCACTGGGGGGTCGTCGTCGACATGGCCGTGTCGGTCGCCTGACTGCGGGTCGGGCAGCCAGGGCGTCTACACTTGCGAGCATGTTTTCTGCAGTCGTCTGGCACTTCTGGATCGCACCGGTACTCGCTGTCTCGGCGATCCTGGCGATCGTCGCCTCTGTCGGTGGGTATCTCGCCCAGGTGACCCGCCAGCGTTACCCGCGCGACTGACATGAGTGGCGCCGTCGACTGGGACGTCGCCCGCACCGTCGCCAGGAAGGTCGCCGGTCGCGAGCCGTACACCGCAGCGCGCTACCGCGACGGGCTCGAGGATGATTTCGACCGCTACACCGCGCAAGCCGAAGACCTTGTCGCTGCGTGCACCGGTCTCCGCTCGCTTTCGGGCAACGCACGTGGTCGGGTCACGGATCGAGCGGGTTGGGTCGATGCCAATCTGGCGTCGTTCCAGCGGCTGCTGAAGCCGGTCACCGACAAGCTCGAAGACAAGATGGATGACAAAACGTCGACCATCGGACCCAAGTTCGCCGGAGCTGAACTCGGGGCAATGCTCGGTTGGATGTCCACCCGGGTGCTCGGTCAATACGACTTGCTCGTGATCGAGGACGAAAAGCCCGAGGAACAAGACATCGTCTACTACGTGGCGCCGAATGTCCTGGCACTCGAGAAGCGCTACGCCTTTCCACCGGATGAGTTTCGGTTGTGGCTTGCACTGCACGAGGTCACCCATCGGGCCCAGTTCACCGGTGTGCCCTGGATGCGTGAACACTTCCTCGGTCTGGTCAATGGCACGATGGAGTCCGTCGATCCCGACCCCAAGCGGTTCCTTGCTGCTGCACAGCGTTTGCTCGAAGCTCGCAGGCGCGGTGAAGATCCGATGGATCAGGGTGGCATCATGGCGCTGTTTGCCTCCGAGGAGCAGCTCGAGGTGATCAACGAGGTCGCCGGCCTCATGAGCCTGCTCGAGGGTCACGGTGACGTCACCATGGACCGTGCTGGTCACGGACTGATTCCATCGCAGGACCGCTTCGCCCGCGTCCTGCGCAATCGGCGTATGGGAGCCAGTGGTTTCACCAAGGTGTTCCAACGGCTCGCCGGGTTCGAGGCCAAGCTCAAGCAATACGCCGAGGGCGAATCGTTCATCGCCGAGGTCGAGAGGGCTGGCGGTGCAGCACTCATGGATCTCGCCTGGTCCGAACCGGCAAACGTGCCGTCGATCGCCGAGATCCGCGAGCCGCAGCTCTGGATCGACCGGGTCCGAGCTTCGTCCGTCGCCGCCTGAATCGATGGCCACGGCCGACCTGCTCGACCGATGTGCCTTCCCCGACGGTGAGCTTCACCTCGGCGTGAGTGGTGGTGCCGACAGTGTGGCCATGGCGGTGCTGGCGAGGGTTGCCGAGCGGTCGTTCACCATCTGGCACATCCATCATGGTGTTCGCCCCGGGGCCGATGCCGATGCTGCGTTCGTCGAGACACTCGCCGCTGCATGGTGTGTGCCCTTCGAGCTCCGCCAACTCGAGCTCGACCCGGGCCCGAACTTCGAAGCGCGTGCTCGTGCGGCGCGGTACCACGCACTACCCGCCGGGGTCTGTGTCGGCCACACTGCGAACGACCGAGCCGAGACGGTGCTCTTGAACCTGTTGCGAGGAGCCGGCTTGGCCGGCAGCGCCGTTCGCATGCAATCCGCTCACCGGCCGATTCTCAGGCTCACAAGAACCGAGACGATGGCGGTGTGCGAGGAGGCCGGGATCGCACCGTGTGAGGACGAGACCAACCAGGACACGTCCAATCACCGCGCCGCCGTGCGTTTGCGGGTTTTGCCGGAGATCGCCAGCGCTCTCGGGCGCGATCCGGTACCGATCCTCAACCGTCATGCCGACCTCATCTCCGACGCACTCGAAGTGGTGGAGGCCGCGGCTGCAGCGCTCGACCCCACAGACGTTGCTGCGTTGCGGACCGCTCCGAGAGCAGTCGCAACCGAGGCCCTGCGATCGTGGATCCAGGCAACGACGAGCGATCCGTACCCGGTCGACACAGCCACGATCGAGCGGGTGCTCCAAGTCGTCCACGGCAACCATCGGGCCGCCGAAACCGTGGGCGGTCATCGGATCGCCCGGTCGCAAGGGAAGCTCTCGATCTCGCTAGCCTCACCGAATGGACAAGCCGACACCTGACCCTGCCAAGCTCCTCGGGTTCTGGGAGGAGTGGGAGCGCGGTGACACGCCACCGGGCAAGGTACTGAGCAACCTCAAAACCGGTGGTATGCCCGACCTGCTGAAGTCACTGCTCGAGGATCAGTCCTGAACGATCGAATGGCTGGCCTATTCGCGCCGCCCCCCGGGCGGGGAGGGCCGCAGCACATCCCGCGTCCCTCCGATGCCGAACTGGGTGGCCCGCCGCCCTGGTCTGAACTGCCGGAGTCGGATCGTCGGCTGTCCCTCGACGCACTTGCGACGCAGTTCGATGCGCGTCGGCCTCCGGCCAACGTCGGGCTGATGGCACCGACGACGCGGGAGTCTGCGGTGCTGTGCGTCCTCTACGAGGAGGCGGGTGAGCCTCACGTCGTCCTCACCCGGCGATCACCCCGGATGCGGAGTCATGCGCACGAGGTCTCTTTTCCGGGTGGCCGAAAGGACGAAGCGGACCCCGATCTGTGGTGCACGGCCCTGCGGGAAGCTGAGGAAGAGGTTGCACTCGATCCATCGTCGGTCACTTGTATCGGTGAGCTCGATCGCTTCGTGACGGTCGGTTCGCAGAGCTTGATCCATCCGTTCGTGGCAGTCGCGCAGACCAAGCCGGACCTCCACGTCGCGTCGCCCGCAGAGGTCGAGGCGATCGTCCATGTGGCTCTCGGCGATTTGCTGCGCGATGAGGTGTGGCGCGAGGAGATCTGGGGTTTTCGCGAGTACGGCGTGCGAGCACTCACGTTTTTCGAGATCGAAGGAGACACCATCTGGGGAGCCACCGGCTCGATGTTGCGGCAGTTGCTGGCGATTGCCACTGGCACCGACGCACGGATCCTCGGTGGTCCGGGCTGAGCGTCATCGACGTGCGAAACGGCGTGCAAGCGATCTCCGCTCCGTCGTCAGGGCAGAGAGGTCGGGCGCCGACGCGCCGCCCGTAGGCACAGTTGCGTGAACCTGAGAGGTGGACCTCCAGTGCTGGCGGAGCCAGAGGGAGTCTGGGTCACGCCCGGGTCGGTACCCAGTTGCCGTGGAAGCCGAACGGTACTCGCTGGGGCAGGTGCACCGTGGCGACCGGTTCGCCGCTGAAGTCCTGAGCGTCGAGGATCACGACGTCGGCGGTGTCGGTGTTGGCGTCATGTACGTACGACATGATCCACCCGTCGTCCTCGTTGGATGTGTCATCGATCGCGGCGTCGGGATCACGGGGGACGAACACCATCTCCTGGGTCGCTCGGCCTGCGCCGAAGTCGTGGACCTCGATGGTGCCGGTCTGCAGGTCGTGTTTGTAGCCGGGACCTTCGGTGCCGGTGAAGCCGACCGTGTACCCGTAGCGGGCCTGACGTCCGAGGCGGCGCTCGTCGTGGCGGGGGAACTCGTGGGCCCGGTCGTCGAGTCGCTCCTCCTTGGTCGTACCCGTGGTCGGGTCGAGGGTCCAGCGTTCGAACGTCGGGTCGCCTTCGGCCGGGCCGTTGGTAACTGTGCGGAACATCGCTTCATGACGGGCGACTTCCATCTGGATTCGACCGTCGGGTAGGTCGAATGCGTTGCAGGGATGAAAGACATAGCAGGGATCGACCTCGCACCAGCGAACGTCGTCGGCGCCGCCGTCCAGCGGGAGCACGCCGACCCGCCCCGGTTCGCCCTCGACCCAGAGATAGGGGAGTTGATGGCCGGCCATTGCAGCATCGAGGTCGAAGCGACACGGGAAGTCGAAGAGCAGCGCAGCAGTCTCGGTGATGTGGATGTCGTGCACCATCGGGCTGTATCCGACCGGCACATCGACCTTTTTGGTGACTGCGGTGCCGTCGGCATTCACCACCAGGTAGCGGATGAAGTCCCACGTCCAGTGATAGGCGGCGACATGTAGTTCTCCGGTGAGCGGATCGATTTTTGGGTGCGCAGAGAACGAGCCGTCGAGGGTGCCGTTGAAGTCGATGCGTTCGATCGTCTCGAGTTCGTCGGACAGGAGCACGGGCTGACCGCCCGCCTCCACGATCGCAAGTGTCATGCCGGCGTGGCCGATCACGTTGGTGTTCGCGGTGCCGTCACTCTCGCCGAACCGAGGACCCGGTGTCACCGGCTTTCCCAGAGCAGTGCTGACCCGGTCGGAAACGACGTAGCGGTTGCGATACCAGTCGGCCCGGCCGTCGCGGAGACGGACGCCATGGACCATGCCGGTACCGGTGAACCAATGGGCGGCGGGGTCGCCGCCGTCGACAGGGTTGGGGCCGTTTCGGATCAAACGGCCGTCGAGTCCAGTGGGGATGGTCCCCGTGATCGGGAGGTTCGTCGCCGTCGTCTCCTCGGCTACCGGGGCGTAGTTGCCGTGCAGATACCTATCGGTCGTGCTCATGTCGAGATACTGGCACGGAGGTGCTCGGCCATGAGGTTCGTTGCAGTGATGGCGGGAACCTCAGCGTCGAATGGGCTGGAGTCGCCGGTAGGTGGCGACCCGCCACATCCATTCGACGGGCCCGAAACAGAACCGCGAAAGCCATGGCCGCGACCACGCAAGCTGCACTGTCCACACCCCAACGACGAACAGCAGGAGCTGTGTGCGTCCCAATGTGCCGAACTCGAAGATGCCGTCGAGCACGAGCAAGCCGAGCACCGTCTGAGTGAGGTAGTTGGTGAGCGCCATGCGGCCAACAGCTCGCACCCGTTCGTGGAGCCATGTCGCACGCCTCTGGTTCCACAGGGTGATCAGAGCCATGTAGCTGATTGCCAGTGGTGCTGTTGCAAGAATGTTCGGAACGGCACCGATCAGAGCGACGTCACCGTTCCAGTTGTTCGACGAGTGGATCACCACGCCGGCGATCGACAGCGGCAGACCCAACCCGAGCCCGCCGAGCGCCAGTCGTCGGTAGAAGGCTGCCGGTCGTGTGCCCTGCACGATCTCGGTTCGAAACAGAGCGACACCGATCAGCATCATTCCGAGACCGCGGCCGCCGACGTCGACGATGAAGGCCAATTCGACGGGATCGCTCATCGAGACGCGCTCGTTCAGCCAGTAGTCACCCAGATCGGCGGACGGATCGATGACCATCTGGGTCCCTGTCATCCAGAGTGCGGATACTGCGAGACAGGCGGCGCCTGTGATGAAGAGGGTCCGAGCCGATCGCTTCCGGAGGAGAAGCAGAATCGGCGAGCACAGGGCGTAGAGCGTGAGGACGTCGCCGAGCCAGAACGCGGCGTGAACGAGGCCGATGCCGAAGAGCAGGAGGTTTCGCCACAGACTGAGCAGTACCGGCCGGCGATCGTGCTGTTCGGCCCGATCGGCGAACAGCACGATGCCGGCACCGAACAGCAGCGAGAAGAGCGCCATCGCTTTCTGATCGATGAAGACCTCGCCGATGATGCCGACCGCCTGGTCGAGCTGCGTCTGCGAACCTGCATAGTCGATGTTGAAGTAGGCGGGGGCAGGAAGCCCGAACGACACGGCGTTCATCGCCAAGATGCCGAGGGTTGCAACGCCGCGCACAGTGTCGAGGTTGGTGATGCGTTCGCCGCTGCCCACCGGAGCGGCGCCATTGCTCATGCGAGGTCTTCTCCGATCCACTTGGGGTCGTGCGAACGCTCCCAGGAAGCGAGTTGGTCGAGGAGTCGGGCAGGGTCGGGATCGTCGAAGACGAGCGAGCGGTTCGTCGACTTCAGAATCGCACGGTCGACCATGTCATCGAACAGCGACAGGAGCGGCTGCCAGAACCTGCCGACGTCGAGTACCCCCACGGGTTTGGCAAGGAGTCCGATCTGGTTCCACGTCAGGGTCTCGGCGAGCTCCTCGAGTGTGCCGAATCCGCCCGGCAACGCGATGAATGCATCGGCGAGGTCGTACATGCGTGCCTTGCGTGCATGCATCGATGCCACCGTTTCGAGGCGGGTGAGACCTTGGTGGCCGACCTCGTCGGGAAAAAGGCCGTCGGGGATCACGCCGATCACCGAGCCACCGGCTTCCATCACCGTGTCGGCGATGAGACCCATGAGTCCGACGGCGCCACCGCCGTACACCAATTCGATGTTGCGTTCGGCCAGCAGGCGGCCCAGGGCAACCGTGGCTTCGGTGACCGCCGGATCGGATCCGGGCGACGAGGCACAGAAAACACAGACGCGATGGATCCCGGCGGAAGCCATGGCGTCACACTAGCCATCGCTGCTCCTGCGCCCCGACGGGTCGTCGGGCTCTCGGGCCATGGGGCCGATCCGACTCGAGGAACGGGCCTCCCGGGTAGTCCCGGCTAGATTCTTCGCCGTGACCGATTCGTCAATGCAAGCCAAGATCGACGACCTTCGCGACCGCAAGGAGGCGGCGCGGCACGCCGGGTCGGAGCGATCGGTCCAGCGTCAGCACGACAAGGGAAAGATGCTGGCTCGGGAGCGCATCGACTATCTGCTCGACCCCGGCTCGTTCCACGAGCTCGACATGCTTGCTCGTCACCGAGCTCCCGACGATGCCGGTCTCGCTGAGCGGCCCTACACCGACGGTGTCATCACCGGATGGGGAACCGTCGAGGGCCGCAAGGTGTTCGTCTTCTCCCAAGACTTCACCGTGATGGGGGGCGCACTCGGCGAGGTGTTCGCCGAGAAGCTTCACAAGGTGATGGATCTCGCCCTTGCCACGGGAGCGCCGATGGTGGGCCTCAACGACGGTGCCGGGGCCAGAATTCAGGAAGGCGTCGTGAGCCTCGACGGGTATGGCGGCATCTTCTACCGCAATGTCCAGGCATCGGGTGTCATTCCTCAGATCTCGGTCATCCTCGGGCCGTGCGCCGGTGGTGCCGTCTACAGCCCGGCCATGACCGATTTCATCTTCATGGTGCGAGAGAAGTCGCACATGTTCATCACCGGTCCCGACGTGGTGAAGACGGTGACGGGTGAAGAGGTCAGCCTCGAGGATCTCGGCGGTGCTGGCTCCCACTCCACCAAGTCGGGCGTCGCCACGTTTGTCGCGAACGACGAAGAAGAGGTCCTCGATCAGGTGAAGAATCTGTTGGCGCACCTGCCCTCGAACAACCTCGAGACTGCGCCGATCATGCTCGGTGACGATGACCCGGATCGTTTCTGTCCCGAGCTCGACACGATTCTTCCCGAAAGCGCCAATGTGCCGTACGACATGAAGCAGGTCATCGCCTCGGTCGTGGATGACGGTGACTTCATGGAATACCACGCCTCATGGGGGCGGAGCATCGTGTGCGGATTCGCCCGTATCGAGGGCCGCAGTATCGGCGTCGTGGGGAATCAGCCGATGATGCTGGCAGGTGTCCTCGACATCGAGTCGTCGGAGAAGGCGGCCCGCTTCGTTCGCACCTGCGATGCGTTCAACATCCCGCTTCTCACGTTCGTCGACGTGCCCGGGTTTCTTCCCGGGGTCGATCAGGAGTACGGCGGCATCATCCGTCATGGCGCGAAACTGCTCTACGCCTATTGCGAGGCGACTGTTCCGAGGATCCAGGTCATCACCCGCAAGGCGTACGGCGGAGCGTACGTCGTGATGGATTCCAAGGGTGTGGGTTGCGACATCTCCTATGCGTGGCCCACCGCCGAACTTGCGGTCATGGGTCCCCAGGGCGCTGTCGAGATCATTCATCGTCGAGATCTGGCCGAGGCCAGCGATCCCGAAACCCGTCGAAACGAACTGGTTGCCGAGTATGCGAACCGGCTCGCAAACCCGTACCTCGCAGCCGAGCGCGGCTATGTCGACGACGTCATCGAGCCGGCCGAGACCCGCCGCAAGGTTGTCGCCGGGTTCCGTCTGCTCGAGACGAAGCGGGAAGAGGTTCCGGAGCGCAAGCACGGAAACGTTCCGCTGTAGTCATGTCGTTCACCGTCGACCCGCAGCCCAGCGAGGAGGAGATGGCTGCCATTCTTGCGGCGTACGAGATCTTGTGGCCGCGTCCGAGTGCGGCGGTCTGTCCCGAACCGGCCGGTCGCTGGAGATTCGCGAGTCGGTCGTGGGGTCTGCGACCGGCGTACGGTGGCTGGCGCTGATGCACTCGGTGCTGCGTTTCGTGCAGACATGACCGTGCCGCAGCTCACCAAGACCAACGAACAGGCCGGCCATCGGGTGCGCTTCGAGTGGGGCCGTGAAGGCATGACCGAACTGGCGCCGCACGTCGATGTCGTGATCGTGGTCGACGTGCTGTCGTTCACCACCTGCGTCGATGTTGCCCTCGGTCGTGGGGGAGTTGTCTTCCCGTACCCGTCGAGCCGAGACGGGGCAGCTTCCTTCGCCGATTCCGTCGATGCCGCCGTCGCCTCGAGCCGACGTGATGCCGGGACGTACTCGCTGTCACCGGCGTCGCTCGACGCACTGCCGGAGGGAACCCGGCTGGTGTTGCCGTCACCGAACGGCGCAGCGCTGCTCTTCGGCGCAATTGCAGCGGGTGCCGACGCCGTCGTTGCTGCCTGTATCCGAAACGGGGCTGCCATCGGTTCGTGGTTCGCCGATCAAGATGTGTCGGTCGCCGTGATCGCAGCGGGTGAGCGATGGGGTGATGCCGACACACCGATTCGTGTCGCCATCGAGGATCTTTGGGGTGCAGGCTGCGTGCTCTCGCTGTTCGAGCCGGCTGATCTTTCACCAGAGGCGAGAGTGGCGGCCAACGCGTGGCGGGCTGTCGAGGCCGACATCGTCGCCGAACTCCAGCACTGTTCGTCGGGTCGCGAACTCGTGTTCAACGGCTTCGAGAGCGATGTGCAGTTCGCAAGCGCAGCCCATGTCAGCGACTCGGTCCCGGTTCTCGTCGATCAACGGTTCGTCGATCTCACCGGTGCCGGGTGACATCCAGCATCCACAGGACCATCTCGCAACCGAGAACGGCAGTGATGGGGCCCTGCTGCCGATGCAGACGGGCATCCAGAATGGTCAGTGCTGGCGGGTCGCAACGAAGACCCAGCCGTCGACGCCGGAGACGGGCATATGGGCGCCGTGCTCGCGGAGATCGAGTGAGATGACGCCATCGGCATCGAGTTGTTCGAGTTTGGGAACCAAGGTGTTCTCGTTCACGAAGACCTCGTTGACGCCGATGATCAGGGTGCCGCCCGGCGTGATGATCCGACAGATCTCGTCGAGAGCATCTGCGTAGACATGACCGAACGAAAAGACTCCCATCGCGGCGGCGGCGCCGTACGCCCCGTCGACGATGTCGAGCGGCTCGTTGAGGTCGGCGCTCCAAAGGTCTCGGTAGATCCCTGTCGCGTGGGCCCGCTCGATCATCTCGGGTGAGTAGTCGATGCCGTCGATGGTTTCGAAACCGAGGTCGGCGAGTTCACGACCGAGCAATCCGGTGCCGCATCCGAGATCGATGACCGGTGTGCGTCGGTCGACCACGTGAGCGTCGAAGGCCGCGCGACAGCGTGCCGGCATCGCGTAGGAGCGACCCTCGACAAGTTCTTCGTCGTAGGTCGCAGCCCATGCCGAGTAGAAGTCTTTCGTCTCGTGCTCTTCGATCGTGTAGGCGCGTTCGTAGAAACTCGAGACCGGTCGTTCGGCGTCGGCTCCCATGAGGGAGTTCTACTTGATTTGATTGCGGAGCGCTTCGAGCCACCGGTCGGCATGGGCGATCCCGTCTCGGTTGGCTTCCTGCACCTCGGCGGCTCCGTATGCCGAAGGATACGAGCCGAGGAACTTGACATTGCCCTGTTTCATGTGGATGTTGCGCAAGGCGTCACCGACGACTTCGTCGGAGATGTGGCCTTCGCAGTCCGCCAGGAAGCAGTAATCGCCGAGGCCTTTGCGGGTGGGCCGGCTTTCGAGGCGGGTCAGGTTGATGGACCGTGCTGCGAACTCTTGCAGGATGCCGACCAACGAGCCTGGAGCGTCCTCTCGCTGGTAGATCAGGATCGAGGTCTTGTCGTGACCGGACGGTGGAGTGATCCCGTCGCGTCCGACGAGTACGAAGCGGGTTTGGTTCTCGGGGTGATCCTCGATGTCTGCCACGAGCACATCGAGGCCGTAGACCTCGGCGGAACGAGCGGGTGCCACGGCCGCTGTGTCGGTTCGGCCGCTCTCGGCGAGCTCGCGGGCTGCATCTGCTGTGGAGTTCGTCGCCTCGATCGCAGCATGGCCGAGTTGATCAGCCAGGAACCGACGGCACTGGGCGTACGCGATCGGGTAGGACCTGACGTGCTGGATGTCGGCGAGCTGCACCCCGGGGTGGACGAGCAGGTTGAGGCTGATGTTCATCACGACCTCACGCTGGATCAGCAATGCCTCCGCCTCGAACGCCAACGTGTCGAGGGTGGCGTTGACCGATCCTTCGATCATGTTTTCGATGGCAGCGAATCCATAGTCGACCTCACCGCGCTCGGCCGCACGCAGCACCTCGACGATGCTTCCCGCCGGGCGGAGCTCGAGTTCTGCAAGGTCGGGCTCACCGCACAGGGCCTGCTCGGTGAAGGTACCGGCCGGGCCGAGGTAGGCGATCGAAGCGGGATCGTTGCTCACCACGGAAAGGATACGACCTCGTGGCAGCGCCGCCGCCGTCCCTATCCCTTGACGGAACCGGCCAAGAGACCGCGGACGAAGTATCGCTGGAGGCTGAAGAACACCACGAGCGGCACGAATGCCTGCACGAAGGCGCCCGCCGTGAGGAGGTGCTCTGTTCGGCCGAAGTCACCGGCGAGGTTCGCGATGCGCTGTGTGGTCGGGAAAACCTCGGGCGTCCCACTGTTGAGCATGATCACCGCAATCAGATAGTCGTTCCAGGTCCAGAGGAATTGGAAGATCGCAAATGCGGCAATCGCCGGCACCGACAACGGCAGGACGAGTCGCATGAAGGTGCTGAAGTGGTCGGCGCCGTCCACCCGAGCGGACTCGATCAGTTCGTCAGGCAGGCTCGACATGTAGTTGTGGAGCAGGAAGATCGCGAACGGCATGGCGAAGCCGGTGTGGGTGAGCACGACGGCCCACGGCCCTCCCGCCAAGTCGAAGTCGGGGATGAGCGTGAGCGTTCGCTCGGTGAACGGCACCGTGAAGTGGGCCCCACCGAGGTACATCCGCAGCAGCGGAATGAGCGCGACCTGCAGCGGAATCGAGAGCAGCGCCACCGTGGCGATGAACAGGGGTTTGCGGCCTTTGAAGTCGATCCAGGCAAAGGCATATGCGGCGAAGCAGGCGATTGCGATCGGAATGATCGTCGACGGCACGGCGATGGCGAGCGACGAAATCACCGATGTCAGCATGCCCGATGCCTGGTCGTTGCTCAGGACGACGCAGTAGTTCTCGAGTACGTGGAACAGGTCGTCGCGAAGGTATTCGTCGGGACAACCGGCCTCGAAGTTCCGGTCGGTATCCCACAACGCCTCCCAGAAGCCGGTTTGACGCTGGCGGGTGCGACTGCGGAAGGAGTTGACGAACAGTGACAGTGAGGGAATCGTCCAGATCACGACGATGCCCCACATCGCCCACATCGGAACGTTGCTGAGTTTGCGGTAGGCGCGGTCGATCACGGAGTTGCCGTTCCTCATGACTCCGCCTTCTGCATGTTGAAGACGTTGAAGATCAGCACGGGCGCAACGATGAGGAGAATGACCACTGCCATCGCGGAGCCGACGCCGCGGTTGAGGAACTGGAACGACTCGGTGATGAAGTCGTGGGCCAGCACGTTGGTACCGAAGTTGCCCCCGGTGCTGACGCGAACGATGTCGAACACCTTGGCCACGGCGACCAGAATCGTGGTGAGCACGACGCCAACGGTCGGCAAGATCTGCGGCAGCGTGACGTTGAAGAACTGCTCGGATTCGGTGGCGCCGTCGATGCGGGCCGCCTCATGGAGCTCCTCGGGCACCGCTTTGATCGCGGCCGACAGGATCACCATGGCGAAGCCGGTTTGGATCCAGATGAGAATGAACATCAGGTAGACGTTGTTGAACGGTTGCACCAGTTCGCGAAACGCAACCGCTTCGGCCTGGATGGAACCGTCGTCGTTGATCTGGAAGCCACCGAGATCTCGCAGGAGGATCTCGATGAACAGCCAGCCGGTGATGACCGCCATCACGCCGGCTGCTGCAAAGCCTTCGTCGCGCTGCCATCTCGCCCAGATCGTGAACCCGATCCGGGCGAGGATCGCTCCAAGGGCGATCAGCACGGCCCAGCGGATCCAGCCGGGGTAATCGGACCCCTCGACGCCGGCGTGGCTCAGATCGCCGAGCTCCACCCAAACGGCGTTGAGGACTCCGGTCTGCTTCTGACTGGTGTTCTTTGGAGCGTATTGGAGGCGCCAAATGACCGATGCGCCGACCATCGAGATCGCCATCGGCATGAACACGAGCGATTTTGCGATGCTCTCCCACCGGCCGGCCTTCTGGGAGAGAACCGCCATCGCCAAGCCGAGCGTGGTGGCGCCGATCGTGACGGTGAACATCCACCAGATGGTGTTCGGCAGTGTGCCGCGAATGACCGAGAAGAAGGCGAAGGCGATCAAGACGCCACCGACCAGGATCGATCCTCTCGAGGTGGGGGAGTGATCGAGGCCCCGGGTGCGGTTGCGGGTCCAGTTGATCGACGTGGCGATTGTGAAGCCGACAACGATCAGGAACAGGCCGCCCCAGGTGAGTCGGCTGGTGAGGACGTTCCAGGTGCCATCGTCCCCGCTCCACGACCGCCAGTCGAGGAATCGCTCCGACCCAGCAAGTTCACGGTAGTTGTCGAAGCCGACGAACTCCTCGCTGTCGCGATCCTGAAACGAGGTGATGATCGTCCGAATCGCAGGAACGATGAGATTGACGGTGAGGAAGGTCAGTGCCGGGGCCAGAAAGATGACGGCACGGGCGCGGCGGTCGAACGAGGCCATGCCGTTTGCGTCACGGGCCGGGGGCCAGCCGAACCGCAGGCCGAGGAGGCCGAGGGGGATCATGCACACCAACCGGGATGTTGTGGCCGAGCCACCGCTGAGGTCGGGAAGCAGCCAGCCGCCGGTGGTGGCCCCGAGCGCTGCGCCGAGCAGACATCGCTCGACGAGGACGTGGCGCTTGCCGGCAAGGTAGGAACTACCACCCACGACCGCGGCACCGATGACTGCCATCACTGCCACGGTGACGAGCGACGCATCGGGTCGGTTTCGGAACAGCAGGTTGTCGCCGACGACCCAGCCACCGCCAAGTCCGATGAGGGTCGGAACGGCGAGGCGGACCCGGCGGTCGGCGAAACCCGTTGCCATGCCGGCGAGCGCACCGAGAACGGCACCGAGGATCGGCCACTCGACGAGACCGACCACACCGGTGGCGTATTCGATCAGCGTGGGGTCGGCGATCTTTGCGATGGCGTCGACCAGCGCTCGATCTTCGACGACGATCGTCTCGCCGTCATCGAGGATGAGCTGGAACTCACTGTCTGCGACGAGCGCACCGACCGAGCGGTTCCCGCGGAGGAGACCAAACCCGATACCGCCGAGCAGCGCCCCGGTGAGGCTCCGGTAGGCCGTCCAGTTTCGTCGCGCCAGCGAAACCATGAGGTTGAGCGACACGAACACTGCGGCACTGGTTGCGACGACGACGACGATCCAGAACGTGATTCGGCCGAGGCGGCCGAGCTGCCCGATGTTGGCGGAGGCGCCGACCAGGCCCAGCAGCAGGAGGCTGAGAACGATGCCGCGGACGCGGTTGCCCAGTTGCAGGCCCGACCGAGTGGTTTCGTCAGATGTCAGCTCGGTTGCCGAGTCGTCGGCAACTGCGGTCATGTGGTCTCCCCCGAGGTGTGTCGAAAAGGTGTCGAGGGCGGCGGCCGGAGTCGACCACCGCCCTCGACGGCGCATCATTCAGAATGCGGTGCAGCCGAGGCTGCGGTTGGTCACGACGGCCAACTGGCGTCGATGATGGCCGCAGCCTCTTCGACAGTGGCTTCGCCGTTGACCATTGCGGTGCCCTGCTCCCAGAAGGTGCCGGCACCGACGTCAGCCGGCATCAGGTCGGAACCGTCGAACCGGACGTCGTTGTTGGCCATGATCTCGAGGAAGCTCTGCTCCAGCGGGTTCCACAGCGAACGGTCGACGTTCTGGTTTGCCGTGTTGAAGCCGGAAAGTACATCCCCGCCACCCTTGGCATCCTTCTGGATCTGCTGACGACGGTTGGCGAACTCGGGCGAACCGAAGTACTCCATCACGGCCCAGACCTCAGGGCTGTCGGTGAACGCGCCGACCAGCGTGCCGGCGGTGAGCACGATCGGAGGATCGGTGTCACCCTGCGGGAACTGGAAGACGTCGATTGCGCCCTCGGACCCGTCCTGGACGGGCGTGCCGTCGGGGAAGAAGGCCGAGAAGAAGCTTGCCTGGCGGTGCATGAAGCATTCGCCGTTGACGAGCGGCTCGCCGTTGTCACGGAACGAGGTCGATGCGATCGTTCCACCCTGGGCGTACACCATGCCCGGGGTGTTCCAGATGTCGAGAACCTCCTGCATCACACCGGAGACCTCGGGGCTCGAGAAGAGCAGGTCGCCGCTGGTCCAGGCGTCATAGGTCTCACCGCTGTGACGCCGAAGCATGATGTCCTCGACCCAGTCGGTGAAGGCCCAACCGGTCGCAGTGCCGGACTCGATACCGACGCACCACGGGGTGTTGCCGTCGGCGATCATCTGGTTGCTGAGCTCCCAAAGACCGTCGAGCGTGGTCGGAACCTCGTAGCCGGCGGCTTCCCAGCGGGCTGGCTGGTACCAGACGAGCGACTTGAGGTCGGTCTTGTCGGGCACGCCGTACTGCACGCCGCCCACGTTGCCGAATCCCATGGCACCGGCGGACCAGTTCTGCGAGACCGACGCCGTGACGTCGTCGGGCAGCGGCAGCACGAAGCCGTCGTTGGCGAAGTCGGCGAGCTTGCCGGGCTGCGGGAAGATCGAGATGTCCGGTGGGGTACCGGCTTCGATCTGCACGTTGATCTCGGACTCCCAGTCGGCTGAGCCGACGTAGAAGATCGTCATGTCGTTTTCGTCAGCGAAGATGTCGAGGGCGCCTTGCAAGCCGGCAACCTCGGCCGGGGAGCGGACTGGCCCGGTGATGCGCACGGCGGTACCCGCCAGCGGGTTGTCGTCGCCGCCGTCGCCAGCGGCAGCGGCAGCTGCGGCCTCTTCGGCCTCGGCGCGAGCGGCCTCGGCGTCGGCCTCGGCAGCCTCCTTGGCGGCCTCGGCTGCGGCCAGAGCGTCTTCGGCTGCGGCCAGAGCGTCTGCGTCGCCACTGTCGGCCGAGGTGTCCTCGGCAACATCGTCGTCACCGCACGCGGCGGCGATGAGAGACAGGGCGAAAAGCGACGCCAACAGTTTCAGCATGGTGCTTTTCATGTGGTGTTTCCCCTCCAGGGGTGCTGTCCCGAACGGCACGTCGGCCGTCGGACTGTAAACGTTTACAGTCGCCCACAAGCTAGTGGAGAGAATCAGTCCTGACCACTGCGCGCGGCATGATTTCGGAACGCCGGTCGTCGTTGCGGAATCGGCCAGTTGATCAGAACTGTTACGAACCTTGCGTTACGTGTCTGGGTTTTCGTAATGTCTTCACATGGACTTCTCGTTCACCGCCACCGGGACGCTCCGGCCTGCGGCGTCCGTCTCACCGGAGATGGACCACGACGATCGTGTTGCCCGCTTCACCGGCGGTCTTTCGCCAGCGGAGGAGACGGTTCCGCCCTTCGAGGGCTCCGATCGACTCCGCCCCGACGGACGCCCGAAACCGGCGTTTCGGGCCGAACTGCGGCGGATCCCGAATCTGGTGAACGTGTTCCACACCGTTGTCGCGTTGTCGCTGCCGTTCGCCTACACCTGGCTGGCTGTCGCCGCCGCTGCGTGGCCCCTCGCTGTTGCGATTCCCACATGGATCTTCGTTTTCGTGATGATGGGGAGCTGGTTTCAGCGGGTACTCACGCTCCACCATGAAGCTGCACACCGACTCCTCTTTTCGAATCGACGCTGGAACGATCTCATCGGTGAAAAGTTGATCGGGTGGCTCGTCTTCGGTGACGGTGGCAACGGGTATCGACTCGTGCACACGCAGCACCATCGCGACGAGTTCGGCGAGAAAGAACCAGACTTCCTGCTGTATTCGCTCTACCCGATCTCGAGGGCTTCGTTGCGGCGCAAGCTTGTTCGCGATGCAGTCGGAATCTCTGCCTACAAGAACCTCAAACCGGCGTTCGTCGGCCTGTTCAGGCCAGGACGCCGTCTGCGGGCGATCCGGTACCTCTCGGGTCAGGTTTTCGTCTTCACGATGTTCATGGCCTTCGGTGTGTGGTGGGCCTATTTCCTCCTGTGGCTCCTGCCGTGGGCGACCTATTTTCGAGTCTTCAACCGGCTGCGTGCGCTCGCCGAACACGGAGGCATGACCCGCTCGGCCGATCGGCGGTTCACCACCCACGACATCCGGCAGGGCGTTCTTGCCAAGCATGTGTTCTTGTCCCAGGGCATCGGCTACCACCTCGCCCATCACGTCGACTCCGGCATACCGATGAGCAACCTGGCCAAACTGCATCGAGCCCTCGAAGAAGACGGCTACATCGTCCCCGGCATGACGCAGCCGGGGTACTGGTCGTTCTTCCGAACACTCACGCAGTGATCGGCCGATGAGCGGCACTGCGCTCTCGGCCCGCTCCGTTGTCGCATCGACACTCCTGGGCACGGTGCCGCCTCGGCTTCCGGCCCGGTTGCTCGTCGCCTTTGCCGCCGAGTTCGGGATTCGGGCCGGTACGACGAGAACCGCACTGTCCCGCATGGTCGAGCGGGGCGAGCTCGTGCAGGTGGCGGGTGGAGAGTACGCCCTGACCGGCGCACTCCTCGAGCGGCATCATCGCCAGGAGGTCGGCCTCCACCCTGCCTCTCGAGCGTGGGACGGTTCGTGGGAGATGGTTGTCGTGCCGAGCGGGGCCCGGTCATCGCGAGACCGGGCGGCCCTTCGGCGAGCGTGTGGTCACCTCGGGCTGGCTGAGCGGCGCGACGGTGTGTGGCTCCGCCCGGCGAATCTGGCGCCAAACCGTCTCCCGAGTGCGGTACGTATCGTGGAGGCACAGGCCGAGCGATGGTACGGGCGTCCCGAACGTGACGGCCGGGCGTTGGTCGCCGAACTGTTCGATCTCGAGGGTTGGAGCGCGCGGGCCCGGACGCTGTGCGAGACGCTCGGAAACGGCTCCGACTCGCTTGCGGACGGATTCGTGCTTGCCGCTGATGCACTCCGGCATCTCGTCGCCGACCCGCTGCTGCCCGTCGAGCTGGCGCCCCCCGAGTGGCCGGCCGCCGAGTTCCGAGCGGCCTACGCCGACTACTCGAGGTGCTACCAGGCTTCCCTTCGGACCTTTTTTCGAGCACAGCTCTCTGCGCTTGGGTGAGTGTGGTTGCGGAGTGCGGTTCTACAGTGGCGACATGACCGACGTGAGCGAGCGTTTCTATTTCCGGCAGTTGCTCTCGGGCCGTGACTTTGCACAGAGCGATCCGATGGCGCAGCAGATGGTGAACTTCGTCTATGCCATCGGGGATCGTCACACCGGTGAGGCGGTCCTCGTCGATCCCGCCTATGACGTCAACGCGCTCGTTGACGTGCTCGAGGCCGACGGGATGAGGTGCACCGGTGTGCTGGCCACCCATTACCACCCGGACCATGTTGGTGGTTCCATGATGGGTTTTGAGCTCGAAGGGATCGCAACGCTGCTCGAGCGCATCGATGTGCCGATCCATGTCCAAGCGCAGGAAGCCGACTACGTCCGGAAGGTCACGGGCGTCACCGGCGAGTCGCTCGTCGAGCATGCAAGTGGTGACATCGTTCGAGTGGGCGACGTCGAGATCGAGCTGATCCACACTCCCGGACACACCCCGGGAAGCCAATGCTTCCTCGTCGACGGTCGCCTCGTCGCCGGTGACACGTTGTTCCTCGACGGTTGCGGTCGAACCGATCTCCCAGGTTCGGATCCTGAGCAGATGTACGAGAGTCTCACGACTCGCCTTGGACGGGTCAGTGACGACACCATCCTGTGCCCGGGTCACCAGTACTCGGCGGAGGCAACTGCCACGATGGGCAACACCCGGGCCCGCAACATCGTGTTCCGACCATCCACGAAAGAGCAGTGGATGATGCTGTTCGCGAATTGACAGCGAGGTCCGAGTCGACGGTGACGCGCTCGCCGGTCGTCCCAGCTCTGGTCGGGGGTCGGCGGTAGGCGTTGTCGACCGATCGTGTGCAGCCACAGGCCGAGCAGGGACCTGTGCGCAATCAGGGTCGCTCGGGTGCAGTGAGCAATTCCACGATCGACGTATGGTCCCACTCCATCGTGATGCCCGAGGACCGGAGCAGCTGTGAAGCGATCTGGTCGGCATCGAGGGGATGAATCTCGGCAAGTCCCCGGACGATCGTGCCGAGGTAGGCGGCGGACGGAGATCCGGGCGTGCGGGTCTCGGGTGGCTCGGGACTCGTGAAGGTCAGGACCGGATGGCCGTCGATCGGGGAGAGCGTCAACACCTGTCCGTACGGCCGTTCGCAGACGAGCTGACGATCACCCACCGGCCGGTCGGTATCGACGAGCAATCGCGCATCGGTGCGGTTCTCCTGGGCCAGAACGTCCTCGAATTGTTCTTTGGTGATCAGGTAGCGCCGTCCCAGCGCCCCCGGATCTGTCGACGTATGTTCGAGGAAGGCCGGGGATCCACCCCACCCCACCGAATGGCCACGGAAGCAGATGGCGTGAGGAAACGTGATCGGCCCGTCGGCAACCGGTGGGGATGGATCACGGGCGCCTCGGTGCACATGGTCGCCACCGTCAGGCGACCCGCCCTCGAGGTACGCGCGGAAGCGCTGGTAGGAGCAGTTCGAGCCGTAGCAGGCGTACCAGACAAGGCTTGTCGCGTGTGAGATCACCACCCGACCGTAGGTGCTGGTTGGACAGGCGTCGTGGTCGAACCTAAACAAGGGGATCGTTCGGCCGATGAATCAGGTAGAGCGTTGCAACAAGGTCGTACGGAGACGGGTCAGAGATGGCACTCGAACAGGTTGGTACTGCGCCGGAGGAGGCCGTGCCACAAGCTGCGTCGGTGCAGATCGCGAACCCCGTGGGTCGAGTGCTGAAGCGATGAGTGCGCAACGCCCATTCGCTCGTCGCTCGCACGACGACTTCGACACGCTGGTCGAAGAGTGGACGCTCGACTCGGCTGCCGCACGCGACCGCACCGTCGACCTTGTACGAACGGCTCACGTGGCGATCGGACCGCCTGTGGTCATCAGCTGCATGTGGCTCTTCCCCGGGAACCCACTCACGATCGCTGCCGTGATCTACATGCTGAGCCTGGTGGTCGTCTTCTTCTTCGTGCAGCGCACCTCACAGGTGGGTTGGCTTGCGGCATTCGATGTCATCATCATCGGATTCGCGTCGGCAACGGATCCGGTCCTCTGGGTGGTGTTGCTCACCCCGACACTTGCTGCGACTACGGGAGGATGGCTGATCAGCCATCGGGTCACATGGATGCTGTGGGCGCTCGCGTCGGCATGGACGGGGTTGGCTGGGGCCTTGACCGAAGCCGAGCAATGGCCGGTCGTCTGGGCGATCTTTGTCGGCACCTCCATGGCGCTGCATCGCAACAATGTCGAGATCATCGACCAGGGCCGAGTTGGTGTCCTCCGGGTGACCGACCTGATCGACAGCCTCCCCGTCATCGTGTGGGAGAGCGATCCTGGCACCGGACGCTTGACCCGAGCGCTGGGATGGGTCGATGACATGGTCGGGTTCAGCCCGGCCGAGTGGCGAACGCTCACCGTCGACCGCCGTATCCACCGAGATGACCTCCGCACCTATCTCGACACGACCGACGCTGCGATAGAGAGCGATCAGCCCACGGTCCACGAATTCCGATTGAACGCTGCCGATGGATCGGCCCGGGTCGTGCGTGAGGTCCTGCGGCGCGTCGACGGACCGACCGGCCCACGCCTGCGAGGTGTCGTACTCGACATTTCCGACGAAGTTGCAGTGCGGGCCGCCGTCGATCGTCTCGCTGCCGTGATCGATCGTCAGGTCGAGCCGCTTCTCGTCATTGCGCCCCGCACCGATCATCTCGATGATCCGGTGGTCCTGCAGGCCAATCCCGCCTTCGCCAGGATGGCCGACGCCGATCCTGCAGATATCGAAGCGCTCCCGGTCGGAGTGGTTCTCCCGTGGCTTCCCAAAAACCTGCTCAGCGACCTCGACGAGCAGGCTCGGACGAAGCGAGATGTCGAGCGAGAGAATCTCCGGATCGTCACTCCGACTGCGACGCGGATCTACGACTATGCCCTCGTCGGTCTCCCAGACGGCAGTACCGCGGTCGAGTTCAAGGACGTCACTGAACGGCAGGAGGCAACGGAGACGATTCGCCACCAAGCGTTCCACGACCCACTCACGGGGTTACCGAACCGCGCCCTGCTGTTCGACCGACTCTCGCACGCGCTCACCAGAATCGGGCGTGACGAGACAACACTCGGCCTGCTCTTGATGGATCTCGACGAGTTCAAGGAGATCAACGACACGCTCGGCCACGGATATGGCGATGATCTTCTGACGATCATCGCTCATCGGCTGAACCAGATCACTCGAGAACTCGACACCGTCTCGCGGCTGGGTGGCGACGAGTTCGCCATGGTGATCGCTGGCGCAGATGAGGAGACACTCAGCCATGTTGCGGCCCGTATCGTCGAGGTGGTGCGAGAGCCGGTGAACCTGGGGGGCATCGATGTCGAGGTCTCGGTGAGCATTGGTGGGACGGTCGCCCCGTTGCACGGGCGCGATCCACATGGCTTGTTGCAACATGCCGACGTTGCGATGTACAGCGCGAAGCGATCGGGTGGGGGGTTTCGCCTCTATGTCCCCGATGACGACCGGCATACGCGCGACCGATTGGAACTCATGGGCGAGCTTCGCAACCTGCTCGACGCAGAACTCGAACTCCGATTTCAGCCGAAGGTCGATATCAGCACGGGCCGAGCCACCGAGTTGGAGGCGCTCGCCCGCTGGCAACATCCCGAACGCGGTCTTCTCGGCCCGGACCAGTTCCTGGAGCTCTGCGAAGTGTCTGGGCTGATCGGCGAGCTCACCTATCGCGTCATCGATCTTGCCATCGAGGCATTGGTCGACCTTCCCGGTGCCGGTGTCGCCGTCAACGTGCCGGTGCGCAATCTGTACCAACGTAAGCTTCCCGAACAGCTTGCCGAACGGCTCGAAGCCGCTGGCGTTGCGCCCGACCGACTGATCCTCGAAATCACCGAGCGGGAGGTGATGGAGGACCATCGTGCGATCTTCGACGTGCTCGAAGCTATCGACCGGCTCGGGATCCGTATTTCGATCGATGACTTCGGCACCGGATTCTCCTCGCTGACGCACCTGCGACGGCTGCCGATCCGCGAGATCAAGATCGATCGGTCGTTCATCGGCGGCATGGTCGCAAACGAGAACGACCGCATCATTGCCCGCTCGATCATCGATCTTGGTCACAACCTGGGCCATCGCGTGGTCGCCGAAGGGGTGGAGGACAGGGGAACGCTCGATTTGCTTCGCGACCTTGGATGTGATGTCGCCCAAGGGTTCCTTTTCGGCCGACCCAGTTCGCTGGAAGAGGTTCGTGACCTCCTCGACTTGGGTTTCGCAATCAGCGAGGACGGGTCTGCTCGCTGGCTCACTCCGAGCTAGCCGCATGGGTGGGTGGAGCGAGCGTGTCGATGTCGTCGACGCCGCCTGCACGAAGGTCCGCAAAGGCACGAAACCCTCGAACCGGTGGTTCGAGGGTCATGGGTTGTGCGCGAGGAGGGACTTGAACCCTCACACCCTTTCGGGCACAGGCACCTGAAGCCTGCGCGTCTGCCAATTCCGCCACTCGCGCGGGTCGCATCGAACGATGCCTTGGCGAGACTATCGCAACGCAGGTTCGATGCGGCAGGGGTAATCTCGGGAGCCGTGGGCCTGCGATCTGTGGAGCGTCGTCTCGAGCGTTTCGTCGATGGTGCGGTTGGCCGGTTTTTCCGCGGCGGTGTGCGGCCCGTCGAGATCGCACATCGAATCGCTCGTGAGATGGCCGATTCGCGCTCGGTTGGGGTGCGGGGCCAGACCGTCGTCGCCAATGTGTTCGAGGTCGTTCTCGCTATCGCCGATTTCGAGCGCTTCGCAGAGGTGGAGGAGTCACTGATTCGCGAGCTGGCTGATGCAGCGCGTGAGACTGCTCGTGACGAGGGTTGGCAGTTCATGGGTCCGGTGAGGATCACCCTGAACAGCAGTGCGTCGGTCCGTGATGGCCAGCTTCGAGTCGATGGTCGCCTGAAAGAAGCCGATCGTGCGAACGGGGTACTGCATCTGGGGTCGGGTGAGCAGGTTGTCCTCGGTGAGTTCCGCCTCACCTTCGGCCGGCTTCCCGAGTGCACGGTCACGTTCGACGACACCAATGTCAGCCGAGAGCACGCCGAAATCCGACCAGAGCAGGACGGGTTCGTCCTCGCCGATCTCGGCTCCACCAATGGCACCACGGTCAACGGTGAGCGGGTGACGTTTCGCCGCCTCGAGGACGGGGACCAGATTGCCCTTGGCGGTACAACCATGATCGAGTTCCGGGTGGGGTGACCGGCGGACGCGGCCCCGCTGGCCCGCAGGGAAGCAACTACGATCGGTGAACCGTGTCGGATTCACTCCTCCTCGTTCTGCGAATCTGTCTGCTCGCGCTCGTGTACCTGACCTTCTTGCGCGTGCTTCGTGCCGTATGGGCTGAGCTACGTGCCGAGCATCGGGTGGCTGCGGCGTCGGCAATCGCCGTGCCTGCGGCGGTTACTGGGAGTTCAGGTGTCTCGCCCGGCGTCGAGCGCGATGAATGGGCCAGGGCGCGCATCGTCGTGGTTGCCCCGGCGTCTGCAGCCGGCTCGGTCTTCGAGTTTCAGGGTGAGGCCATCATCGGACGCGCGCCGGGTTGTGAGGTTGTCATCGACGATGCTCGGGTTTCCAAGCGGCACGCTCGGGTGGTGTGCACCGGGGGACGTTGGGTCGTCGAGGATCTTGGTTCCACCAACGGCACGCTGCTGAACGATCGCGTTGTCGCCACCGCCGTCGGCGTCGGTCCCGGCGACCGTGTGCAGGTTGGCGGTCACGTCTTGGAGCTGGTGTGACGGTCTTTGCCGTTGGTGCTGCGACCCACGCAGGCAAGGTCCGACCAACCAATCAGGACCACCTGCTCGCAAACGATCCGATGTTCGTCGTGGCTGATGGGATGGGTGGACACCGGGGTGGCGAAACGGCGTCGGCAATCGTTGCCGATGCGCTGGCTGCGGCGGCAACGGTCGCCACCATCGAGGATCTCATCGAAGAGGTGCAGAAGGCCAACAGCCAGATCGTCGGTCGGGGTGAACTGGAGCGTGAGCTGCGAGGGATGGGTACCACCGTCACCGTACTCATCGACCTCCATGGCCCCGGGCCTGATCGGCTCGGTGTCGCCAACGTCGGTGACAGCCGCCTCTACCGAGTGACCGATGGTGTGCTTTGCCAGCACACCACTGACCACAGTCTGGTCGAATCGCTCGTTCGCGACGGTCGGTTGACCCGCGCAGAGGCTGCCGTGCACCCCCAGCGCAACATCATCACGCGCGCGCTCGGTATCGACGAGCGGGTGCTGGTAGACGCGTGGGAACTCGTCCCGGTGAAGGGTGACCGTTACCTCCTCTGCAGTGATGGACTGTTCAACGAAGTCGACGAGGACGAGATCTGCGGTGTGTTGACGTCGTTCGGGCCTGCGCAGGAAGCCGCCGACGAGCTGGTCGATCGGGCGGTTGGTGCAGGTGGCCGCGACAACATCTCCGTGGTGGTCGTCGACATCGTCGATGCCGAGATCGGCGATGCGCCGCCGAGCGACCGCGTCACTGCCACGTATCTGGCCCTCGATCACAATGCCCCGATCGCCGAGCGACCGAGCATCGACACTCATGACAGCGACGTCTCGGAACTGCGATCCGGTGGATTCGGAGCCGGGTCGATCCCGGCGAAGATGACCGGTCCCGTCGTGTTGCTGGTCGTCGCCGTGTTCGTTGTGCTCGCCGTGCTGTTGGCAGCGTTGGCTGCCTAGATGCACGTGGTCACCCCCGTCGGCGTCGACGGCGACGCCCAGGTCGACGAGCCTGGGTCGCCGTGACTGCCGCCGGATCGTCGGCCCAAGGAGTGAAGACCGACCTGCGCAACGTGGTACACCCCCGCCGAGTCGAGGCAGGTTTGCTGCTCATGGTGGGCGCAACGGTGGCAGCTGCGTATGGCATGGCCTCGTTCGGCGCGAGTGAGACGATCCCCGCCGACGTCGGTCCCTTCTTGTTCTGGATGTTCGGCCTCGGGCTGGTTGTGCATGTTGCCGTTCGGCGGTGGGCTCCGGCCGCTGATCCGGTGCTCGTGCCGGTGGCGTTGCTGCTCAACGGTCTCGGCTATGTCGTCATCACGCGGCTCGACGGTGGACTTGCAGCGTTGCAGTCGACGTGGACCGCAGTCGGTGTCGGGGGTCTCGTGGCGACGCTCGTCGTCCTTCCGAGGGTTCGGATGCTCGAGTCGTACCGGTATCTCCTCGGGCTGGCCGGTCTGGGTCTGCTGGTGCTCCCGCTGGTCCCCGGGTTGGGCCGAGAGATCAACGGAGCTCGGATCTGGGCCAGCGTCGGACCGGTCAACTTCCAGCCGGGGGAATTCGCCAAGCTGGCCCTCGCTGCGTTTTTTGCTGCGTATCTGGTCGACTCGAGGGAACTGCTTCGCACCCGACTCGAGTTGCGTGATCTCGCGCCGATCGGCGTGGCGTGGACCGGCTCTCTCGGGGTGATGATCCTCGAGCGCGATCTCGGGTCGTCCCTGCTGTTCTTCACCTTGTTCGTCGTGGTGTTGTGGGTGGCGAGCGAGCGCTGGATCGTGCTTGGGGTCGGCGGTGGACTCTTCGTGGCGGGTGCGGTCGTGTCGTGGCAGTTGTTCGACCATGTGCAGGCGCGGGTGGACAGCTGGATCGATCCGTTCGCCGATCCCAAGGGTGACGGGTTCCAGATCGTCGAGGCGTCATTTGCGCTTGCAGATGGTGGGCTGACCGGGACCGGGCTCGGCCAGGGCGAACCCGGTCGCATCCCATTCGTCGAGACCGACTTCATCTTCGCGGCGATCGGCGAAGAACTGGGTCTGGCCGGATCCTCTGCCGTGCTGATGGCGTTCCTGATCCTCGTGGGATCGGGGCTACGGATCGCCATTCGAACCAGCCGGATCTTCGACAAGCTGTTTGCTCTCGGTCTCACGACCCTCATCGGTGTGCAGGCGTTCGTGATCATCGGTGGTGTGTTGCGCGTCGTGCCCCTCACCGGCATCACCCTCCCGTTCGTCAGCTACGGCGGCTCATCGCTCGTCGCCAACTACGTCCTGCTTGCGTTGCTGATCAAGCTTTCACACGAGCAGCGGTCGGCGGAGGCGATGTGAATCCCCGTATTCGTCGGCTCGGTGTCGCCTTTGTCGTGCTGTATGTGCTGCTGTTCGTACAGCTCAACCGGGTGCAGTTCTTCGGCGCGGAGCGCCTGCAGGAAGATGTCAACAACACTCGTGGTCTGATTCGGGAGTTCGGGCGCCCTCGGGGTCCGATCGTCACCGCCGATGGTGTGGTGCTCGCCCGTTCGGTGCCCTACGACGGTTCGGTCGACTTCGTCCGCCAGTATCCCGAGGGTGATCTGTACGCACATATCGTCGGTTACCAGTCGCTGAACGTTGCTGCGACCGGCCTGGAGCGGGTCTACAACGATGAGCTCGCCGGCACACCGATCGGGCAACAGCTCGTGTCGCTCGGTGATCTCTTTGCTGACCGAGACACCACCGCCATGTTGCGCCTGTCGATTCGTCATGACGTGCAGACCGCAGCCCGCGATGCGCTCGGTGATCGTCGTGGCAGCGTCGTCGCACTCGATCCGCGCACTGGCGAGCTCGTTGCGATGTGGACGTATCCCAGTTTCGACCCGAACCGTCTGGCCGACCCCGACGGATCCGCAGCCAACGCGGCATTCAGCGAGCTTCTATCCGATCCGAACAATCCGCTGCTGGCCAAGGCATACCGCGAGATCTTCTTTCCCGGTTCCACCTTCAAGCTCGTGACTGCTGCTGCAGGGATCGAGTCGGGCCTGATCGATGCGACTGCCCCGGTGTTCGCGGCGGGCGAGGCGTACGACCCAATCCCGTCCGGTCTCCCGATTCGGAACTTCGGTGGCAGCACGTGCGGAGGGGATCTGGTCGAGATCTTGCGGGTGTCGTGCAACACCGCGTTCGCAGAGATGGGGGCAGAGTGGGTCGGGCCTGCCGGCATGGTCGATGCTGCCGAGTCGTTCGGCTTCAACACGGTGCCGGGTATCGACTTGCCATCACCGGCAACTTCACGCTTCCCCGTCGAGTTCGGCAAACGGCTGGCCGACGTCGACTTCTACCGGGGGGTCGACGAGGCTCGAGACTCGACTCGACCCAATGGATCGGTATCGATCCACGAGGATTCGGCGCGCCTTGCCCAGACCGCGATCGGGCAAAACGACGTGGCTGCCACACCGCTGCAGATGGCTCTGGTTGCTGCGGCGATCGCCAACGGTGGGGTGGTGATGACACCTCATGTTGTCGTCGAGCTCGTGGCTGCGGACGGGTCGCGCTACGAGACGATCGAATCGGAGATCTCCCGTATCGCCATGAGGACGTCGACAGCGAACACGCTTGCGGAGGCGATGCGAGTCGTTGCCAGCGAGGGAACCGCACGAAACCTCTTCGTCGAAGGCCTCGACATCGGTGGGAAGACCGGGACTGCCCAGCTCGGCACCGATCCCCCGAACTCGCACGCCTGGATCGTCGGCTTCGCAGGACGTGCTGGCGAGGATCCGTCGCTTGCGTTCGCCGTGATCGTCGAGGCGCAGGAAGGTGCGAGTGAACAGACCGGTGGTCGGGTCGCTGCACCGATCGCTCGAGCGGTCATCGAGGTGTTCTTCGGCGTCTCGTGATCCTGTGCAGGCTCGGCTGCACTCGAATGTGCGGGTGCAGCGTTGCGGACTACCCGCGCCGGTAGGCTTTGCTGTTATGTCCGAGCAAGGACCAACGGTCTTCAACGGTCGCTACGAGCTGTTGCGTCACATTGCAAGAGGTGGCATGGCCGACGTGTATCTCGCTCGCGACGAAACCCTCGGCCGGGAAGTCGCCCTGAAGGTGCTTTTCCCCGAGTTCGCCAACGACCCGAATTTCGTCGAACGCTTTCGCCGTGAGGCCCAAGCAGCTGCGACCCTCAACCACCCGAACGTCGTGGGCATCTACGACTGGGGCCAGGAGCGCGGCACTTATTACATCGTGATGGAGCACGTGTCGGGCCGGTCGATGTCCGACGTGTTGCGAAGCACTGGGCCCCTGCACCCGGACCGGGCGGCCGAGATCGGTTCTGACGTCGCAGCGGCCCTGGCTCTCGCCCATGGTGCGGGTCTCGTCCACCGCGACATCAAGCTCGGCAATATCCTCGTGTCGGACAGCGGCGACGTGAAGGTGGCCGACTTCGGCATTGCCACGGCGCTGGTCAGCGGGGGCGAGGCGGGACTCACCCAGCACGGCTCGGTGATGGGCACGGCCACCTATTTCTCGCCCGAGCAGGCGATGGGCAAGTCGCTCGATGGGCGCTCCGATCTGTATTCGCTCGGTGTTGTGATGTACGAGATGCTCGCCGGTGTTCCGCCGTTCCAGGCTGAGACACCCGTCGCTGTTGCGTACAAGCACGTCCAGGAACGGCCCCAGTCGTTGACGGAGCGAGGGGTGCAGGTTCCTCAGTCGCTCGAGGCGATCACGATGAAGCTGTTGTCCAAGAATCCCGTCAACCGCTACCCGACTGCCGACGATCTTCGCAGCGACCTGCGTCGCTATCTCCAGGGAGCACACAGTCTGCCCGGGAGGGCATCGGCTGCTGCAGGGGCCGGCGCAGCATCGACCAGTCCACAGGACGCTGTCGCCTCGCAACCCCCGAGTGCGCCGGTCGAGGCTACGACTGCGCAGCCGGTGACACCGGCTGCGGTCGTGCCAGCCCAGCAGGCGATACCGATGCAGCAGGTCCATCCGGGCTACACCGCCGATCCCCAGCAGCCCTATTCCTCCGGTGGCTACTACTACGAGGAACCCGCACGCGGGGGCGGATTGTGGCGGATGGCTGCCTTGGTCGGCTCGTTGCTCGCGCTCGTGGCGATCCTGGGGTATCTCCTGTCTGCCTTCATCGGTGAACTCGGCGGCGATGGTGGCGATGATCCGGCTGACGAAACCGACCCGAGCGCCGAGCTGATCGAGATCCCCGACATCGTCGGTATGGATGTGCAGGCCGCTCGTGAGGTGCTGCTCGAAGCGAACCTCGGCTTCGACGTTCGCTTCGAGTCGAACAACGAGGTGCCGACCAACGAAGTGTTCGGGCAGGATCCTCCGTCGGGGCAACGAGTCGAGGCCGGTGAGGTCATCGAACTCACCGTCAGTTCCGGTACCGCCGACACGGTTCCGAACGTGATCGGCGAGACCGATGTGAGCGCCACCTCGATCCTGCAGGGCCTCGGCTACGTCATCAGCACGGTGACGAGCACCAGTCCCCAAGAGGCCGGCACGGTGATCAATCAGTCACCGGCGTCCGGTGCAGCCTTGGCTCCGGGTGAGACGGTCGAAATCACGGTCTCCAGCGGTCCCGAGGTCGTCCCCATGGTCGATGTCGAGGGCCTGTCGGTGATCGATGCCGTCAATGCGCTCCGCAGCGCCGGCTTCGAGGTCGGCAGCGGGCAGATCGAGGAGGCCTCCGAGGAGATCGAGGAGGGCATGGTCATTCGCACCGAGCCCGTTGCCGGTTCGCTCGTGCCGGCCGGTACCCAGGTGACACTCGTCGTCTCGACCGGTCTGCCGACGGTGTCGGTCCCTGCTGTGACGCAGGTCTTTGCCGACACCGCAATTCAGTCGCTGCGCAATTCCCTGCTGGAGCCGATCGTGCAATACGAGCAGGTACCGGCCGGGTCAGCCAACGTGGGTCGAGTCATCGCGCAGCAGCCAGAGGCCTTCGTCGAGGTCGAAGTGGGTTCTGAGGTCGTGATCACTGTCGGGGAAGCAGCCCCAGAAGCGACCACCACGACAACGATCGTCACGCCAAGTACGGCGCCGCCCGAGGACTGACCAAACGGGCTGCCGCAGTCAGCTGCGGCAGCGATCGAGGAAGTTCTGGAGTAGATCGTGACCGGCGTTGGTCAGTACCGACTCCGGATGGAATTGGACGCCCTCGATGTCGAGCTCGCGGTGTCGAAGGCCCATGACGAGTCCGTCGTCGGTCTCGGCGGTGATTTCCAGGACACCCGGGACCGTGGTTCGATCGACGATCAGCGAGTGGTAGCGCGTCGCTTCGATCGGGTTCGGCAGCGCCAGGAACACACCGATGTCGTTGTGACGGATCAAGGACGTCTTGCCGTGCATCACCTGCGGAGCACGGATGACGTCGCCGCCAAAGGCCTGGCCCATGCATTGCATGCCGAGGCACACGCCGAAGATCGGTCGGCTGCCGGCGAGCTCGGTGAACACGGAGAGGCTGACACCGGCGTCGTCGGGGGTACCCGGACCGGGCGAGATCAGAATTCCGTCGGGCGCCAGCGCGTCGATGGCTGTGACATCGATCTCGTCGTTGCGGTAGACGAGCGGATCCGCACCGAGTTCGCCCAGGTATTGAACGAGGATGTAAACGAACGAGTCGTAGTTGTCGATGACCAGGATGCGGGGTGCGTCCGACACCTTCCGGAGGCTAACGGTGTCGGCCTGGTCAGCGATGGAGCTCTTCGGCGCGCCGAGCTTCACCTGCTTCGACAGCTTCGAGAACGGTCATCGCGATGTCGGTGACGCGGACCTCGTCCTCGTCCTTGCCGGCTGCCTTCGTGCCGTCGTCCATCATCACGTAGCAGAACGGACACGCCGTTGCGATGCGTTGGGCGCCGGTGTCGACCAGCTCCTTGGCTCGGACGTCGTTGACCTTGTCGCCGATGTCCTCCTCCATCCACATGCGGGCACCACCGGCGCCACAGCACATGCCTTTGGTGCCGTTTCGGCCCGCCTCGACCAGTTGGATGCCGCCGAGGCTGCCGAGCACCTTGCGGGGCGCCATGTAGACGTCGTTGTGGCGACCGAGGTAGCACGAGTCGTGGTAGACGACCCGCTCGTCCAGTTCGGCGTTGCTGAGATCGAGCTTGCCCTGGTCGACGAGCCACTCGAGGAATTGTGAGTGGTGTACCACGTCGTAGTGGCCGCCGAGCTGGGGGTACTCGTTGGCGAGCGTGTTGAAGCAGTGGGGGCACTGCGTGACGATCTTCTTCACGCCCATTGTGTTCAGCGTCTCGATGTTTTGGGTTGCGAGCATCTGGAACAGGTACTCGTTGCCGGAACGACGAGCCGAATCACCAGTGCAGTTCTCGGCCGGTCCGAGGATGGCAAAGTCGATACCAGCACGCTGCATCAGCTTTGCCATCGACTGGGTGACCTTCTTGTTCTTGTCGTCGAACGAACCAGCACACCCCACCCAGTACAGATACTCAGCTTCTATTGGATCGCCACCCTCGAGGATGTTGATGCCGTCGACGCCGGAGGTCCAGTCGGCTCGTTCGCCCTGGGACATTCCCCACGGGTTGGCAGAGTTCTCCATCGATCGGAATGCCTGACCGAGTTCGGAGGGGAAGTCCGACTCCATGAGCGTCAGGTAGCGACGCATGTCGAGGATCTTGTCGAGGATTTCGATGTTGACCGGGCAGATCTCATCGCATGCCTTGCACGACGTGCAGCTCCACAGTTCTGTCTGGGTGATGCGATCGAACATCCAGTTGGCCGGCACGGTGATGTCGTCGTCGACCCCGATGGGGGGTGAGACGGCAGGGTCACCGGTGCGGGCCATGACTTCGCCGGTCTTCAGGACGATCTCGCGCGGGTCGAGGGGCTTTCCGGTGGCGTGGGCAGGACACACCGAGGTGCAACGGCCACACATCGTGCAGGCGTCGGTGTCGAGCAGTTGCTTCCAGGTGAAATCTTCGATGACCGAGGCACCGAACGTCTCGAGTTCGGTGTCGCCCTCGACCAGGTTCGGCATCGGCTTCATTGCGCCCTTCGGACGGTCTCTGTCCTTGAGGTACATGTTCAGCGGTGAGGTGAACATGTGGCGCAGCATCGTGGTCGGAAGGATCAGCAGGAAGGCAATGAAGCTGACGACGTGGGCAGCCCACCAGAACTGGTGCCAGCCGGCCACGTTGCCATTGGTCTCGACGAGTGTGGCGAGCGGGTAGCCGACGAAGCTCCACTTCTCGAAGTCGGGCATGCCTTGCTCCGCGATCCGGAACATCTCTGCGGCGTAGCCGGTCACTGCGATGGCAAGGAACACGCCGAGGATGACGGCGTGCTCGGGCTTGCTCTTGATGCGGATGCGGTAGGGCCGCCAGTCGAACGGGCCGTATCGACGGACGATCGCCCACACGATGCCGATCGTGAAGATCAGCCCCGCTCCGTCGCCGATGGCGGCGTAGGCCCGGTACACGTCGCCGTGCAGGAACTTCAGGCTGGTGGGCACCTGGTGGTTGACTTCGAGGACCGTGGTGACCCCCAAAAGGATGATGAACCCGAAGTAGATCATCGAGTGCATGATTCCGGCGCCCGGTTCTCGAAGCAGCGTCTGCATGTAGACACCGGCTCGGAAACTCTCGGCCCGTTTCTTGGCGTTCTTCAGTGTGGTGCGGCGGTTGTCGGGGCGCCCGCGTTGCCAGTTCTTGACGCGGTTCGAAAACTCCCACGCTCCGATGATCAACAAGACTGGGATCACGGTGTAGAAGGCGAGCTTGAAGGCGTCGGGAATGTTTTCGAAGACGTGGCGGGTGACGACCTCGTCGTCGTCGAAGTCGAAGACGAACGGAGCGAGGTACGAGCCGAACGTGAAGAGGGCGATGCCAACGCCCAGGAGACGGACGAGGTGGTGGGGCTTCATTCGCGAAAGCATGACGTTTGCAACCTACTCGCCCGGCCAGGATCGGCGCGCAATCAGGCGCTGTCGCGTTTCACGATCCTGAAACAGACCGGAAATGACCGATCCCTAGGGTTCGGTCATGGATGTTCGACTGATTCGGTGGCCTGCGGCACGAGCCCAGCTCGACGAACTTCGTGCCGCAGGCGTCCCCCGACTGGTGGTGGTGGACGGCGATGTCGTGCCCCCACCACCGATCGATGAGCTCGAGGACTGGGTACGGCTTCCGGCTGACCAGGCCGACGTGCGGGTGCGAGTCGACACACTCGCCGAACGAGCACGGGGGAAAGCGTTTCCACAACTCTCGCCGGAGGGAGTGCTCCGCCACGCCGGGACCGCCGTTGCCCTGTCGCCGGTGGAGCATCGGCTCGTCGATGCCTTGATCGCCCGGTTCGGGGCGGTGGTCAGCCGTCACGATCTGATGGATGCAGCCTGGCCCGACGAGCGCCCGCCCCGCAATGCGCTCGATGTGCATATTTCCAGGTTGCGTCGACGGCTCGACGAGCTCGACCTGACGGTCACGACCGTCAGGGGTCGGGGCTACCTGCTCGACACACTGTCAGACAACCGTCAGCAAGTCGCAGCAAACGGGTAACGCCCAGCGAACGAGCGTGAAAAGCGAGCTCCCTAGCGTGCGGGCCATGCCGCGACGTCGCGGTGAGCAACACTGCAAAGGAGACGATCGTGTCAACTGCTGTATTCGCCAACCTGGCCCAGGAGGCCGGTGCAGAAACCGTTCAGGCGGTGATGGACAATCTCTGGCTGGTTGTCGCCGGTTGCTTGGTCTTCCTCATGCAGGCCGGTTTCGCCTTTGTGGAGGCGGGTCTGACCCGAGCCAAGAACCTGGCGAACATCATGGCCAAGAACCTTGCCGACATGGCGGTGGGGGTCACGATGTTCTTCATCGTCGGCTACACGATCGCCTATGGCAGTGGAGGCAGTAAGTGGTTGGGTGGCTTCGGTGACCTGTTCTTCCAGGACTCGGCCGATCCTGACGTGTTGTTCGATCTGTCGGCCGGTCTGACCCCGGCAACCAACTTCTTCTTCCAAGTTGTCTTCGCAGCAACAGCGGTGACGATCGCATCGGGCGCGATGGCCGAGCGGACGAAGTTCACGACGTATCTCATCTTTGCCGCAGTCATGACTGCTGTGATCTACCCGGTCGTCGTGCATTGGACGTGGGGAGGTGGCTGGATTGCGCAGATGTCGATCGGCGACGCCGTGTATTCCGACTTCGCAGGCTCGACGATCGTGCATCTCTCCGGTGCGGTCGCTGCACTCGTCGGGGCCAAGATGATTGGCCCCCGGCTGGGCAAGTACGGTCCTGATGGTTCGCCTCGGGCCATCCCCGGACACAACATCGGCTACGCCGTGATCGGTGTGTTCATCCTCTGGTTTGGTTGGTTCGGTTTCAACGCCGGCTCCGAGCTTGCCGCCGATGTCTATCTGTCGTTCTTGGCGATGAACACGCTCCTGGCCGCTGCGGCAGGTGTGCTTGGCGCCACCACCATCATTTGGGCCAAGACGGGGAAGGCCGATGTCGCCATGGCGGGCAATGGTGCACTTGCCGGTCTTGTGTCGATCACTGCGCCCGTCGGTGCGGTCACGCCGTTCTGGGCATTCGTGATCGGCCTGATCGGCGGTGTGATCGTCGTGTTTGCCGTGCTGGCCTTCGATTCGATCAAGATCGACGATCCGGTCGGTGCAATCTCTGTTCACGGCGTGTGCGGCATCTGGGGCACGTTGTCGATTGGACTGTTCGCCACGTACGACGATGCCTTCCTCGGTCGTGAGGATGCGGGTCTCCTCTACGGTGGTGGTTTCGACCAGTTGGCGATGCAGTTCGTCATGGTGGTGGTGGTCATCGCGTGGGTCGGCATCACCTCGGTTGTGCTCTTCGGCGCCTTGAAGGCGACGCTCGGCCTGCGGGTCGACGAGGAGGAAGAGGTCATGGGCCTCGACGTCGCCGAACACGGCTCTGCCGGTTACGGGCTCGAAAGCTGACACCCCCCGGCTGGTGTGCGTCGGCGTTGTTCGGCGCACACCAGCACGGCGGTTCGACCACCGGGTTTGGACGCAACCGACGGGTGGCACACAGCGCACTGCGTTTCGGAGTCGGCCACTGTCTTCTCGTCGCCCCTGGGGCGGCCATCGTCGGTTGTGGCCCGGGGGCAAGCATCTGTCGGGGTCATCGGCCATCGGTGAGCATTCGCCCAGAAAACTTGATACGAATACGCTCAAGTTTTCGGTGTCAATGGGAATGTTTCCCCCTAGCATCGGGTTCTGCTATCCGAATCCCCCAACGTACGGCCCCGCTGAGCAGCGGTGCCGCTGTGAGCGAAAGAAGCGAACATCATGCCAAAAGCTGTCGGTATCGATCTCGGAACAACCAACTCCGTTGTCGCTGTCCTCGAGGGCGGCGATCCCGTCGTCATCCCGAATTCCGAGGGGTCCCGCACGACCCCGTCCGTTGTTGCGTTCGCAAAGGACGGAGAAGTCCTCGTCGGTGAAGTTGCGAAGCGTCAGGCGATCACCAACCCCACTCGCACGATTCGTTCCGTGAAACGTCACATGGGGACCAGTTGGTCGATCGACATCGATGGCAAGGGCTACAGCGGGCAAGAGATCAGCGCCCGCACATTGATGAAGCTCAAGCGTGATGCCGAGGAATATCTCGGCGACACGGTCACCCAAGCCGTCATCACGGTTCCTGCCTATTTCGACGATGCGCAGCGCACCGCCACCCAGGAAGCGGGCAAGGTCGCCGGTCTCGAGGTGCTTCGGATCATCAACGAACCCACCGCAGCCGCCCTCGCCTACGGCCTCGACAAGGAAGACACCGAGCAGACGATCCTCGTGTTCGACCTCGGCGGCGGCACCTTCGACGTGTCGGTCCTCGAACTCGGTGATGGTGTGTTCGAGGTCAAGTCGACCAGCGGCGACACCAACCTCGGCGGCGACGACTGGGACGAAGCGATCATCGACTGGTTGGCTGACACCTTCAACGGTGAACACGGGGTCGACCTTCGCAAGGACCCGATGGCCGCTCAGCGCCTCAAAGAGGCGGCCGAAAAGGCGAAGATCGAGCTGTCGCAGACCACGTCGACGCAGATCAACATGCCGTACGTGACGGCAACCGATGCCGGCCCGCTTCACCTCGACTACGAACTCAGTCGGGCCAAGTTCGAAGATCTCACATCCGATCTGTTGGAACGCACTCGCAAGCCGTTCGAGCAGGCCATCAAGGACGCCGGGCTGTCCAAGGGCGAGGTCGACCATGTCGTGCTCGTCGGCGGTTCCACCCGGATGCCTGCGGTTGCTGAGCTGGTCACCTCCATGACCGGCAAAGAGCCGAACAAGACGGTGAATCCCGACGAGGTCGTTGCGATCGGCGCCGCCGTGCAGGCAGGCGTGTTGCGCGGCGAGGTCAAGGATGTGCTGCTGCTCGACGTCACCCCGCTGTCGCTCGGCATCGAGACGAAGGGCGGTGTCATGACGACGCTGATCGAGCGCAACACGACGATCCCCACTCGCAAGAGTGAGACCTTCACCACCGCCGAAGACAGCCAGCCGTCCGTCGAGATCCATGTTCTGCAGGGCGAGCGCGAGATGGCCGCCTACAACAAGACGCTTGGCAAGTTCCAGCTCGTCGACCTGCCACCAGCGCCGCGCGGCATGCCCCAGATCGAGGTCACCTTCGACATCGATGCAAACGGCATCGTGCACGTGGCGGCGCAAGACAAGGCCACCGGTAAGGAGCAGTCGATGACAATCACCGGTCAGAGCTCGCTCGACAAGGACGCCATCGATCAGATGGTCAAAGACGCCGAAGCGCACGCAGAGGAAGACCGCAAGCGCAGAGAAGAGGCCGAGGTCCGCAACACCGCCGACGGTCTCGTGTACCAGACCGAGAAGATGCTCAAGGACCAGAGCGACAACGTCAGCGACGACGAAAAAGCCACCATCGAGGCCAAGGTTGCCGATGTGAAGGCGGCCCTCGAGGGCACGGACATGGAAGCGATCAAGGACGCCACCGAGGCGCTCATGAACGCAAGCCAGGAGTTCGGTCAACGTCTGTACGAGCAGGCTGCTGCCGCCGAGCAGGCAGCTGAGGCTGCGGCCGGTACCCCAGACGACGACGAGGTCGTCGACGCCGAGATCATCGAGGACGACGAGGCTGCGGAGTGACTTCCGACGCCCAAGGCGATCAGGTGCCACTCGACGACGATGCGGTCCCGTCCGGCTCGTCGGAGTCGGACGGGAGCGACGCCGTCTCGACGGACGCCGCCGATCAGCAGCACTCGAGCGACGACGGTGACGAACAGGTACTGACCGTCGAAGCGCTGCTCACCACCTTGGAGGTCACCACCGCTGAGCGCGACGACTACCTCGACCGCTGGCAGCGCACGTCGGCCGAGTTCGCCAATTTCAAGAAACAAACCGAAAAGCGAAACAGCGACGTCGCAGCTCAGGCCGGGTCGCGGGTTGCCGAAGCCTTGCTTCCGGTACTCGACGCATGTGAGGCCGCTGAGCTTCAGGGCGTAGACGGTGTCGAACCCATTGCTGCGCAACTTCGGGGCGAACTGGAGCGGGCCGGATTGCAGGTGATCGCCGATGTCGACGCCCCGTTCGACCCCAATCTTCACGAGGCAGCGATGAGTGAGCCGGGCGATGACGCCACCAACGGCCCGGTCGTGGCGCAGGTGCTGCGAACCGGGTACGCCTGGAATGGCCGGGTGCTGCGAGCGGCAATGGTGAAAGTGAGGGGCTGATGGCTGCACGAGCCCGCACCTCTTGCTCCGATTGGGTTGACGCTGGGAGCAAGTGATGACCGAGGCGCAGCGCGAGTGGTTCGAGAAGGACTACTACAAGGTGCTCGGGGTCGCAGAGGGTGCCTCTGCCAAGGAGATCACCAAGGCATATCGAAAGCTCGCGCGCGAACTGCACCCTGATGCGAACCCCGGTGACACCGCGGCCGAAGAACGGTTCAAAGAGGTGTCGGCGGCCTACGACGTCATCGGTGACGACGAGAAGCGCAAGGCCTACGACGAGGTGCGTCGCATGGGCCCGACGGCTGGCATGTTCGGCGGAGCTGGACCGGGCGCAGGAGGGTTCAACGTCGGCTTTGACGACATCGGTGATCTCCTCGGGGGCCTGTTCGGCCGTGGAGGTGGTGGTCGCGCCGCCGGCCGTCAGCAGCAAGCGTCGCGTGCGCAGCAGGGCGCCGATCTCGAGACGGAGCTGTCGCTTGATTTCGCCGATGCTGTCAACGGGCTCGAGACCGAGATCCACCTCACCTCCGAGGCGACCTGCTCGACGTGCAACGGCGTGGGTTCTGCACCCGGATCCGCGCCCACCAAATGTGGTGTGTGTGACGGATCGGGCATGCAGAACGACAATCAGGGGTTCTTCTCGATGAGCCGTCCGTGCGGCCAGTGTGGCGGTCGCGGCTCGTTGATCACCGATCCGTGCCGAACCTGCCAGGGAAGTGGGGGTGAGGTTCGAGCCCGCGATGTCAAGGTGCGTATTCCTGCTGGTGTCAAGACCGGTCAGCGGATCCGCCTCAAAGGTCGCGGTGGTCCCGGTCGATTCGGTGGTCCACCGGGCGACCTGTTCGTGAAGGTCCGAGTGAAGGATCATCTGCTTTTCGGCCGTCAGGGGCGTGATCTGACGCTCGAGGTGCCGATCACCTTCCCTGAGGCGGTATTGGGTGCCGATATCAGTGTCCCGACCCTCGGTGGTGAGATGGTCAAGATGCGGATCCCGGCCGGCACGACCTCGGGACGGACCTTCCGTTTGCGGGGCAAGGGGGGCGATACCGGGGACCTCCTGGTGACAGCGACGGTGCTCATTCCCGACCAACTGTCCGATGCGCAACGAGCGGCGGTCGAAAGCTTTGCCGCCGCAACGTCTGGCTCGCCCCGCTCTCATCTGGAAGTCTGAGGAGAGGAGATGTCATGAACGACGAGCGATTCACCCGTGCGGTGTATGTGATCAGTGTCGCTGCCGAGCTCGCAGGCATGCATCCGCAGACGTTGCGGATCTACGAACGCAAGGGTCTGGTCGATCCGGCGCGTACCGGTGGGGGAAGCCGTCGCTACAGCGATGCCGACATTGCGTTGCTGAGCCGGATCCAGGAACTCACCAACGAGGGTCTGAACCTTGCCGGCGTCAAGCGGGTGCTCGACCTCGAAGCTCAGGTCGTCGAACTCGAGGGAAAGCTCGCCGAGGCTGAGCGATCGACGGTGTCGGCAGTTGCAGAGGCGCATCGCGAGTATCGACGCGATCTCGTGCCCCTCCATCAGAGTGTCACGATCTATCGGCGCGGCACCTAGCTCGCAGCAGCCAGCGGCAAACGCCGCTCGGCGAGCTCGTAGGTCCAGGACGTGAGATCGTCGACCGGATCGTCGGCCCATTCCAGCATCCGGTCGCGGCGGGCGGTTTGGCGTTCGTGGGCGGCAGGAAGATCATCGATCAGTTGGTCGAGTTCGGCGAAGAACGCGGCCTCGTCGTCGAGATGAAACGCCTTGGTCAGACCCCAACGCTCCTCGAGTTCGACCTGATAGGGGTGGCGTCCGGCCCAGGTGTTGAAGCGAAGTGATGGCGTGCCGATCACGCCCGCTTCGGAGCTGACCGATTGGCTGTCACTGACGACGAGTTGGGCGGCGGCGAGCACGTGGTGAAAACGCGCTGGTGCCGCCGGGATGCGGAGGGTTTGCAGTGTCGGTGGGAGATCGTGCTCCGGCGAGATCAGGACTCGGCCGATGCTCGAGAGTCGCTCGATCACCTCCTCGACCTGTCGACGGTTCATGCCGGCCTGTCGGGTGTCGTGACTTGCGGTGAATGCGGTGAGGCGGAGAACGCTGAAGGGTTCGTCGGGGGCGAGTCCGAGCTCGTGGCGGATGGCCGGGTCGGCTTCGAACCGTTGCGGGTGGAGGTAGCAGAGCTCCTTGTAGCCCTGGTATTTCCGATGGTGCTTGCCGTAGGTCCGGTCGGTGGCAGTGGGACTGGTGACGATGTCGGCGAGCGGGCCCGCCAGGTAGTACAGCAAGCCGGCGACGTGGCCGTCATCGGTGTCGTAGAGGACGGGGGTTCTGGTGAGACGGCCGGCGTGGACGCCGCTCGGCGAGCGGGTGAGGATCACGTCGGGAGCGAACGACCGTACGGTGTGCCATACGCGCCAGTCGCGGGCGAGCAATTCGAAGCCGAGTGTGGGCATCGAGGTGCCGGCCGGGGGACCGTTCACGTATGGCCGGTTGCGAGCCTCGATGAGTTCGCCGACAGCGTCCTTCCCGGGCCGCGAGATCCACAGCGTCTCCTCGCCGTTCTCGAGGAGACGGTCTTCGACTGCGCCGAGCATCCAAACATCGGCCGCGTGGACGGCATCGATCAACACCTTCATTCGGCTCCGACCGTAGCGTCGCCCCTGCGAACCGGCGAGAGCGGACGTCGGGAGGTGAGAGTGGGAATAGAACGACCTGGGTCAAAGTTGAGTCTATTGCACTCAACTTTTTGCCCGTAGACTGACCGACCAGGAGGACCCCCACCCATGGCGCTCGACCCGAATCGTTGGACGATCAAGACCACGGAAGCTTTCACGGCTGCCTCAGAGGCAGTGCGGGCAGCCGCCCATCCCGAGGTTGTCCCCGAACACCTCTTCCTTGCGCTCCTCGGACAGGAGGAGGGCATCGTGTTGCCGCTTCTGCATCGCGTCGGCGTCGACATTGTGGCGGCCCGAAACGAAGCCGAGGCCGTCGTCGCCAAACTGCCGAACGCCTACGGCTCCGATCCGCAGATGAGCAAGGCGCTGCGCGAGACCTTCCAAGCCGCCGACACGGCGCGAGAGGATCTCGGCGACGAGTATCTGTCGACCGAGCACCTGCTGTTGGCCTTCGCCGGCAAGGTCGCCGGCCTCAAGCAGGTCGACAACGAGACGCTGCTGGTGGCGTTGCGAGAGGTGAGGGGCAGCCACCGGGTCACGAGCCAGAACCCCGAGAACCAATATCAGGCACTCGAACGATTCGGTCTCGACCTCACCGAACGGGCGCGTGGGGGCGAACTCGACCCGGTCATCGGCCGCGATGAGGAGATCCGCCGTGTCATCCGAGTGCTGAGCCGCCGCACCAAGAACAATCCGGTCCTCATCGGCGAACCCGGGGTCGGCAAGACCGCGATCGTCGAGGGTTTGGCCCAACGCATTGTCGAAGGCGACGTGCCGACCAGCCTGCAGAACAAGAAGCTCATCAGCCTCGATCTCACCGCGATGGTCGCCGGCGCCAAGTACCGCGGCGAGTTCGAGGAACGACTCCAGGCCGTGCTCAAGGAGATCGAGGATGCCGATGGGGAGATCGTCACCTTCATCGACGAGATGCACACCGTCGTGGGTGCGGGAGGTGGCGCTGACGGGGCGATGGATGCGGGCAACATGCTCAAGCCCCTGCTCGCTCGGGGCAAGCTCCGCATGGTCGGCGCCACCACGCTCGACGAGTACCGCAAGTACGTCGAGAAAGATCCTGCGCTCGAGCGTCGCTTCCAGCAGGTGCTCGTCGAACCACCGTCGGTCGAGGCTGCTGTGGCGATCCTGCGCGGACTCAAGGAGCGCTACGAGATCCATCACGGTGTGCGCATCCAGGACAGTGCGCTCGTGGCAGCAGCAGTCTTGAGCGACCGCTACCTCACCGGACGGCACCTCCCGGACAAGGCCATCGACTTGATCGACGAGGCGGGCAGCTCACTGCGGATCGAGATCGACTCGGTACCGACCGAGATCGACGTCGTCGAACGCCGGGCCCGGCAGCTCGAGATCGAGCGCTTGGCGCTGGCCAAGGAGACCGATGCGGCCAGTGCCGAGCGTCTCGACGACCTCGATCGAGAACTCGCCGACCTCCAAGAAGAACTGTCGGCGCTGACCGTCCGCTGGCAGAGCGAGAAGGACGCCATCGACGAACTCCGCGCGATCAACGAAGAGCTCGAACAGCTCCGAGGCGAGGTCGACCGCGAAACCGATCTCGAGGTGGCGGCGCAGTTGCGCTACGGCCGCATCCCGGCCCTGGAGCGGGCCTTCGACGAGGCCAAGGAACAGCTCGACAAGATCCAGGCTCAAGACTCGATGCTCAAAGAGGAGGTCACCGAAGAAGACATCGCCGAAGTCGTCAGCCGCTGGACGGGTGTGCCCGTAAGTCGCCTGATGGAAGGCGAAGTGCAGAAACTGGTCCGACTCGAGGAACACCTGCACAAACGTGTCGTTGGCCAAGATGCAGCCGTGTCGGTGGTGGCCAACGCGATTCGTCGCAGTCGGGCCGGGTTGTCCGACCCCAGCAAGCCGATTGGGAGTTTTTTGTTCCTCGGCCCGACGGGGGTCGGCAAGACCGAACTGGCCCGTTCGCTGGCCCAGTTCCTCTTCGACGACGAACGCTCCATGGTGCGCCTCGACATGAGTGAATACATGGAGAAGCACAGCGTCAGTCGTTTGATCGGCGCACCTCCCGGGTATGTCGGCTACGACGAAGGCGGGCAGTTGACCGAGACCGTGCGCCGGCGCCCCTATTCGGTCGTGCTGCTCGACGAGGTCGAGAAGGCCCATCCCGACGTGTTCAACACCCTGTTGCAGCTGCTCGACGACGGCCGCCTGACCGATGGCCAGGGTCGAACGGTCGACTTCAGCAACGTCGTGCTGATCATGACCTCGAACCTGCCGGGAGAGCCGGGTGACTTCTTCCGACCCGAGTTCGTGAACCGGATCGATGACATCGTCCGCTTCCGCCCCCTCACCGAAGCCGACCTGGTCGAGATCGTCGACATCCAACTCGCGGCGCTCGCCACGCGGCTCGCTGATCGTCGTCTCGAGCTGCACGTGACCGACGATGCCAAGGCGTTGCTGGCCAGTCACGGGTTCGACCCGGCCTTCGGTGCTCGTCCTCTCAAGCGGCTCATCCAGCGCGAGATCGGCGACCGTCTCGCCCTCGCCGTTCTCGAAGGTCAGTACCTCGAGGGCGACACCGTCACAGTGGCGACCGGTCCAGTGGATGAGTCGGATCGCACGCTGGACGGTGAGGTGGCCGATGGTGACGAACGAGCTGTCATGGAGTTTGTGCTCAGCTGATCACTCTAGCTTCGGCACCCCACGGCACGGATCTGCCACTGTCAGTGGTCAACTTCCAACGAAGCGTGAGGAGAGGCTTGCGCAACGCAGCCGAGGTCGGATAGAGTTAGGAGTTACGGGGATGCAGTGATCCGTGGACTGTATTGGTCGCTTTGGTCCACGAGGAGCGGAGAGCGAAACCGGCCCCACCCAAGTGCCGCTGCTTGCGGTCGTCGACGGTAGGAGAAATTTCGTGTCAAAAAAGTCCCTTCGGGTTCTTGTCGGTGTGGCGGGTGTTCTTGCGCTCACCCTTTCCCTCCTGTCACCCGCTGGAGCGGGTCACAAGGACTCGCACGCCGCCGGCAATGGTGGTGGCAATAATGACAACGTGTGCCCTGGTGAGCACTTGTACCCGGACGGCAACGATCCGGTCATTATCGAGGCACCTCCCGGCGAAGTGATCCTCAGCTACTGCGCAAAGGCCGGTTCGGGGCAGAACAACAACTGCGGACCGATCACCGTGGTCTTCACCGGGAATTACGAGACAAGCATCGATATTACCGATGTGTGTCCAGGCAAGAGGATTTCCCACTACTCGTTCGAAACTGGGCCGGAACCCGAGCCGCCGACGACCACGGCAGCGCCGACGCCCACGGCAGCGCCGTCGACCACGGCAGCGCCGTCGACCACCACGCCAGAGCCAGAGCCAGAGCCAGAGTCAGATCCAGAAGACCCGACCGGTGTGTTGGGTGCAGGTGCAGCGAATGCACAGGTTGGCACACCGAGCTTCACTGGTTGAGCGTCGACGCTGAGCAAGCGGTAACGATCTGAACACGAAAGCGGGGAGGGGGCAGACCCCTCCCCGCTTCGCGTCCCGAACCACCGAAGGTGACCGTTTCGACGGTAAACCTCCGTTGGGTGGCTGGTGGGTCGAGGGCGGTTAGCCTTCCGGGGTAACGCAAACCTGCGAGAGGAGTGCGCCGTGCCTGCGACCGTCGTCGTCGGTACCCAATGGGGCGACGAAGGGAAGGGAAAGTTCACCGACCTCGTCGCCAAGGAGATGGAGTTGGTCGTCCGCTATCAGGGCGGCCACAACGCCGGCCACACGCTCGTGGTCGACGGTGAGAGCTTCGCCCTCCAGTTGATTCCGAGTGGCGTTCTGTACGACCACATCACCCCGGTCATCGGCAACGGCGTCGTTGTCGACCCGAAGGTGCTCCTCACCGAAATGGACATGCTGACGAGCCGTGGCGTCGACTGCTCGACGCTGAAGGTCTCGGGCAATGCCCACCTGATCATGCCGTACCACCAGGAGCTCGATGCTCTGCACGAGCGGCATCTCGGTGACGGCAAACTCGGCACGACCAAGCGTGGTATCGGCCCGGCCTACGCCGACAAGTCGATGCGGGTCGGGCTCCGGGTGCAAGACCTCACCGATCCCAAGATCTTCCGCCAGAAACTCGACGTGGTGCTCGGCTACACCAACCAGGTACTCACGAAGGTGTTCAACCGCCTCCCGGTCGACGCCGACGAACTCGCAGCGCTGTATCTGGACGAGTACGCGCCACGGGTGACGCCTCACATCGGCGACGCCATCGCAATCGTGCACAACGCACTGGAGGCAGGCGACGGTGTGCTGTTGGAGGGCGCGCAGGCGTCATTCCTCGACCTCGACCACGGCACGTACCCCTTCGTCACCTCGTCCAATCCGGTCGCAGGGGGTGCGTGTACCGGAGCTGGCGTCGGTCCCCGCGACATCGAGCGGATCATCGGCATCGCCAAGGCGTACGTCACCAGAGTCGGGTCCGGCCCGTTCCCGACCGAACTGTTCGACGACATCGGCGATCATCTTGTGACCGTCGGCCGCGAGTACGGCACCAACACCGGCCGACGGCGTCGCCCCGGTTGGTTCGATGCGGTGATGATGCGCCACGCAGTTCGAATCAATTCCCTGTCGGAGATTGCGCTCACGAAGCTCGATATTCTCGATGGCCTCGAGACGCTCAAGGTTTGTGTCGCCTACGACATCGCCGGTAGGCGGGTCGAGCACCTCCCGTACCACCAGTCTGATCTGCATCAGGCAACGCCCATCTACGAGGAACTGCCCGGGTGGGGGACCGACATCAGCGGCGTCACCGACCCGGCCGATCTCCCGAAACACGCGGCTGACTACATTGCGTTCCTCGAGGATCAGTGCGGGGCACCGATCCGGCTCGTCGGCGTCGGCCCGGGTCGCGAACAGTTCCTCGATCGCGCCGCGTGACCCGCTCAGTCGAACGGCTGACTCCAGTCGGTCGTCGGCGCCGCGTCGGTGTCGGATGTGTCATCACTGAACGGCCCATCATCGGGCGCTTCGCTCCCCCCGGCCGATGTGGCGCGGGCCTCGCCGGCGGCTCCGATGTACTTGGCGAACGCCTTCGCTCGTTTCTTGACGAGACGGGGCGGCATGGCAGGCAGCCCTGCCGCAGACCGCACACCACCCATCGAGATCGCGCACGCCTTGCACACGGGTTTTTTGGCGCCGAACGGATAGACGACGCAGTTGTCGCAGTACTCGTGGCCGCATCGCCGGCAAAGGGCGACAGCGGATTCGAACGAATGTTCCCGACACAAGCCAGTGAAGGCCATCGACACGGTGATGCTCCTCAGACGGTGACCGTTCTCCGGGCGGCCCTACCGACCCGGGTGGCGAACAGTCTCTATTGTCTCAAGCGTACGCGTGATCATCGCAAGCGTACGAGTGGAAAGGCCTGATCGTGAGTACCGATCCGATTCCCAACGTCTTGTCGTCGCGTTACGCAAGTGCCCGCATGAACGAGATTTGGAGTCCCGAGCACAAGATCGTGCTCGAGCGGGAACTCTGGCTTGCAGTGCTTCGCGCTCAGAAAGCGATGGGTGTCGACATTCCCGACGGAGCTGTCGAGGCCTACGAGGCTGTCCTCGAGCAGGTCGATCTGGCATCGATCGCCGAGCGCGAACGGATCACTCGTCATGACGTGAAAGCGCGCATCGACGAGTTCTCCGCGCTTGCCGGCTGCGAACACATTCATCGGGGGATGACCTCTCGCGACCTCACCGAGAACGTCGAGCAGCTGCAGGTCCGTCGGTCGCTCGAGACGATCCGGGATCGGATGGTCGCGCTACTCGCCCGGTTCGCCGGACTCGCCGAGGAGCACGCCGGTCAGGTGATGGTTGGACGCACCCACAATGTGTCGGCGCAGGCCACCACGCTCGGGAAGCGGTTTGCCGACGTCGCCGAAGAGGCGATGATCGGGATCGAACGCCTCGAAGACCTGCTCGACCGATACCCCCTTCGAGGGCTCAAGGGCCCGGTCGGCACCCGTCTCGACCAACTCGACCTGCTCGGCGACGCAGCCAAGGTCGACGAGCTCGAACGTCGTGTCGCCGACCATCTCGGCTTCGGTCGGGTGCTCGATTCGGTTGGTCAGGTCTATCCGCGTTCACTCGATCTCGATGTCGTGTCAGCGCTGTGCCAGGCCACGTCGGCACCGTCGAGCGCAGTCACGACGCTTCGTCTCATGGCCGGGCACGAGCTCGTCACCGAAGGATTTCGGCCCGGCCAGGTCGGGTCGTCGGCGATGCCGCACAAGATGAACGCTCGATCGTCAGAGCGGATCAATGGGCTTCGGCTTGTGCTCGATGGTCATCTCACCATGGCGTCCGGCCTTGCTGGTCGCCAGTGGAACGAAGGAGATGTCAGCTGTTCTGTTGTGCGTCGGGTGATGCTTCCCGATGCGTTCATGGCTGCTGATGGTTTGCTTCAGACGGCGCTCGGCGTCTTCGACGAGTTCGGAGTCTTTCCTGCTGTTATTCACGCAGAACTCCGACGTGACCTGCCCTTCCTCGCTACCACCCGCATGCTGACCGCTGCGGTCGATGCGGGGCTCGGTCGCGAGACGGCACACGAGTTGATCAAAGAGCACGCCGTTGCAGCTGCGCTCGATCGACGTGAGGTCGACAGCGGCCATGGCCTCATCGAGCGACTCGATCATGACCCGAGGGTTCCACTCGACGCAGCAACACTCCGCGAGCTGCTGGCCCAGCCCGAGGACTTCGTCGGCACAGCGGTCGAACAAGTCGCGCGCATCTGTGCTCGAGCAGCCGACGTTGTTGGCCGTCACCCACTCGCTGCAGTCGCAGCATCCGAGGTTCGGGTCTGAGTCCGTCAGCTGCGGGAGATACCGGCCCGCTTGAGCACCTCGGCTGAGACACCCACCTCACGCCACGCGGCGTAGCTGATGTTCTTGCGATCGCTGTATGGCGCAGCGGCGGCAACGAACCCGTCCTCGAGTGATGCGAGATCCACCGTTGCCTCTGCTGCGTCGATTGCTGCGACGAGGTCGAGACGCTCCTGCACCATGTGGAGCCGGCTCATTGCGTCAGCCTCGTCGATCAATGCGTCGATCTTGTCGATGCGGGCCCGCATCGACTCAGGGGTTCGCTTTCGGCCGCGGCGAGGCTTGTTCGCCTCGAGTGCCTCGAGGTACGCCCGGACCGCCCTGCCCTGGGCGCGACCCTCCGCAAGAGCTGCCTTGTGCTCATCTGACATCTGTCCAGTTCGTGGTGCCATGAATAAAAGAGTACTACTAACACTCAACATTTGACCAATGATGGAGCAGCTGATTTGGGCGTTTTGGTGGACCGCATTATCCAAAAGTCGGATATCGCATTCATCTGAGGAACCAAGAAACGCATAACACGCGCGTCTCAAGTGTCTCCAGGTCTAAGTCGTGCTTGGGGTGGTCGCGTGCCACGCCGATAGCGTGCGGGGCCATGGCCACCGTTCCCACCGCTGCGTACTCGATCGGAATGCGTATCGTCCTCGACAACGTGCCCGGCACACTTGGTCGGTTCGCTGTGGCTGTTGGTGAGGCGGGAGGAAACATCGCCGGTGCCACCGGCTTCGAAGCCAAAGGGCCATCGGTGTCTCGCCTCGTCGATGTGCATGCCCGAGATGAGGCACACAGCCGCCGCATCGTCGAGATGGTCGAGGCGCTCGACGGTGTCACCGTCGTCGAATGGTGGGATCGCACCTACAAACTCCACGAGGGCGGCAAGATCGAAGTGTTGCCGCTGTGTTCGGTGGGCGACGCACACGACCTCGCGATGGCGTACACGCCCGGTGTCGCCCGCGTCTGCATGAGCATCCACGAAAACAACGCGCTGGCTCACGAGTACACGATCAAGAAGAACACGGTCGCCATCGTGAGTGACGGCACCGCCGTGCTCGGCCTCGGTGACATCGGTCCCGAAGCAGCGATGCCGGTCATGGAAGGCAAGGCACTCCTGTTCAAGGAGTTCGCCGGAGTCGACGCATTCCCGATCTGCCTCGACACCAAAGATCCCGACGAGGTCATCGAGACCGTTCAGCGAATCGCTCCGACCTTCGGCGGGATCAACCTCGAAGACATCGCTGCCCCCAACTGCTTCCTGATCGAGGACGCGTTGAAGGAATCGCTCGACATTCCTGTCTTCCACGACGATCAACACGGCACCGCTGTTGTCACGCTCGCCGGGCTGATGAACGCTGTGAAACTTGTCGACAAGAAACTCGAAGACTGCTCGATTGTCATCAGTGGTATGGGCGCCGCAGGACTCGCCATCGGCAAGATCCTGCGCGACGCCGGGGTCGAGAACATCGTCGGTGTCGACCGCATGGGTGCGATCCATCAGGGCCGCGACAACCTCAATTTCGCCAAAGAGTGGTTCGCAGAACACACCAACCCCGATCGCAAGGCCGGAACGCTTCAGGAGGTGATGAGAGGCAGCGACATCTTCATCGGGGTCTCAGCTCCCGACCTCATCGACGCTGCAGATCTCCGCCACATGGCAAAGGATCCGATCGTTTTTGCGATGGCAAATCCCGACCCGGAGATCCGGCCCGAGAGCGCCGATGGACTGGCGGCGGTCATGGCTACCGGGCGAAGTGATTTCCCGAATCAGATCAACAATGTGCTGGCGTTCCCCGGCATTTTCCGCGGCGCGTTCGACGTCGGTGCCCACTCGGTAACCGAGTCGATGAAGGTCGCCGCAGCCCATGCCATCGCCGACGCCGTGAACGATGCCGATCTCGAGCCCCAGTTCGTGGTGCCATCGGTGTTCGACAAGACGGTTGCGCCAGCGGTTGCGGCCGCAGTCGCCAATGCCGCACTGATCGACGGAGCCGTGCGATCCTGACACGTTGATGACCGACCATCTGCTCTCGCCCGTTCGAATCGGGTCGATGACGTTGCGCAACCGCATCGTGATGGCACCGATGGGCGTCGAGATCGTCGGTGACGACGGGTCCGCCAACGACGAAGTCGTCCGCTACTACGAAGAACGGGCCCGAGGCGGTGCTGGTCTGCTGATCACCGAGGTGGCCGCCTTTGCGTATCCACACGGAGCAAACAGCGTCCACCAGCTCGGCCTCTCCGAGGATCGGTTCGTCGAACCCCTGCGCACGCTCACCGACCGTGTCCACGCCCACGGGGCGAAGATCGCCATCCAGCTCGTGCACCACGGCAAGATCAGCCGAGTCGACATCGCGAACGGTGACCCGGTGATGGTTCCGTCGCTGCCCGAGTGGCGCGGGTCGTTCGACATGGTTGGTGACCTGTCCAGCGATGAGCTGATGGCGATGGCCGCCGCGTCAGGCGGAGTGGAGTCGAAGCCTCAGTACCGCGAGATGACTACCGACGACATCGCTGCGCTCACCGAGCAGCTCGGCGATGCGGTCGGGCGGGCCAAGGATGCTGGTTTCGACGCCGTCGAGATCCACGGTGCCCACGGCTACCTGGCCTCTGGGTTCCTGTCGCCGCAATGGAACCGGCGCACCGACGAGTACGGCGGCTCCCACGAGAACCGGGCTCGTCTGCTGTGCGAATGGATTGCGGAAGCGAAGGGTCGGGCCGGGACCGACATGCCGGTCTGGGTCCGTCTCGATGCGCTCGAATATCGCACACCCGAGGGCATCACGTTCGACGACTGTCGGGTGACGGCCCGGCTCGCGGTCGAGGCCGGCGCCGACGCCATCCATCTGAGTGCCTACGGGGACAGCACGTCGGGGCGGGCGTTCACCGAGGGGTCGCTGCCCGACCAGGAGGCAAGGCACGCCGCGCTGAGTGGACGGTTGACCCGAGACCTCGCCGTCCCGGTCATCGGTGTCGGACGTATCAGCCCTGCAACCGGCAACGAGATGATCGCCCATCGCAAGGCCGATCTCGTTGCAATGGGCCGCCAGCTACTCGCCGACCCGGCTACGCCGCTGAAGCTCGCCGAAGGCAGGGCCGGCGAGATCCGGCCGTGCATCAATTGCTACGTCTGCGTCGCACAGCCCTTCTTCGACCGCAGAGTCAGATGCGCGGTCAACCCGGTGCTCGGCCGAGAACTCGACCTGGCCGACGTCGAGCGCGCTGTCGCCGAACAGTCGCGCACGGTTGCGGTCGTCGGTGGGGGTCCCGCCGGCCTCGAGGCGGCACGGGTGGCGGCGGAACGAGGTCACCGCGTCACCGTGTGGGAGGCCGGCGAGCAGATCGGTGGGGCGCTGCGCTTCGCGGCGCTGGTCTACGAGCCCAACCTTCGGCTGTTGCGGTGGTACGAGCATGAGATGCATCGACTCGGTGTCGACCTCCGCCTCGGCACCACGGCGGATGTCGACCAGGTCGACGCGCTCGACCCCGACGTACTCATCGTCGCCAGTGGCGCCCGGCGCGTGCGGCCCGAGATTCCTGGTGTCGAACAAGATCATGTCTTCGATGGTGACGATCTCCGCGACCTTCTGACCGGGAGCGGCGACGGATCGGCGATCAAGAAGCTCGGCGTCACCACCCGGATCGCTGTCCGGCTCGGCCGTCGCCTCGGTGTGCTCAGCGATCCTGGCACGGTTGCTCGGCTCACGGAGCGGTACATGCCGATCGGTGACGACGTCGTCGTGATCGGTGGCGGCCTCGTCGGCGTGGAGCTGACCGAATTCCTGGTCGACCGTGGACGGCGGGTGACAGTGCTCGAGGAGGGTGAGAACTTTGCGCTCGAGATGGCCCATCCCCGCAGGTGGCGCGTGCTCAACGATCTTCGAGACCACGGTGTCGAGCTTGTCGGGCAGGTCACCGATCTTCGAATCGGACACGCCGACGTGCAGTTCCGAGCCGGCGACGCCGCACGAACCGTCCGTGCCGACACCGTCGTGATCGCCACCGGCCTCGAAGGCGACCCGTCCGTCGCCGACGCATTCCGTGCTGCCGGCCACGATCCGATCGTGATCGGCGACGCCGGGGGCATCGGGTACCTCGAAGGTGCGATCCACGCCGGCTTCCACACCGCTCGCAGCCTCTGACGTTGCTGTGCCGCCCACAACGACGTGCCCCCCCCCCCCCGCCCGGGGGGGGCGTGG